>JBGAVA010000002.1:0-147240 GCA_044228355.1 Saccharimonadales bacterium (SeqCode)
CAAGCCAAGGTCTACGCCTACACCGCCATAGATATCTTCACTAAAGAACCAAGCGTGTATATTGCCGACAACTTGGAAATGACAACGGGTGCTCAGGCCTTTACCGCTCAAAAGCAGTTCTACGGTACCGTAGATACCCATCAGTCCGACAACGGCAGCGAATTCCAGGCATCGTTCGTCGAGGCGGTTACCACAAGCGGTGCACGGCACCGCTACAGCCGACCCTACAAGAAGAACGAACAATCCCACATTGAGAACTTCAACAAAGCTCTGCGGAATGAATGCTTCCCGAGGGGCGAATACAGGCAAGAAGACATTCCGAAGCTCCAAGTACAAGCCAACGAATTCACCAAGCACTACATAGAGAGACGTTGGCACATGGGGCTACCTGACATGATGACCCCGGCCCAGTTCAAACAATATTACCAGCAAAACCCAGACACTGCTACACTTGAGCTAGCGAAAGTTACGAGAAAGTCGCATTTGGGGTGAGACTTTACGAACGTTGTTTGAGCATGACCGGACATGATACACTACTAGGAATACGTACTAATCGAAAAACAAAACGAAATTAGCTTGCCACGACGCTCGGCGGGGCTTGCTGGTCGGGCATAACTGGCTGTTTGCGTTTGCGCACGAACCACCAAACGCCCGAAGCAAGCGCCAGCAGGGCAACCGCCAAAACGGCGACTACTGCCCAGATGGAATTGGATTTTTTCGCTGGACTCGACACAACCGTTTTTCCAGTTCTTACCGCACTAAGAACAGAAAATGCCGCAATCTTAGCCCGAGCAGAAGTGACCTTCGTGACCGGGTCCGTTACTTGGGCTTCGACACGGTGCGCACCCTCCTCCAGGCCGCTTACCGTGTACGTCCAAACACCCGCAGTATCGGCTGTCACAGTTGCCTCACGCGGTGTTGAAAATATGTAGAGCTTGATGACGGCGTTTGGTACCGTTTTGCCGCTCAGTACCACGGCCTTGCCGTTTGGAAATTCGGGTGAAACTTTTTCGTCATAGGCCTTACCATTGATTTGCAAGTTCAGAGATGGCGGGGTATCTGCCTTCACCGTCACCTCAGCTGCCGGCGCTGTGTTGATTGGCGTCGACGGCGACGTGGTGGTGCTGGGCGTAGTATTTGTTTTTGGAGCCGTTGTCGCCGGGGGCGTATAGCCAGGGACTGCGTCAAACTTGGCAACGGCCGTTGCGCTAGCTCCGAAGATACTATTTATCGTACAGTTGGCAGAAGGATTAACCGTGGACGTATCGCCGCCCTTTCCTCCCGGATATCCAGTGGCACAGTAGCTGCCGGCCTGCCAACCGGCAAATGTTGATCCGGCAGCCGGAGTAGCGGCTAGGGTTACACTGCCCCCCATGGAGACCGTTACCGTACACACACTGCCACAATTAAAACCACTGCCGCTAACCGTTCCACTGCCCGTACCCGTTTTCTGAATGGTCAAGCTCACGCTGTCGGGCGACCAATACTGACCTAGATTGTAGAAATAGCCGGCAGCATACAATGGCTGATCTCCTTTTATCACTTTCGTGCAGGTAGCCGCGTATGCGCCCGTTCCCGGCGCGCAGTCCCAGCTTGCCGTCCATTCCGCGCGCCAACCGGGCTCTGCCGTTCTCGTAAATGTAACCGTTTGGCCCTCAGTATATGTTTCGCTGCAATCACCCGGACAATCGATACCTGGTGCAGTGATACGTCCTTTTGCGCCGTCAACGTAGGCATTTCCAGAAATATATTTGTTTTGGATCGTAACCGTCACGATACCAGCCGCCGCATCTACGGGCGAGTTTCGATGCATGATCATACCAAGCCCAAAACTAACGATTAAGGCGAAAGCTAGGATCATTTTTGCGGATTTGCTCATTTTGAATCTACCTTTAATCAGATTAAACTTGCTATTTTTATGTTATTGTACTAATGCTTAGGCTACTCCCATGTGGACGGTATGTCAACAGGCATTACCTCTGTTGTGCGATTGAAATTTTGGACTTAAATATGTACACTAGTGGTACAGTGTCAGCGTACGATTGAACAATACGAATACTACTGGCACAGTAAGGGGAGTTATGAAATCATTTGCGAAAACAACATTGCTGCTGGGAGTTTTGACCGGCCTGTTCCTCGCTGTCGGCTACATGCTAGGCGGCCGGGGCGGGGCAGTGATTGCGCTCATCGCAGCGACGGTTATGAATTTCGGCATGTACTGGTTTAGCGGCAGCATGGTGCTGAAGATGCAGAAAGCCGTGCCGCTCGACACCAAACAGTACGCCCACATCGAAAAATCCGTCCGGGAACTGACCACCAAAGATAATCTGCCTATGCCGAAGCTGTATTTTGTCGACACGCCCATCCCAAATGCCTTCGCCACTGGGCGCAGCCCCAAACATGCCGTAGTGGCCGTGACACGCGGTATAACAGAGATACTGAACGAGCGCGAACTGCGTGCCGTCATCGCCCACGAGCTGGGCCATGTCAAAAACTATGACATGCTGGTTTCGACCATCGCTGCGGCCGTAGGTGGCGCCATATCCATACTGGCCGAAATGGCCTTTTGGGGCGGCTCGCTCTTTGGCGGCAGTGACGATGACGGCGGCAACCTGGCCGGCTCTATGGCCATGCTTATCCTTGCACCATTTGCAGCCATGATGATTCAGATGGCCGTGTCGCGCAGCCGCGAATTTGGCGCCGACGAACACGGCGCACACCTGATAGGTCAGGGCGGCGACTTAGCCAGCGCCCTGCAAAAGCTGGAAGATTTCAAGCCCAACATGGCCGGTCTGCAGCCTCGCCCGAACGAGCAAGCCACTGCGCACCTCATGTTCACGAACATGTTTAGCATGCGGGGCCTTTCCAGCATGTTTTCTACCCACCCCAGCACGGCGGCCCGGATCGAGCGCCTGCGGCAGTACCGGTAGGGGGAGGTTGGATGGTGGACGTTGGATGGTGGAGAGTAGACGGTAGACGGTAGGGGCGGCCGAAGGCCGCTATAGAAACATCCACCGAAGCCTTGGCGGAGGTGGATATAGCTAGAGTGGCCATGTGGAAACTCCTGGCCAGAATGTTGTCGGTTTCTACAACTTCCGACAGGCCAAGAGGCCAATGTCTTGGCCTCTTGTAGGCACGAGCGAAGCGTCGTTGGTGATAAGGTAATGCTTACCTCGTCTGGTGGACGTGACTTGTTTGACGAATAGCTACTATGCCGGTGGCATAGTAGCTATGAGGAGTTCTCGCGTCGGTTGTAGAAACGAACAACAGTTCTGCCAAGAGTTGGAGCTTTTGGCCGAGCTCTTTTGCCTCCTTTTCTTGCGGCAAGAAAAGGAGGTCGCCCTGCGGGCGAAATCCCGCATTCACTGATCGGCAGACAGGCCTGCCTGTCGGCAGACAGGGGCGTTACCGCGCAGTTATACAACAGCTTTGATTTCCTGCGCCAGCAGGGGGTTCCACATGGGAGCAGTTACGGCCTGCACCACATCGGCGCCAGCCGCGCGGTACTCGGCACAATCCGCTGGCGTCATGACACCACCGACGCCGATTATTTCGTACTTATAACCCTCGCGCTTGCGCAGCGCATCCAGCCGCCGCACCATATCCAGCCCAGCCCACCGAATCCCCGCACCGCACACGCCGCTTTTCAGCCGCCCCGGCCCAGGCAACGCCTGCTCACCGTTTGCATCGACGATGGTGCCTTGCAATGTGTTGATGGCACTTATCGCCGAAACATACGGCACCACATCCCGGACGATTTCCTCAAGGGTATTTTGCTGATCCTGGGTGAAATAGCCAATTTTTATGATAAGCGGCGTGTCGCCCAGAGCGGCTTTGGTTCGTCTGCATATTTCCGTCACCGCAGTCCGGTTGTAGCATATGACTCCCTCGCTGGCCACATTAGGACACGACAAGTTAATCTCAACCACATGGGCGCCCGCCCGCTTGGCAAGTCCTGCAGCGTTCGCAAAGTCATCATAGTAGTCATGAGGCGTAAAGCCCTCGCGTATCGTTCCGACCACGCTCATGATCAGCAACTGACCCTTGCCGGCGGCGGCAACAGCAGCGGGCAAATCCGCAGTCCAGACAGAAGGATCAGGCGATGGCACGCCAAACGAGTTCGTAATATTCAGCTTCGATAGATCGTCCGGATAGTCCTTGGCAGCAACGAGTGGCTTCTGCAGTTTTTCGAGCGTCAGATCACCATCGACCGTGAGCGGCAAAACATTTGGGTAGGGGTTGCACGGGAATTCATGCGCCCGCTGGGTTTTGTACACCACCACATCGTAGCCCAGCCGAAATGCAGCAGCAGTGTGCCGCGAGGTTGGCAGGGAACCGGCGGCGATACCAAACGGGAAGTTTATGGGAAAGCCCAGAAACGTATATTTTGGCTCCTCACTCGGGTCACGGTAATCCTTGGCCTCGATATCAAACGGGCCCTCCGCCACATTGTCTGCAAACGTTTTACTCGGGTCATATAGCATACTACACCTCCTGAAGCTTACTGTAACCGCCGGCATAATCAGGGTGCGCTTTTTTGTAGTCATCGCCGTGACCCATATCTTCGACAATGGGCACGTGCTGCTTGCACGCTTCGCAATCCGCCGGATCCATAGCCATAAACGATACCTCAGCAAGCGCAGTGAGCTTTGGTACGGCCAAATCTGTTGCCGTCACACCACCGCGGTTGCATACCACACTCACGCCCACGACTATGCCACCAGCTTTTTCGACTTCACGGCAGACCTTTTCGACCGACCCGCCAGTGGTCAATAAATCTTCGACCACCAGTACGCGTTTGCCCGTTACTTGTTGCATGAATCCGGCGCGCTCAAACTCAAATCCGCCGTCACCATCCTTATCTGCCCATACACCTTTCGTGCCGGATTCACGGGCAGTCAGGACCGCTAGGACAATACCGCCGGTCGCCGGAGCGACGACAGTATCGAATTCACCAGCATACTGAGCAGCCAGCTCACGGCAAATCTCTGCAACCAGCTCGGTATGCGGGAACATCATGTCCATATTTATATAGCCCGTACCGTGCTTGCCGCTGGTATAGACAAAATGCTTATCAGTGAAAACGGCGCCAATTTTTTCTAGTTCACCGAGTACATTCACTTCATTTGCCCTTTCTGTAGGAGTTAATTTCACTTCGTAAGCGTTCTGTCTTTGCGCGGGCGGCCTCGGCAAAGTCAGCACCGCTGCTCGCAAATATGATGTCGCGGGAAGAACTGATGAGCAGGCCTGTACCGCGGCTGTCTTGGGCGGCCGTCATGAGCTTTTTCACGTCACCGCCCTGCGCGCCGACGCCTGGCACTAGGAACCACACGTCGTCGCCGACCGTTTCACGGATGGCGCGCGCTTCCTCGGGGTAGGTAGCACCAACCACGAGCATACAGTTACCGTTGCCGTTCCAGTCCTTAGCGACCATGCGGGCAACATGCTCATACAGTTTATGGCCGTCTACGTACTGGTCTTGGAATTCACCAGCTCCAGCATTGGACGTCCGACACAAGATGATTGCGCCTTTATCTGCGCGGGCCAGAAATGGCTCGAGCGCCTCGCGGCCCAAGTAGGGGTGCAGGGTAATGGCATCGGCACCTAGGTAGTCGTAGGCAAACTGGACGTAGCCGCTGTTGGTATTGCCTATGTCGGCGCGTTTGGCATCGAGGATGATGAGCGCGTCCGGGACTTGCGCACGGATGTAATCGCAGGTGTCTTTCAGCACCTGTATGCCAGCGGCACCGGCGGCTTCGTAAAAAGCCGTGTTGGGTTTGTAGGCCGCCACCAAATCATGCGTGGCATCTACGATGGCTTTGTTGAAGGCAAGCTGGTCAACCCCCGCCGGCAGTTTCGCCACATCACTATCCAGCCCCACACACACCAGCGAGTCATGCTTCACCGCGGACGCCCGTAACTTCTCTATAAATTTCACCCTAGACTCCTCCATCCGTCATATATTAGTCTAGCGGACTTTCGCTGCGGGCACCAGTGCTTGTAATGGGTTATCTAGGCAGCAACAGATTCATCGTATGCGTTAAGGAGGACTTCTCGCGTGAGTAGTGCCGGTAGTCGATCTTGGCGCTTGAGGTAATTACCCAGGTCTTCTTTCCGAACTGTTTTAATCTTTGCACCGACAAGCGTCGGGAAGCCGAGCGGGTTTTTTAGATAGTCTCGCAGCTCGCTGTCGGCCCAAAGATAATCTTCTTCTTTGCGCATATGGCGCTCTTTGCGATCAGTAAAGCGCTCACCACTTTCGTTTGCTCGTTGTTTCGGCGGCTTCTTCTTATCAAGACTAGCGTTGTGATGCATTTCACCTCGCTTCGCCAGTGTTACCAGCCCTTCATAATCCTCTGGTGCTTCGGGTGCAGGAATAGACAGTTCACGGATATACGGATTCCATTCACGACGCCCGCTTAAACCAACTGTTTTTGTCAATCGCACCAGTCCGGTCGCGACATAGTATGCGACCCGCTCGTCTTCGTCAAGTCCTTGGAGCAACAGGTAGTCAACCAGCGGAGTAATGTTGAGGCCACCCTGTCTAAGGAATGACCTGTTGCGCTCTCCTTCTTTACTCGACATCATGTCTTCAAGGGCACCATCATGACGATAGGCGATGTATGCTGTAAGATTTTTGTATGCTACGTCCTCGGGTGGTAGGCGGCGTTGGCGAAAAGCACGACGCGTCGCAATATCGATGACTGCCACAGCCGCTCTGGGGTGTTCAGAAAACTCATCGCCGTTCTCACGTGGCTTCTGATTACGATGCGCGAGTACACTTGCCATCGCACCGTGCAGCATGATTTCTTTGGGATCCTCACTCTCTGCGAGCTCGGCAATCTGTGGATTGTGCTGCTTCATGAGCCGTACGGCATTCCGTATGCTCTGCACGGTCGACTTGGCGTCAAAAATCGTCTCTGCCACGATGATCTCTAGCTCCTCATTGTTGAGGCCGAGCCCCTGCGCATTCTCGAGGTTATCAGGTGTAATCAGCAATGCATGTGCCATTTCTTTTGCAAGTACCCGCACGCCCTGATCCACCTTTTGGACCAAATCTTCTGCATCACTTCTACCTTCACATAGCCATGTTAGTAGCGCAGGATGTTCATCAGTTGCAAAGTCTTGGTTTGGGTCGTAAAAAGACAAGAATTTCTCGGTAAACAGTGGTTGTGGCTCGATTTCTGCACAAATCATAATAATTGGATTATTTTATCAAAATATTGCAAAACATACAACGGGTTTCGCTCCACCTCCGCTTCATCATCCCTCTCATAATTACCAAAGCATCAAAATAGATTGTCCGGCCGGACATTTTATTTAGATATTTTATCAAGTAATGTAGCCTGTTGTTGGTTCATATTCTTCCATAACACCTTTCGATGTTATTTTGGATTGTCCGGCCGGACAATCTATTTTGGTGTATTTCTTAGCGAAAAAGTGGGAATTGTGTGATAGGATACATGGGTAAACTAACCAGGGTGGCGTGAGATTCGCCAATCGGACGTGATGGATCGATAGATCTGAAGTCGTCGACCCCGCCACGGCGGGGATGAGAACGTGCAATTCGTTCACCGGCCGTAACAGTCGGAAGCTCGAGAAATCGAGTTACTGCACTTCGCAGTAGAAAGGGTATACCTAATGAAAAAACTAGCTCATGCTGGATCGCTGGCAGTGATTCTGGCGGCATTACTATGGAGTGTCGATGGCTTGCTGCGGCGCAACCTGTACAGCCTGCCTCCATCGGTCATTGTGTTTTACGAGCATATGCTCGGCTTGGTCTTTTTGGTGCCGTTTTTGTGGTCCACACGTACGAAGTTTAAGGAGCTCACTCGCAAGCAGTGGTGGGCCATGGGGGTAGTAGCACTACTATCCGGCGCACTCGGCACCATCCTGTACACGGCGGCGCTTGGGCAGATTAACTTCATCAATTTCTCGGTGGTGGTACTGCTGCAGCAGCTAAATCCCGTCTTTGCCATCGCCGCTGCGACGCTGCTACTACGCGAAAGGTTGACGGCTCGCTTTCTGGGCCTGACGGCGCTAGCGCTGGCCGGTGCCTACCTGGTGTCGTTCCCGGATCTTCGCGTCAATCTTGCGACCGGGCAGGGGACAGTGAAAGCGGCGCTATTTGCCGTAGGCGCCGCGGCCTGCTGGGGCATAGGCACAGCGTTTTCCAAGTACGCACTGAAGGGCACATCATACCCCCACGTCACGGCCGCGCGGTTTGGCTTGACCGCCATAATTTCGCTCTTTTTCGTCGGCGCGTCACATTCTGCCGGCGCAATCAGCCAAATTTCTCAAACGCAATTTTTCTACCTACTTGCCATCACCTTCAGCACCGGTCTTGTTGCGCTCCTCATCTACTACTACGGCTTGCAGCGCGTAGCCGCCAGCCGCGCCGCCGTACTAGAACTCGCCTGGCCCCTCAGCGCCGTCATCATCGGCTGGCTCTTCCTGCACCAAGGCCTCACAGCCACCCAAGCCCTCGGCGCATTCATGTTGTTTACATCTACTTATATTGCTGCAAGATCTTGACCAAATCAGTTAGTGGTTACTCCTGCAAAATTGCTGGCATTTTCTAGACATCTGTTAATTAGGGTACCCGAATATCCGGCAAATAAATCGCTGAGCATTGCACGTGCACCATTTGGCAACCAGGGGTTTTGCGCAAGAGTCAGAGCTACAATCCAACGCCTCCAAGGCTCTCCAATTGCGTGTATAGTGCGTGTTGCCCCGCTCAATTGAGCTCCTGATTTACTATGGAGACCAGCATCGATCGCTCCCATGACAGCTGAGCCCACTCTCGGTGCAACATGTTGCAACATTTGCTCTCGCAATTGCCTTACCCACACAGCATTCTCTTCTGATACTCCCGTTGCAATACCGATATCTTTATGCACGGCCAATAAAGCTTCAGCGTTTTTATGAACAGCCACAGATGCTTGTGCGGGCAAAATGCCCGCCCTGACAGCAGCGTCAAGTACTTGCGGGGTAGTCATAGGCTCGAATTCCGGATACATGGCTCTAAGCATGGCTGCCGCTCGCATAATCGAACGTTTTCCACCTGGGAGGTTTTTTGCAAACTCGTATGCAGAATCAGTATGCGGTGGTCTTAACTCGCCTAGAGTATCCTCAGTCACTAGAAATGTAATGTAATCGATTGCTTTACCTTCTGCTTTATAGGCAGCACCTACCTCTCCTAACAAATCTTCAGCCTCTGGTGTCGGATGTATTGAAGTGGCATCATAATGCATATACCAACTTCGGGGGCAGTTCCCTAAATACTGCCTGAGATCTGGGGGCGTATAGGTCGCATACTCTATGCGCACCCCGTCAACCGCATGCGGCACAAGATGGCGCGGGGTTGTAGTATACCCTACCTCAAACACATCGACATCATCATAGGGCGGCTCATCCCTCACGAGCGAACCTCGTAAATAAGTTCCTCCTGTCCAAATAGACGCCTCCGCTTGCAAGCTAGCCATAACCGCATCTCTATTTTGATGTTTAGGCTGGTTCATACTAATACAATAATTTATACACTATTTTGTCTACTTTGTAAATTACATTTATTGAATATACTTCTACTGTAGCCGCTTCAGCTGAGTAGCCAGGCCGGTGTAGTGGGTTTCGGGGGAGCGGATGAGTTCGCGTTCGGGGTCGGTGAATTTTGACCAGTAGCTAGCGATGCTTTCCGCCTGGGATGCCACTTCGTACAGAGAGACGTTTCGCTCCATTGCCTCGTGGGCGAGTGCCTTGGAAGCCTCATGCGCCGTGGTGTGGCCGTACTTTTCCAGCAGCAGGTAAAGCGGTTCGGCGGCGATGGCGCCCTTGGTGAGGTACAAGTTCCGCTGCATGGCTTCCTCGTCGACTTCGATCTTGCTCATCACCTCGTTCAAGCGCTTCGCCATAGACGCAACCAATGCAAAAGAGGTTGTGTAAAACCGGGCCGAGGATGAATCGGTCAGGTCGCGCTGGTGCTCGCTCGATACGTTTAGGTTGGCATTCACCACCTGAGCGGTGACTTGCTTCCACATGCCGATGACGTTTTCAAAATTCCATGGGTTGCGCTTGTGCGCCATGGTTGACGAGCCAGTTTGGCCTTCCTCGAACTTTTCGCGGACTTCGCCGATTTCACTGCGCTGCAAGTTTCGCATGTCGTGCGACAAGTTCGCCATAACTCCCGCGGCAATGGCCAGCTCATCGAGCAGGCGTATGTAGCCTTCAGCCGGGACGATCTGCGTGGCCGCTGGTGCTGGCTCCAGCCCCACATAGCCCAGCACGGTTTTTTCAAACGCCAGCGGATCATCGACGAAAACAGAAATGGCATTGTACGTGCCGACCGCGCCCGAGAATTTACCCTTGAGTTCACCAGCCAGCGCGTCCAGATGCTGCATGCTATCGCCCAGCCGCTGCACATACGTCGCCAGCATGTAACCAAACGTAATCGGCACAGCGTGTTGGCCATGGGTGCGGCCGATCTGCACAGTTTCGGCATAGCGTTCGGCCAGTTCGGCGAGAGTTGTTTGCAGCGCATTAAGACGCGGCAGTACCAGCTCCTGCACCGCGCGGCGCAGCTGCAAGCTCATGGCCGTCGAGACAATGTCGTATGACGTTGCGCCAAAATGCACATACGGCTGCGCACTTTCTGGCAACTCCTGCTTGATGGTGTTGACGATGGCTTTGACATCGTGCCGAGTGGTTTTTTCCTCTTCTGCCACAGCTTCCACGCGAATCTTGCGGCTTGCGGCATCGATCTGCTCGGCCACTTCCTGGCTGCAAATCCCAAACTCAGCCAACCCGTAAGCCAGCGCTGCCTCAATGTGCGCTTGGGTCAAGACGCGGGTGCGTTCCGAAAGGTACCTCGAGATTTCCGGGTCATAGTACCGGCCATCGAGCGGGTCGATGCTGTTAAACCGGCTGTCATCGGTGGGGACGGGTAAGTCAAGTGATTGCAGGCTCATGAGAAACTCCTTTGCTTGAATGATCAATGTTCAATTCACAATTTTCAGAAAAGTGACAATATGCAGTTTTCAAACCGGCCTGTGATGCTGCGACGTCTGGAAATTGGAGTTTGAAAAATTTCTGAAAACTGAAACGTGAGAATTGATAATTGCCCGCAGCTACACGGCTCATGCAGACTCCTTCAGAGCCTCGGTCAGGTTGCCTTCGATCCGCTGCAAGATATCTGCTGTATTTGGCTCCGGGAACGGCTCGCCCCTAAGACTTTCGTAGACAAACCGGTAGCGGCGCTCCAGCTCGGCGATGATGTCGGCCGGGACTTCCGGCGCCGGTGTGTCGGCGTAGGGGTCAAACCGCTCCTTGAACCAGAGACGCAAAAACTCTTTGTCATAATTGTCCGGTTCCTCCCCCGCGGCAATCCGCTCGCCGTACGTCTCACCAAGCCAGTAGCGCGACGAATCTTGGGTGTGGATTTCGTCTATCAGCATGATCTCGCCCTCTGGCGTCAAACCAAACTCATACTTGGTATCGACCAGCAGCAGGCCTTTTGCCTCGGCTGTCTTTTGGCCAAACGCAAAGAGTTTGAGTGCAATGTCGCTCACGCGCTCCCAAACTTCGTCCTTCAGCAGGCCCTCGGCGAGCGCTTCGGCAGGCGTCAGGTTCCGGTCATGCACTTCAAATTTAGTAGTCGGCGTCAGCACCGGCTGGGGCAACTTGTCGTTTTTCTTGAGACCATCCGGCAAGGTAAACGTACCGTAATCGCGCTGACCCTCGGAATAGGTGTGCCACAGTGAGGTATTCGTCACGCCCGTAATGTAGCCGCGCACCACCATTTCCAGCGGAATCACTTCGTACTTATGACAGTAGGCCACGTTTGGGTCGGGGTAGGCGATGATGTGGTTTGGCACAATCGACTCGGTTTGCTCAAACCACCAGCGGCTGGTCGCCGTTAGCAGAGCGCCTTTGTTCGGCACTTTCGCCAGTATGCGGTCAAACGCGCTGTAACGGTCACTCGCTACCAGCATCAGCCGGTCGCCGAAGTCGTACACGTCGCGCACCTTACCGTGATACACCTTTTCGCACCCGGGCAATGTGAAATCTGTCCCCTCTAAAATCGCTTCGCTCATGACCTTAGTATACATGCATTAGAGTCGTGAGTCATGAGGCAAGATTCTCGAGATATGAGTTAAGAGATAAGAGATAAGAGTCATGAGACATGAGTCAAGAGTCAGGAGGCGGCCGAAGGCCGCTAGGAAACATCCACCGAAGCTTTAGTGGAGGTGGATATAACTAAGAACGGCCATGTGGAGGCTCCCGGTTTCGAATGTTGTCAGCTTTTACAACTTCCGACAGGCCAAGAGGCCAATGTCTTGGCCTCTTGTAGACACGAGCGAAGCGTCGTTGGTAGTGAGGGTAATGCTTAACTCGTCTGATGGATGCGAGTTGTTTGAGGGAGGTCAGGATTGCCGGGGGCAATCCTGACCAAGTGAGTTGCCAGAGTCGGTTGTCAAAACGAGCAACGAAGACACCGAGAAGTGGAGCTTTTGGCCGAGGTTTCTCGCTTCCTCTTTTCCGGCAAAAGAGGAAGTCGCCCTGTGGGTGAAATCCGGCATTTACCACCTGCGGGCGGCCATAAGGCTCTGTGAATTTGCAGAAATGTACGGTACAATCATAGCTATGGAACAGGGAGAGGCGAAGACACCTGTAATTGGCATTGTAGGAGGCGGCCAGCTCGGCCGCATGCTGACACTCGCTGCCAAACCCCTCGGCTTCGATGTCGTCGTGGTAGACCCGGGCGAACACTGCCCAGCCGAACAAGTTGGCGCACGCCAAATCGTGGCAAACCTGTACGACTCGGCCGCCCTCCAGGAACTTGCCGCGGCAGCAGACTACATTACCGTAGAAATAGAGCACCTCGACGCCGACGCCCTAGCCAAACTCGAAGAGAGCGGCGCAGTCATAAACCCATCGCCGTCCACCATCCGGCTCATCCAGGACAAGTTCGCCCAGAAACAATTTTTACTCGAAAAAGGTGTGCCGTTAGCCCCATTCGCCGAAATAACAGGGGAGAGTTCCGCCCGGGATGCCCTGGCACGTTTTGGCGGCCAGATGATAGTCAAGACACGCCACGGCGCCTACGACGGCCGCGGCAACATGGTCGTCCGCTCCGAAGCCGAACTCGCCGAGGCGCTCAAAAAGTTTGAAGGCAAGGCACTCTACGCCGAAGGACTGATAGATTTCGAACGCGAGCTGGCCGTCATGGTCGCCCGAGACCAACGCAGCAATGTCGCGCTGTACCCCATAGTCCAGACCATCCACGAGCGCAACATCTGTACCGAAGTACTGGTACCGGCTCCCGTTTCCGCCGAGGTCACGCAAAAAGCCGAGGCCGTCGCCCGACAAGTCGCCGAACTCCTAAGCGGCGCCGGCACGTTCGGTATAGAACTGTTCCTCACGAAAGACGGCTGTGTTTTGGTAAACGAAATCGCCCCGCGCGTCCACAACAGCGGCCACTACACCACCGAGGCCTGCCGCACTGGCCAGTTCGAGCAGCACATCCGCGCCGTTGCCGGCTTGCCACTCGGCGACACCAGTTTAGTTGTGCCCGCGGCCGTCATGATAAACATCCTCGGCGAGCGCGACGGCTCAACCCAGGTGAAGGGCACCCCTGATGTTTTGGCCATCCCAGGTGCAAGTCTGCACCTCTACGGCAAAAGCCCGACCAAAGTCGACCGCAAAATGGGCCACATCACGGTCACGGCAAAAGACGTAGAAAACGCCCGGAAACTCGCCCGAAAAGCCCGGAGTCTACTAAGCATATGAGTACGGCGAGAGATAAGAGATATGAGATAAGAGTTAAGAATAAAACGCACTTTTTAGTTCCAGCCCTCTTATCTCTTATCTCTTACTCCTTAACTCTGCGTAAGCGGAGCGTACGCACATGATCAAGCTCGTCGTTTTCGACTGGAACGGCACGCTTTTCGATGATACACACGCTGTTCTAAAAGCAGCGAATTTAAGCGAGGTACCCATGCTTGGACTCGCGCCCGTTACGCTAGAACAAATGAGAGATAGCTACGAAGTCCCCATTTCAAAAGCATATGAGAAACTTGGAGTAGACCCAGTAGTCTTTCGCGAGAAATCTGCCGACATAAGTCCTGTATTCCACAAAGTATACGAGCCGTTAGCGGCAAAAGCACGGACTCGTCCTGGGGCCCGCCGCCTATTAGAGACGCTGAGACGTAGAAACATAAATGCTATCATTCTAAGCAACCACACAATGGAAGGTATCTACTTTCAGCTGTCCCGGCTTCGGCTCGAGAAGTATTTTTCTGACGTACTAGCAAATGACAACACAAATTCCGCACACCATACAGGAAAGCAGCACAGGCTCGAGGCGTTTCTAACGCGAAACAAGTACCGCAACAGCGATGTCGTTATTATCGGGGACACGCCAGAAGAGATTCGCATCGCCCGAGCGCTTGGTATTCGAGTGATATCTATTAGTGGTGGCATGGCTTCACGAGACAGACTGGTCGCCGCCAAGCCCGATAAGCTCACTTCGTCAGTTAATCAAATCATAACAGCAGTGGAGGAGCTAGCATGATGGCCAGAGATAAGAGATATGAGATAAGAGTTAAGAGTAAAACGCACTTTTCAGTTCCAGCCCTCTTATCTCTTATCTCTTACTTCTTAACTCTAATAAGAAAGGAGGCTGTATGGGTCAGCCAGTAGTCGGAGTTATCATGGGGTCAGATAGCGACCTCGATGTTATGAGCGAGGCGGCAAAGGTACTCGACGAATTTGAAGTCGCCTACGAGGTGCGCGTGATTTCGGCGCACCGTACCCCAGAAATCATGGCCGACTACGCCGTAAACGCACCGGGACGTGGGCTCAAGGTCATCATCGCCGGGGCGGGCGGGTCAGCCCACTTGCCGGGCATGACTGCTTCGCACACGCTATTGCCAGTACTGGCTGTGCCGGTTAAGCGGGATGGTCATGACCACGAAGCACTGTGGTCAAACGTAAAAATGCCGCCCGGCATACCACTCGCGACCATGCCCGAAAACGGTGCCCGAAATGCCGCCTTGCTTGCCATAGAAATCCTGTCTCTCAGCGACCGCAACCTGGCCGAACGCTACCAATCTTTCCGCCAGCACCTCCACGACAGCGTCACTGCAGCCGACGCCAAACTCCAACAACAAGGCTGGCAGGGCTACCTTAACTAATGCAACCTTGCGGCTAATTCGAATGAAAGCATTTATATTCGACCTTGACGGAACGCTAGTGGACACCGAACCATTGAATGACAAGCATACTGACTATCTTTTACGGAAACTCTCGGCTAAACCAAGATTACTTAGTCGAAGCTTGCGGGGTTTAAATGCGAAGGAGACATGGACAGTACTTTCAGAAGAATATGGGCTTCATCAATCTATAGATGAGCTGATTCTAATAGGCAGACAGAGCTATATTGACTACCTTAGCTCCCAAAAGTTCATACCAACCACTAAGGGTTCTCTGGATTTAGTACAGCACCTGTTCGAAAGAGGCTTCCCTCTGGCAATCGCATCTTCTGCAAACCCAAAAAGAATCGAGCTGCTTCTTGATCGTTCCGGAATGAGCCAATATTTTAGCACAATTGTATCCGGTGATGACGTGAAGAGATCAAAACCCGCACCAGATTCATACCTGCTGGCAGCAATCAAATTAGGCGTAGACCCTAAAGAATGTATAGCCTTTGAAGATGCAACTAATGGCATCTGTGCAGCAAAAAAAGCGAAAATGTATTGCATTGCATATTCTAGTTCTTCAAATACAACGGAAAACCTAGCACAAGCCGATCTGATCGTGTCAGATTTACGTGACGTAATTCCTATCTTAGGGAAAATCAATCTCGTTACATGAAGAAACGATTTATGTTCTTGCATCGCACATAGAGATATCACGAACTTTGTTCCAGTTCAACATAGCCAATCTTTCTAAGATCAATCGCATACGCCTCGCGGGAGACTCGGTATTCAGCGGATGGTATTTGGGAAACGGTCCTATCCGCTGTATATTGCAGCACCTGCATACCGTCTTGATATTCGGTCAGCCTTAGCTCTTCACACGCAGCCATTGCCGGATGAGCATACAATATAATTTGGCGGGCATCCCCAGATTGATATAATTCATCACATGATAATACCAAACCCTTTGACTGCGAGGGTGAGTAAGGATTTTTAATTATCACGTCTGCGTAGGACTCATACGGGACAATTTCCCTGTAATAACACACGTACGATTGCTCACAAAACTCTGCTATACGACTAGCGTCATTCTGTAAATTCCCCCGACGCGGCCTCTGAAAATGCCGAATAAACCTTGCATGGTCATCAGTCTCAATAAATACACTGATATCAAAAATATCGCGTACGTGAGGCTGTAAAAGATAACAGCCATCGATAAAAGTTACTCTGCTGGGTAAGATCAACCTTTTTTCTTCAAGCCTATCTTTATCGCGAAACGAGTACTGAGGAATTTCGACTGGCTCACCTTTTCTAAGCAGAGCTACATCGGCAGACATAGCGATTGGGTCGTAGTCTTCCGGCACATATAAATCCGCCACTCCCTGATGTAACGCTGCGCTTTTATGTTCGCCTATACAATAATCGTCTTCAGAAAAAGTAACGCTGTCAGGATATCCTGCCATGAGCATCGGAACTACGCAACTTGTCTTGCCAGTTGCCGAGCCGCCTACTACCGCAACGAATGTGCGGCGGGCATCGTCTTGCATACACCGATTAATAAGCTCTCTGACTAATGTACGCGACGAACATAAGTCCAAAGATAGTTCTGGCATATTTTCTGGAACTGTCATAATGTGTAATACTATAGTATCTAAGCTCGTAACCAACAACTATACGGTAGTTAATTGTGCGAATAGGTTTACCCAAGGGAAGAAATATTTCTCATTCAGAAATGATAATCCGCGCCCTAACAGGATCGTTTGATCCGGCTCGGCTTCATTATTCAAATTATTCTGAAAATTTAGACATTTATCTCCTAAAACACCGTGATATCCCGGGTCTTGTTGCGACAGGAAGACTTGATTATGGAATAACACTCCAAGAATGGGTTGTAGAAAGTAGTGTGGAAGTAAAAGAAATAATTCGGCTCGACTGGTGTGACACCCGCATATCGCTAATTGCACCCCCTGAGAGCTCTCTTGCTTCGATTGGCAATACCCGAGAGCTCCGGTGTGTCACCGAATTTCCCCATATTGCGGAATCGTTTTTCCAGAGTGAAGGGTGGAAAAACTACCATATTGAAACGATATCGGGTTCTTGCGAAGGACTCGTGCCAACTATGTATGACTGTATAGTAGACTGCGTTGAAACTGGGCACGCAATGGAAAAAAACGATTTAGTCGAGCATAAAATAATCATGCACTCCAAAACTGTTCTCATTGCACGAAACAATGATGCATCGGGTATAATGAAGTTATTAGATAAGGCACTCAGACCAATATGAAAAAACCGACTATAGTTATCACCGGATGCAGTAGAGGCATCGGTAAGGAAGTTTTGGAACTTCTTAAATCGAAAAGAGCATACACTATAGTCGGAATCAGCCGTAACTGGGATGGCGACGATAGCCGTTATGCGGACATATCAATACACACCTGCGACCTATCTAATCCTGAAGCAACCGTAAAGACAGCCCGAGAAATACTCGCCGCAACAGGCGGAGTCGATATACTTGTCAATAATGCCGGTACTTCGGTATTTAAGCCTGTTGAGGAGATTGAGCTATCCGATTGGCATAGGGTGCTCAACGTCAATTTGACTGCGCCGTTTATTCTGACTAGCGTTTTTATTGAAGGAATGAAAGCGCGCAATTTTGGCCGTATTATTAATATTTCCTCAGATGCCGAAAAAATTAGCTTTAGCGGCGCAAGTGCCTATTGCGCTAGCAAGGCGGGCTTAAAGCTATTTTCAGACTGCGTAAGAAAAGAGACTGATGGCCACAATATCCATATAACCACTATCGCTCCTGGGAGAGTGGACACCTATTTCAATCATAAAACACCAGGACAACGTCCGCTCTCTTTGAACGCGAATGATGTGGCTCAGCAAGTCATGTATGTAATCGAACAACCAGAAAAAGTTGAGATTGAAGCTATCTACCTTAATTCTAGCCTTGAGAAATCTCTTCACTAAGCAAGCTATGACGATGAGCTATCTGACACGCCTTAGAGAATTCGACGCACTGAATCCCATAGAACGTTTAGAAATGTTTTTGCAGGAATGCCCCGACACAACAAGACGAGCCGCCAAAGAAATACTGTTACTCCTCACGGTTATTGACCGGTGTCTTGAGGAAATGTTTTACGCAAAATCAATCTACATCCTTGACAACGGCAGCTTACTTAAATGGCTTCAAACTGAATATTCATTCAACAAATCAACGTACCTGGATAGCTTAATACTCTTAGATGAAGCAGACCTTATTTTTCGCTTTACATGTGCAAAAAAGTTCCACATTAGATATGAAGATCTGAAGCAACTACGCATTAATAGCTGGGGGAAGACATATACGGACGGCTCGCAATCTGAACCTGCCCTGAAGAGTCTTGCGGAACATTATAAACAGTTATGTCAGGATCACTTAAAAAGAGACCGAGTGGCATACGAAGAACTTATAGCATTGCTCAAGCAGCCGATTACTGATGATTCAGCTGATAAGGTTAAGACTATAAACGATCGCCTATCGCTCTGTTTACTATCGTAATTTTTACTAACTCTTCCTCCAGTATTATAGAAGTGCCAAGGGAGTATATAGCAATCAACTTTATTCTTGTTACAATGTATCGTAGATGACGTGTCGAAAACAATGTTTACGTTAGTACTGTTTCGTGATTTAAAAAGGAGGGATGATGTCAAAGCTAGCACCAACCTATGCACACACTGGAGTGGACTATAGCGCCATGGATCCGGTGAAGGTACTAGCACAAAAGGCTGCACTTTCAACAGCATCAAATTTGAACGTATTTAGCGCAAATGAAGTTGGTGCTAGCCGCGGCGAGTCTGCCTATGTGTGGGAAGAGGGCGATGTCTACCGCGCGCTTGTCATTGAAGGACTTGGCACCAAAAACCTCGTGGCAGACGCCGTACGCAAAATCACCGGCAAAACCTACTACGACAGTCTGGCACAGGACACAGTGGCTATGATAGTCAATGATCTCATCGTGGTCGGCGCTTTGCCGCAGGTCGTAAACGCCTACTTCGCGCTCGGCGACGGTGCCTGGATGAACGACCGCGAGCGCGCGACTGACCTCGTGAATGGCTGGGCGGCTGCCTGCAATGCCATCGGCGCAGCGTGGGGCGGCGGCGAGACACCCGCGCTCAAAGGCATCATCAACCCCGACACGATTGACCTCGGCGGCTCAGCCGTCGGCATTATCAACCCCAAAGAACGGCTCGTGCTCGGGGATACGCTGGCCGAAGGCGATGCCATAATCCTCGTTGAGAGCAGCGGCATACACGCCAATGGCATTTCGTTTGTCCGGCACCTGTACGAAAAAAACCCGCAGCTGTATGAAACGAAGCTCGCGAATGGAAAACTCTTCGGCGAGGCCATTCTCACCCCAACGCATTTATATGTAGCGCTCGTCCGCAGCGTACTTAGCGCGGGTATCGTGCCGCACTACATGGTCAATGTCACTGGCCACGGCTGGCGCAAACTCATGCGCGCAAGTGCTGCATTCACGTACGATATCGACACCGTCCTAGACCCGCAGCCAGAATTTTTACACATGCAGAAAGAGGCCGGGGTCGATGACAGCGAAATGTATGGCAATTTCAACATGGGTGTCGGGTTCGCACTGTTCGTAGAAGCCCCTCAAGCCGAGGCCGTCATAAGCTTGGCAAAAGAAAATGGGCTGAAAGCCATCAGGGGTGGTACGGTCAAACGAGGTGAAAAACAGGTAATCATACGGCCAAAGAATCTTACGTTTACGGCTGACACCCTGGAGGTGCGGTAGTGAAATCGTATGGAGGCGTGAATGCACTGTCTAGTTTCCGGGCACAGGGTTTGCTGGGCAGTCTCCAGAAGCTCGACAAAAATGTGCGCAGCGTGAGTGCCGAATTTGTTCACTTTGTCGATACCAGCGCAGCACTGTCCGCCCAGGAGGAAGCCGAGCTTGCCAAATTGCTCACCTACGACACGCCGTATACCGGCAAGCGGGCTGGATCCGTCTATGTGGTGGTGCCACGACCAGGCACAATCTCGCCGTGGTCGAGCAAAGCCACCGACATCGCCCACAATGCCGGACTCAGCCAGGTGAAACGCATCGAACGCGGCACCGTGTACTACATCGATTCCGACAAGCGTGACGCAGTGGCACCGCTGCTGCACGACCGTATGACAGAGGCCGTGCTCGATTCGCTCGAGGCGGCCGAAGCGCTGTTTGCCGGGCCCAAGCCAAAACCGCTCGTCATCGTCGACGTGCTACAGGGAGGCCGAGCCGCCCTAGAAAAAGCCAACTCCGAGCAGGGACTGGCGCTGAGCGGCGACGAAATCGAGTACCTAGCGGGTGCCTACACCGAACTTGGCCGTAACCCCAGCGACGCCGAACTCATGATGTTTGGCCAGGTCAATAGCGAACACTGCCGCCACAAAATCTTCAACGCCGATTGGGTCATAGACGGCCAGAAACAACCAAAAAGTTTATTCAAAATGATCCGCAACACCTACGAAAAAGGCGGCCAAAACGTACTCAGCGCGTACTCAGATAACGCCGCAGTTCTGGCCGGGCCAACCGCTGGGCGGTTCTTCCCGAGCCCCGAAACGCACGAATACAGCTACCATCAGGAGCCTATCCACACCGTCATCAAAGTGGAAACGCATAACCATCCGACCGCCATTGCGCCGTTTCCCGGTGCCGCGACTGGTACGGGCGGGGAAATCCGCGACGAGGGCGCCACAGGGCGGGGCGCCAAACCCAAGATGGGGCTAGCCGGATTCAGCGTGTCGAATCTGAACCTGCCAGGCGCAGCGCAGCCATGGGAAAAACCATACGGCAAACCCGACCGTATTACCTCACCTCTGGATATTATGATAGAAGCGCCGCTGGGCGGCGCCGCCTTTGCCAACGAATTCGGCCGCCCGAACTTGGCCGGCTACTTCCGCACCTACCAGCAGCACGACGGTCAGAACGTGCGCGGCTACCACAAGCCAATCATGATTGCCGGAGGTCTCGGCAACATCCGCGACCAGCACGTCCAGAAGGGAAAACTGCAGTCGGGCGATAAGATCATCATTCTCGGCGGCCCAGCCATGCTCATCGGCCTCGGCGGCGGAGCTGCCAGCAGCATGCAGAGCGGAGCCAGTCATGCTGACCTAGACTTCGCCTCGGTACAACGCGGCAACGGCGAAATGGAACGCCGAGCTCAAGAAGTCATCGACGCCTGCTGGGCCAGCGGCAGCGAGAACCCCATCGTTATGATCCACGATATCGGCGCCGGCGGCTACTGCAATGCCGTGCCAGAACTCGTCCACGATGCCGGACTGGGCGCCGAAGTCGAGCTGCGCGACATAGACAATGCCGATCCCGGCATGTCGCCCATGGAAATCTGGTGCAATGAAGCCCAGGAACGCTACGTCATCGGCCTGCGCGCCGGTGATGTCGACCGGTTTGCGGCAATCTGCCAGCGCGAACGTTGCCCATTCACCGTCATCGGCACCGCTATAGATGAAGATCGGCTGGTCGTCCACGACCACTTACTCGGCAATGACACGGTAGACTTGCCCATGAGCACGCTCTTCGGCAAGCCCCCCAAAATGACCCGCGAATTCACCCGTAAAACCGCCCCTGTCATCCCGAGCGCAGTCGAGGGATCCCGCCAGATGCAGGACAAACGAGATTCCTCCACTTCGCCTGCGGCTCCGGTCGGAATGACAGTGTCTGATCAGGGCTGGTTGGAAAACATTAGTGTCGAGGATGCCGTCGAGCGTGTCCTGCACATGCCGGCCGTAGGCAGCAAAAAATTCCTCATCACCATCGGCGACCGCACTGTGACTGGCCTGGTGGCGCGAGACCAGATGGTCGGTCCGTGGCAAGTTCCCGTCAGCGATGTCGCGGTGACTGCCGCCGCATTCGACACCTACGCCGGTGAGGCCATGGCTATGGGCGAACGCACGCCGCTGGCCATCACGAACGCACCCGCCTCTGGGCGCATGGCCATCGCCGAAGCGATAACCAACATGCTCGCGGCCGACATCCAAGCCTTAAGCGACATCAAGCTCTCGGCCAACTGGATGGCCGCAGCCGGGGTAGGAGCAGAAGATCAGGCCTTGTACGAAACGGTGCATGCTGTCGGCGAAGAGTTTTGCCCGAGCCTCGGCATCACCATACCGGTCGGCAAAGATTCCCTCAGCATGCGCTCCACCTGGCAGGACGGCGACGAAGCCAAGTCGGTTACCTCACCGCTGAGCCTCATCATCACTGGCTTCAGCCCAGTGGCTAACGTCACGAAAACACTCACCCCGCAGCTCGACACCAGCGTCGATTCGGTGCTGATGTTCATAGACCTCGCGGGCGGCCAAACGCGCCTGGGCGGTTCTACGCTCGCCCAAGCCCACAGCGAACTCGGCGGCAATACCCCAGACGCCGACCCAAGTATTCTTAAGGCATTCTTTACTAAAATATACAAACTAAAAGCTAAAAACTTACTCCTAGCCTACCACGATCGATCCGACGGCGGCCTTTTCACCACCCTCTGCGAAATGGCCTTCGCTAGCCGCTGCGGACTTGATATCGACCTGGCGTCACTCCCGGTGTCATCCCGAGCGCAGTCGAGGGATCCCGCCAGCAAGACTACCGACGAGATTCCTCGACAAGCTCGGAATGACAGTGCTGCTTCGCTGGCAAAATTGTTCAATGAAGAGCTCGGCGTCGTCATCCAAGTGAAGGCAACAGATGAAAAAACCGTATCCCAGGCGTTTGGCGGCAGCGCATCCAGACTCGGCAGGCCGACCAAAGATCAACAGCTCGTTTTCCGCGACGGCCAGAAAGTGGTCTACAAAAATACTCGCGCCCAGCTGGAACAGTGGTGGGCAGAGACCAGTTATCGCATACAAAAATTGCGCGATAACCCAGCCTGTGCCGATGAAGAATACGCCGCCATTTTAGACAACGATGACCCTGGCCTAAAACCGCGAGTCGCGAGTCGCGAGTCGCGAGTCGCGGATTGGTCAGTCAGCAGCACAAAGTCGAGACTCGAGACTCGAGACTCGAGACTCGAAAGCACCCGCCCTAAAGTCGCAATCTTCCGCGAACAAGGCGTCAACGGCCATGTAGAAATGGCCGCCGCCTTCACCCGCGCCGGCTTCACCGCCGTAGATGTCCACCTGAACGACCTCATCACTGGCACTGCACAGCTGGCTGACTTTAGCGGCCTCGTCGCCTGTGGCGGCTTCAGCTACGGCGATGTGCTCGGTGCCGGCGGTGGCTGGGCCAAAACAATCCTGTTCGATAAACGCCTCCGCGCCCAGTTCAAAACATTTTTTGCCCGCCCCGACACCTTTAGCCTAGGCGTCTGCAATGGCTGCCAGATGCTCTCCGAACTGAAAGAACTCATACCGGGCGCCGAAACCTGGCCAAAGTTCCTGCAAAACCGCAGCGAACGGTTTGAGGCCCGCTTGCCGCAAGTGCGGCTGAACACATCGCCGTCTATCTTTTTCACGGGCATGGAAGGCTCGGTTTTGCCCATTCCGGTCGCCCACGGCGAAGGCTACGCGGCGTTTGCATCTGAGGCAGAACGGGAATCCGCGGTGAAAAACGGCCTCGTTGCCGCCCAGTACGTCGACAGCCATCACAATCCCACGGAAGCCTATCCTGCGAATCCAAACGGCTCGCCGGAGGGCATCACCGCCCTGACCACGCCGGACGGCCGCGCCACCATCATGATGCCGCACCCCGAACGCGCCTTCATGACTCGCCAGCTTAGCTGGCATCCGGCCGAGTGGGGCGAAGATTCGCCGTGGCTGCGGATGTTTGTGAACGCCCATGACTGGACGGTAGAAAAGAGTCAAGAGTCATGAGACATGAGTCAAGAGGGGCTGCAGTAGAGCGAAGAGCAAAGGGCACCCTCCTTCCCCAAGGCTTCGGAGGACATGGAGGTCTGAGTTCACTGAGCGATGAGGGCACGTCAGTGCCCGAACCGGCGCGTAGCGCCGGCGCGAGCGAACCCGTGCGTAGCGCGGGCGGCGAACGAAGTGAGCCGGGGGAAGGCGGGCTGTAATCAAGCGAAGCGATGATTGCACCCGAGAAGGGGCGAGCCCCTTCTCATCAAATGATTGAGTTACAACAAACTGACATTTAAAAAGGAGCATCGATGTCTATCCAACACCTACTCAAAACCAACCAAAACGCGCTACTTTCGGTGTACGACAAAACCGGGATAGCAGAGTTTGCCAAGGGACTACACGAGCTGGGCTGGAACATTATATCTTCGGGAGGCACCGCAAAGGTTGTCGCCGAGGCCGGCGTGCCAGTGACAGACGTAGCAGAACTGGTAGGCGGGGAGGCCATACTGGGGCACCGCGTCGTGACGCTTTCGCGCGAGATTCACAGTGGCTTGCTGGCCGACGCTGACAAACCAGAGGATTTACAGGAACTGCGTGACCGCGGCATACCGTTTATAGACCTCGTCGCCGTAGATATGTACCCACTGGAAGAAGAAATTGCCAGCGGCAATGCCACACTCCAGAGTGTCATAGAAAAAACCGACATCGGCGGGCCAACCATGTTGCGGGCTGGCGCGAAAGCCCGGCGTATCGTACTCTCACGTGCGGAGCAACGAAGTGAAGTGCTGCAGTGGCTAACAGATGGGAAGCCAGACGAAAAATCATTCCGAGACGAACTGTGCGGCGTGGCCGAGTACGAATGCGCCCGCTACATCATGATTTCTGCCCGTTACCACGGCGGCGAAAACGTGGCTGGCTGGATCGGCCGCCGGGTAGCGCCCACCAAGTACGGCGAAAACCCGTGGCAAACCCCAGCCGGGCTGTACGCCGATAACCGTGTGGCTGCCGACCCGCTTGGGCTCGACCAGTTTACGCACCAAAAAGGCTGGGAACTCAGCTACATAAACGAAACCGATATGCACCGCCTACTCCAGACCGTCACACACATTGCCGCCGGATTTGAGGTGAATTTTGGCACAGTTCCAGCCATAGCCGTCGGCGTCAAGCATGGAAATGCCTGTGGAGCAGGAGTGGCAGCTACGGCCGTGGAAGCCGTGCAAAAAATGCTGGAGGGCGATGAGATCGCCATCTTTGGCGGCGTGGTCATGGTGAATGGACCCATCGACGCAGATGTGGCTACCGCGCTCATGACCTACCACATGCCAGATGGCCAAAACCGTTTGCTGGATGGCGTTGTCGGTAGCGAAGTGACGCCGGAAGCCATGGAGATCCTTTCCCGCGCCAAACTGCGCATCGTAACTAACCCAGCACTGGCAACCCTCACCAAAGACTCGCTGGAAACCGCTGCCATCTACCGCAATGTCCGCGGTGGCATGCTGGTACAGCCAAACTACACCTTTGTGGTCGACCTGAAAGCCGACTACATCGAGCGTCACGGTGACGTGACCGAGCAGCAAGAAAAAGACATGGTGCAAGCCTGGGCCGTCGGCAGCACGAGTAATAGCAACACCATTTGCCTCGTCAAAGACGGCCGCATGCTCGGCAACGGGGTAGGGCAACAGGACCGCGTGGGCGCCGCCAAACTCGCCGTTACCCGCGCCACCAGCCGCGACCACGACCTGAAGGGCGCGAGTGCCTACAGTGACAGCTTCTTCCCATTCCCAGACGGCCCGCTCGTTCTGGCAGACGCCGGTATCACCGCCATCCTCACCAGTAGCGGCTCGGTCAAAGACCCAGAAGTCGTCAAAACACTTGCAGATAAAAAGGTCAGCACCACCATGCTCCCCGACAAAACCGGCCGCGGCTTCTTCGGACACTAAACCTTAATGACCAAGCACCAAGCTACAATGACCAAGCAATGACTTAATGATTCAATCACTAAAGAATCTACCGTTTAGTCATTTACTCATTATGGAATTGGTGCTTGTTTGGTAATTGCGGCTTGGTTCTTGGTCATTCCTACATAGACTGTGGTTATGATCTAGCTATTCTGTATGCTCCCCGACAAAACCGGCCGCGGCTTCTTCGGACACTAAACCCTGCGGAATAACCAATTCGCAAGCACCAATGACCAAGTAATGACTAAACTTCCAAATGACTAAATGGGCCAATAGCTTAGGAGCTATCCTGTCATTTAGTCATTGTGACATTGGTGCTTGTTTGGTCATTGTAGCTTGGTGCTTGGTCATTACGGCAAAGCGATCGTTAACTTGCTGGATATTTTATGTTGCCTAAAAATGCTTGTGCCTACATACTGGTAGAGTGCAGCATCAGTTAAAGAAAAATTTGGGCGTGACTCGGCACGGGGAAGACACAGAGTTTCGCGTGTGGGCGCCGTTTGCCAAGCAAGTGAATCTGGCCGGTACAGTCTGCGAGGGTAAAGAGCTAGCCATGGAGAGCGAATCCGACGGCTACTGGTCGCTGCGACTCAAAAACGTCGAGCCAGGCCAAAACTACGTCTACATGATTACGACCGGTGACGACAGAGTGCTAACGCGCAATGACCCGCGCGCCCAGCAACTGACCACGTCAGATAGCGGCGCGTCGGTCATCATCGATCCGGACTTTGACTGGGAGGGAGACGCATTCACACCCGCTCCACCAGAAGAGCAAATTATCTACGAACTCCACGTCGGCACATTTAACCGGCCAGATGCCGCCACCATCGGCACCTTCGATGATGCACTGGAAAAGCTGGACTACCTGAGAGGGCTCGGCGTCAACGTCATAGAGCTCATGCCGGTGACGAGCATGGCGCACAGTTACGGCTGGGGCTACGCACCAAACCATCTGTACTCGGTGGAAAACGCCTACGGCGGGCGACACGGCCTGCTCACGTTTGTCCGCGAGTGCCACAAACAAGGCATAGCCGTCATCCTCGACGTCGTGTACAACCACTTCTCGGGTGAAACTGACCTCTGGCAATTTGACGGATGGAGTGAAAACGGCCGGGGCGGCATATACTTTTATAACGACGTCCGCGGTGACACGCCTTGGGGCGGGCGGCCAGACTATGGCCGACCAGAAGTCCGCCAGTTCATGCTCGATAACGCCGCCATGTGGCTCACCGACTACCATCTGGACGGCCTGCGGGTGGATAGTACCATATACATGCGCAACACCGAAGGTCACGATAACGACCCCGCCCACGACATATCTCACGCCTGGTACTTGCTACAGGACATCGTAGAGCTAGCGCACAAAATCAAGCCGTCGGCTATCATGATCGCCGAAGATTGCGCCAATAGCGCCTACCTCACCAAACCGCGTTCCGAGCAGGGCTGCGCCTTTGACGCGCAGTGGGAGCTCGGCTTCCCGCACGCATTGCGCGATGGCCTGGGGCTACGCGGCGGCCGCACACTGGCCGGCGTACGTTACGAGCTAGAGCGCTCATACAACGGCAACGCGTTTGAAAAAGTTGTGTTCAGCGACTCACATGACACGGCAGCGAATGGCTCCGTACGACTGAATGAAGCCGCCAGTAAGGGCGACGCAGCCGACAAAAATGCCCGCGAAAAAGCACTCCTAGCGAACGCTGTTATGTTGACAGCCCCGGGCATACCGATGCTACTGCAGGGGACTGAATTTATGCAGGAAGGCAGTTTCAATGACTGGCAGGAGCTAGAATGGGACAAGGCCGACAAGTTTAGCGGCATAGTACTGGCTCACCGCCACCTCATAGACCTACGCTCAAACCGCGGCGGCGTGACCGCAGGGCTGCTCGGCCAAAGCACGGCTGTATTTCACCAAGACGACAACAACGGCGTCCTCGGCTACCACCGCTGGGACAAGGGCGGGGCAGGCGATGATGTGCTCGTCATCGTCAATTTCGGCGACCAAGCGCACGACATATACCAAGTGCAACTGCCGCTCCCTGGTACCTGGCACGTCCGCTTCAATAGCACCTGGCGCGGCTACAGCCCCGACTTCCACGAAGTGGAACTAGCCAGTATAACCACAGAAGACGGCAACCTCGCCACCATCAACCTCCCCGCCTACGCCGTCCTCATCCTCTCCCAAAACCCCGTCTAACCCCAGAAAACACTCTTATTATTTTTAGATTGTCCGGCCGGACAATCTAAATAGGTGGCTGTGGGCGCCCGTTGGGTCAGGGGTCGATAGGCGTTTGCGAGCTACAATGCTATGCTTTGTATATGAAGAAGACGTTGCTCATGGTAGTCGCGGTTTGTCTGGTTGGTATCGGCCTGTACCTGGCGCTTGGCAAAGACGATGGAGCAGCGGATACAGCATCGAACAAGCAGCCAAAAGCAGCTACGCAAAGTGACCAGACATCGCCGCCCGCCGCGCCGACCGAACTCGTCATCGGTAACGCCAACGCACCCATCACAATTATCGAATACGGCGATTACAAATGCCCGAAGTGCAATGAATTTCATGAAACAGCTGGCAAGGATATTCGGCGCGAGTGGGTCGACACAGGCAAGGCAAAGATCGTCTACCGCCCATACCCACTCTTTGGCGAAGATTCAGGCCTGGCACTGTACGCGTCATTCTGTGCGGCGGAGCAGGGGAAATTTACCGCCTACCACGACAAACTATTTCATCACATGTGGACAAATTACTTTAGCAAAGGTAACTACGATGCGGCCATAGAAAAGCTTTTTAGCCCCGAAAAGCTGGGTGAACTAGCTGGGCAGGTCGGGCTCGATGCCACCGCCTTCACAACCTGCGCGGCCGGGCGAACCCACGCCGACGCCTACAACACAGCCGTAGATAAAGCCGCCGGGGATTCTGTGCAAGGCACACCGACACTTGTGATCGGCGGCCAAAAGATAGTCGGCCCCCAACCGTACAATGTCTATAAGGCGCTGCTACAAGTACAATGAGTTCGCTAAAGCTACCACTGAAAACAAAGCTGAAGCTCGCTGCCGCAAACACGGTGAAAATTGTGCTCAAGAAACCACCATATTCGGTACTTGCACTCCTGAGTGCTTTCCTCATGCTGACCATTATCATTTGGTCGCTGAACTATCAACTCGTCGGCTACATACTCGCCAACGCCGACATGACCATCCTCCAAAAACTGCGTTTTTTCAGCTACGGCTACGAGGCACTTTTCACTTCATTTGATAGTTTTCTCTCTGTCAGCATCATCTCATTGTCATTTTTGTTTGGTATAAACATCGCCGTTTTGACCTACTCGCTTCGGCGCAAAACCGCTTCGGCGCGCGCCACCGGCACCAGTGGCCTAGCCGCCACGCTCGGCATCCTCAGTAGCGGCTGTGCGGCCTGCGGCACCTCGCTGCTCGGACCACTTCTCGCCACACTAGGCGCTACCTCGCTCACCGCAGTTCATAACATCGGCGCCGCGTTCAGCATCCTCGGCAGCTTACTACTGCTGTACTCCATCTACAAAATCACCATCCAAACCCAGACGCAAGACTAGCCCAAAGAAAGTCGCTCGAGCAAATCGGCCTCGGAGCGGATGGCAGCAGCTTCTTCCATGGTGAGGGTGAGGGCATGCTTGGCGGCGATGGCTTCGTAGCGTTCCACTCGGTGCTTAAGCAAGCGAGGGTAGAGGTACGCGCCGACCTTTTTCGGATCAATCTCCGTTACGTCCTGCGCATGATATTTCTCGAGCAGCCCGGGCAGCTCCGCGGCCACAAAGTCCGGACGATAGTAAATGGGCTTTGGGTCGGCAATGTTGCGTTCTATAAGCACTTTTTCGTGCGCCTTGGTGGCACGAATGTAGATGAGCGTGACGGTTTCATCCATCGCCTGTAAAACGGGGTCTACGTCTGAGCCCGGCTCAACCACTTCACATAAACTACCAGAGAGGTCAGCCAGAAAATGCGGGTAGCCATACAGCGATTCTGCCCGAGCGATGAACTTCGGGATATCGAGCATAGCGGCGATCTCGGCTTCGGCATGTGTGGCCATGCGTGCCGTGAAATCGGCCAAGCTGGAGCCATGTTTTTTCGGGTTACCAAGCATGCCCATGTAGAGCGAGGTTGCCAGCAGGTTGTCAAAATGTACCCGGTGCTCCACCGTTATGGCATCGCGCTTCAGCATGTCTCGCAGCAGCGGATGGCTCATGGCCAGTTTCTTCAGGTAGTCATTGAGCTCATCGCCAAGGTAGTGCGTCCATATGCGGTAATCAACCGAGTAGTGAAACCACCGTGACGAGGGCAGACAGCGCGCCAGCGTCGTTTTGCCGACCCCACTAAGACCCATGACGGCGATGCGGATGGGTTGGTTTGGGTTTATGGGGTGTTCCATTGGGTTTAGGTTAGGGTGGATAGGTTATAGGTTAGAGATGTGCTGCTTCAGTGCGTCGATTGAATTGGGGATTCCGCTGTACCTTTCGGTGATGGAGCGGAGTTTGGCAAGCTCAGCGGTGTTATCGACGGCGATGCCCGTGGCACGCTGGATTTCTTCGGCGAATTTTTCGGGAGCAGCCGTGGATACGATGACATCGTGCATGTTTTCACCTGGGATTTGCTCGCTCGCGTACCACGCCACGGCTGTGTGTGGGTCGAGCAGATAACCAGTTTCGGCATATACGCTTTTGATGGTTTCGATGGTTTGCTCATCACTAACCTGGGCAGTCTGAATGTCGGCGCGGAATGCCGCGATATCCTGACCAAAAATCCGCTGCAAGCGGGGCAGGTTATTTGGCGCGCCGATATCCATGGCGTTCGACATGGTCGGCACGGCTTCAAATGGCGTGAAACTGCCATCGTGCGCGTAACGGTCGATGGCGTTATTGGCATTATTCGCCGCCAGGAAACCAGCTATTGGCACACCCATTTGCTGAGCCAGCACACCGCCAGTTATGTTTCCTAGATTGCCACTGGGCACAACGAATCTGAGATCGCGGCGGCCGCCCAGCTGAGCAAAGGCGCGCGCATAGTAGAGCGTCTGTGGCAAAAGTCGTCCGACGGTGATGGAATTCGCCGAGGTCAGACCGACCGCTTCGACCAGGGCTTTATCGGCCAGGGCTTGTTTGACGAGCGCCTGGCAGGCATCGAAGTCACCGTCGACCTCAAGCGTGTGGACATTACTCGCAACCCGGCGCAGTTGCTCCTGCTGGAGCTGGCTGACACGACCCTTCGGATATAATACGACGACACGCGTACCTTCCACGCCGCCAAACCCGTGCGCAATCGCACCGCCCGTATCACCACTGGTGGCTACAAGTACTGTTGAGGTGTCGCCAGTTTTTTGATTGAAATATCCCATAAATGACGCGAGGTACCTGGCCGCAACATCCTTAAACGCCATAGTTGGCCCATGAAAAAGTTCGAGCACATGCTTGTCTGCGACAGGCTCAGCAGGAGTATCAAATGTGGCCGCGTGTGTGATGATCCCCTCAAGATCATTGCTTGGTATCTCATCGCCAACCCACTGCGTAAGCATCAGAGCGTCGATAGCATTCCTTCCAAGCTGCGGGAGCATACTTACTTGCTCGGCTGTGAGCTGTGGAATCTCGACAGGATAATACAAACTGCCGTCGGCCGGAATCCCGCGGCGCAGTGCGACTTCAAAGGAAACGATATCTTCCGGGTTTCCTAAACTCACAAACTTCATATCTACTCATACTACACCCTCACGTGCGCCACACAAGTACCCGTATGCATTTGCCGTGGCCCATCGTTTTAGATTGTCCGGCCGTACAATCTAAAAAGTGATTGTCATATAACAGAGGTGAGCGTACACTGCAAGGTATGAAAGTCATGAAACGTAGCAGCAAAAGTATCACCGTAGAAGACGCGCACGGCGGGAGTGGGCAGCGGAAGGTCTATGCCTCGCCCGACCACTTACAGAGCACCGCGTTCGAGATGATGACACACGGGTTTATGCCCGCGGGCGGCATGTACGATTGGCACGATCACCCAGGCGTAGAAGAAATCATGGTAGTCGTGAAGGGTACAGGCCTCGTGCATGACGAAGACGGCGAATACCCCTACGAACCAGGCGACGTCTACGTCTTTCCGGCCGACGTCCGCCACAAGATATCCAACCCCACCACTCAAGAAAACGAATTCATCTTCGTCCGCGTAAAAGTATGAGCAATATCATTTGTATTTTACTGGTGATACGCTATCAAAATGTTGTATAGATCTAAATTCGATAAAATTCCCGATACATCACATGCTTCGGTACTGCGGCTTGCTCGATACGAATACCACCAAATTCAAAAGCGTACACCAAGGCGGCAAGCGTACGTCCGTTCTCAGTATTTTCGACGAGACAAGGTGTTTATTAATCAGTTTTGGGATCATGTCATGCAAAAACGTCCAGGCGACCAATTGCGAAGGCTCAGGCTGTATCCGTGTGCCATAGATCTCATCCGCAATACAACCGCAAGCCCCGATACAATATTTGGCCGAGATGACATGAATGTCAGTCTCCACCGCTTTTACGGACAGACAAAAAGCGGAGAGCTTTTTTGTGTGCAGATCAAGCAAGACAAGCGAACCGGCCGTAAAGATTTCATGTCTGTTTTTCCGAGCAAACTTTTAAGCAAATAAAAAGGCCTTCCGCACTGGGTAGCCTAGAAACTACGGGCCGAAGGTCTTAGTCTCATTGTACAGCTCGAGGTCTGTTTTGTCAATGTGCGTTGGTGTATGCTGGATGTATGTCAGGTGAAGTTTCATCCCAGGTGAAAGCCGCCCTTGTTACATATGGCATCCTAGGTGAAACGCTGGCCTGCGATCCGGCGCTGGCAGACACAGCGGCGTTTTGCGAGCATTACGGCTTCACGCTCGAGCAGGCGGCCAATACCATACTAGTAACCTCAAGAAAAGTTGACCCACCGCGCTACGCCTTGTGCGTGGTGCTCGGCACAACACGCTTGGACGTGAATAAAAAGGTCTGCGAGCTGCTGGGCGTCAAGCGCGCCAGTTTTGCCGACGCCGAAACCACGCGTGGGCTCACCGGCATGGAGATAGGCGGGGTAGTCGCCATCGGCACACCGGCGGATATACCCATCTACATAGACAGCCACGTCCTCACCCAAGAAAAGGTCGTCATGGGCGGCGGCAACCGTACCAGCAAACTCATCCTCGACCCACACGAACTCCTTAAACTCCCTCATGCTACAATTATGCAATATCTCGCGAAGGAGCAGGTATGAATAACGATCAAGCTGAACTAAAAGAACTCATACAAAATTATTTACACGAAGCGAAAATGATACAGCTGGCGACCGTCGGAGCAGACGGCAAACCGTGGGCATGCAGCGTATGGTTTGCATCGGATGCAGACCTGAATATCTACTGGTTTTCAGCCACAACGCGGCGACATTCAGCGGAAGTCGCAAAGAATCCGTACGTCGCTGCAGCCATTTGTGTGCCGCAAACACCAGCCGATAAACCGCGCGGCTTACAGCTAGAAGGCACGGCTGAGCTACTCACAAAACCCACCGACGTCGCTAAAGCCATGAAGCACTACGTCGGCCGCGTCTTCACGCTCAAACAAGTCAAAGAGTTCATGGCACACCTCGACCGCCCGCATCGATTTTACCGCATCACACCCGAATCCTTGGTTCTTTTCGACACCGTAAACTACCCCAAAAATCCCCGGCAGGAGCTAAAAATCCATGACTAAACTAGCAATAATTACCGGGGCATCAAAAGGTATCGGCGCAGCGACGGCGCTTGCTTTTGCTCGGGCAGGCTACGACATCGTTATCAACTATCTGTCCGACACAGCTGCGGCTGAAGCAACGGCTGCTGACGCCAGAAAAAATGGCGTCAAAGCAGAAATAATTCAATCAGATATATTCACAGAGGCAGGCATACACAGCCTTCGTGAGACAATCGGCAATCGCCTCATAGATGTACTAGTGTGCAATGCTGGTCTGCCAGAAGAAAAGCCATATGGTGAATGGACCACGACAGACATACTCTCTAGTCTCACCCGTAACTTCGCGGGCGCAGCCCTATGTGCGCAAGAGCTAGAGCCAAGTATCAAGGACGGGGGTAGTATATTGTTTACGAGTTCAATATATGGCCTGCCCCATGGTGCAAGCCCCGTGCTGCCGCTATATTCCGCAGGGAAAGCGGCAATCATTAGTCTCACACAATCACTAGCCGAAAAATTAGCACCACGTATCCGCTGCAATGCCGTAGCACCAGGTACCACCAAAACACCCGCCTGGGACGGAGTAAACCCCGACTACGCTCAGAAAAGTCTTGATATGACATTACTCAAAGAATGGGTGACAGCCGAAGAAATTGGCAAAACCTTTGTATTTTTGGCTGAAATGCCACACATAACAGCTCAAACTGTTGTGGTCGATGCTGGCTGGCAAAAGAAAATACGTAGTGAAAGCCCGGTTCGCTGACGAAACTAGTTCTTGAAATCCTCTGTACTCAGGCCAGATTGGCGGACGATTGAGCGAAAGGTGCCGAGTGGAATTTCTTTGCGCGGACTTGGTACGATGACGGTATGCTCACCGCGCCTATATTTGGCGTGGCTGCCACGCTGAGACACAAAGCCAAAACCATGCTTTTCGAGCGCACGTACGATCTGTTCCTAAGGAGGGGAGCCTAGGCATGATGCAGTCGAAGGGTGCGGAGCGAAGGGGTTTTCACATCGGAAACAGTTGCAGCTGACGTGTCTTCAAAATACAGCTCAAGTGCCTCGTGCAAATTAGCCAGAGCGTCATCGGGCGAAGACCCAAAACTCGATACGTCGACATTCAAGCACTGCGCCACATAATATGCGCCTTCTTGGTACACAACTGATTGGTAGGTGGCTTGCTTTTTCATAGATTTAGTATGCCACAAGGGGGTTCCCGACGTCGAGCAAGTGCGGTACAATGAAGCATAAGAAACAAGACTCTGCTTGAAAGAAAAGGTGTATGCAGCCAGACAGAAACCGAAAAGTTGTTGTTAGTTTTCGACCCGAGCATTGTATCGGCTGGGGCGTCACCGCTGTGCTTTGTTTGGTGCCCGTTTTCATCTGGGCCAGCATACATCCGCTCAGTACGATCCATGGCTTCATCCCGACCATGCTCAATCTCGGCCGCGTGACCGGACTGGTCGGCACGGTTATGTACGCCCTCAATCTTGTGTACGCAACACGGCTGAAATTCCTCGAGTACTGGTTTGGTGGTCTCAACCGCGTGTACATCGCCCACCACCTCCTGGGCGGTATGGCACTGATCATGCTTTCGTTTCACCCGCTATTCCTGGCGCTCCGCTACATTACGACCAATATGAAGCAGGCTGCGCTGCAGCTCGTCCCAAATGGCCTGTTCCCAGTGAGCGCACTGTTCGACACCCAGCACGAATTTCACGCCGCCGTCCTGCAGCAGTGGGCGACTATGTTCGGCAGCATCGCTTTCTGGGGGATGGTCGCGCTGCTGCTGGTAACCTTTTTCATAAAACTGCCGTACCGGCTTTGGCTGTTTACGCACAAGTTCTTGGGCGCGGCCTTTTTCATCGCCGGGCTGCACATACTTTTTATCAGCAGCGACACCTCGAAGCACACGGGTATGAAACTGTACATGCTGACCATCGTCGCCATCGGCCTGGCGGCCTTTGTCTATAAAACCCTGGCTAGTAACATCTTCGTACGCCGCCACCGCTACAGCGTTGACGAAGTGAAGGTCGTCGCCGGAAACGTCACCCAGATTTTGATGAGTCCCGTCGAGGAAGCCATGCCCTACAAACCCGGGCAGTTCGTTTTTGTCCGGTTTACAGGTGGCGGGCCGAAGATCAGCCGCGAATGGCACCCATTCTCCATCAGTTCCGCACCAAGCGATAAGAGCCTCGAGCTGAGTATAAAAGGCTTGGGCGACTACACCAACGAACTAGCCCATCTTCAAACCGGCGCCACGGCTGAGGTAGAGGGGGCCTACGGGCGGTTTAGCTACACCAACTACGCCTGCAAAAACCAGATCTGGATCGCTGGCGGCATCGGCATCACACCGTTCCTTTCCATGCTGAAGGAATTACCTTCAGAAGGTTACAAGGTAGATTTATACTACGCCGTGAAAACCACAAGCGAGTTTATCGATAGTGAAAAGCTAGCCCAGCATGCGCATGCCCGCAAAGACGTACGTATTATTCCCCACGTCGGCGAAAGAGAAGCTGGCCACCTTGACATCGACTACATTGAAAAATACAGCGGCGATCTGCGAGGACGCGAATTCTACCTCTGCGGACCGCCGCCCATGATGCAGGGCCTGCGCAAACAGCTCCGCGCCCGGGGTATCCCGGCGACAAGTATCCACAGTGAAGAATTTGCTATGAGCTAAGGAAAGAATATGAAATGTAGCAGACGAACAGACACAACAGATAGCAGAAATGTAGCAGAAAGCATTTTGCAGACGCACGGGTACGACTGTCTGCAATCTGACACCTGCCAAATTTCTGTTACATGCTACCTGGCATGTCTGTCACCTGAACGGAGTGTCTATGTGGCTTAAGAAACTTGTTGGTCTCAGCATGATCATCACCCTCATCGGTATGAATGCCATCGTACTAACCGGGTTCTTCGGACCAGATAAAAGCAAAGACAACTTTGCGCTTACCCAGGGCGCATCCTCGCCGCCCAGCGTCACCCTCAAAGCAAATCCCACCGAGACCACCGCCGGCATGTTCAGCGCACTGTCTTGGGAAGTGACCGGTGAAGTCACCAGCTGCACCGCCAGCGGTGATTGGAGTGGCCAAAAAACTCCGTTTGGCAGCGAAAGTACCGGACGACTGGCCGCGGAAGGTACCAAAACCTACGCACTAACTTGCCAGAACCAAGCCGGCGCAAGCGCACCCGCCAGCGTAACGGTCACCGTCAAACCAGCCGTCGCAGCCGACACCCCTGCGCTGCCAACCCCAACTCCGACCCCAACCACGCCCGCCCCAACCGCCACCGTCTACTGCAGCGGCGCCAGCCCGTGCTACGGCCCGCGCGAAGTAGCCGCCCATAACAACGCAGGTGATTGCTGGGGATACAACGGGACCAGGGTCATAAGCATTACAGGGTTCGATGCTGCATATCATCTAGCAAAAAGCGGACGCGGCAGCATAGAAGTATCGGCCGTATGCGGAAAAAACCTTGTGCCTTCACTTTCGGGAAACGTCGCGATTGGCGGTTCGGGACAAGACCACAAACAAGCGACAAAGGACAATGCCGACCGTAATATGATTCCATACTTTGTCGGCTACTTTGATAGCAGTAAACCATAGCCAGTGAGGTAAGAGCCATGAGTCAAGCGGCAAACATCAAACAATCCCAGGTGAAACGCTCAGATGAAAAACTACTTCCTGGGCGAAAATGGGACAGCTGGCTATTTTCGATCAGCATCATTTTTTTGTTGGCTTCACTAGTACTGCTGTTCATAGCACGCTCGTTGGCAGCCGAACGGACACACGTACCTTTTAGCGGAGTGCTCGTTGACAGACCGATTACGAGCGGTGCGAGCACTATGGCTGTGAGCAATATACAGCACAAATCCGGATCTGGCAGATTTACCGCGCCCAGCGGCTATGAGTACCTCGTTTTGACGCTCAGCATTCGTAATAATGGCGAAAAGCCCTTTGATGTATTCCCCATGACAGACACGTACATCAAATCTGCGAGTGGCAAGATAAGCTACGTCACAGCATACGATTTAGTAAACCCTTTTCATAGCGGAAGTATCTTACCTGGTGAATCGACAATGGGCGAGCTAAGTTACCTTATCCCTAAAAATGCGTCTTACAAATACTACATCGAGGCCAGTTGGAGCGGTGGCGCAATACCATTCATGGTACAATAACAGCATAGCCATAAGCGAGATATTAATTAATGGATTATAAGCCCGTAGTTGTTGATTTGAGCGCACAAAACGCACCCATGAGTAGTTGGCGTCAAAAGCATTCGCGCGTCGGCCAACGCGGAACAAAAATCATGATTATCATTGTCTCTGTAATCATGATTTTAAGCATGGTTAGTTTTGCAATATTTACAGTTCAAAGCAATAACGCTGAGTTCAGCAAGAAGCATGGTCTCGACGTTAATCTGCCGCAAACAAGCGGTATAAAGAAAAGCTCCGCGGCCTTGCCGGGAGGTAACGTTGCGGCAGGTATCGGCGGGACCAGCGGTACAAACGCTCCCGTAGTAACCTTAACGGCTGAACCAGCCACTGTCGAGCAGGGTGAAACTGCAATGTTGAAATGGAGCGCCACCAATAATCCAAAATCATGTGTTGCCAGCGATGATTGGAGCGGCAATAAACCAACAAGTGGTGGCAGCGAAGAAACACCTAGCCTGACAGAGCCGCAGAACTATCTGTTCACTCTCACGTGCAAGACCGAGACAGGTACTGGGTTTGCCACCGTTCCAGTTAGTGTCGCATCTTCATCTTCAATAGCAGACGAGGATGTAGTCATAGACCCAGACATACCGGTCGTCACCATCGCTGCGGCACCAGCCCTTATTTTTGCCGGGACAACAAGTACCATTCGATGGGAGGCCACTAACGATCCAACAAGCTGTACGGCAAGCGACGACTGGAGCGGCACCAAAGCTGGCAGCGGCAGCGAGGCGACTGCGGCTCTTACTGCCATTAAACAATACACTTATACAATAACGTGCGAGAATGAGAGCGGCGCGTCTGATCCGGAGAGCGCCTACATTACCGTTCAAGCACTGCCCCTGGGCGTACCAAGCGTTACCCTCGATGCCAGCCCCGCCGGACCGATTAGTCCGGGAGGCAGCACGACACTCAAATGGACTACACAGGATAACCCGTCAAGCTGTACAGCAAGTGGCGATTGGAGTGGTACCAAGCCCGCGTCTGGCACGCAAGTTATTAGCAATATGACTAGTATCAAAACGTACCGGTTCACGCTGAGCTGCTCAAATAGTGCGGGCGGCACAAATGATAGTGTAGCAATCCAGGTTATTCCGCAGGCGCCAAATGTCTCTCTCACTGTTAGCCCAGCAAGTATACTCACTGGAAAATTATCGACGATTTCGTGGTCAGCCACCAACAGCCCTACGAGCTGCACTGCGAGCGGCACTGGTTGGAGTGGAACAAAAGCAAGCAGTGGCACACAAAGCACCGGAACAATGAGTGCCGGCACCTATACATATAACTTAAGCTGTACTAATGCTGGAGGTACGGGCTATGCCAATAATATTCCGCTCACGGTGACCAACCCGCAAAAACCCGTCGTAACGTTTACGTCCAATCCTATATCCGTGGCAGTAGGAGGCAGCTCCAACTTAACGTGGGCCGTTAGCAATAGTGCAACTTCTTGCTCGGGCAGGGGCGATTGGAGTGGCGCAAAATCGACTTCAGGAGGCGCTGCTTCAACTGGCCCGCTTACCACAATGAAAACCTACGTCTACTATCTCGACTGTACAAATGCAGGAGGAACGGGGACCGCCCAAACCTCTGTTACCGTCACAAATGGTACGACAGTAAGCCCCCCGGCAGTTTCTATTTCTGCAACGCCAAACCCGGTTGGAGTCGGAAGCGGAGCTACGGTAAGCTGGAGCGCCACAAACAGTCCAACCTCGTGTACGGCAAGCGGCAGTTGGAGCGGAGCAAAAAGCGCCAGCGGCAGCCAAGTCGTTACGGTAACGGCAGCCGGTACACAAACCTACACAATCCAGTGCACCAACAGCACAGGGAGCAGTACCAAATCCGCTGTGATTACCGCTGTCGCCAAACCAACGGTGAACGTATCTGTTTCTCAGGGGACAATCACAGCCGGAAGCAATACTACGGTAACGTGGACAACGGGAAATAGTCCGACTTCGTGTACCGCTGGCGGTACCGGCTGGACTGGTAGCAAGGCGACGGGTGGAGGCTCGCAAAGTGTCAGCTTCACCACTGCAGGCACTTATACATTTAACCTCTCCTGCTCAAATTCAGGCGGCACGACCACTAGCAGCACGGCCTCTGTGACCGTCAACGCTGTCGTCTACTGCGGCGGAAGAACGCCGTGCTACGGAGCATCTCAGCTCAACGCACATCTTACGGCTTCCGACTGCTGGGGCTACAATATTTCTTCAATAGACGCGAATAACAAGATTGTATATAATATAACTACTTTTAATGCAAATTACCATATCGCCGTACGTAGTATAAACCTATTACCAGGCTCCGGTGCTGTAAGCGCACTTTGTGGCGCGAAAAATTTTGCGTCATATATTTCTGGCTCAACATTGACAGGGGTTGGAAGCCACATACACAAATCTTCAACTTTACAGAACACCAACGGATCAATGAATACCTACCAGATAGGCTACTATGACGCGGCCAAACCGTAAGGATCACAAACACGAAAGCACTAACCAGAAAGTAGGAGTTATGACAAAGAAAAAAGAGACTGTAGCGGGCAAGATAGAAGAAATTGTAGAAAACGAAGCAAAAGAATTGCGGCGCGAATACAAACATTTTGAGAAATTCAGAGATGAAAATAGTCTGCTCCTAGGAGTATTTGTGGCTGCCATAGTTGCAATTCTGGTTATAAACACGTTGTTTTGGGTTCAGCTTAGTAATCACAGACTGGAAGCCGATAGCCGTATATCGACGACAATCGCCAGCCAGAAGGCAAGTACTTCTCTGCAAACCGTCCGCAATCTTGCCGTACAGGCTCGAGTGAGCAATGTAGGGGAAAATACCGCACTGGATCGCGCTTTTCCGCTTGCCGAAGGCCAAACCATGCTCATTATGGATATTACTATCACAAATATGACAACTCGCACACAACATCTACTGCCCGCTAACCAGTTTTATGTACGTAGTGACGAAGGAGACTACTCTCCGATGCACGCCAGCTCGCACATTACAAAGCCGCTTGAAGCGAAGGACTTAGAACCAGGCGAGTCGGCGAGCGGACAAATTAGCTTCGGCGTCAATAAACACCTGACCAGCCCACTGCTGTACATCGACACGCAGTGGGACAATTCCACCCCACTCGTCATCGACGTTTTGCACTAAAGACATGTATAGTTAGTCCTATGGGTTATTTGCTTGCCGTAATTAGTTCATTGTTTTTTAGCCTGTACGTAGTACCCAGGAAATACTCCAAACTTTCGCCTGTTGCTTTCAGCTTGATAATGAGTGCTAGTTTTTTCGTAGGATCATTGCTGCTCTTCAGCATAAAGCTGATGACCGGGCTGCATGAACCGCTAAACTGGCAACTTCTATGGGCGATTGCCGCAGGGGTAGTATGGGCTCTGGGTTTTGTTAGTTTTATGCGTTCGGTCGATATTCTTGGCTTGGCTCGTTCAAATCAATGGAAAAATCTTCAAGGACCAGTCGGCGTCATACTAAGTCTAATAATCCTCGGCGAATACGGGCAAACTCGTCCGATCTTCGCTGTACTGGCGGGCTTAGCCATCTTTCTCTCCGCAACCGCGCTGAATATTGTGCATAAGAATGAAGATACAGCCAAGCGAAAACATCATATCAATCTAGCACTTCTCTCTGGGGTCTGTTTTGGAACCGTTTCCGTTATAAATAAACACGTAACCACTGAGGTAGGGGTGTATTCGCAGCAGGTCGTGTGGGCCGCAACAATTGCGCTTAGTCTACTGGTATACATTGCTATCACCCGGAGATTAAACAGCCTGCAACACATAAACCGCCGAGAATTACACCTTGGATGTATGGCCGGTCTCGGTTACATGGGAGCAAGCGTGTTCATGCTGGAGTCGCTAAGTCGGCTACCGGCCTCCATTGCATTCCCCATTATCCAACTAAACGGCATATGGACGGTTGCGATCGGCCTATACGTTTTTCGGGAGATACCATTCAGAAAGAACTATACACGAATCTCTGCAGGAATAGTCCTAGCCCTGGTTGGCATATTTTTCCTAGCCTTTGCCCGTCTTTAGTTTAGCTGGCGAGTTGCTGGCGGAAGCGGCGGAGACGTTTGGCTTGGATTTTCTCGGCTTGGAAGAGCCATCTGTCTTCGTATTCTTCGGTAGGGAGGGCAGTGATGTCGGCAACGCGAGTCGGCTTGTTGAGGATGCTAAGTCGCTTGAGGCTCTTGAGATTGCTCAGTTTTTTCATGGGGCGATGAACCTTTCTGTTAGATTGGTTTTTCGTGCCTGGCAGGCAAGCACGGAGGTACATATAACCACAAATGCTTATGCTTTGCTGAGAGAAATATTACAGACAGCCCCATTTTCACCCGGGATGGCACTTTTCTCTCTGTACGCTTCACTGCGGATTATTCACAACACACAGCCATACGTACCTACGCAGCGGCCGCCAAGAATAGCGTTGTGGTTTCTACGTAACTGTGGTATGCTTCCGGATACTAGAAGGCTGCGAAAAAGGGGTGGCCGGTCATAAGCCCGGCAATTCAGGTTCTAGAAAGATTAATAAGTTATGTTCGATGCAAGGCGCAGCTAAGACCGTTCTTTCGGGATTACCTTCAGCGACAACCGAAAGAAAGGGTTACCAACACCAATGGCAACCAAACTATTCGTCGGTTCACTGCCATGGTCAGTGGACGACACTCAACTGGCCGATCTCTTTGCAGAGTTCGGTACGGTAGCATCAGCTAAGGTCATCATCGACCGCGACACCAACCGCTCAAAAGGCTTTGGTTTTGTGGAGTTCGATGACGATGAGGCAGCCAAAGCTGCTATCGCCAAGCTGAACAACAGCGAGATGAATGGCCGCACCATTGTGGTCAACGAAGCTCGCCCGCAGGAACCACGCGCACCACGCCGTGACTTCGGCGGCGACCGCGGCGGCTACAACGACCGCCGGTACTAAATTACCGACGGCCAACCGCATCAGAACCCCCGAGACTACTCGGGGGTTTTGCTTTGTAGTTACATAGATATATTCGACTTAGCGCAGCTTACACCTTGCGGCCAACGGGTTCGTAGTGGAAGCCGGCAGCAGCCATGTCACTTGGTTCAAATATGTTCCGGCCGTCAAAAATGACCGGTTGACCCAGGAGACCACGGACGGCCTTGACGTCAACTGTTCGGAACTCATCCCATTCCGTTACAATACAGAGGGCATCAGCCCCTTTGACGGCATCGAGGGCACTCTCGGCATACACCAACCCCTCCGGGTGACCCAGAACAGACTCAGCGGTATGCCGAGCGTGTGGATCGTAAGCCACCACCGTTGCGCCTTTTTCGAGCAGCAGGGGGATCATGTGCAGGGCCGGCGATTCACGGACGTCATCGGTATCTGGCTTGAAAGCCAAGCCCCACATGGCCAGGCGTTTACCGGCAAGGCCGTCGGCAAAATAGGTCTCGAGCTTTTGTATTAAGCGAATTTTTTGGCTCTGGTTGACATCTACAATGCTGCGGAGCAAACGGAAATCGTAGCCAGCGGCCTTCGAGGTATGCAGCAGCGCCTCGACATCCTTAGGGAAGCAACTGCCGCCGTAACCAATCCCAGCCTGCAAGAACTTTTCGCCAATCCGCGGGTCCGGCCCGATACCACGCCGCACCGCCTCGACATCGGCGCCAACCTGCTCGCACAGATTAGCAACTTCGTTTATAAACGAGACCTTCATAGCTAGGAACGAATTGGCGGCGTATTTGGTCAGCTCCGCCGAGCGAACGTCCATGTCGACAAACTGAGTCTCGCGCTCGACCATCGGCGCGTAGAGCCGATGCAGCAAATCGCGCGCGGCAGCACTAGCCGTCCCAATGACGATTCGGTCCGGGTGCAAGCAATCTTCTACCGCCAAGCCCTCTCGTAAAAACTCCGGGTTCGACGCCACTGCGGATTCGGTAGTTGCCGTAGCCTGAATGCGCACCGCCACTTGGTCGCCAGTGCCGACAGGTACGGTACTCTTCGTGACAATAACTGTAAAGCCGTTCAGCATGCTGCCTAGTTGATCGGCAACTGTTAGCACCGCCGAGAGGTCAGCCGCACCGTCGGCCCCCTGTGGTGTCGGCAGAGCTAGGAATACGATGTCGGCGGCGGCAACAGCTGCTTTAAGGTCAGTTGTAATCTCTACCGTGCCTGCCTCCAGAACCTCACGAAAGAGCGGCTCAAGACCAGGCTCATAGATCGGCACCTCGCCGCGGCGCATCCGGGCAACCTTGTCGGCATCGATGTCGACACAGGTAACCTTGTGGCCGACATGGGCCAGACACACGCCCGTTACAAGCCCAACGTACCCCGTTCCCACGACCGCAACATCGAGAACATCACTTGTTTTCATCTGGCTGTCAGTATACCAACTTACTGCCAAACATGCTACGATGAAGAAAACGAAGGGAGTTACCGTGCGATTATTTATTCAGGTACCGTGCCTAAACGAAGAAAAAACCCTACCGGATGTCTTAAAAACCATTCCAAAGCACATCCCAGGCGTAGACGAAATAGTGCTCGTAGTCATAGATGACGGCTCGGACGACCAAACCGTCGCCGTCGCCCGAGCGCACGGTGTCACGCATTTTGTCAGCCATCCGCGGCGGCGAGGCTTGGCCCAATCGTTCCAAGACGGCGTGATCTACTGCCTGAGCCAGGGTGCCGATATTATCGTCAACACCGACGGCGACAATCAATACCCGAGCGAAGATATCCCGCGGCTGATTCAGCCCATCCTGGAAGGGAAGGCCGATATGGTGATTGCCGACCGCCAGGTTCACAAAATCGTCGATTTCTCGCCAGGCAAGAAACTGTTCCAAAAACTCGGCACCTGGACACTAAACAAAGCAGCTCGAACCAGTTTGCCCGACGCGCCCAGCGGCTTCCGCGCCTACAGCCGCGAAACCGCCCTTAAGCTCAACGTCGTTACCCGCTTCAGCTACGCCATGGAAACACTCATCCAGGCCGGCAATAGCGGCATAGCCATTGCCACCGTAAAAATAAATGTGAACCCAAAAACCCGCGAATCTCGACTATTCAACTCCAGCGCCGAGCACGTCATGAAGTCCGGTGCGGCCATCTTCCGGGCTTTCGTCATGTACCGACCGTACGCCCTCTTCTTATCGGCGGGAGGCTTGCTGCTGGTACTAGGTTTGGTACCATTCGCGCGGTTTTTGTGGGGCCTGCTAGACGATCAGCCGGGCGGACACATTCAATCGCTCATCTTTGGCGCAGTTGCGCTCATGGGCGCGCTGATTTGCTTTAGCCTCGGAGTCATAGCCGACCTCATACGTATAAACCGGATCATGCAGGAAAAGCAGCTCGAGCTCACCAAACGCCTCTACGTCGACGATAAATAAGCAAGAAGCTCGTCACCAGATGACGGACGCCCTTAGCGCCAGCCATGGTTGTTGTCGAGCTAGGCAAAAGTTCTATAGGGCTCACGCGGGAATGGTGCAGTCTGGGATGAAAAGCGAGCACCGCAGCGTAGGCGTACTAAAGGTACGACGGAGCGAGGAGCAGAGTTTTTCGCCCAGAATGTGCCGTTCCCGCGTGAGCCTTACTTAGCCGTGGATGAGCTGCGGATTCTGTAGCAGCAGCCAGAAACCGCTTTGCCATGCCGTAACCGCCAGGAGTAGGACAAATAAGCCTACGGCAATCTTCCGCTGCGGCAGCAATCTACTCCAGTACCACACGAGCAGCCCGAGTAACGGCAAAAAGCCTGCCAACATGTACCGCCCGTTCAGGGCCAGTCCAAACACAGCCGAACGCTTATATTCACTGTAATTAACGAGTAGGAGCGCGGCCATGAACGCCATGACCACCGCTAGCACAAAGAGGCGCTGCCGGGCAGTTTGATCCGTTCTGCTGCGACGAACATCGGCAATGAATCCATAGCATAACCCGACCGTAATGAATATCCACCAGACAGGCTCAACCCACCTGGCTGGCTTGATCTCATGACGCCAGGCCTGAGTTTGGATGTCGAGGACATTGATTAGGTTTTCATGCAGCCAGCGGCCAACAAACTGCTGAAGCGGGATTGCCGCTTCCGGTGCTCGTCTGGCAAGTTCACGCTCGCGTATGTTCCACCAGAAACCGTGGCAAGCCACTTCGCCCTGGACATCGTTGCAGCTCGGTGCGGCATTGCCATAACGCAGTATATTGCCGCCGATGCGCTCAGCACTTAACCCCAGCCCCGCGAGCGCCAGTACGGCCGCCACCACAATCACTAGTGTAGGCCGGCGCAGCTCCCGCCAAAACTGCCGCCAGTAACAAATCACCGCGACAATGCCGACCAATGCAAAGACTGCAGCAATCGGCAGCAGCGTCCGCTTGGCAAGCCCAGCGTAAGATACCAGCGAAACAAGCCAGAGCAGGTCAAGCACGCGCGGCTTCTCCCACAGCCGCAGCGACAGCAGCAAACCAGTAGCCACACCCAGCCAGACCAAGACATCATTATTAACAGCCGAACTCATCATCAGCACCATAGAAAAACCGGACGCCACCAGCACAAATAAAGTGCTGACGGTATCTGATAGGCCAAGCCGCCGAAACACCCGCCGCAGCACATACAGTGTCAGCACCGCTAGGGCGACTGTGCACAACCTGATTATGTAGTGTTCGGCCGTCTGGGAAAATGGCAGCACGCGCTGCACCAAGCTCATGACGTAGTGGTACAGGTAATCAACCTCGCGCGTTTTATCACCTAGGTTGTAGGTGGGCGGCTGGTCGCTAAAGAACGGATCGAGCGAATGATCGGTGTAGTAATCGATAAAACTAATGTGGTTGTTTTCGTCCGGCGGTACCCCAAACTTCGTCATAAACGCCAGGGTAGTGGCCTGCGCAGCAAAAAGCCCCACGGCTAACCACCATAAACCTGCAGGAGTGACCAGACGTCTACCTGCCTTTTTATACCTCGACCACAGAGAAGTCTTTTTCATCTAGGGATAGTATACCGTACCTAGGCAATATGCTACGATAAGCCCATGACATTGAAACGTTTTCGGCCACTCTTAGCCAGCCTAATTCTCGTGGCAGCCATCCTGTTTCTCATCCGCTACTTAGCCACGCACCCGGCATATGTCTCGCAGCTCAAACATATCGGCTTTGGCTGGATGGCGGTAATTCTGCTTATCAATATCGCTGCCTTAACAGCTCTGGCGGGGGTTAGCAGTGTGCTCATACAAATGACCGGAAAGCGCCTAGCCAGCAAAGAAAACTACCTGCTAACCATGTACTCATCCATCGCCAATTTCGTCGGGCCGCTGCAGAGCGGGCCAGGAGTTCGCGCCGCCTACTTAAAAACAAAGCACCATGTCAGCCTGCGTGCCTATTTTCTTGTCACTCTCATCTACTACGGTATCTTTGCCGTTATTAGCGCCTTTTTCCTGCTCATCGGGGCACGTCCTTGGTGGCAAGCCGTCCTGGCTAGTCTGGGCGCGGCTGGGTTTAGCTACCTCGTTGTCCGCTGGGCGGCAAACAAGCGCAAAAAGGAACGCGCACTCCTGACGCTCACACCCCGGCTAATTGGCCTGCTGGCACTTCTGACCTTGCTGCAGGTTCTTTTCATCAGCCTGCGCTACTATGTGGCGATGTACGCCGCGAACGACCATGTCTCTATCGGTCAGGCCCTGTCATACACTGGCGCCGCCAATTTCTCGCTGTTCGTATCTATCACCCCGGACGGCATCGGCATACGGGAGGCGTTTCTGTACTTTGCGCAAGGTATCCACCACGTCTCAACCCACACCATCATAACGGCGAACCTGATCGACCGCGCCAGTTACGTCGTATTCATCCTGCTCTGCCTGCTCGTCGGCGCTAGCATGCACGCCTACGACAGGTTTACAAAGAATCCACCAGCGGACGCAGTAACCGACCGATCGTAGTGGCCGAAAATTCTTTCTCAAACAAGGCACGGCCGGCGGCGGCAATAGTCGGCAGCTGCGCCTGATTACTAACCGCCCAGCGGATCGCTGCCGCCAAAGCATCGGCGTCACCTTGCGGCACCATCAGACAATTAACCTTGTCGACAAAATGAACTTCGGTAGCCTCGCCCGAACCGACCACAGTGGCCACCTGACAGGCCAGGCTCTGGTACGTTTTTCCGGTCACGACATTACGCGCCTGGCGCGTTCCGCCAAACGGCCCACCGAGCGAAAGCTGCGAGGCGCGCATGGTTTCTGCCAAGTCCTCGATGTTCATCCAGCTTTCGTAACGAATGTTCGCCCCATTTTTTTGCGCTTGGTGCACTGCTTGCTTCATGGGCAACTTGCCACCAGCGAGCACAAACTGTACGGGATCATCCTGCAGTCGTTCGGCAACCTCCAGCACAACAGGGATGCCATGCAGCGGCTGCATGCCGGTACTGTAATAAACTATCTGGAAGGGATCGGCTTTGGCCGTTTGTTTTGGCCGGAAGATGTTCTCATCGGCCCCAACCGGCACAGCCAGATACCGACTCAGGTTTACACCGCCGAACTTGGCGCTCAACTCGGCGTGAGGCGCTGTGTCTGCCAGTATCCGTGCACAGCGGCGCAGACAGAGATTGTAGAGAGGCGTACCGAGCCTGGACAGCATGTGTTTGACCATGATTGCCGGGGATTTTTTGTGTTTTTCAAACTTGGCATACGCTGCCGGAACGATGAATTCATCGAACCACAGCGGCGTCCGGCCAGCCAGCACAAGCATGATGGGCAAGATTTCCTGGCCGCGGAAGGTCAGCAAAAACGCGGCCGGTTTTTCCCGCCGCTTGACACGCCACACCTGCCAAAGCACTTCCGGGTAGCGCAGCAAACCTCGGTGCTTGTTCTTGATAACCACAAGCTGCACGTCTGGTTGCGCCGACAGAGCCGCCCGAAGCGTTTGTGCCCGTACGTAATCAGGCTGGTGATAACAGGTTACGATAGCGATTTTCTTCTTCATACTGTCACTATATCACACTGGTGATCCCGAAAAACGTGCCCCAAACCATCGTTTTAGATTGTACGGCCGGACAATCTATTTCGTCAGCATGTTCTGTGTCAGCCAGTGACAGACCGGGGAGTGAGGCCTTTCCCGACAAAGCACGTTTTAAGTCGAGATTCGAAAAGGGGTTTTTAGTATTGGACTCTGGTACACTAAAGTAAACGTATGCATATTGTCGACTTCATAATCATCGTCCTGTGCCTTGGCGCGTTGCTACGCGGCTATCAGATAGGCTTGCTGCGCCAGCTCAGTTCGACCATCGCGTTTCTGGTGGGGCTGTACCCTGGGACGCTGCTCTCGAGCATGGTCATGTCGCACATGAGCGGCCCGTCTCGGCCGCTGGCCGGTCTCGCCGTACTTCTGACCGTTTGTTTTGCGCTCATGACAGTCGCCGAGCTGATAGCCGTGCGTATCAAAGTGGCCGTCCGTAATACCTACGTCCAGAAACTTGACGACGGAGCAGGGGCAATTATGTCGGTCGTTACCTTGCTGCTTGGTTTGTGGCTGGCCAGCGCCATTTTTTCCCTAGCGCCGCCGAGCGCCGTGCAGGCGCAGCTGAAAAATTCTGCCATCTTGAGCCGCTTGACCAGCCGACTTCCGCCAGCCGCCCAAGTGCTTTCGGCCTTTAATAGACTGATCGATCCCAACCAGTCTCCCCAAGTGTTTGCCGGCCGCGAACCCTCACCGGAAGCGAACTACCCGCTACCTGACGCTCAGCAGTACAATGCGCTGCTCAGCCGCATCGAGCCTTCGGTCGTGAAGATAGAGGGCTTGGGCTGCGGCGGCATCGTCGACGGCAGTGGTTTTGTGTTTTCACCCGAGCTGGTCGTCACCAATGCCCACGTGGTGGCAGGCGTGCAGAGTCCGAAAATCCGTACCGCCGAAGCCACTTACAACACAGTTGTTGTGCATTTCGATCCCGATAACGACATCGCTTTTCTCCGAGTCGCTGGCCTGAAAGCACCGGCGCTCACCATAAACCGCATGAATGCCGCAGCCGGCAGCACCATATTCGCCCTTGGCTACCCCGGCGGCGGCAACTTCACCGTCAGCCCAGGCGTTGTCTTGGACCGGTTCGAGGCCCTCGGCCAGGACATATACGGCAAGAAACGCACCACGCGCGACGTGTACAGCCTGCAAACCACGGTGGTACGCGGCAACTCTGGCGGTCCGGTGGTATCGGCCGATGGTGCGGTTATCGGTGTTGTCTTCGCCACCAGCACAACGTACAATAATATCGGCTACGCTTTGACGATGGAGCAAATTCATGAGCAACTACGAAGCGCCGAGGCAAAAACAGCGGCCATCAGTACAGGAAAATGCAGTGAGTAAGGGAGGAACTATATGAGCCAACACTCAACAATGAAGACAGGGCAAAAGGCTATGAGCAAAGAACTCAGCTCATCCGAGGTGAAAACCGCCTCTGTTACAGCTGCATCCCAGGTGAAATCTCGCGGTTCCGCTCAGGCTCATCCGCAGCACCTCAACTGGCTGGAACGACACGTGCCGTGGGTACTCATCGGCTCAGGCTCGCTCGGACTTTTTGCGTCCATCATGCTCTCGGTCGAGGAATTTCACCACCTGAAACAGCCCGCCGCACAGCTTGGCTGCGACATAAACCCCATCGTCGGCTGCGGGTCAATCCTCGATACCTGGCAAGGTCACGTCCTGTTCGGTGTGCCGAATCAATTTTGGAGTATTTCCATGTTTTCGGTCGTCATCGCCATCGGTTTTGCCATCCTGGCTGGCGCGAAACTGAAGCGCTGGTTCTGGGTCGGGCTACAGGCCGGCATGCTGTTTGGCTTCCTGTTTGTCCTGTGGTTTATGGCGCAGAGCATATTTGTCCTCAAGCACCTCTGTCCATACTGCATGGTCACCTGGGTCGCCATGATCCCCGCCTTCTGGTACACAACTCTGTACTGCATCCGCGCCGAGCACCTGCACTTGCACGGTAAGCTCGCCCGGGCGAACCACTTTATCCAGAAACATCACGCCGACATCCTTGTAGCCATGTACCTCACCATCATCGGCCTTATCCTCTGGCGTTTCTGGTACTACTGGGAAACGGTGTTGTAGGGGATGGACGGTAGAGGGTAGACGTTGGATAGTGGACGTTGGAGGTTGGAGGTTGGAGGTTGGACGGTAGAGGGTAGACGGTAGAGGGTAGACGGTGGGGGCGGCCGCAGGCCGCTAGGAAACCATCCACCGAAGCCTTGGCGGAGGTGGATATAGTTAGTGGTGGCCATGTGGAAACTCCTGGCCAGAATGTTGTCATGTGTGAGAATGGTGATGAACGAGGAACGATTAAGGATTAACGAATTGGGATTAGAGATTAGGGATTGGAGAATAGAAAAAACAGGCCTGGTGCTGCAGTGAGTACTTTCCTTCGAAGCTGTGTGGTGTAGGGTCGCTGGAAGCCGGGGATGAGGTCGGAACTGATTTGGTTACGGTGAACTTGGCCATGGCGGGACGAGGATGTTTGAGCCCGTCAAAGACGGGTGAGTTCCGCAGGAGCCCAAGGACAAGTTTGCCGTAAGCAAGTCAGTCGGTTCCGCCGTATTCCCCGGTGAGTTTTGCCTACTTTTCATCAAGGAAAAGTAGGAGGAGATAGGAGAAGCGGGGGGTTGTTGGTGGGCGTGGCGTGATCTCAAAATACTGGATTTCCGTCTGCGGCCTACAGATGGTTGCGTTCGACGTGGTGTTTGTTGATGCCGTTAGTAACATTCGTAAAACCCATCTGCTTCAGATACGGTATGGTCGCATTGCTGCGGCTACCACTCAGACAGTACACCACGATCTCGCTGTCACGAGGCAGATCAGCCAGCTCCGGCGGGTTGCTCAGTAGCCGAGACGGCGGTATATTTATGGCGCCTTCGACATGCCCCATGTTGTATTCAAAGCTTTCCCTGACGTCTATAATAACTTTACGGCTCATACCACTAAGCGTATACCATGAACTATACAAAGTAAAGTAATGGAGGGGAACTTATGAAAAAAACCGGACTTATACTCGCCGCATGCGCGGTCCTCATCGCTGCGTTTTTTGTCTTTACCAAACCGGCCAGCTCGCCCGAAGTCAACAAACAGCCTGCCGCTCGCCTGAGTTTCTCGCTCGTTACCAAAGAAGTGAAAGGCGGCAGCGCAACCCTGCTAGATGTACGCACTCCCGAAGAATACGCCGCTGGTCACTTCGAAAATGCTGTCAATCTCAGCCTGCAAGACATAGAAGCCGGCAAGCTGCCTGATTCAGCCAAAACTCAGCCGCTGTACGTATACTGCCGGAGTGGGAACCGTTCGGCACAAGCTACTACGCTCCTTAGGAACGCCGGCTACACGGTCGTGACTGACCTGGGCGGACTGGATGATGTGAAGGCCATGGGCGGCACCCTCGTCAACTAACAAGGGGGTTCGTATGAAACAACTACCAAAGAGGGTCTACGTGCTCGTCGGCCTATTGCTTGCGACTGGAATTGTCGCTGGCTGGTATGCGCTGACTCGTCCTGACGTACCCGCAACGACAGCGCAAAACACCGCCCAAATAGCCGCCAAGCCTGGTAGCGTGGAGCCCGCTGCGGCCAAAACTCATGAGCAGCGTCAGAATGATATGCTGCTGTACCTTATAGAGGAAGAGAAGCTCGCACATGATGTTTATACCGTGATGCATGACTTCTACGGTGCCCGTGTCTTCGGCAATATCTTGAGCAGCGAGCAGAACCACCAGAGTCAAGTATTAACACTGTTGCAGGCAAGAAAGCTGGTCGATCCTCGTAGTGACGAGGTGGGTGTTTTCAAAAATGCCGAGCTCCAAGCCCTTTACGACCGGCTGGTCGTCCAAGGTAAACAAAGTGCTGAAGAAGCCTACAAAGCCGGAGTCACTGTAGAAGAAAGAGATATTGCCGACATCACGCGGCAACTGGCCACGGCAACCGATGATGATATCGTCGCCACACTGGAGCGCCTGCGCACCGCCTCCGAAAACCATCTCCGCGCCTACAACCGCCAACTTTCCCGCTACTAGACCGTAGCGGCTTCTGCTACAATAGCGCTAGTAAGCCATAAGCACTATGAAAGCCAAAACAACCCAGCCGCAGCCGGACACGAAAGCTGCCCGTGTCGTCCACGCTAAACTAGACGGTGATAAATTGCTCGAAAAGAGCATGGCAGCACCGGCAATTATGCTCGATAAAACCATCGAGATGAGTAATAAAGTTGCGCAGAAGCCCATGCAACAGGCCAGCGCCAGCGTCAAACGCGCCAAAGACTACTGGCACGCACTCGGACCCGGCCTCACGACTGGTGCCAGCGACGACGACCCCTCCGGCATAGCCACCTATAGCCAGGCGGGTGCGCAACACGGCTTCGGACTGCTGTGGCTCAGCCTCTGGACCTTTCCGCTTATGAGTGTGGTACAGGAAATGTGCGCCCGGATAGGCATGGTGACGGGCAGGGGACTGGCGGGCAACATTCGTATCCACTTCTCGCGGCGAGCCCTCCGCTTTGCCACGCTGCTGCTTTTCGCCGCTAACGCTTTCAACATCGGTGCCGATCTAGGAGCCATGGCAAAAGCCGTCCAACTGCTGAGTCCCAGCCTGTCATTTGGCTGGCTGGTAGTTGGGTTTGCCGTACTCAGCCTGCTCCTGCAGGTTCTAACTCCGTATGCCAAGTACGCCAAATACCTGAAATGGCTGGCGCTGGTGCTCTTTAGCTACATCGTCTCTGCGCTGCTGGCGCACATAAACTGGGGCGAGGCGCTGCGGCACACGTTCATCCCGGATCTTACGTTTAACAGAGATAGCCTTCTCCTCATTTGCGCCATACTCGGTACGACCATTTCGCCGTACCTGTTTTTCTGGCAGACTTCTCAGGAGGTAGAAGAAGAGATTCTGGAAGGCAAAACCACTCTGCGCGAACGCAGCAGCGCCACAGCCCCGGCACAAATCCGCAAAATGCGCACCGACGTTTGGAGCGGCATGTTCCTCAGTAACGTCGTGATGTTCTTCATCATCGCCGCGTGCGGCTGGGTACTATTCCCGCACGGCATCACCAACATCACCAGCGCCGCACAGGCTGCCGAAGCCTTGCGGCCTTTTGCCGGCGACGCCACCTACTACTTGTTCGCCATCGGCATTATAGGCACCGGCCTGCTCGCCATCCCGGTACTGGCCGGCAGCAGCAGCTACGCTGTGGCTGAAGCGCTGGGCTGGAAGGAAGGTTTGCACCGCAGCCTGCGCCAAGCTCACGCGTTTTACGGAGTCATAATCATATCTATGCTGGTCGGGCTGGGGCTGAACTTCGTCGGGCTCGACCCCATAAAAGCCCTGATATACTCAGCCGCCGCTAACGGCATCGTGGCGCCATTTGTCTTGTTCTTTATAGTCCGGCTATCCAGCAACCGTAAGCTCATGGGGCACTGGGTCAACCGCCGCAGCACGACGGTACTGGGCTGGTTCACGACTGCCCTCATGGCCGCCGCCGGCCTTGCCGCCCTGTGGTCGATTTTTTAGAAACGAGGTAGAGTAGGGGGTAGACGGTGGACGGTAGACGGTAGGGGCGGCCGTAGGCCGCTGAAGTACATTCGCCGAAGCCTTGGCGGAGGTGGATATAGCTAGTAGTGGCCATGTGGAGGCTCCCGGTTTCGAATGTTGTCAGCTTTTACAACTTCCGACAGGCGGCACAAGTTGTTTGAACGGAGGGTTAGATTGCCGGTGGCAATCTAACCTGGAGTGAGTTCTTGTGTCGGTTGTAAAACTGGACAACATTCGACAGAGAGACGGAGCTTCTGGCCTGGTTTTAGGTCCAGGACCTTTTGACAGCAAAAGGTCCTGGTCGCCCTGCGGGCGAAATACCGCATTCACTGGTCGACAGGCAGGCCTGCCTGCCGGCAGGCAGGGGCAAAACCCGGCATCTTCAGCCACTGTTTGGCAGAGACCTTACGGCAGCTTTGCGGTGTGCCTTTGGTGGGAACTCGACTTTTTGCGGCGAAAATCGCGGTAAGCCAGCTCACCTCGGTGCTGATCTATCCCCTCAATATACTCCTCAAACCCCTGCAGTAGCGTAGAAAACCGCCGGTTTGGTGCCAGTACCTTCAGCAGCTTCTTCTCATCACGCAAGTACTCTATAAGGCTAAAAAAGTCGCCGTCCCCGCTCACTATCACCGCCTTATCATAATTCGGCAGCTCCTTCATGGCGTACAACACCAGGTCTGCGTCTATGTTTCCTTTCACCTGGGATTTTTCAGCTTCCTCTGTTTTCTTGCCCTCATTTTCACCCCGTTTCAAAGTTGGCAGTTGGTCGTTTGTTGAGCGTTGATCGTTGACAGTTGGTCGTTGCTTTACATCCACCGTCGGCTTCAGCACCACCAAAAACCCATGCGCATACATCTGCTCGTACAGCGACTCATTATCTGGCATGTAGCCTATGAACATGAAAGCCTGCGTCACGCCGTATTTCTCGCTCAGCCACAGGCGAAACTTGTGCCAATCCATCTTCCAGCCAATCTTCTGCACCCCAAGGTTCAAGTTCTGGCTATCTATAAACGCGTAGTTACCCTTGGGCTTTGGCGGCTCGGCCACCTGCTGCTGCCCCGCCTGCTTCCGCTTCACCCACCACGGCTTCCTGCCCCCGCCCTGTTTGTTTTGTTCACTCATATACAAACAGTATACTACGCTTCACTACTTACCCGATGAAGCATTCATGACATACCCTGCTATTTTCGATACGGGACCACGCCTATCGCGTATCGCCGCGCTCAAGAGATCAGAGCCCTCAACCATGCCGGTAAACGGTGCGAGCACCCTCATGCCTAGCAGGTTTGCCTTACGCAGGACGCCCGGCCCATTTGCAATCGTTTGAGCTCGCAAAGCATCATCCATCGCCCGGCGGAATTGCTGATGCAAGTACCATATATTCGTCATGTCGCCCTGCCACAGCCCCTTATCCAACAGATTTTTGATGGCAGCATTGACGCTTTGTACGTCGCGCTCTCTGGCAACCGTTGTTCTGTTAAGAGTACGGCCAAGCTGCACTTGAGGCGAATTAACCGGGATTATAAGATCACCGACACGGAGTGTCCATTGCTCATCCACTGGCATCTCAAACTCATTGCCGTTATTGTCATGCAGGATTTCTGTTTTTCCGCCAGGCTGAAGCTTAGTTTTGGTTGCATAATCAAGCAGCCGAAAATTATGTCCGTAGGGTGCATCGTAACCGAATAATGAGAGTTCCGACCCAATATCCAACCCATTACTTTTCGCATACTCGTCGATATCTTCCTGTAATTTTTTGGCTCGCTGCTTAAGAACCTTGGCAATCTCTGGATTGGATTGATCGGCTTCAACTCTTTCTCTCCCGTCACCTTCGCCGACCCACAGATATTTGCAGAAGAGATCAATGTCGCGCTCGGTTACCTCGTCGGGACGTAGAACCGTAGCACCACGACGTGCACGGCAGCTCTGGCTATCAGATACGGTCATCGTCTTTGTATCTACATCAAACACGGTCTCTGGGTCAGCCAGCGCTTGCTTGGCTATGCCGCCAGCCAGCACCACCTCAAGCCCGTATTCCTCTGCTTTGCCTAGCGCAAATGATATGTACGGCACGATGCTCGAAGGTTCTGTAGCCGCTTCAAACTGCTCCGGCGTATACCGCGCCAGACGACCGTGGCGATACGCCACCTCGGCACCTTTCAATGCTAACGCACCAGCCCCAACAATGGCAGCGGTTTTAATAACGCCGCGTTCGAGCGGCGGCAACGTAGCCAAGCTACACTCCGCAGACATAATCATGCATTATTTATAGAACACATTTTGTTTATATGCAACAATCAGACGTTACAAGCATTAGCGTTTTACGAGGTCGAGTATGTCTGCCGCGTACTTTTCCAGCTTCATTTTGCCCATGCCTTTTACCGCCAAAAGAGCTTGCTTGGTCTGGGGACGGCGAGCGGCGAGCTCCTGGAGCGTTGTATCGTGAAGTGCCAAGGCAAAGAGATCCTCAAGTTGTTTTGAATCAGCTTATGCCCTAACCGTGAGGTCGTACGAGCTTATTCCTTACTGCCTATATCCTTAAAACGATACACTACAAGTCAACAAAGTCCGGAATGACCCAGAATAGTATGCATTATCTAAATGGTAGAATGATGCTGGTTTTGCTGACGTGTAGTACGTTGAACCTAAAGAGGTTTGCTTGTATTGCCCAAAAACATTAACAACTGTTGTACTACCCGCGTAGAGCCTAGCGAGTGAATACTGGGGCCTTGAGGTGGTACGAGAGGTTGAATACGAATATCCCGAGACAGAGTATGGCCGCGCCGTATCATAATACACCTTCAGCGTGTCTTTCCATGTAGCGGTTACATCGTCATAATCGTTCGTACATGATTTTTGTTGGGTGTACCATAACACATTTGCGGCACTTGCCTCTTTTACTCCAGCAATCGATATGATACTAGCAACAACTAGACATTTGGCAAATAAGATCACAATTTTAGTAATACTCATGGTGTACAATGACCTCCTATCCCTCTTCGGGTTATGTCATTATGATACATCTGTTAGCGCTCTGTAGCAAGTCGTAAAATCCTGACCCACATGCACTTCCTGCAAAATTGTCATTCCGACCACCGCACCGCAAGTACGTGGCAGCCTCCCTGGCGCAATCTCTCCAGCCCTAAGAAGATATTTCGACTATGCCTGTCCGTCGGACAGGCAAGCTCACCATGACAGAGGTAAAGTAGAGGTTATGATACAGGTGCGCGTGAGCCAGCGTAAAATCAGACGTTACAAGCATTAGCGTTTTACGAGGTCGAGTATGTCTGCCGCGTACTTTTCCAGCTTCATTTTGCCCATGCCTTTTACCGCCAAAAGAGCTTGCTTGGTCTGGGGACGGCGGGCAGCGAGTTCTTTTAGCGTGGTGTCGTGAAAAACCATGTACGGCGCAATCTTTTCTTTGGCGGCCTGGGCGGTGCGCCATTTTTTAAGCTGCACAAACAGCGCTTCGTCGAAAGCCATTTCAACTTCATTTTTCTTGGTGTCTTCGGTAAAATCAGCCGTTTTTAACCCCATTTCCTCGCTCAGCTCCCGCAGCTCGCGGTCATACTCGAAAATCAGCGGGTGCAGCTGCAGGGCCACCTGGTTTATGCCCGCCAAAAACAGGCCATCCATACTCCGCACCCGGCTCAGCGCTACATATCCCATACCCGGTGTGAAGCTACGGCTTAGATCTACCTCGGCCGCATCGAGACTCATCCCCTGGCTTTTGTGGATGGTGATCGCCCAGGCCAGGCGCAGTGGGAGCTGCGTCACCTCAGCGCGTACCCTGCCATCTTCCTCCAGGCTCCAGCTATGTGGCTCAACCCGAATTTCTTTACCACCAGCGATAACCACTATAGGCGTGTTGCCATCGAAATCTATGACCGTACCGCGCGTGCCGTTCACAAAGCCTTTCGGGAAGTTATTGGCCACAAACATGACCTCAGCACCGCGCTTCAACACCAGCTTCTCTGGTGCCAGCACGCTTTTCATCAGCTGCTCACGCTTAGCAGCTGCCCCGCTGGTAACCATATCGTACGCCTTTGGCTCCGCCTGAAGCGCCTGTAAATGCTGCTGGTTTATACGGTCTACATCCATATTGTGCGCATAGAGCCGTGTCACGACCACATCGGCCGCAGGCTTTTGCCGCAAACGTTCTTGCAGAGCAGCTTCGTGCAGCTCATGCACTTCGCCGCGTCGCATCGCACTCAGCAAATCAAGCAGACTATCTCCGGCCGACACACGGTGCTGCTCGGTCAGATAGCACACCACAGGTTGTAACTCCGCCCAGGCATCAGACAGGTGCACGAAGTCTGGGTTCGACCGTTCGCGCTCCACCGGTGGGAGCTGAAACAAATCCCCCACCAGTATGACCTGCAGGCCGCCGAATGGTGCCGCCGACTGCCGAAGTTTTTTGGCCACCATATTCACCATGTCGAGACGGCGGCCATGCAGCATCGACACCTCATCTATAACCAGCACGTCCGTCGCGTTATACCGCTTTACCAGCCGGTCTTTGGCACTCAGCCGCACCAGGTCTTGCTCGCTCACGTACTCCTGGATGCCCAAACCCGACCAGCTATGTATGGTTGTCCCGCCGATGTGCGTCGCCGCTATACCGGTGCTGGCAGTCACGGCAACATTTTTACCGCGTTTTTTGGCCAAACGGATGAATTCGTTTAGGACGTGCGTCTTCCCCGCCCCTGGTGCGCCAGTCAAAAAAATGGACGTACCGTCCATCATAAGTTGTAATGCTTGTGCTTGTCTCATCCTACTCGTCTCCCTTACGCTATGCGTTTACATCGTTCCTCGCCTGAGCCTACACCGGCCATTCGATACCATACAGTATACCCCCACCATTTTCCCTTGCAATATTTCCTCATTGTATTTTCCACCCCATTTTAGATTGTCCGGCCGGACAATCTAAATAGTCCACACCGGAACTCGAATTCCAAAAAAGCAACGCAAAGGGACTGCTCCGCCCCTTCTAGAGAATAGCCTGGAGGTTCCCGTAAGCCGCAGTCTGCTTGGGAAAAAATACAAAACCACCCCTTTTAGAAGCCGATGTTTCCAGTAAAAACAGTTCCGGGCTCACTCATATTCACGCCCTACCAAGCATGAAACCTGCGCGAGCTCACTCTAAAATAGATTGTCCGGCCGGACAATCTATTTTACACAGAATGAAACAGGGTCTTAAAACGATCGATCAGGATAGATTCGTGATCGATATGCGCAGTTACTATGTACGTAACGTACTTGCTGATGCCGAGTTTTTCACAAACGACCGATATCTCGCGGCGTGATTCGAAAGGATGGATCCAAACACTCTGCTGAAGATATTTATACCCGAGTAGTCGGATCTTAGCTGTGAAATCACGGCGAGTTTTATGCATTTCCTCAGGTATGTCAAACATCACTATTCGCCACTGACCGTCCCAAATCTCGGGGGTTGGAATGACTAGTTTTTCATAGTCCATTCGCTTCAGTCGCAGGCGTCCGAGCGTGGTTATATCCAGGCCGTTCTGATAGTTTTCCGCAAGAAGTTTCTTGCTTTTCATATACGCCAGCACACGGGCGATTTCCCTTTCCTGCTGCCTTTTGTCGAGCGCATCAAAGGCCTTCTTCATAGGTTTATCTAGTCCTATGAGTGCATTTGGTGCTAGGATGACGGCGCCCACAAGCGTACCCGCAAGGGCTAACCGCAGTACTTCATCCACCAGTGCGCTCGTCCACGCATTTCTCGCCATAATTTAGATTGTACGGCCGGACAATCTAAATTGCAAGGATGGGTATGTTTGGCTGGAAATGGGGTGTCATGGTATGGTGTGACGGTTTTTTTGTCAGGGATTTTTGTGACAGTGTATGTATTTGTTCGACTCGCCTTTTGCAGAGTAGGGCCTCGTGGTTTGAGTACACATTCTGCGCAGACTTGCAGGTTAGGGTTATCTCTCGTCGATATCTAAACTAGTTGGGATCCGCATTATAAAAAAACCTGGCCAGCCAAGAGAGCGGCCTTTGATCGATTAGACACTAACTAATAGGTAGCGCAGCTTCTAAAAAGGTGATCTGGTGATAGTCGGGCTATACTTCTTCGTCGTCTTTGACTTTGAGCGGACGTTTTTTGATGATCTCGTACCGTTCGCCGGTGAGGGGCGACTCCCAGTAGTCTTCGTTGATGATATTGACGAACGTGGTGAGGCTTTTATCATCCATAATGATGATTTTCCCTTGGTCATCGGGCATAAGTTCCAGATCCATATCTTCGGCGTACTCGAGAGCTTTTTCCTGCGTCACCTTGCCGACTTCCAGCTTCTGGAGCTTCTGGATAAGCTGCTTCTTACCCTTTAAAAGCGCGTTCAGCCCCACTCCTTCGGGGAAACTCAGCCCGTACGCGTCCATAATCTCGCGAACTTTCGTTTCGGCTATGGCCGCCTCTTTGGCGTCGTAACCAAAGAGCGTTTTGAGCTTGCCCTGACTGAACACATACACGTCTTGCTCGAGAATAAGCATCTGCGGATCTGTCGGCAGACGCAGTGCCGCCTCTGCGTCGAACGGCACGAACTTATCGGCACGAAGCATCCAGCCCTGCTTTCCCTTCATAACCTGTGACTTAGGCAGAACTTTCGCAAGGTAAAATGGCTTTTCCATCTCTGGGTGGGTAACGCGCGCCAGCAGGCCTTTCATGTGGTTTATATCGTGCTCGTCCTCTTTGAAAAGCACGATCTCCCGCTCCTGCGTCCTCAGCCAGCCCAGAGTCTCTCGCAGTTTTTCCACCTTAAACACTTGCGTGCGCTGCAATACGCCCGTTTCGGCCTCGGCGTCTTCAAACCCGCGCACTATTAGCCCATTTTCGGCCCCCTCGAGAATATAGTCGAGGATTTCATCTATAAATATTGGCTCCAGCTGCTTCTTCAGCCCCTCAGCCATCGCGGTCTTATACAACACGTAGTTCTTGCTGATAAAGAAGATCTCTATTTTTAGTTCGTCTTTGTACTGCACTAAGTTATTCGCCCAGGCAAACACATCTGTTTCTTGGTAAGTATCCCGCTCCTTCTGAAGCTCTTGTTCTACGCTATTTTCTTCCATACCAGCATTGTACCACCGATGTCGAAGCTTCGGTGTTGTGTTATCGTCTTCTTTTGAAGACTATTTTTTACCCATGAAAATCTTGAGAAAACCGAGCAGGATCGCCAGGAGGCCGGCGTTCTTTTTATTGAACATACCTGAGACGACGTCGCCGAGGCCACCGTCGCCCTTCCCAGCTTTTTGGCCGAGCAGAATATTGACCAGGCCGCCGACGTCAAGACCATCTGACTGCTTTTGCTTGCCCAGCTGACCTAGAACTATCGGGGCAAGTGTACTCAGGATGTCTCCGGCTGCACTCGTGCTCACCCCAGAGCTTTCAGCGACCTTGTCAGCCACCTTGTCTGCCTTGCCGCCAAAGAGGTGTTCGAGTATCTTGCCGCCGTCAATCTTGGTGGCATCGCTGCCAACAGCACCGGCCAGATCAGACAGAATAGAGCCGTCATGGTCTTTCGAAACAGCGTTATCGAGCTTTGCTGCGCCCTTTTTACTGCTGGCCTCTTGCTGCAAGCCGCTCAAGATGGCTGTCAGTGCCGAATCCACCGCTGAATTTGTTTGCGCACTGTCGAGACCATTGCGTGAGCCGAGTTTTTCAGCCGCTGCCCCACTGAGTTGATCGAGGAGTATCTGTTTAATGTCCATAATTATTTCTCGCAAGCGATGCCATCGCTGTCGCGGTCGAGCCGCGGTTCGTAGCTGGCGTTAGAGCGCTTGATGTTAAACACCCCAGCTTCAAAGGCTGCGGTACAGCTAGCAAACTTGCGGCCGCCGGAATCTTTGCTTTCTTTCTGGGCTGCGACTTTCTGCTTAGCTTCTGCGCTAGCCGTGTTGAGCGCATCGGCCTTACCACTCACTTCCCCATTTGGCTGCGTTTGCCTGGGTGAATATTTGCCGTTGACATTGGCCTGTGATGGGTTGGTCAAGATAACACCAGCATAACCCGCCCAAACTACTGCTAAAGTAAGTAGCGCTTTAGCCCATGGGCTCTTTTTGAACCCTTCAGGATCACGAACGTACCATATTATAGCCGCCACGATTGGGATGATCGGCAGCACGATAAGCCACAGCAGCCAACCAACAATAAGCGTGCGAGCTGTTGTCCAGTTCTGGTACTTATGACGGGTCAGCGGAAACCGCGATACGATCCAGACTGCTCCGCGCAGGAAAAATCCAGGGTGGTCGTAAGCACTTCTCTCCTTTAGCACGCGGGCATCGCTGGTAGTCGCACCGTAATCAGTAGTATCAACTTTCTTACTTTTGTGTTCAGACATGGTTCACCTCCTCGTTATGCACTCAATGTAGCACAATTTTATTAGTTCAGACAGGACAATTTATACGTCAGATACTTGGTTGTCCCGGCTGCGTAGTTCAGTCACCAAGTAAACCCCGTCTGATTCTTGCCGGAACATGATTTCATGCGGATTCATGAAGTAGTCATTTGAGCCGATTATCTGGTAGACCAGCTCGGCGCGCGTGTCGGGGCGCGCATGAAATGAATGCCCGCGGTACACCAGGAATTCGGCGCTGCCATGCGGAGCTAGGTTACGGTCGAGCTCGACCGTCTGCCCGAATAGACGTATTTTATCGAGCTGGATGTCGAACTGGGAATCATTATGAATATGTACCCTCAGTTCAGCGTGATCGCCGCTGCGATGAAAATGCGCACTCGCTACCTTAACGACCGGATATATCTTGCGTCCCGAAGACTGCAGATAGGGGTTTGTCGTGCTAGCTGGATCTACCCCGTGGCCGCCCTCCGCCTGAACAGCAGAATCATGGCTCAAGGCTTCTGCTTCAAACGCAGGCCGACCCGTTAATATCCGTTTTAGAACCGCAAATGGCCCGTTGCTAACCTTATTAGTTGAGCTATTTTGCTTCATAAACGCCTTTCCCTAGCCCCTTCCAGAGATGACGAATTATATACCAGATTACGTTTGTGCCTATCAAAGTAATGATACTCACCACAATAAATGACTGTGAGGTTTCGGGGAAAATCAATTTCATTGTCATTAACTGAGTAAGTATATTGACTAGAGTCCAAGTAACACCGATTTTCCGTGTTATTCGACCACGCATGAATTCGCCGGCCAGATAGTAGTATGGGAAAACCGTGACAACCATGAGGGTGCTCGAAAGCAGACCAAACATCAGCACCACTGCCAGCCCCTGCCAGAATGGGCTAGTGAGCGCCAGCGGGATTATGGACACAATGGCAGTCAAACTAGTAGCCACCAGTGGACGGAACCGCTCGGCCAGCGCTTCGTGCGCTGCATCGACCGGGTTCATGCCCGCTCGGCGAGATTGATTGGCGTAGTCTGTCAGCAAAATAGTGTTCTTTATGCTGAGGCCTATCAGGGCAAAGAAACCAAGCATGGCAAAGAAGCTAAAGGCATTATCGGTCAGCCACAGCCCGAGTGTTATGCCAAAGAGGCTGAACGGTATGGCCATAAAAATCAACAGCGGCTGCAGGAGACTGCGGAATTGGGTGGCGAGCACTACGTATATCGCCAGCAGTACTATCGGAAATGCCAGCGCCAATGTCTTGAAGCTGTCTTGGTTCTCGCTTTCCTGCCCGAAGTTAAAGCTGACCGCGTCTTTTGGCAAACCGTAGCTGGCAACCTTTTCGGGAGTAAATTTGTCCTCAACGGCTTTCTGCGTCAGCGTCACCAGTGCGGTCGTGTCGCTATCGACAAACTTAGCCGTGATACCCATGTAAGATTTGCCGTCGGCACGGGTAATCACATCGGTGTTATCGACCGAAACCGCTTCTATCTTCACCTTGCTGTCATCGATACGCCGAATGTCGGCCGTCCTGAGGTAATCGGCGATGTCACCCGCCAGTTTTTCGGCGGCCGAACGGTTTGTGTCAGAGGCCACGCGAGCTGTAAAGTCGGACGCTGGCGGGCCGGCATCTATGGTCATGACGCTCAGCTGCGCCTGCTTGAAATCTTTGAACTCAGCCTTGAGCTTTTCTATGTACTCCGGCGCGGTGGTTTTTCGCTTATTGTAGTCTTTGAGATCTATAAAGAACTGCGCGCTTTGCGCGTTCGCGACACCGTAGTTGGCACCTGAAACAAAATCTTCACCCAGCACGGCCTTGACCTTTTGCATGGCAGCGTCGTTGATGACTTCAGCTTGCTCAATGGTTGTGCCAGTCGGAAACCGCAATATTGTGGCGATCTGGTTGGTGTCTTTCGAGGGCGGGAAGATATTGAACGTCACCTTCTGGAACAGATAGCCACCAGCACCGATGAAAACAAAGCTAGCCAGTATCGCCGCCGTGACAACTCCAAAAAGTTTGCGTTTGCTGTGACGGGCCCACAACATCGGTGAAGCCAACCAACGGGCCACGCGTGCCTCAAAATCGGCTGCCAGCTCATGCTCGGCCCTCTCACCGATGTGCTTCTTCCCGAGCATAATAAACCGCGCATAAAACGGGATGAAGACAAGCGCTACCAGCAGGCTAATCGCCAGTGCCGATATGATTGTGACCGGCATAACACGAATAAAACCGCCTAGTATTCCACCCACAAAAAGCAGTGGCACGAAACTCAGCGCCGCGGTGGAAGTAGCGGCTATCATGGCTCGGCCGACCTTACCTATGGCTGTCTTGACGATGTCATCTGGGTCATTTTTGCGTTTCCGCTGGGCATCGAGTGCTTCGACCACGATGATTGTATCGTCCACTATGAGCGACAGGCTCAAAATAAGCGCAAACAAAGAAATCGTATTGAGCGTATAACCGATGAGCTCCAGCACTCCAAGGGTAGCGAGTATCACCGTCACCATCGACAGCACGGTAATGAACGAGGCCCGCACCGCAATCACAATAGATCCAATAACCAAAACCGCTAGCAACCCCTCGAGCAACGTTTTTTGCAGCTCGCCTATCTGCATCCGTATGCTTGGTGCAAAGCTAGCGCTAACCCGCATGGCATAGCCGCTGGAAGCCTGCTGTGCATTGTAAGCATCGACAGCTTGCTGCAGCTGATCGCCAAACTTCACCACATCCCCGCCCTTGACGATGGTGGCACCGATGGGCACTGAGCTGTAGAACGTGGTCTCACCGTCCCGGCGTTCACCGAAGCGCTCAAACCGACTCTGCACGTTTTGGGTTTCACCGGTCAGCGGGTTTTGCGCGCGCTCTATTGGATTTATGATGGAAGCGTCTTTTATGAGACTATGCTTTTGCGCTTTTATAAACTGGGCTGCCTTGTCGGCAAATGCCACCAGCTCCGGCTCAGGCAGCGAGGCGTCCTTGGTCGAGAAAAAAGACACCACGGCATCATCGCCACGCTCGGTGAAACCAAACCGGGCTGCTTCAAACTTCAGGTTCGCGCCGGCGGGTAAAATTCGCTGCTCGGTTATGGCCTGCTGCAACTCCTGGCTGCGGCTGACGGAATCTGTTTCTTCTGAGTACTGGACGAACACAGTTGCAAAGTTACCCAGGCTATTCGTCTGGACGGTTTTTACGCCTGACTGTTTCATCAGATATTCGCTGACTGGTTTGGCCAGCTCGCGGTCGACCTTGCCGGCATCGTTTACAAAGTATGTCGCCTGACCAATGGCATACGGCACATTGATAGGCGGGAACCCTTCTCGCTTGAGTAGCGTAGTGTAGCTCAGCACACCGAAAAGCGTGATAGTCAGTGCCAGCAGCGCTGTGAGACGTGGTCGGCCAAAGAAAAATAATGAAAACCGTTGCAACGGACGCAGTGAGCTGCTACGAAGTCGGTCGGTTGATTTTTTTGTCATATGTAAACACCCCTTTTATACCCCATATTGTACAGCAAAGTAGCCCATTAGCGTGTATACTTAGAGGACAATATAATTAGGAGTATCTATGAGCATATTTGACGATATCAAAGCCAAGGCCGACGCCAATGGCGATGGCAAACTGACCAAGGATGACCTAGAAGCCCTGCGCGATAAGCTGCCCGCCGACAAGCTTGACAGCCTGAAGGCCAAGGCCGACGCCAACGGCGATGGCAAACTAGACCTCGCCGACCTGGCTGGGCTCAAAGAGGCCGGCAGCAACCTCGGCAATACTGCTGGCGGTTTCCTCGGCAAGCTGAAAGGCATGTTCAAGAAGTAATTCGTTGCGCCCGCACAAAAAGCCGGTAGCCTGTGAGCTACCGGCTTTTTTGCGCAATTTTCGCACCAGTCAGTGGTGCAGCTAGCTTTGCTAGTCAGACGTGCTGGCTGGCGCGGAAGTCTTAGGTGACTACCTCGGCAGCATTTGGATAGCTGTTGTACCCCTTGTGGCTCATGCTGCGGCAGTAAGCGCCAGTGTCGTATATCACGACGATGTCGCCCGCACTCGCCCGCCGCAGTTCGCGCGATTCGATCCCTTCCGGGTCGCCAGGTGCCGGCGTCAAAATATCACCGGTCTCGCAGTTATGCCCCACCACCACGTACTCGGCAGTTTCACTGCTGTCGTTGAGTACGGCAATCTGGTGCTGCGCCCCGTACATACCCGGCCGGGCAATGTCATTCATGCCAGTATTGAGCCGTAAAAAGGTATGCCCGTCTGCACCCGTATCGACCACGTCAACCACTTCAGCCAGCAGGACGCCGGCGTGACCAACCAGCCATGTTCCCGGCTCGATCTCTAGAGCCAGTTTTCGCCCCATTTTTTCGGCGAACCCCTGTAATTGACGGGCAAATTCAGCCGCAATTGCTGTCATGTCTGCTTCGTGCTCATCGCCGTAACGGTGGATTTTGTAGCCGCCGCCCATGTCTAGACGCGTCACGTCGGGCATGGTTTCGGCAATAGCAAGAGCCGTCTCCATCATTTTGCCCCACATGGTCGGGTCAGCCCCGGAGCCGATGTGCACGTGCAGCCGATCTATCTTCACTCCGTTCGCGGCCACCAGTCGCAAAGCCTCAGGCACATAGGCATTCCACAGCCCAAAGCTGCTATTTGCTCCACCAGTCGTCAGCCGGTTGTTGTGCCCAGCTCCGATACCCGGGTTGACGCGCAGCCCGACTGTTCCAGGCCGATTTTCGTTAGCCAGAAACAACTCCAGCTGGCGCAGCGATGTCGCCACATACTGCACACCAGCCGCCAGTAGTTCACCCAGGTTATGCGCCGGCTGCTGACTCGACAGGCTTATCTTTTCACCCGGAACCCCGAGATTTATGAGCTCCTGCGCCTCGTAGCTAGAGCTAGCGTCGAACGACAAGCCAGTTTCATGAAACAGCCGGATTATCTCCGGATGATTGTTCGCCTTCATGGCGTATCTGGGAGTGAAGCCATATGGCAGCTCCAAACTGAGCAACTTTTTTGCTCGTTCTGCCAGCATATCCCCTGAATACACAAAGCACGGCGTCCCGTGCGCCATTGCAATTTCCCGAAGCTGACTTTCGTCCCAGTCATTCATTCTGCTACCTCCACGCCGCGCCAGAAAGCAACGTAGCCGCTGAAGTTTTTGTGGACACGTTCGATTGCAGACGGCAGTGGCTTGGGGTAGCACCAGGCAGCATCGGCATTTTTCTCCCCGTCTACGGCAATGTGATAGTACTGGCAGTCGCCCTTCCACGGGCAGGTGTACGGCGTAGGACTTTCCGTGAGCTTGTCAAAATCGACGCTTTCAGGCGGAAAATACCAGTTCCCCTCTATATAGATAAGGTCGTCTTTATCTGCTTCGGCGATCACCGCGCCGTTCCATGCTGCTTTCATACTTACCCCTTCAGCCTTCAGTATACACCTCTTCAGGGATTACCATTCACGGGCAAACGTATCCTTCTCGGTGTTGTCTCGGTAAAAAGCGAGTGCGATAATTCCCACCATTACCATACCAAATACGACAGCATAAAGCGGATACGCGTAAGCTATAAATGAACCATGCTGCTGTAGAATTGCAGCCAAGATTGCCCCTTCGCCGACCACGCCCACCGCATACGCCAGCCACGATTCTTCCTCAGGGTCTTGCCAGCCATGCACCAGTGTCGGCAGGTATGCCGCAGCGTCTATCGCAATCGCAACAAGCATAACAACCAGTGGTGTATCAAGTGTTAGCCATAGGGCTATACCAGCCAGCGCAGCTACAAATGTTGCCGCCTCAAATCGCGTCACACCGCGTGTGGCGTAGTTCCAGCCAAGTACAACCACCGCCAAGCACCCCATGGTTGATACCCCCGTCGCCAGCGCACTGCCCCAGGCCCGTTCCTGCACCGACACGACCGTCATGAGCCCAAGCAGCAGCGTCCAAATTACCCACGAAACAAGCCGCGGCCTCACACCATGCTTCATGATATCGCGTATGTAGGGCACATATGCTGCAGAGGCCAAGATCGTCCCCACGAAAAGTAATAGTTTTGTCATATTTTTTTCCTTTCCGGACTCACCCACAGCAATACCTACCGCAAGCGCCCGGTGTTATGTAATAAAGTATGTGTTTTCGCCGCTAAAGTTTCGGCGACACAGGGCCAAAGTGTGCTGCACTGGCCAAAGAATGAAGCTGCTTAAGGGAGCATACCCCAGCCGTTGTAGAGCAATCTCGCTCCAAGGGACAACTTCGATTGCTTCAGTATACCATGAGTGTTATAAAAAGGCTACTTTCTGGCGTTTTCACTGCGCAAATATGCCCGCAACTTATCAATTTTCGGGTTTATGACGATCTGGCAGTAGGCTCGTTCTGGGTGCTGCTCGAAATAATTGTGGTGGTACGGTTCTGCCTCGTAAAATGTGTCCAGCGGGGCGACTTCTGTCACTATGGGCACCTCCGTTTCACCTTGGAGGCCTGCTATAACAGATTGGGCTTTCACCGCATCGGCCTCATCGCTGTAGAGTATGATCGAACGATACTCGGTACCGACATCTGCACCCTGACGGTTCAGCGTGGTCGGATCGTGCGTGGCGAAAAAGATGTGCAGCAATCGCTCCAGGCTCACTTTGGCCTCGTCATAATCCACCCGCACAACCTCGGCATGCCCCGTTTTACCTCCGCACACCTGTTCGTACGTAGGGTGCGGTGTATTACCACCAGCGTAGCCCGGCACGACCTCCGTGACACCCTCCACACGCTGAAACACCGCCTCCGTACACCAAAAACACCCCGCTCCTAATACAATGGACTTCATGCCGGTACTTTTCTTCGCCCAGATATTTTAAGACCAAGTTTAAAATATATAAATGCTATTGCCGCGATATTCGCAACCAGTATATAAAGCTGGAAGCCCACGTGCTCGAAGTTCCACTTTGTCACCGTCATGAGACCCATAATGGTCGCGATTTCACTGGCCATGAATGTCCAAGGACTCTCTGTATCAGGGTGGAAGTACGATTTCACAAGTGTCGGCAAGAACGCTAAGCCATCCGCCAATATACTAAAGACTATCGCGACATTTCCCTCTCCCGTCACCCACCAGAGTAGCAACCCAAGAATCGAAAGAAGTCCGCAGACAATATCAAACTTCTTTAGCTGCCACGCCGGATGTTTGACCAGATAGCTTGACACGAAAATAAGAAACGGCGAAAACCCCACACTAAACGTCATGATGCTTTGCGCGAAACTAACACCTTGCGAAAGCATGGAGGCAAATGCGATCATGGGCGCAACAGTCAGCACACCCCACGTAACCCTGTTTGGCCGAGCTTTGCCGCGGAAGACATCGACTACATACGTGAGAGTACCGAGTACATTTATGACAGCAGCCACGTATGCCCAGTTTTCATGAATCATACAGCCAGTATACGGCATTCGTGGCCGGTGGTTTGTATGACGGTGAGGACATCGGCGGGTGTGAGGAAAACGGTGGCGGTATTGTCATTGGGGTGAAAGCCAAGCTCCGCCTCCTGCATGAGTGACTCGTCGAACAAAACGTGCATGTTTTTCGATCCCGGGTGAAGCAGACCGAAGATAGAAACGCTTCCCGGACGAACCCCCACTAGCTCTTCGACCCGTTCCGGCCTCACGAACTGCAGCTTTTTGACGCCCAACTCACGCGCCAGCTGCTTCATATCCAGCCTGTTTAGCCCGCGCATGGCGACCATCCAAACCTGCTTTTTCTTATCATCGGTCACCAGCAGCGTCTTCACCGGCACTTTTTCGGGCAATTTCACGCTAGACTCCGCCACCGTAAACACCGCCTCGTGCTCCTGAAGCCGGTACGGTATATGCAACTCTTCTAGTAGGGAAAACACTGGGTCACGCATGTCACATAGTATAATCTGTTTCATGGCATTTAATCACTACGCAAAACTAAAACGCATCTTGGCAGATGAGCCACCCGGCTGGTACATTCGGCGGATAGACGAGCCCACCACCGCCCAGACTTTTCGGGGCGAGCTCCGCCACTTCGACCACTACTACCGCCTGTACCGTGCCGATGGCACGCCCATAGCCTACGGCAAATTCCAGCAGCTCGACCGCCTCGCCGCCGCCCTCGGCACCCGCAACGACGCCCTGCCAATAGTTTGACAACACCAATTGACATATTTTATAAAAGTATGTATACTAGAGATTGTAGATGGAATCGCGTGGGTTGATCCTTGATGATCGTTGGACCCAAAGCGCCATCTATTTTTATTTGGCTGCGATTTCGATTACCTCAAACACATCACCATTTCGCAGTCTTACCACTTGCGACTGTGCCAAAAACACAGCCCCGAGCTTCACTTGCAAATGCTTCAGTAAGCGCAGCTGCGCTCCTGAGCCTTTAACTAAGCCGTACTTTATCTTAAAGGCGTATGCTACCGTCCCAAGCAAAACGTCAACCATTTGAATCTCTGAAACTGCGTGCGACTCTAATCGTGCGATTCCAAAAAGCGCATTTCGCCGGTGCACAAGACGTATGCGTTCACGTATAACTTTTTCGAATTTATCGTCCTTACTCGTTGAAATATCGTCCGCCAGAATCGTCACATACTCACTCGCAGAGCCTCTATTCTTTCCAACAGACCCGGCTATAAGTGAAGCAGCGTAATTATTATAAGCTTTCTGATGCAAGCCCTTTGCCGGTACAACTTTTGCGGTAGATTTGTCGACAATTTGTACATGAAAACGAGCATTGGTACAGGCAAAGAATATATCGATGAGCTCAAGGTAAATGGGCAATGTTTGGCTCGTCACATCACTGAACTTCAGCTCCCTATGATATCGACGCTTATTTTTTAGAGTGATGATAGCCCTATGAAGTTCACGGGTGTTTGGCGAAAGCAGCAGCCCCATGCCAAAGACTTTATCTGTAGCCGGACTATGCAATAATCCTGTTTCGTCAAGATATCCAAACGCGTGTACTCTCGGCTTCGGTCCCGTACTATCACCCATACAATTATTGTACTCTACATGCGCAATAATTGTATATTCAATCTGTTATCATTTGCTCTTATGGATCTCTAGAATACCTATTCTCGGACTTGCTTGTCTTGCCTTAACCGTATGAATTTTCATCACTATGCGCTTCGAGCCATCGTGCTATCGCCGTGACATCCAGATGTTCCACCGCGATTTGCACCGCGAAATCTTCGAGCTCTGTAGCCGTAGCGGTGAGCCGGATATTATTCCGCAGCAAAAACACGCCGCATACCGTCACGCCTGTGCGTTTATTGCCATCGGTAAAAGGATGATCGCCGATGATATTTCGCATGTACACCGCCGCCTTTTGGTATACGTCTGGGTATTGTTCGGTGCCAAACACTTGCTGCCGCGGTGCCTCAACGACAGATTTTACCCTGCCCTCATCTCTTATGCCGTGTGAGCCACCAAAATCTTCTACCACCATGAAGTGAAGTCGGAGGATTTCCTCGGCTGTGAGATACCGTATCATCGATTTGCAAGGTTTTTCAGGGTTGCGCCATACTGCTTTTTGAAGGCAGCATATTCATCTGCTATCTCGTCACGCGCCGGCTTTGCTGGCTCAAATGTGATTTTTACCGGATCACCAACTTTTAACCCCATGCGTCGCAGTTCTTTTGCGGGGAGCGTTACACCGGTGCTTGTACCGATTTTTACCGTGTTTTGGATAGTCGTATGAGTCATAGCTATAGCGTAGCACACAACTTAAAATATTACAATAATATTATTATATTTACTTCGGTGAAAGTGTCAGTGTGTAATCACGGCTGATTTCGAGCAGGCGCGGGAGGTTGTCTTCGTCTAGCACTTCTGGTGCAGCCAGCAGCCAAGCTTTCATGCTGCGGCCGCCAAACTCAAATGGCCCCATGCCCGGCTCTCTGAGCAGTGCTGCGGCTTGTACTTCATCTGCCTTCACGATGAGCTCGTCGCCCTTCACACCAAACGCCATATTACGGTTGATGAAATACCCCAGTCCGCCAAACATCTTCCGCTTCGCCACATCCACACCCCACCGGCTTATCTCTTCGTCTATCCGCTCTTCGAGCCCCGTGTCATACGCCATAGCTATACTCTCGCTCCTTCGCGGGCTTGGTTGGCCCAGTGGTCGGCTAGTTCGTTGCCTTCGTGGCCGACATGGCCGCGCACCCAGACCAGCTCGGCTTGGCTGGCGCGGTACAGCGGGCAGACTGCTTGTACGATATCGAGATTTTTGATCTCGCCACCCTTTTTCTTCCAGCCGTTTGCTTCCCAGTTTAGCGACCATTTGGTGATGACGTTTATCCAGAACTCACTATCGGTATGTATCTGGCACGGCCGACCCTCGGCGTGCTTCAGCGCCGCCATGATGGCGTAGCCTTCCATACGGATGTTGGTCGTCTCTGTCCCACTCGGCTCACCGCCCAACACAACAGGCTTGCCCCCACTCACCACCGCAAACCCCCCAGGCCCCGGGTTCGGACTCGCACTCCCATCGGTGTAGTAGACCATCATCACTTGAGCGTCTTTGGCTTAACCGCTTCCAGGCACCCACTGTGGATCAAATCGTGCACGGCCGTAAGTATTTCATCTTGGCTAAACGTAATGCCCGACTGTTTTTTCACCTTCAAACGAACTGCGCGTATAACGTCCTCAGTGTAGATGGTTTTTAGTAAGCTAGCTGGTGTCAGCGCATCTACTCGCTTCCAAAACTCTTCAAGCTCTCCTTTTTCAACTGCATGTTTTGTCAGTGATAAGAGCTGCTCAGATGCCTTGCGCATTTGTGCAATGTCACCGAGATCGAGGTCAATTATAAGCTGGTTTTTAATTGGCTTAGTAAAAAGCAGTCTGTAGAGCTGGATCTGCCGGCCATTGAAAAGCAATATCCAGTCTATACCCTCATTCGCGGCATAGTTTTGCGCCTGACGCAGATGTTTTTCGTTCAGGTCTATGCTCATGGCCTTTACTTCGACCACGAAATTTTTCTTGCGCTTCAGCTGCACCACATAGTCGGCATACTCGCCCTTTATGGCGTATTCCGTTTTGATCTCTTCATCGAATGTGTAACCAAGCACGTCCTGCAAAAATTCGTTCACATATATCCGTGTAGCCGATTCGTTATAATCGGACTTTTTCAGATTCTTCTTGCGGTAGTCTCTGAGCTTTTTTTCGAGCTGCGCTCGTTGATGTTCTGTCGCCATATATCCTGCCTCTCTGTAGTCACGTGATCAATTTATTACCCCTCTATCGTATCACCTACCCCTACGACCTGCATATTTTGACATAAGCATTGAAATATGATAACCTCGAAATATATTTCTCCTTTAGGAGAAATATATTTTTGGTGTTGTATTTTTTGCCATGAATAACAGATAAGCTGTTGACGATTAGTATTGATTATTGCATCGTTATTTGATACACTGTGACTGTATTAAGACGAAAAGGCTCCGAACGGCTAATTACCTAAGGATCCTTTTCTTTTTATCCTACGTTTTGTATTCAATCTTTGCTTTTGTGCCCGGCTCGTCAAGGGCTGCATAGTATGTAGCGGATATACTCTTGTACAATGACGATCGGTATGCGGAGTTCGGAAAAAGGATTTTTTCAAACCGCCCTTCTCCCACCAGAAAATCTACCAGCATTTTGTAGTCACCATCACCCGAAACCAGCACGACCTTATCGAAGTCTTCTTTTGCATACAGCCGTTTCATGATGCTAAAGATGATGTCCGAATCCACATTGCCCTTCTTTTTCCCGAGCATTGCGGAATTGTGCTGGCGAAATACCAGCACAAAACCAGCAGACTGAATCCGCTCATATAACTTCTGTATATCATCTCCATCTTGCACATAGCCCAGATAGTAAAAGGCCTTGTCGACTTGGTATTTGTCTCTCAGGTAAACGCGAAAGCGATTGAGGTCAACCTTCCAGGGCAAATCGGCTCCCGTGGTTCCGAGGTGAAGATTCTGCCCATCGATAAACGCATAGTTCCGTGACCGCTCTGGCGTAACATCCTGAACCATACGAGAACCTACGCCTTACTCAGTAGTGCGATTAGGTTCAGGATTTTGTGGCGTTCCTGGGCGAGGGTGTCGCGGGAGCGGACGGTTACGGTGTCTTTGGTGTCACCTTCCAGCGTGTCGAAATCTACGGTGACCACATAGGGTACGCCGATTTCGTCCATTTTGCGGTAGTTTTTGCCGATGTTGCCGCTGTCTATCCACAGAACTGCGCCAATCTCTTTCTTGAGCTTTGCGTATATGTCCCGGGCTTTCGCCACCAGTTCTGGATTGTTCTTGGCTAGAGGGCACACTGCCACTTTCACTGGGGCAAGTTCGTACGGCAGGCGTAGCACGACCCGCTCATTCTCGGTATCATGCCAATAGGCGCTGCACAGCGCCGCCATCACAGCACGTTCCACGCCGAAGCTCGGCTCTATGACATGCGGCACATACGCCGGGCTGCCGTCTTTCGGGCGATATTCCATGCTCTTGCCGCTCGCTTTTGCGATGTTATCTAGGTCAAAACTTGTGCGGTACGCCATACCCAGCAGTTCGTCGCGTCCGTGCGGGAAATCAAACTCAAAGTCTATGGTGCGCTTGCTGTAGTGCGCGAGGTCGCCCGCCTCCACCTCTAGCTCATGTGTTTTACTTTCATCCAGCCCAAGCGCCTTAAACCACTCATGTATCTGTACGCGCCACATTTCAAACGCTTCTTCCCACTGCTCGGGACGTACAAAATACTCGATCTCCATCTGTTCAAACTCGCGGCTGCGAAACACAAAGTCGCGCGGCGAGATTTCGTTGCGAAATGCCTTGCCCTGCTGGGCGATGCCGAATGGCACATCTGGGTAAATGGTATCGACCACGTTCTTAAAATTCGTAAAAATCCCCTGCGCCGTCTCCGGCCGTAGGTACGAAACAGACGCAGAATCATAAATCATCACACCCCCGAGCTCACGATCAGGATCGGCGATATTCCAAACCCTTTCATCAGTCCCGTTATCATTCTGAAAATATATTTCACCGTGTAGACCACCCGATTTCTTTCGTTCCCAGCTCGTATACTTCGGACCCACCACCGTTTTTAGCATCATGTTAAATTTTTCAGGTTTGCTGAAATGTGGACCTTTTTTGCAAGCCTCGCATGGTTTAGATGTATCAATCTTATCTTCTCTAAACCTAGAGAGACATTCTTCACAAACAACTAGTGGATCAGTAAAGGTATCGACGTGGCCGCTGGCCTGCCAGACTTTTTGGTTCATGAGGATAGCGGCGTCGACCCCATACATGTCCTCGCGGTCTTGCACAAACATCTTCCACCACAGGTTCATGATGTTGCGCTTTAGCTGCACGCCCAGCGGGCCGTAGTCCCACGTACCCGCCAAACCGCCGTACACATCACTCCCCGGGAATATAAACCCCCGCCGCTTACACAAACTAACGATATCTTCCAGCTTAACCTCACCATTTGTTTCATTCATATCCGTAATTATACGCATCCTCACCCCTAAAATCCACTCTCCTTTCCTCCCCGCAAACTTTTTAGTACTATAGTCACAGAAAGTTTGTATGAGTAAGCACGATACAACAGCAAAGATAGTAGATGAGATTCTTAGGTATAGCATCGGCACCGCCGTGCTGATCACCGGCGTTACCCTGCCCGGGCTGATGATTGGGCTCGATAAGCCGCTCGATATTTTTCTCAAACACCTCGACAAACGCGAGCGCCAGCGCGAAGTCCGACGCATTTTAAAATACATGAAAGCCAAGGGGCTACTGTGCGGTGAATACGAACATGGCTTGCAACTTACCGATAAAGCTCGCAAGCGTTTACAGCGCATCTTGCTAGACGATATAAAGATCGCTCCCACAGATACATGGAGCAGAAAATGGTACATCGTTTTCTATGATATTCCAGAGGAAAAGAAGCATGCCCGTAACGCCTTTTGCGCGCAGCTCCGACAGGCAGGATTTATCCTGCTCCAAAGAAGCACACTCATCAGCCCCTTTCCTTGCCGCAGCGAGGTAGCCACCATCGCAGCGCATTACGAGGTGGACACGTTCATCACCTACATAGAAGCAACCTACATCGACAATGCCGCCCCGCTCATAAAGCGTTTCCAGCACAAATTCCCCCAAACAAAATTCTAAACTTTTTCTGACTATCGTCATAAAAAGTTTGTATATACATTGGAATTGGGAGTTGGTTGGGAGTTGGTTAGCTTGTTGGGGTTAACATGATTTGACGCACATTTGGCGCAACATTTGACGCACTATACGCGGAGGTGGAGCTGGCGGAGGATCAAGATGAGGGGCGCGATGTTTGCTGTGAGTTCGGCTACGTCAGAGACCTTGTGCAGTACAGCCGGTGTGTTGCCGCTGAAAATAAGTCTTAGCAGCTTTATTTCGTTAGCCCCAAAAGCGCCACTTCCCTCGCGTGAGGTGATGAAAGCCGTAGCGTCATAGTCAAATTCGTATCGCTTGCCGGCGTCCAACTTCGTCCCGTCGGCCAGTGCCCTCAGGTTGGGTGTGTGGCCCGACAGTCGTATAAGCTGGGCGCTAAACCACATCCGGGTGAAATCAACAGATACGGTAGTGTCATCCAAGGCTAAAAAGGTCTGCTCGAGCAGGTGATAATATTCCCCTTCTGGCTCGTCTTCCGTTACTTTGTGCAGCAGCTTCAGCAGCTCATAGCCCAGCATAGTCCGGTCGATATCTTGCACGATGGTCCCGTAGTGTTTAATGAGCCGTGATGATACCAGCGTGCTCACGCTGCCCCGCCCCGGTAGGTAGCTAATTTCGCTGGTACTGAAAAGTTCAATCCCGCCCGCTAGTTTGCTCTTAACTCTCCGCACGCCCTTGGCTATGAGACTCAGCTTACCGGCGTCAGGTGTCAGCACTGTCAGGATTCGGTCAGCCTCACCGTAGTCAACCCGGGTGAGTACAATCGCCGTTGTTCGGCGCTGATTCATACGCCAGCAACCCCAGTGGCAGCCGCAACCGCCTCGCAAAGTTGCTTCAGGGTTAGCCGGGACTGCACCAGGACACCTTGCACGCCCAACTTCTCTCGCAGCCCCGCATGATCGGCAAGATCATGATTCAGCCCCGAAACTAGTAGCAGTACCGGCACGTCCCGCCACTCGGTGTAGCTTTTGAATTCGTAGAGAAATTCCACGCCATTATGACGCGCCAGATCGACATTCAGTACCACCGTATCTGGCCGCTTGGCATCAGCCGCTCGCACAGCAGCTTGGGCCGTCAAAACAGCGCTGACGGTGTGGCCAGCCGCCTCGAGCGCCTGGCTATAAGTTTTGGCTAACACTGTGTCGGGTTCTATCAGTAGTACGTGCATACGCTTTTACACCAGTTGCAGCTGCCGGCAGGCCGGCAGTGTCGCAGCCAGTCCGGTAGCATTATGGTACCGAGCTACGTGCAGCTTCCCAGAAACCGCAGCCAGCAGATTTTCTGCGATAAACAGCCCGCTAGCCGGCCCGCTAACCAGCTCCCCGTACGGCTGCTGCGCCCAGCCACCCAACTTCCGAGCCCGGGACAACGCCGAGGCGGTCAGCTGCATGCCCTCGCTATACCAGCCAGCGACCACACCGTAACGGCTCCTGTGGGCACTCAAGCGAAGCAACTCAGTCTGTCCGCCATCCGTCTGTGACTGCGCCGTAATGAACACCTGTCCAAGGTTCAGGAGCGCCGACCGCAAGATAGCCCGGTCGCTTATGATAGGCTCGAGCCGCGGCGGCAGTTCGAGCTCCAACTTGACCTGGAGCTGTTTGGCGTACGGTTCAAGCTGGTGCAAGATATCGTACATCAGGCTCGTTACCGCCACCGGTTCAAGCTCCGGCTCAGCCGTACCGCCCTGCAGCCGCATAGTCAGAGTATAGCCTTCCAGAAGCTGCAGTGATGTCCGCGAGATGTCATTGACCGTCTGCCACGATGCGGCCACAGCCGATGTGGGCAGCGTGCTGGCTTGCTCACTCAGCATGGCCAGCTGCAGCAGCGTATTGTTCATGCCATCGGCTAAACTAACAAAAAGCCGTTCCTGCTCGCTAAAATCCTTGGCACCCCTACTCTGTTGCACGTTATACCCTCGCTTCGCGCCCGCACCACGCAAGTTGTATGAGATAAGTATAGCGGACGAAACGCCGCCGCGATACGGTAAAAAGCACTACGATGGCCCAGCTCCTGGAACCAACCATGTCCAGACCCATGCGGCTGGGCGAGCCGACCATCCCACCCTCAGCCAATGTAGGTGCGACAGACAGCGCCAGAAATTAAGGCGAGAAGCTAACGTTTGGTAGGATGATGTTATTAAAATCAGCTGCAAACTGGTTCGATTCGATCCACAGTTTTAGTGTTTTATCACGTACGGGAAGAATGACGACGCTACCTTGCTTCGTAGGGGTAATCTGTCCATCGACGCGCACGCCGACAGTGCCGGCTACCTTCGGTAACGCATACGGCGACACGCTCACCTTACCCTGCTTCTGTAAGCCCTGGAACTGCGCAAGCGTTTGCGTATACGAGCTTGCCACCACCTGAACCCGCAGCGCAAAAACCGACTTTTGATCTGAAACTGAGGGCACAACATCGGGGTTAAAGTACGCATCGAGCGGCTGACCGGTGCCTGTGACGACATAGCCGCTCCAGGTTTTTGGATACTGTAGTGCCACGCTGCCGTAAGCTTCCGGTCCGGTATATGATTTGAGCGGGTTTTTGGCCGCCTCAGCGTAATCGGCAGCATCTTTAGCCTGGACAACTTTTGTGTTGGCCTGGATGGCCGTTTTTATCTTGGCATCGACGTTATTTTTATAATCTTGCCGCCCCATAAATGCCCACGCCCCAAAACCAAGAGCCGTAACCAGGAAAACACTCAGCAGCACAATACTAACCAAGCTTGCCACCGAGCCCCTCTCATCCGCCATATGTTTCATACTGCTCATGGTAACGCAAAAACCAGGCGAGACGCAAGTCCCTGCAGTGTAGCCAAAGCGTTGTTTTTAGTAGTTTACTCATTGTTACGATCGTAACAATGAGTAAACTACTACTGTTGTTATTTGTAACGGTAGAGAAAAACACCGTTTTTTTCGACGCTGGCCCGTTTACACGGAACGGCGAAGGCAATGGAAGCAAGCGGCCCGCCGTACGTTTTCATGCGCTCGTCGAGTTTTGGCATAAAACGGTCGAGTAGGAATACGAACACGGCATCGGATTTCGGCCACGTTTCTTTCCAGAAATTCCCCCACACCACACGTACCTGCTTGCGGTATTTTTTGGTACGCCACAGCGATACCAGGACCAGCACCGGGTTCAGCTCTATTCCCACGGCGTTGTAGCCCGCCCTAGCGGCAGCAAGCAGTACCTTGCCGTCGCCACTGCCGAGCTCTAAGAGTGTTTGACCCGGCTTTAGGTCAAGCAATTCAAACGCCGTCTGCACCTGCGGTTTTAGGGTCGGTAAGTACGGTGCGCCGTACAGCACCACGAACGCAAATACCAGGATAAGCCCGAACAGTAGTGTGGCAATCACCTCCACTTTTAGGCGCCCTTTGCGAGTTGTTTCTTCACTTCGTTTTCGGCGTGCTTCAGGTAGTCTTCTATGTCGGCTATCAGCTTCTTGCCCGCTTCATGCAGCCGAAGGGCTTCATCGAGCTGGATGTCTTCCGCCTGCAAATGCGCCAATATGCCTTCTAGTTCCTCCGACTTGGCCGCGTAGTCAAATTGCGCACATTTATTATTCACATTTCCTCCTCTGCTATATTTATCGATTTCACCTGGGATGTCACTTCTCCATCTGTAAACTTCACCTGGATATCAAACCCAGGCCTGAGTTGTGCTGCCCTGGTCACCAGCTGCGAGCCAGCCTGAACCAGCGCGTAGCCTTGCCGCAGCGGCCGATTTGGGTCATACGCGGCCAAGAGTTGGCGGGCAGCCAGCAGCCGCTGCCGGGCGGCTTGAGCGAGCTGCGCGAGCTCTTCGTCGAGTCGCTCTGCGAGCATGACTAGACTCGTGCGCCGGCGCATGATGACCTGCCCCAGCTGCTCATCCAAACGCCGTTCATACGCCCTCACATGCCGCAGTTCTTCCCGCCGGTCAGGCACGAGCAACTCGGCCGCGTTGCTCGGGGTACTGGCCCGCTTGTCTGCAGCTAGTTCGGCAAGCGATACATCGACCTCATGGCCAATGGCCACCAAGGTCGGCGCCCGGCTGCCGGCTACAGCTCGCACGACTCTCTCGTCGCTCCACGTAGCCAAGTCATCGGCACTGCCGCCGCCGCGGATCAGCACAATCACCTCTGGTAAGACGTCTGCTTCGTTCGCCGTTCGTAGTGCCGCCGTAATCTCCCCTGGCGCTTGCTCTCCCTGGACAAGCACGTTGTAGTGGTCGATACGCAGCCCGCCCCACCGCGCCGCCGTAATCTTCATAAAGTCAGCGTATGCCGCGGAGTCTCCAGCCGTAATCAGCGCAATCCGGCGTGGCGGAAACGGCAGCGGCCGCTTGCGCGCCGGGTCAAACAGCCCCTCTTTCTCCAGTTTTGCCGCGAGCAAATCCGCTGCCCGGCGCAAAGCCCCCTCACCGACCGGCACGATTGCCTGCACCTGAAAGCTAAAGTTATATAACGGATGGAGCCGAGGAGTTCCGCTCACCCGCACCACCATACCATCTTCCAGCGGCCCCGGCAGAGCGTGGACTGTCGCAAAACATTTGAGCGACGCTGTTTCGTCCTTGAGGTCAAAGTAAACCCATCTGTTCTTACTCACCCGAAAATTGCTCAGTTCGCCCTCTACCTCCACTAACGGATAAGCATACTCAAGCGTTTGGTTGAGCACCGCCACGAAGTCGCTAACCGAAAAACAAACCGAAACTAGGCTACTCATGGTTATTAGTATACCCGGATTTAGCAGATAGCAGATAAACAGATGACAGAAATTGAGCAGATTTCAGAGAGCAGACGGACAAATCATCTCCGTTGTTTGTAATTTAAGATCTGAAGCCCCTCTGCTCTCTGCTACCTGTAAACTGTCAGTCTGTTTTGACCTCCACGCTCGGCGGCTCTTTTTGCCCCAAGTGTTCGTGATAGAAATATGCCCCTGGGATGAGCTGGACGCTAATCGCCAGTATGCGGTACATGACCGTGACCGGTAGACTCAGGCGCGATGGGATGCCGGTAGCGGCAAGCGTGAGAGTCATGAGGCCTTCGTACACTCCTATCCCGCCGGGCAGCACGCTTATGAGCCCCGCAAAATTGGCGATGGCGTACGCCAAAATAACCGAGCCGATATTCACCCATTCGCCAAATGCCACATACACCACATATATCGTCATCACCTCCCAAAAACTGGCCAGCATGGCCCACAGAAACGGCCGCCTCAGCTGCCGCCAGTCACGCGTCATAAGCATGTAATTTTCATGCAGGTCATCGAACACTCGGCGCACCCCATCGGTATTGATAGTCTCAGGATGTTTTGGCCGGACCGTGTGAATGATACGGTTGAGTAGCCCCGTCATGTACGCAAAAAAGCCGGATATACGCTGCTTGCTGCTGATGATAAAGCCCATCGCTGCCGTCGCGATCACCACCACCGTGGCAATGGTGCCCGCCAGCAGCAGCACCAAACTATTCATATGCCCCTGCACCGCCAGCGCAAACACGCCCAGCACAATCAGCCCCTCAAAACTCAGGAAATACATGATGAGCTTAAACAGCTGCACCGCCGAAGCCTTGGGGCCGCTGATGTCATCGCCCTTTAGCCGCGCACCGAAGTAAGATATCCCGCTCACCCCGGCGCTCGGAAACACCGTGTTCACATAGTTCAGCGCCAGAGCACTTTTGTAGAGTTCTTTGTAAGGGATTGTATTGCCAACGATAGCGAAGAGTCCGCGGTACAGCCGTGTCTGTGCATCGTAGTTGAGCGCCTGTATGACTGGTATGAGCAACAATGCCCATATGTGAACCTTGAACAAATTCTCGAACGTCGACTTAAACTGATCGCGTATGGCGATAACCAGAATAACCAGCGCTACCACAGTCACCACATTGAGGAGGATCTTCCAATTTCTACGAAAGAATGAAGGCTGGTTCATACGCTAAATGGTATTATACAGGTATATGATACAGTCCGTTTGCATTTTGGGGAGGCAGCCCGCGCTGGGGCTGGCCGAGCTAGAGAGTTTGTATGGTGCCGATGCGGTTGTGCCGGTTTCGGCCCATGCCGCCGGACTGATGCTAGATGCTCACGAGGTTGATTTCATGCGGCTCGGCGGCAGCACACGCCTGGCAGCCGTGCTGGGAGATGTGCCTGGCGTCGGTTGGCCGCAGGTCGAAAAAGCACTGGTCAATCTGACACGCTCCACCTCATTTGTCCTTCCCGCCTCTGGTAAGTTTCACTTGGGATTGTCTGCCTACGGATTTGACGTATCGCCCGCCAAACTAAACGCCCTTGGTTTGACGCTGAAAAAAATCCTGCGAGCCCGTCACGACGGCTCAGTCAGGCTAGTACCAAATAGCGAAACTGAGCTCGGTACCGCCCAGGTAATTCACGGTCGATTAACTGAACCAAACGGCGCTGAACTTCTCATCATCGCCAGTCGCGGCAAAACCATCATCGCCCGAACAAGTGCCGTACAAGATATCGCCAGCTACACCCTGCGCGACCGCGGCCGACCAAAGCGGGACGCCCGCGTCGGCATGCTGCCGCCAAAGCTGGCACAGATCATCGTGAACCTGGCAACGAGCTCACTGTCATCTCGAGTGAGCGCCAGCGAATCGAGAGATCCCGCCAGGAATACCGCCGACGAGATGCCTCGACAAGCTCGGCATGACATGACAGTCCTCGATCCGTTCTGCGGAACGGGTGTTGTACTTCAGGAGTCTCTGCTTATGGGCTACGGGGCATACGGCACGGACCTCAAACCCCGCATGATCGACTACTCCCGCGCCAATCTAGAGTGGCTCACCGAAGCCTACAAACTACAAGCCGCAAACTACAACCTAGCTATCGGCGACGCCACCACCCACCAGTGGGCCACCGATACCCAATCCCCGGCACCCGATACCCTTGCCGTCGCCTGCGAAACCTACCTCGGCCGCCCATTTACCGAACGACCCAGCGCTGCCGTGCTTGCCCAGACCATCAGCGAAGTCAACCTCATCCTGAAGCGGTTCCTGCAGAACATCGCACCGCAGCTACCCAGCGGCATTCGTCTGTGCCTGGCCGTACCCTGCTGGTTCGACGGCCGCGAGCCAAAACACCTGCCACTCCTTGGCAATCTGGAAGGTCTGGGATTTGAACGCGTGCTATTCACCCATGCTGCCGTGAACGACCTGGTGTACCACCGCGAAGGCCAAATTGTCGGCCGCGAGCTAGTGACATTGCACAAGAAGTAAGGTACACTAAAAATCCTATGGTGAAGTTAACAGAGGTAAGAAACCTGGTTCGTCCGGCCGACTTGGTCGTGGCGCTCTACATTTTCGGCATTATGACGGCCGAGCTTATGGGCGCAAAAACGTTTGTGATCGGCCATCTGGGCGATTACACCCTTCGCGCCAGCGTTGCCATCTTTCTCATGCCGCTGCTTTTCACCCTCACCGATGTCGTCACCGAAGTCCGCGGCCGTGAACGCGCCCGCAGCATGGTACTTTCCGGCCTGACCGTCATAATCCTGCTGGTGTTTTACACGCTGCTCGCAACTGCCCTGCCGCCCTCAGCTCGCTCGGCTGGCAACGAAGCCGCCTACGACGGCGTATTCCATAATTCCATTCGCATGTCTGTAGCCAGCCTCATCGCATTTGCCTCTTCTGCATTTCTCGATATCGCCATCTTCGCCAAACTTCGCGCCCGCATGCACAAGCGTGCCCTGTGGTTCCGCAATAACGCCTCAAATATCGTCTCGCAGTTCGTCGATTCTGCGGTCTTTCTGACCGCTGCGTTCTACGCGCTCAACCACAGCATAGGAAGCAATGTGTCTTTCATAATCGGCCTGCTCATACCTTACTGGCTCCTCAGATGTGCCATGTCACTTCTCACGACACCGCTCGTCTATGCCGGCGTCCGCTGGCTGCGCACCGAAAAGACACGCTAGTTCAGTTGACTTTCAGAGGTACTTTGGCGTATAATTACCCGTGAATTGAGGTTTGGAGTTTCCCTCCAGCCTTATTTTTAACAAATCTAACGCGTCACTACTCCACCGACAAGGCCGTGCCAATGGTGGATGCAGTGCAAGGCAGCCGCTTAAGCAGCCCGCAGCGAGCCGTACTAAAGTACGGTGAGTGAGGACTACCTGCCGGCAACGCAGCAATGCGCCGCCAGTGGTATGGCCGCGCTAAAGGAGTTTTTATGTCACATGTGAAAGCTGGCGGTACCAGTAAGAATACCCGGGATTCAGTCGGTCAGCGCCTAGGCGTCAAACTATTCGGCGGCCAGGCCGTCAAAACTGGTCAAGTCATCGTCCGCCAAGTGGGCGCCAACAAGCGCGCCGGCAAAGGTACGACCCTCAGCCGCAACTTCACCATCCATGCCGCCAAAGACGGCACCGTAAAGATGCAAACCCGCAAAGTCCGCACCTTCTCTGGCCGCTCCGTCCGCCGCACCGAAGTCACCGTAGAATAGACGCCCCCTCGTGAGCGCTACAAGCCAAGGGCTTGATATTTTGGCTGGCTCTGTCCAACCACGCAGAGCGTATAGTTAAAAAGAATATACGTTGCACTATTCACGCTCACAAGATATCCAATAAACTTACCTAATCCTCTTGCCCAATCGCGCCATCGATAATCGCCTCAGCTCGCTGCAGCAGAACAGCCGTAGCATGATAATTTGTGGCTGTAACATCGCCCCTATTCGCTAATTGACGAGCTGCGAACGAACTAAGCCCGGAAAGCCCGACAAACTCCTGAAATTGCGTCTCATTCATGCCAGCGATAGATTGCTTCCCTAGTTCCGGACTAATAAGCCTTACCGATAGTGTTGGCTTCTTATAATACGGTGACCTATTGTCGTATAGCTCCTCAATATATATAACCGCACCCAGATATTTGCCCTCTCGCACAACCCGACCAGATTCATTATTCGCCTGCCTGTCATCTCTTTTCACTGAAGCCCCCGTCAATTTATAGATACAATCCAGTAAGCAACGAGTGACCGCTGGCATCGCACCTACTACTAAAAATCCATCAGCTGTAGCGGCTGCCAGCTTTCGTTCATCATCATTCATGGCGTCAATTTCTTCTCTCGAATATCGAACTGGCATATTGAGACTCAACGTACTAAACCCCCCTTCAGACAATGGCTTCATCTGAAAATAGCCAAGTTCATCCGTTTGACCGTCTAAGTCTGCCTCTACGCTGTGCTGTCCACTTACCCGGTATTTCGGCGTAGCTACGCCAGCGGCAGACTGTAGATCATCGAACGCGGCACCAATAAGCGGTGCTGATTCTGGAAACTTTGCAACAAAACTACGGCTTAGATCAACCTCAAATGCAATCTGATCCGACGGTAAAGGATACTCCGCTGGAAAGGTAAACGATTCGTTTTGTTGTTCTTTTCCCGACATAATACTGACTATTATCCTTCTCGACCTTTAACTAGCATTTTCGCGGTTTTTTTCGCAGACATATAGGCCTTAATGGGATATAGTGTTGCAAGAAATGGGGTTATGTTAACATATTTTGAATCTGTCGGCCTTACATATTTTGGGTCGATTCCATCAGCTTGTTTCTGATATTCAAGCGGTTTTGAGGTTAATATACCGGAATACACTAGCGTGCTATCGGTACCAAAACAAGTAGGTTGAGAATCTGCAAATCTCACTCTGTCAATCCATGTATTGCCATCTTTGTCTGTTGACATATACCACTCGATACCATCAGCCTCAAACACTTCTGTTTGTATAACTCCGAGCACCTCGTGCTGTGTTGTGGCAGTTCTTTTTGGTCTACTGCTAAAATCAGGTACGACACCGCTGTTCTCAAGTGAGGTATTCAGCTGTTGGATATAGTGATTCATTGATTGTGAAAGTTGATCATCTGGCACACCTCCTAGCCGCTGCTTAAGACCGGCCTTGTCGAGCCAACCTGCTGGCACAACCGCAAGAAGATTATTCAACTGCTGATTATTAAAGCCATAGACAGTGGTACTTTTACGAAATTCCTCTAAGACTGCGTCTTCTTCTGCGCGAGTCAATTCCAGCTGCTTATGGCTAAGTACCGGGAATGGATCTGCCGTATCTGCATCGCCCAAGATCACGCTAATGCCTTCTAGGAAATCCGGGTGCAACTGGGTGTCCTGAGTATATTGTCCGTGTACATCTTCACGCCCCTTGGAGTACCTGTTATCTTCTGTGTAGCCAGTGGTGACGCGCCAACCACCTTCGGATTTCGATTGATATACTCCAAAAGTATGTCGCTTGCCATCGCGACCGATACTTTCTAGCACATATACCCCGTAGGGTCCATCGTACGCCCCACCAAGAATATTATATGTTACGCCACCGACCTCAAAACATCTCGTGGCTTCTATACCTGCTTCCTGGATGTACGCAGGGTCTGGGACTGTGTTGTGATTGTTCGCTACATCTTGACCATTTGCTATTATCAGTTTTGAACGACCTGGCTGTCTATCTCGCACGGCGATACCGTGATCTAAGATATCAATGAGTAGGCCCTCCTTTGTCTCATTAAAACTATAGCCACCCTTTCCGTTCCACAGCGTGCCCGACTGGATCATATGAAAGCCTTCTTGGTGATGTTCCCTCCCCGAATTCCCACCTAAAGCAAATAATGAGCCTGATCCTCCAATAACTACACCCGGGTTGTCCTGGGCATTATAACCGCCATCCGAACCAAGCGTTAGGCCCTGGATAGCATACGTTCGCGAGCCCGTTTGATCCGTTAATTCTAGAAGCGCCGCACGACCATCTTCGTAGAACTCCGACCCGGATGATATTTGAGCTACAACACGCAATTTTGAACCCGGCGGCGACACCAAACCCAGTGAATCAGGTGTACATAAATCGGGTACTTCACTAGGGATAAAATAACCCCCGTTTATGCCTACCTCGTGACTTGGTGCAAACGCGTTGTATGCACCAAGGAAAGAACCCGTGGAGGGATCGAGTGTGTTGGCGGCAACGGAGGGTCGTGTTTCTGACATTTTTGTTTTATTTCCTATATAGCATACTAGCATAAATTTCGTATGAAGTCAATTAGATATCCTCGCTCGCGTGCCACATTGTTCTCTGGTACGCTAAATCTGTGTGGCCGCTGGCGTTGACGCGTCAAGGGGCGCGGCCTGTGTCAGAGCAAGCATAATGGTGCGTTCCATTTGCATCTGGCGAGAGATGGCTCCATGAGTTAGTGATGCATGAGGGTTTTGCTTATCCGTTACTAAACCCATCTCTTCTAGGATAGAACCGACGGTGGTAGTCGCAAAGCCGCCTGTACTATCATGTGCTGCTAGGACTGCTTCGCTCGGGAACTCCACCGACATCTCAGGTGGCGACAACTGAATGACCCCACCACACCCTGGCAATTGCAACGCAACGACAGCTCTGTCTTCATATCTGGCGGTTGAATCAAACGCGGTACTTAAGTCTGCACCCTGACTATCTAGAACGCCACGCATTGCCCAGGCACCAACAGCAGGAGCCGTGGCCTGCCGGCCTCGTCTAAAAAGACCATTCTCTATAGCTATAACTGCCGCAGTACCGGTAACCTCAGCACCCACTTTATTGATAACGTATAACAGCCTACCGACCGCACCTTCAACCGCCTCTTGGCCTATTGGCTGTTCCCCTACGTCTGTTTTTGTTTGCATTCCTTCGACTGTCATATGTGTATGTCGGTCTGGATATAACTTAGCCAATAGTTCTTTGACTGTTTCGATTTTAATTAAACTCGTAGATGCTACGATGATTTTTTCTGGCAATTCTGGTAGTAGTTCTGACATTTTTGTTTTGTTTCCTATGCAACATATTAGCATAAGTTTTATGAGAAGTCAATGATAGTTTATCAATATTTTAACGACTGCGAACATCCGACTTTGATGATGCTAACTAACGTGATCCGGCTTGTGCTTCCGGGGCTTGTGGTCCCCCGTGACGCATTAGATATGCTTTGTGTGACCCAGTTAGAGCTGCCTCAACCGCTTCAACCCCGCCACCAGGCGGCAATTGTGTCGTAAAAGCCTCAGGAGTAATGGCTCCGCCAGCTGGAGCAAGCCTACCACCCTGTGCGCCTAAGGCCGATGAATCAACGGTCGCCCCAACCACGTCCTCGCCAAGCAACCTCGCGTGAACTCCGCGCAGACGATCAAGTGCCTCTGCAGATGCCCCTAATGAAGCTGGAACCCTCGCGGCGGCGGCGGCGACGAAATCATCGTCGTATGCACGCCTAGCTCCAGGGCGCTGGAAAAGGCCTGTATTTGTTGCCGGTTGAACGCCTAGGGTATTTCTTTTTGAAGCCATGCTATGTATATTAGCATAAGCTTTTCAAAAAGTCAATATCGGATCTATATATTTATACGCCGAGGTGGAATTTTATGCGGTCTACTACGTCGCTCATGACGACTTGGCTTTTGACCATGTAGTCATCGACACCCAGGCCTTGGGCGCGCTGTTTGTCGCTGTCTTGGCTAAGAGCGGTGAGCATGACTATCTTGAGATTAGCCGTTTCGGGCGTGTTGCGTAATATGTCTAGTACATCGAAACCGCTGACTTTGGGCATCATGGCGTCTAGTACGACAAGGTTGGGTTTGTACTCACGAGCTGCGGCAAGGGCTTCCTCGCCGTTAGCCACCCGTCGGATATCAAAACCTTCGGCCTGCAAGCGCACGAGGTATGTATTTGCCAGGGCGTCATCGTCTTCGACTAAGAGAATCCTCTTTGGTTGCGCTGAAACTGTATCATCCATACTGCTAATGGTACTTCCCCGACAGGCTAGAGTCAAGGGGAAAGGGGTGGTGTGGGCGTGGATCATGAGGCATGAGTCAAGAGACATGAGTCAAGAGTGCGGCTTTAAGGCCACTAGGAACCACACCGAAGTGTCGGCGAAGGTAGACATAGCCTGCATAAGACCTACTTCTTGAGGGCGGCGATGAAGCCCTGGAACATGGGGTGCGGGCGGTTGGGGCGGCTTTTGAACTCTGGATGGTACTGGCTGGCCATCAGGAACGGATGGTCGACACCTTCTATCACCTCTACCAACCCATTGTCAGGATTCATACCGCTGGCACGAATCCCCCAGCTTTCATACTCACTCACATACTTGCCCATGGCTTCATAGCGGTGCCTGTGTCGCTCCACGATATCTTGCGTACCATACAGCTTTGCTGCCAGACTATCTTCCGCAAAATGGCAGGCGTAGTCACCGAGGCGCATTGTGCCGCCGGTGTTTTCTTTGCCCTTCTGGCCTTCCATGGTGTCGATGACAGCCGCTGAGGTACTGGGATTTACTTCGGTTGTGTTGGCATCTTCATAGCCGTGCAGCCGTGCCGCGGCTATAACCATCATGTGCAGGCCATAGCACAGCCCCAGGTACGGCAACTTGTGCGTCAGAGCGTACTGGGCAGCTCGGATCTTGCCCTCCACGCCGCGCGTACCAAACCCGCCGGGCACCACCACACCGTCTACGGCTTGCAGTTCGGCTGCCAGTTCATCTTCGGTCGCCGTTTCCAGTTTGGGCGCATCGATCCAGCTAATATCCACGCCTACACCATTCGCCCACGCTGCCGCGCGGATGGCTTCAAAGACCGACATGTAGGTGTCGCTATTGTCGAGGTATTTCGCCACCACACCAACTTTCACGGTCTGACTGGGTTTGGACAAAGCCTGGTCCACCACCGCCCGCCACTCACGTAGATCCGGCGCCGTCACATCAAACGACAGTTGCTTACAAATGACATCTGCGATACCCGTATCTTCGAGCGTGAGCGGCACCTGGTAGATACTGTCAGCGTTAGGCAAAAGCGCGATTGCTTCGGGCTGCACCCCAGTGAAGAGGCTCAGTTTACCTTTTACGCTCTCGGGCGCCTGCGCTTCGCTACGGCAGACCAAGATATCTGGCGCAATCCCGAGCCCGCGCAGCTCGCGCACCGAGTTTTGGGCCGGTTTGCTTTTGAACTCGTGGCTCGCCCCAAGGTACGGCATGTACACAACATGCACAAACAAACAGTTACTGCGCCCCACGCGCATACCAAGTTCGCGTATCGCTTCCACGAACGACAGGCTTTCGTAGTCGCCCACGGTACCGCCTATCTCGACAATGTGGACATCGAACCCTTCCGAGGCTTTTAGTATATGATCTTGGATGGCCCGCGTGACGTGCGGGATGATCTGCACCGTGTCGCCCTCATATTTGCCATTCCGCTCGGCCTCGATCACACCCAGCAGTACCCGGCCGCTCATGAGCGAGCTTTCGCGGGTCAGTTCTTGGTCGAGGAAGCGTTCGTAGTGGCCGAGGTCGAGGTCTGTTTCGGCGCCGTCTTTGGTCACAAAGCATTCACCGTGCTCACGGGGGTTGAGGAGCCCGGCGTCGACGTTGAGGTACGGATCACACTTCTGGAGGTTGACAGAGAGTCCGCGGGCCTTGAGCAGATTACCGATGGAGGCGGCCGTAATGCCCTTGCCGAGCCCCGAAAGCACACCACCTGTTACAAACACAAACTTCGTTTGCTTCTCTGCCACGCTTGATTCTCCCCTCGTTTATCCCACTTATGATACGCCGGTTCCGTATCTTGTGCAACTTCGTTACGCAAAATAACAATGACCAGGTAATTCACCGGTGCTTCAATGACAAATTAATTGGTCGTTGGTGCTTGGGTATTGGTCATTTCCTCTACTGCTGGCTAGTGAGCCAGTCGGTAGCGGCTTTCAACTGGACGTCGTTCTTGTTTTTGAAATCGTCTTCGGTGGGTTTGACTTCCTGGTCTGGCTTAATGCCCTTTTTGTCGATGTTCGTCCCCTTCGGCGAATACCACTTGCCTATTGTCACTTTTAGCGAACTGCCGTCACCAAATGGTACCAGCTGCTGCACGACACCCTTGCCGTAACTCTTTTCGCCGATAATTCGCGCCCCCACCTGGTCGCGCAGCGCGAGCGCCACAATCTCTGAGGCCGAAGCCGAGCCACCATTTATGAGCACGACTGTTTTCACACCCTTGAACAGCGGTTCACTGCCAGAAGCCCGGTCGGTAGAGTACGCCACATTGTTCCGCTTCTGTTCCACCACAACATCACCGTTGTCCAGCCACAGGCCGCTCAGCCCGACAGCCGAAGAAACTTCTCCGCCGGGATTGTCCCGCAGGTCCAAGACCACCGCCTCCACACCGCTGCTGCGAAATGACTCCGCTGCCTTGAGCGCCAGCTCATCGGTGTCGTCACTGAACTGGCTGACCTGCAAGTAGCCAATGTTGCCGTCGAGTATCTTCCCTTCGGCGGTTGGCACATGGATGGTATCGCGCGTAATGGTAAATTCCTGCTGATCCTTTTTATCACGGAGTATGGTCAGTTTGACATCTGTCCCCTTCGGTCCGCGGATTTTCAGCACTGCCTCGGTTGCAGTCATGCCGGCGGTGGATTTACCGTTTATGGCCATGATGATATCTTTTGCCCGCAGTCCGGCCGCTTCCGCCGGCGAACCACTTAGCGGCGCCACGATGACGACATTTTTGTCCTGATCGAGTTCCAGTTTTGCGCCCACACCGGTTATGGTGCCCTGCAAGTCATTCTGAAATTCTTTGGCCTCGTCTGCCGAGAAAAATTCGGTGTATGGGTCGGCTGTACTTTCCGCCAAACCGTGCTTCAAACCCTCAAGCACCTGTCCCTCAGTCAGCTTGCCATCGTAATTATCCTTGAGGGCTTTGTAAACCTCGTCGAGCTGTGCGTAGTCGAGTTTGGCCGGCAAGCTCGTGCGAGGTGCGTACGGTTCTGCCCGGAAGAACAGATTATTGTGTCCGGCCACCACCCCCGCCGAAAATAGCACAACCCCAACCCACACCACTAGCAGCCATTTCCAGACTGAACTGCGCGATGAATTTTCCTCAATGACTGGTTTTTGCATGTGCTTACTAGTATACACGAATCCTTCCCACAAACTTTCCCTGACACGAATTTCGCACCCGCCAGCACGTCTGTCCAACAAAGCATGCGACCTGTTTACTAAATGTTACGATCGTGGGAATTAGTAAACTCGTAGACAGAGTATCCTTTCGAGATATTTTCGCATTTTGGTCGGTAAACGGTAGAATGATTGCATGGCTTATGCTATTCGATCATGCTCACTAGAAGACTACCAACAGGTTTCAGAAGAGGTGGCCAGTACCCTACCGGAGGCTGTTTCGTTTTTGCAGGCACCCCTGTACGGCCGGCTCCAGCAGGCGAGCGGCAAGGAAGTGGTGTACGTCACTATTGCACAGGACAGCCGAACTGTTGGCTGCGGGCTTGGCGTAGTGTACGAGGCGGCCGCTGGCCTTCGCTTTATGTACTGCCCCTATGGGCCAGTCAGCACAGTCTGGGACGCAGACTTAGTCGCGGATCTTGAGACGTTTTTCCGAGGCATCGCTAGCAAGCTAAACTGCACATTTGTACGGCTAGATGCCAATGAGGTGAACCTCACCTCTGGTAAAAAACCCATCCCAGGTAAACTGGCTCGCACTGCCAGTCTGCAGCCGCGGGCTGAATGGGTGCTCGATATCACGCCGTCGGAGGATGATCTTTGGATGGATTTCCATAAACACGCCCGCTACAATATCCGCCTGGCCGAACGAGCCAGTGCCGTCACTACTGTCTACAGGCCGAGTGAAGCGCCGCTAGAAACATTCTTCGGGCTCATGGAAACGACGGCTGGCCGAGACAAATTCGGCATCTTTGACAAAGCCTACTACAGCTCCTACCTCAAAACCCTATCCGATGAGGAAGGTTTTATGGTGGTTGTGACCATAGACGGCAAACCGGCCGCCGCTGGCTTATTCGTACTGTTTGACCAGCAAGCCCACTATGTTTTTGCTGGCTCCAGCAATGATTTCCGCAAGATAGCACCGGCCTACACCGTCATCTGGACGGCCATGAAAGAAGCAAAACGGCGCGGCTGTATGCTGCTCAACTTTGGCGGCGTGACCGATGATGTCAAAGGTCAAGACCTGGGCGGCGTGACCGGTTTCAAAAAGCGTTTTGGCGGCCAACGTGTCGAGCACAAAAACCCCATCGACCTCGTCTACATACCCTGGAAATACCTGCTCTTCAAACTATACAAAACACTGCGCTAACACCTTTCGCCACGCGCGAAGTGTGCGAGGTCCGACCTATCACACTAATACACCGTGAGTATTTGGCGGCCACCGCCATTCATGCTGGCTTGAAGCGCTCCGGCAGTGAGGTACACGCTTCCCCTTAGCGGATCGTGCAGGTAAAACCCAACCGGATTTTCGGCCGAACCTTCTACGCCGTACACTAGACGCACGTGTTGGTTTTTGGCCGCATGGACCACGCCGCTTGTGGCTGTATTCCAGCTATCGTCTACGGCGGATACGCCCATCACGCCCCACATCACCACCGGACGGCCGGCATAAATAGCCGAGGCCACGCTGGCAGCAGACGGACTGTAGATGACATCGGCGCTGCGGCCAAAAGAACGAGCTGCTTTCGCCACCGGACCGGCGTAGACGCCCCAGCCTGTGACATTCATTTTGCCATCGACATCGCCCACAAATTCAACGTTCGGATCCTGCCACGTGTTCGTTACTGTATCGCGCGGCTGCGGCGCGTAGCCGATCTGCCCGAGGATTTCATCGTCATTTGTGCCCACACCATAATAGGCCAGCGCCATCCGGAGTGATGCTGCCTCGCAGCTCAGTGCGTGCGCCTGACGAAAATACGGCACGCCCAGCTTTCGCACCTCGTACACACTGGTGAATTGGTTGCTATACCCAACGCCAGTCAGACCAAATACCGGTTTAATGCCCGGTGCAACGCCGTAGGTGTATGTCGTCTGGTACCCGTACCCTGCCGGCGTGAAGACCATGGTGTTGCCCGACCAGCTAAAGGAACCTTGGACTTGCGGCGAAATAGTGAAAGCGCTTTGCGCACTGGCGTGATCGACGGGCTGGTCAAAGGTGAGTTTAACCGGCGCATTCAGGGCAATTCTGGTTCCGCTCGGTTGGGCGCCAATCACTTTTACCGCTCCCGGCGTCTGGGCGTAAAAAACTTTGTCTTCGCTGACTGTGCCGCCGCGGGTAGATACCGCCCCCTTCAGCACTTTGTAGCTATAGGTGGTGCCCGGCACAACGAGGCTCGTCGTAAACCCATACCGGCGTGGACCCTCCCAACCGCCCTTTCCGGGCATCGCAAACACCACCGATTCGTTTTGCACCATGTCTTGGTCAAAATCGAGCGTAATTTTCTGATTTGGCTGAAGATAGCCAGATAGACTCGTCGACGGAACGGGTTCGGGCACCGTTGTAAACTCAAACACCGCTACGACCTGTTTTTCCGGAAGCTCGTGCGTGTCACGAACCTCTGCCCGATAGGTTTTCCCCTGGCCTAGCGCGCCGCGCAGTGTCCATGTGAATGTCACGTCGTCGCGGGTGACAGCTTTGGGTGAAGCGACTGGGATATCTCCCGACAGCACCAGCTCCCGAAGCCCTCGGTTCGGTGCACTTAAGCGTACCGACAACGGCGTGTCGATACGAACGTCTTGGGCTTTGTTCGCTGGCACCAGAGAACGTATCCGCGGTGCCCGCTCAACCAAAACGTACACTGTTTGCTCACTGGGGGTCTTGCTCATAATGTCCATGGCGGGTCGGATATCTTGAATCGTGAGCCGTAGGATAGCACCGGGCCGCAGCGGTTTCGCTGGTGTAAATACGAGCGCCCGAACGCCCGTGAGCGTTTTTTCTTGGCGCCAGTCGCCGGCAACCTTTTCTTGCCACGTATATTTCACCGAACCCCGGACAGGGCGGCTAAACTCTACGCGGACTGGTTCTGTATGCGCATGGTTTGAGATAGACTGAACTTCTACGGCTGAGTGAGCATAGGCGTAGCCGCGCAGCGCGAATATGCTGATAAAACCTACGGCGACCATCACGCCGACAAAAAACGCTAGCTTCTGGGACAGGCCGGTGCGCCGCAGCATCGCTCGGAGCGGTAACACTACTCTATCCCGGAGCATGCTGGCGAGCAGGTTAAGGTATGGTTTGTCGGTCGGTTTTTGAGTAGTGCCGCTAGCCGGACTGGTCGCACAAGAGACCGTAATGCGCGTGGCTCTTCCCTTGTGTTTGACTGGTATGACCATTGGTTTTATCTCTTTTTGGTTTTTAGTGCTGGGAAACCGGCGTTTTGCGACAAAAAACTGTCGATGACTACATTTCGTCAAAGTAGATGTACGTCAGATTTGAGGCCATGCCTGCGCTGACAAGCATTTCGCTGTAGCGGCCATTGAAATCGTAATTGTACTGGCTTATCCAGATGGAGCCATCGGCGTTCACCGCCTCGACCCACATAACATGGCCGTAGTAGCCGACATTCCACACCGCCACCGAACCAACGCGCGGCGTTGAACCGGTCGGTATACCGGCGCGGGCAGCATTGCCTGGCCACTGGTTGGCATTGCCTACCCCGCCCCAGTAAGGCATGTAGCCATAGGTGTTGTAGACTTTCCAAGCGGTGTAGCTCACACATTCGCGGTTGTACATGCCCCACGGGTCAACCAAGCTGTCTTGGGCAGCATTATCGAGATACGCCGGGTAGCCGCCGTGGCCAGGATCACCCGCCACAACACCGCTGGCCGTACCACCGCTTAATTTGCGGTTGGCAGCTGCCTGGGCAGCCCTGAGCGAAGCTACTTTACTGTTATTGGCTCTGATTTGCGCATCGTACTCAGCCTGTTTCGATTCGTTCATATTCAGCAGCTCCCACTGTTTCGTCCGGTCGGCGTTCAGCTGGCTCTGTTGAATTTGCATATCGCGGATTAGCTGTTCGACCTTGGCCTTTTGGACCTGGAGCTGCTTCTCTAGCTCGGCAATCTTCTTGAGTGTATCTTGCAATTTGTTTTGGACTCTTGTGCGATATTCCTGCTTGTCCACGAATTCGCTCAGATCATTGCTGCTCATGAGCGTTTCGATAGTGCTTGGCGTGCCATCGACATACATGGCCTTAACATCTTCGGCGAGAATACCACGCTGGCGATCAATCTCGGCCTGAGCTTCGGCTATCTGACGCTGCAGATCGGCCTGTAGGTCCATGTTGCTATTTATGGACGCCTGGAGCGCATCGATTTGTTGCTGCAATTTGGTGATAACATCGGCGTAGCTGGCAGCCTGAGACTCGAGCTCATTTAATGCCGAACGATTGGCGGCGTTTTCAGCCTGGAGCGCATCGATTTGTTGCTGGTATGTTTGGGCATGCGAAATCTGTTGCCAGACAGGCATAAGTGTACCGGCAACCAAAAGAATACCGCTTGCATATAACACTCCGTTTCGAACGGGGCGTGAAACATAGCGAGAGACTATATGAGAGACGTTTTTTTGCATGTTTTTGTATGTTCTACTGAACATGCTTATGATATCACACCTATGCAAGCCCTGCAACCCCCTGATTAGTAGTTGGTAGATGGTAGTTAGTAGTTAGGGCATGGGAATAGTCCTCCCTACCTACTACCTACTACCTACTACCTACTACCTACTACCTACTACCTACTACCTACTACCTACTACCTACTACCTACTATTTTACTTTGGCGTTTTGAATTTCAGATATCGCTGCGTGGCAATCATGGACGAAGCAGCACCTATCAGTATACCAAGCGTAAGCTGTAAGAACAACAGCCGCCAGTAGTAAGTTTGGAAAAACAGTTGACTGTACGTGATATCTAACAACCCAAAGCTGGTTGCCTGCAGCGAACTGGACGCCGTAATAAACAAGGCGTTAATGATTAGGATGGAGGCAACAGCCGATATCACACCGTATATGATGGTCTCGACCACGAATGGCCCCCGTATATAGCCGGTGCTGGCGCCAAGTAGACGCATAATTTGCAGCTCGTCGCGGCGGTTAAATATCGCCATTTGGATGGTATTGAAGATGATAAGTACCGAAATAAGCGCAAATATGACCACTGCAGCTATGCCTGCCCGACGTAAGATATTGGTAGCATGCGTAATTTTATCGATGGTCGTGCGGCGGTCGCCATTGTCGGAGACTGGGTCGGATTGCAGTTCTTTCCACTGCGGTTTGGTAACGAAATTACGGACTTCAGTCATCCTGTTTAGGTCTATCGGCTTTATTTTGACCGTTGCCGGCAGCGGATTGTCGGTTTCACTGACCGCTTGCAGCAGCTTATCGTTGCCAGAATTTTGCGCCACGAATGCCCTCAGCGCTGCCGCTTTATCGAGGTAGGTTACCGATTTCACACTTGGCTGGCGCTCGATCTGGGCCACAAATTCCTTTGCTTGCGCGGCGGTAACCGTATCTTTCAAATAGACAGATACGTCTATCTTTTCGGTAATCTGCTCCACGGTGTTGCTAAACGTTGCATTAACGATGATGGAGAACAGAATAATCGTCAGGGTGATAATCATGGTAGCCATAGCAGCGACCGCTAGCCATGCATTGCGCACAAAATACAGGGTGCCAGTGCGAAGTATCCGAATAAAGGTGGTTCGTCGCCTTCCCATACGCTACACCTTCCTCTGCTTGAACTCTGATTTTTCATTGTACTGAGCGTTTGCTCGGTCGCTAACGACGCGGCCGTCTTTGATGGTAATCACTCGGCGTTTCAATTTATTGACAATCTCCTGGTTGTGCGTGGTCAGCAACACTGTCGTCCCATAGCGGTTGATTTTCTCGAGTACATTTATCACATCCCAAGCATGCTTGGGGTCGAGGTTGCCGGTCGGCTCATCGGCGATGAGGATTTTCGGTTGGCGCACTATTGCTCGAGCAATAGCCACGCGCTGGCGTTCGCCGCCGCTCAGTTCCACCGGCATACGCTTGGCTTTGTCCTTGAGGTTTACGATATCTAGCACGCGCGGCACGGTATTGTTTATCTCCTTGGTTGTGACGCCTACGATCTCGAGCGCAAAAGCGACGTTTTCAAACACGGTGCGGTTGGGCAGCAGCTTGAAATCTTGAAACACAACGCCGATCTTACGGCGCAGGAGCGGTATGTCTTTGTCGGGCAATTTGTCGTAATCTATGCCACCCACGATGATCTTGCCGCTTGTCGGCCGTTCCTCACGCGTCAGAAGTTTGAGCAGCGTCGATTTCCCCGCCCCGCTCTGACCCACCACGATGACAAATTCCTTCGGCTCCACATGCAAACTGACTCTATCGAGCGCCGTTCCCAGCGTCTTACCGTACGTTTTCGTAACCCTATCAAGCAAAATCATTAGCAGTATTATAGCACGATGACGGTCAGGCCGTCGTAGCCTTGAAATACTTCGAAATCTTTGTCGAGCGTGAGTAATGGCTCGCCCGTTTCGAGCGCGGTAGCCGCAATCCAGAGGTCGTTATCGGAAAGGGCACGACCTTGCTTACGACAATACACCGCCAGCTCTGCAAAAAAATCTGCCGTTTGTACTGTAGGCACAATGATACCTGCACCAGTTTTTTCCAGAAAATCCTGTAGAATATCCTCATTTTGCTGGAACTTTGTGCCACCAAGGAAGCCCTTTCTAATCTCCGCCACCACCGCAAGCGGCAGATTAGCTCTGTCTGTTTTGTCAAGTTCCTCAAAAACTAATGACAAGCCGTCTAGATACGCTCGGTAGATATTTGTATCGAGTAGCATCAGGCTTCCTCGGCCCAGCGCTTTCGTGTCAATTCTTTTTGAATTTTGTCGTCTTCATCAAGTATACGAGCGGCTTCGGGGTCGAAACCTACGCCAAAAAGCGATTCTGCTGCCTTTGCTACCGAGCGTTTTGGTTGCTGATTTGCGAGCCCAGCAGTTCTAGTCAACTCTTCTACGATAATAGCGTTCACACTCTTGCCCGTGCTATTCGCACGACGGCGTAAATACCGGCTGACAGGCAGCGGTACATTGCGGACAGTGAACTGGGTTGTGAGTGGATTTGCAGGCATGCAGGCACTATAGCAGGCATGCAGGCAATCTGTCAATATCTACTCTGTTGTTTGAGCAATGACGCGCGCGGGGGCTGCGTCTTTTTGGAGTGCAATCGGCAGTGCGTAGATAGTGCATGTTTTACCGACAAGCATATCGAGATTTGTCAGGTTTTCGATGATGAGTATGCCAGCTCCTAGAAGTAGCCGATGAATCGGGAAACCATCAAGCCCATCCGGGCTACACGTGTCGCTGGCGACCATGTTGATTTTCTTCCCCAGCAAATACTCAGCGGCCTCTGTGGTTAACGACGGAAAATTCTCAAAATACTCAGCCGTGTGATACTTGTCGCCGTATCCATAATAAAGCAGGACAATATCGCCCTCCCTGATGTCAGCTGCGTACAGTCCGTCAAAACTACCACGCACATCTACGCAGACACCGCGCGCCACAAACCGTTCCGGCGAGATATCGGCCAATGGCGTTCCGCCTTCCAGCATGTGCATAGGTGCGTCGATGTGTGTCCCGACATGCGTCCCCATCGTCACCACATGGTCACAGAACCCGTCTTTTGTGAGCTCGCCAGCCTGTTTTATCTGCACCGAAGGATCTCCCGGGTATACCGGCGTATCCTCTGTTATCGGCTGCGATAAATCTATGATCATGCTACTAACCTTTTCCGAGAGTGTGGTTGAGATAGGCGTTTATGAAGGGGTCGAGGTCGCCGGCGAGAACTTTGTCTGGGTCTGAGCTGGTGTGTTCGGTGCGGAGGTCTTTGACTTGTTTGTAGGGGTGCAGAACATAGCTTCGGATCTGGTTGCCCCACGCGGCCTGCTCGTTTGGACCTTTGAGTTCGCTTACTTTTTCGGCGTGCTGTTCCAGCTGAAGCTGGGCGAGGCGCGAACGCAGGATGGTCATGGCCGTTTCGCGGTTTTGTAGCTGACTGCGTTCGTTCTGGATAGCCACGACCAGGCCTGTTGGTAAGTGTGTAATCCGTACAGCTGAGTCGGTTGTGTTCACGCTCTGGCCGCCGTGGCCGCCGCTACGGTAGACATCGATCTTCAGGTCTTTTTCGTCCACAACTACCGCGTCTGGCGTGTCTATTTTGGGCATGACTTCCACCTTGGCAAAGCTGGTTTCGCGGCTCTCGGCGTTGAAAGGACTGAGGCGTACCAGCCGGTGTACACCATGCTCGCCTTTCAGTTTTCCGAAAGCAAATACCCCTGTTATTTCCAGCGTAGCGCTCTTTATGCCACCCTCGTCAGCAGCCGACTCATCTATCATCAAAACTGAATAACTTTGTTGTTCAGCCCAGCGCACATACATACGCAGCAGCATACCCGCCCAGTCCTGCGCATCACTGCCGCCAGCCCCAGCATGGAGGCTGATTATGGCCGAATGATCGTCGTACGGGCCCGAAAACTTCAGTTCTTCCTTCAGTTCAGTAAAGGTAGCTTCGGCCTTTTTCACCTGGGATGCCACTTCTGCCTCTATAGTTTTATCCCCGAGTGCCAGTAGCTCAACCGCATCTGCGACATTCTGCTGCAAATCTGCCCATGGTTGGATTCGTTTCTCCAAGGCGGCTTGCTCCTTGGCGACACGCTGGGCAGCCTCGGGATCGTTCCAGAAATCCGGGGCTGAGGTTTGCTCACTCAGGGCAGTTTTGCGTTCCAGCAACTTCTCAAAACCAATCCGCACCAGCGCATCCGCTACCGCTGCTTGCAAATCCGTCGCCTGCTGTTGCAGCTCGTCCATTAGCTCCCCTGTTGCCACAAAACGGCAATCTGCTTGTTTAACTCATCGGCCAGCTTAGGTGTTGCACTGCCGTAGATACCCAAACCGCCGATACCCTCACGAAACATCTCTCTAGTTACGTCTACGATGTCTTGCTTGGTAACCGCGTTTATGCGGTCAGGTACTGCGTAAAAGTCCTCTATGTGCTCGTCGAAGAAGTACCGGCCAGTGTACCCGCCAGCCGTGCTAGCAACCGTCTGCGCGCTACGCTGGTAGCGACCAACCGAATAGGCTTGAGCGGCCGCTATGTCGGCCTCTGCCAGCTCCCCACGAAAGAGATTACTCAGCTGCTCGGTGATGATATCGAACAGAGCCGGGGCGTTCGCCACCGACACCTGACTGCCAAACCATAGGTTGCTGCTCAGTTTAATCTGTTGAAACCCGCTATTCATGCCGTACACCAGACCTCGTTCGCGGGCTGTACCGAGAATCTTGGAGTAGAGCGTCTCTGTGAGCAGAGCATTTACCAGACCCAGCGCATCAAGCTCACGCTCCTCCAGGCGGCGGCCTAAGAATGTATCGATATAAAAGTACAGCGTATCGACCGTTTCATTCGGGATGCAAACGGGCTTTTTGAGCGGCTGGACGATTTCGTCGGGCATGATAAATCGCTCGCCACGCGGCAGTTGGATTTCTTCCAGGATGGCGACCAGCTTTGGTTTGCGCGCCGGAGTTATATTGCCGGCTATGACAAACCGCATGTTGTCGGTGGTGTGCGTACGGCGGTAGTGTTCGCGCACATCGTCGAGCGTGACATTGTCCATGAGAACCAGCCGTTCCTTATCTGTCTCGGACACAAGTCCGTAAGCTTTGCGGCTAGAAGCACCCAGCTGACGGTAATGGTTATTTGCTCGTGCCGCCAACTCTTCGCGCACGTTCCCAAACTCGGCATCGAACTCCTCCTGCAAAAACAGCGGCTTATCTATAGCCGTCCGCAGCAGCCGAGTCACCCGTTCCCACTCAAAATCGGCACATTCTAGTTCGTACACTATGTCGTAGACATCGGTGCTGGCATTGCTGTAAGCGCCGTTTTTCTCCACTTCTGCCTGGAAGTCTCGGGCCCGCGGGTACTCATCGTTGGCCCCGAGCAAGATGTGCTCCATGAGGTGCGGTGTTTCCCATTTTTCGCGGGCCACCAGGTACTCACCGGCGCGAAAGTTGATGTACACATTCATCACCGTCGCGTCGGGTACATGTATCAGCAATCCTTTAGCGCCGTTCTGGAGGGTTATTTCTTCGACAGTGTGTTTCATAGAAAGTTTGTAGTTTGTAGTTTGTAGTTTGTAGCCTAAAAACTAAAAACTACTTACTATAAACTATTTGCGTTTTCTGGCTTTGGCCTTTCTTTGGCGCTCAGCCTTATTGGCTTTGGCGCGCTTTTTGGCGGTAGATTTCACCTGGGATTGCTTTTTTCCCTCTGTAAAGTCCGCCTCATCGAACTGCGTGTCTTCTTTCATGATCTGGGCAGCATTGTCTATGGAGCCGCGCGCTGCCAGTGTCAATTCTGTCTCGACCGGCTGTTCTAGCTGACTCATATCGACCGGCTCGGCATGGAACATCGCCCGTACAACTTCGTGACGAAGCGCATGCTGCATATCCTCGAATATAATCTGGCCGCGGCGACGGTACTCGACCAGCGGATCACGCTGCCCCACACTCATCCAGCCGATACCCTCGCGCAGGTGATCCATGTTTTCAAGGTGTTGCATCCAGAGGTTATCGAGAATCTGCAGGTATACATCGCGTTCGACTTTGCGCATAATCTCCTCGCCAAAAGCCTGTTCGCGCCCCTTGTAGAGCTCCTTGGCTTCCTCTAGAAGTACGGGCTTCACGGTATCGACCGATTTGGCAAAAACGCGGTCCAGTGCAGCTTCATCGAGCGGCAGTAGTTCCTTGACGGCAGGTTCAAAGTCTTCGGTCGCGCGCAGCGGCGAATCGGCCAGCAGGCTTATTTCTTCCTGTATGTACGCCTTGATGCGCTTGCTGATATCCTCGGCTTTGAGAATCTCCTTGCGCATGGCGTAGGTTGCCTTGCGGTGGCGGTTCATGACATCGTCGTACTGGACGACGTTCTTGCGCTGGTCAAAATGGAAGCCTTCCACTTTCTTCTGCGCTGCCTCGAGGCTGCGGGATATCATGCGATTTTCTATCGGCACATCTTCATCAACCTTTAGTCTGTCCATCACGCGGCTAATCCGGTCACCACCGAATATGCGCATAAGATCATCTTCGGTACTGACGTAAAATTGCGTTACGCCCGGGTCGCCTTGTCGGCCGGCGCGGCCACGCAGCTGGTTGTCGATCCGGCGCGATTCATGCCGTTCAGACCCGAGCACAAACAGTCCGCCGAGCTCCTTGACCCCTTCGCCAAGAACAATGTCGGTACCGCGGCCAGCGATGTTGGTGGCGAGCGTCACGGCGCCTTTTTGACCGGCTCGAGCAACAATTTTGGCTTCACGTTCATTATTTTTGGCGTTCAGGACTTCATGCGGCACACCAGCTTTTTTGAGCAATCCGCCGAGCTTCTCGTTCTTCTCTATAGAGGCGGTACCGATGAGGACCGGCTGCCCTTTTTCGTTCAATTCTTTTATCTGCTGGACGATGGCCTTAAATTTGGCTTTTTCGTTTCGGTAAATCCGGTCGGGACGGTCATCGCGTACCACTGGCCGGTTCGACGGAATCTCCACCACATCGAGCTTATAAATCTGGTGGAACTCTTCACTTTCGGTCAGGGCCGTACCAGTCATGCCGGCCAGTTTGTCATACAGACGGAAATAGTTCTGGAAAGATATGGTGGCGAGCGTCATGGACTCTTCTTGGACTTCTACGCCCTCTTTTGCCTCGATGGCCTGGTGCAGACCTTCGTTGTAGCGGCGCCCGGCCAAAAGCCGTCCGGTAAACTCATCCACGATGACAATTTCACCGTCATTCGTCACCACGTAATCTTTGTCGCGGTGGAAGAGCGTTTGGGCCCGCAGGGCTTGTTCCAGGTGGTACAGAGTACGAATATTCTCTGTACCGTAGAGGTTCTGGATACCAAGCACTTTTTCCAGCTTATCGACACCCTCATCGGTGAGCACGACTGTTTTGCGCTTTTCATCAACTTCGTAATGCTTCGGGACCAGCTGGAGAACCGTTTTAGCAAACTGAGCGTAGGCATTTCCCGGTGTGACGCTAGGAGCGCTAATGATAAGTGGCGTCCGCGCCTCGTCAATCAAGATAGAGTCGACTTCGTCGACGATGGCGTAGTTTAGGTCGCGCTGACGGAGTTGGTCGGTTTCGCGAACCATGTTATCGCGCAGGTAGTCGAACCCGAACTCGTTGTTGGTACCGTACGTAATATCGGCCGCATAAGCCTCCTGCCGCGTACACGGTTTCAGGTGGCGGAAACGCTCGTCTTCATGCTCTTCGTTGGTAAACTTCGGATCATAAATGTACGAATGGTCGGCCATGATAACAGCGGTCGAGAGCCCCAGGAAATGGTAGACCTGAGCCATCCAGCCGGCATCGCGCTGAGCCAGGTAATCATTCACTGTAACCAGATGGGCACCTTTACCCTCGAGCGCGTTCAGATACATTGGAGCCGTGGCAACCAGTGTCTTACCTTCACCGGTTTTCATTTCACTGACGTTGCCTTCGTGCAAGACCATACCACCTATCAGCTGCACATCATAGTGCCGCTGACCAAGTGTCCGCGTAGCGGCCTCCCGCACCAGGGCAAAGGCATCCGGCAAAATACCGTCCAGAGATTCTTTCTTCAGGCGTCCGCGCAGCTTGTCGGTCTGTTCGCGCAGCTGCTTATCGGTCATCTTGTCGTATTTGTCCGCCAGCTCATTGATGGTGCGGACTCGCTTGCGCAGACGCTTAATGGTTTTGGCCTGCGGGTCGCCCAAAATGCGTTTCAGTACTCTATTCATATGCCCTTGTTTTCCTCCCAGTCACACTAGATTTCGTCACCAACTATTGTACCCTGTTTCCTCTTTGATGGAAAGAATACCTGGAGGAATAACTGGTTTTTATGCAACCGTGTCATGATGCCAAGACCGTAGCCACGTGCTGCCGCTGGCCACTCCGGTCTAAACGACGGTTTTGTCGCGCTTCAGGCGGCGAACCAGGCGGTGGCGCAGGCCGTATTTGCTGTGCTTGCCTTTGTATTCTGCCAGTTGACGGCGCATTTCCACCGTTGCGATATCCAGCGCGGCATACATATGACTGGTCGTTTCTCGTACCGCCAGCGTCTCCTCTGGCAGCTGCAAGGCCAGCGTACATGTTTTGTCTTGACCCTTCCTAGATTCCTTGAAATGCACGGCCAGCACTGCCGCCTCGCGCGCCTTACGCGGTATGTATTTTTCGATGTCCCGTACCTTACCGGCGGTGTATTTTTGCAATTTTTGGGCCAAGTCGAAGCCTTCGGCGCTTACCGTATGGATCATAGCTCTCCTTATTCTTTATAGCTCGGTTCTGTTGCTCATGTAGGGCTGCAAAACCTTCGGTACTTTCAGTGTACCACGTTCGGTTTGGTAATGCTCTAGAATAGTCACCAGTGACCGCGCGAGCGACACCGCTGTGCCGTTCAAGGTGTGCAGCACTTCGACTCGTCCGTCAGGCCGGCGAACCCGTATGTTGAGGTTGCGCGCCTGAAAATCCGTGCAGTTACTACAGCTCGTCAATTCACGGTACTTTTCATCGACCGGCGACCAGTATTCCACGTCGTACTTTTTGGCGGCCGGAGCACCCAGGTCGCCCGCCGCAATGTTCACCACATGGTATGGAATGCCCAGCTCCTGCCACAGTTCTTCCTCTGTCTGTAAAATAAACTCGTGCATCTCCCGGCTCTGTTCCGGCGTGCAGAAGACGTACATCTCGAGTTTGTTGAACTGGTGGACACGGAACAGTCCCCGCGTGTGCTTGCCGTACGTGCCGGCCTCTTTGCGGTAGCACGGGCTGTAGCCGACGTATTTGAGCGGGAGCTTATCTTCATCGATGATTTCATCGGCGTGATACCCTGTTAACGGCGCTTCGGCTGTACCGATGAGCGCTAGGTCCTCGCCCTCGACAAAATATTCGTTACCGCTCTCGTCACCACGCGGCGCGAACCCGGCTCCGGCCGCAACCCGGCTGCTCACCATGTGCGGCACCGTCAGGTAGGTAAAGCCTTTTTTCAGTACAAAATCGAGCGCAAACTGCGTGATAGCGTTTTCTAAAAGTGCCAGGTCACCCTTCAGGTAATAGAACTTGGCTCCGGCCACCTTTGCGCCGCGCTCGAAGTCCACCCAGTCGCGTTCCGTTGCGAAATCCAGATGGTCCTTGGCTCCCCTGTTCTGTTCGCCAACCCGCTTAATTTCCACACTATCCTCTTCGCCACCGAGTGGCACGTCGTCAAACGCTGGGTTGGGCACCGTTTGCATCTGGGATTGCCATTTCTCCTCTGTGACTTTCAGTTCATTTTCGAGGGCAGCAATTTTTTCCTTCAGCGCCTTGCCCTGCTCTACCTGCTCCGGCGAAGGCTTTTGACCCTTCATAGATTCGGTCAGCACGTTGCGCTGCGCCCGCAGTTCTTCGACCGCCGTTAGTTGCTCGCGCCGTTTTTCATCTATCGAAAGAAGCGCCTGGATATCAACGTTTTTATAGCCCTTTTCCAGGCTCTTGCGCTGAACTAACTCAGCATTCTCCCGGATGTATTGAATATCTATCATGGCTTCAGTATACAGAGTTACGTACCGGGAGTTAAGAGGAGTTTTCGGATTCTTACATTTCAATAATATCAGTCATTGACAAAAAATCTTACATTATGTAATATGTAAGTATGATGCAACAACCCATAACTATGACCAGTAAAGGCACATTCACCCTGCCAGCTCACATCCGCAAGGACTTAGGCCTGAAAAAGATAGGTGATAAACTCATGCTTACCTACCACCGTGAAGCCAAAACTGTCGAACTTTCTGGCGCAACAGATTTCGAAGACCTTCGCAACCGCCTCCGTCCGCTTGCCCAGGCATCTGAGCCATTTGATCTAAAGAAAGCACGCGCTGAACATCACGCTGAAACGTATCGCCGTCACATATCATGATTTCACTCGACACAAACATCATCGTTCGTCTGTTTATTGACACAAATCCCGCTCAGACCGCCGCAGCAGAACGCTGTTTTGCCGTACATAATGAACTCCTCATCGAAGACATAGCCCTTATTGAAGCCATCTGGGTTTTGACCAACTACTACGGAAAAGACCGCGGCGCGGCAGCGAGCTGCATACTGTCGGTACTGAAAAACCCGAAAGTAAGTTGTAGCCGCGCATTATTTACCCGCGCCCTGCACACATACAAAGAACACCCCGCCCTCTCCATCGAGGACTGCTGCCTAGCAGTCTACGCCGAACTGAATGAGGCAACACCACTGCTTACCTTTGACCGTAAACTCGCCGCACAAACCCGCTTCAGCGAATTATTGTCAGTGTAGATCTACTTTTTCGATTTTTTTGTCTGCAGTGCTTGGAGCGTCAGTTCTGTGCGGGAGCGGGCGTAAGTACAGAACTCACACGGACCACCCATGGCGGCTGTAGCGATGGGAAGTGTACCGATCAGATATGTCGAGCAAACATTGTACCGCCTGGCGGATATGCAACACATACGTCTACACTCTTCCCTCCTATAGCTGCGCCGACAAACACCCTAGAAGAGTCTTGCTTTACTTGTTTTGCGAGGGTTATGGCTGAATTGTACGGACCAAGTAGTTGGCCTCCGATAATTTGCACCGTGTTCGTAACAAATAAATTGAAAAATCCTTCCCAGCCACCTTCCGTGCCTATATGGTAGTGAATGTCTTCTACTGTTTGTCCTAAACGGTAGGATCCGATAGTCACCCAGTCAGGGTCAATCGCATCGTATTCTGCATTATTCACGACTACTCGAGCTTTATTTCTTTCAGCTTGTCTCCTCGTTGATACAAATGCCGCCTTGAGTATTACACTCTGCGGAAGCATAACTCCGCCAGGCGATATGTATTGCTTCATATGTGCCATAACTTGCACTAGCGGCTCATTCGCAAGTCCAACGTCCATAGTTTCAGATACGACCACGTCAAACGGTTCGCTTGGTTCATATCCAAGTATGTCCGTTTCAACTACTTCAATCTGTTCTCTTAGCCCCATGCCCTGAATAATTTCGCGCGCCATCGCCGCCGAGCGTGGGTTAAGCTCTAATGCAGTACATTTAACCCTGCTCGAAGCTAATGCTGCGGCAATCGATAAAACCGGCAATGAACCACACCCTGCATCACATACCCGAATTTCCCGATTTGGTATACGCTCTTCTAGCCACCTAACCGTTTCTCCGACTGATTCAACAAAACGCTTGGTGCGCACGACATCACTAACGCATCGGAGACTATCAAACATGGTGAACGCGCCAGGCACATAGGCGTCAAGCGGAACTATGTGGTCTCCCGAAATACGTCTGAGTAAGAATGAAACGATCTCGGGAGGTTCCTCCGAGGGAGAAAAGTGATGTCCGTCAGCGAGTACCGTGCTTTCCGGCAGGGCGTGTATAAGCCTACCGAATTCGTTTTGCGCATCAACCGGCCCCATATCAGGAAGCAGCTGAGCACTTCTTAACAAATTCTCGAGCACTGTCTTCCGTATCTTCGCAGGGCCATTATGCTGCAATTGATCACTATTAACTGGTCGTAAAATCGGGACCGAGCAATCACTAGCAGGTCTTCTTACTACATACAAGCTGCCTTCGGTAGGTAGTTCTAGAGCATCACCAAAGACTTCAACATAAGGCCTAGGCTCCGTCGGCAAAGACTGAACGGTCATACATATATTATATTGCTTTTTTGTATTATTTGCTAGTCTATTTTCGCAATGCCGCCAGGGTTAATTCTGTGCGGGAGCGGGCGTAACTGCAGAACTCACACGGTCCACCCATGGCAGCTGTACCGATGGCTGGCATGTCATCGCTGTCCATGCAAGCTTTCATGTCCAGCAGTGTTTGGCCGACCCAGTCGCTCGTGCCGTGGTGTGGAAAAACGTGCGTTTCGAACTCGACTTTGCCATCAAACGCATCTTTGCCGGGATTGCCGGTGGCATAGACAAAGTAGCCTGTGTCACTAACCGCAAAACCGTTTTGCTTTAGCAGCCACTGGTAAATCTCCATCTGGCGCCGGTACATATCCTGCCAGCCGCCCTCCGGGCCAAGTGCCGTCACGGGGGCTGCCTTGGCTGTTGCCTTGTAGTCCACCACCATGAGCTCCCCCGCCGGGTTCACCCACACATCATCGACCGCACCAAATACATGCAGGTTGGTCGGCGCATGCAGCGTGGTAACTCCGGTGAAATTATGCCGCCACGTATCGAGATCTTTGTGCGCGTACGGCACGGCATCGACCTTAAACTGTTTCATCAAGGGATGGGGCTTTTTTTGCCCACGGTAGAGGTCGAACTCTTTTTTGAACAGCTCATCTATGGCCTTGTTGATGTTGAACGGCGGGCTGCTCGGCCGCGTGATCTTGTGCCGCACATCCAGCCAGAAACAGCGTGGACACTGCATAAACAGCTCGATTTTACTGCGACTAACCTTGTACGGCGCTGCCTGTCCCGGCTCATACGGCCGTGACCGCTCCCTCATATAACCCATCCCCCAATTCTACTCCCCCTCCCCTATTTCCAAGGTCCGTCCTTGGAAATAGGGAAAATGTGTTGTAGCTGGTTTTTGGCGGGGTTAGTTTGGGTGTAGGACGGCTAGTGTTTCGATGTGCGGCGTGCGAGGGAAAAAATTGTATATCTCGACGTGCGTCAGCTGATACTTCTGCTGCAAAAGTGCGAGGTCGCGCGCCTGCGTGGCCGGATTACAACTAAGATATATAACCTGCGGCGGCAATACCTCAAGACAGCGCTCGATCACTTTTGCGTGAAGACCAGCACGGGGCGGATCGAATATGACTGGCCGACTGCCTGAAATGTATTCAAGCGCCTTTTCGGTCGATGCCTCCACCACTCCTACTTTTAGGCCAGGTTGCGCCGCGTTGACACGGGCCATCGCAGCCGTCGCCGGATCAAGCTCTACCAGCGTAACTTCCTGCTTGGCTGCTACACTCAGGCCAATCGACCCCACCCCAGCATACATATCGACGGGATCGCCCTGGCAACGCGTACGGATGCTCTCGAGAGCCCGCTCATACACCGGCAGGTTCACCTGAAAAAAACTGTCGACATCATAGTGAAATGTCCTGCCAAGCAATTCATCACTAAGCTCACAGTCACCGAGTTCATACAGCAGTTTTGTTGGCACGGACGCGGGTGATTTCGGGTTGCTGTGATGCACCCGCAGCCCTTTCAGAGGACTGTCCTCTGAAAGAGGGGGTTTCACCTGGGATGGCAGTTTTAATCTGGGGAATTTACTTGGTTTTACAAAAAGGCTTGCCGCGGCACTACCATTTTGGTCGCAGCGGACGATGAGTGTCTTAAGCTCACCGGCACGCACGCCGAGACGACGCAGCTCATCCAACGCAGTACGCGCAGCCGTGTCTACCGCTGGCAATGCTAGCGCGCTCCCCGTCACGATCTGCTTACCGTGACTGCCGCGCTGGTGCAGCGCCAAGTGCAAGCCATCTTCATCGCCCCAGAATGAATACTCCATTTTATTGCGGTAGTGAAAATCGGATCCTACTGTCGATACCCTTCCGCTCCACTCCGCTTCAGTCGGGATAACAGTGCCCGCCTGGGTGAAGAGTTCGCGGACGATGTCGGATTTGGCACGGTTTTCTGCTGCGAAACTCATAATCTGCCAAGGGCTCGTCGCCAGGTAGTTCGCCTCCGCGGGTTCGATACGCTCGGGTGACGCAGCCACAACCTCTTCCGCAACTCCCTCGGCATACGACCGCTTTTGCTTGGTAAGACGCACCCGCACACGTTCGCCGGGTAGCGCGCCCCACACAAACACCTTTCGGCCATCCGCCAGCTCACCAAGCCCCTGCCCGCCGTGAACCAGTTTGGAGATGACTACTTCTTCAAACACGCGCGCAAAACTTTCCGCAGTTCGCTGGTACTGTGCACCAGATGTTCCGGTTTTACGGCTGCCAACGCCTCCGGACTCGAGTACCCCCACGTCACCGCTATCACTTTCAGTCCAGCCGCGTGCGCCGAGCGCACATCGACACGCTCATCACCAATACACCATGTCGCCTTCGGGTTCAGCCCCTCCCTCGCAACCAGTTTATCCATGGCCCGCGCTTTACTGATAAAACTCGCCCCACCGTAGATGCCCCCAAAGTACTGGTCGAGCTTATGCCACCGTAAATATTGCCGGACGTTCTCGGTGCGGTTTGCGCTCAGGACGTACAGCGGCACGCCGCTGCTATGCAGCCCCTCGATAGTTTCGGCCATCCCCGGGTGAACTCGCACACTCCGCATATGGTGCTGGAACATACGTCTGCCCCAAACTGCCAAGTACAGGATTTTATGCTTCGGTATGCCCATTTCTAGGGCAATCTGCAGCAAGCCTTTGTTCTGCAGCGCCCGCCGCTGTTCGGCCGTCAGCGGCTTGCCGCCCCGCACGCGCTCATACACCTTGATAACCCCCGCCAGGCTATCCACAATCGTCCCATCAAAATCAAAAATCACCGCTTGCACAGTACGTATTGTACACGCGTTCGGGTTTTTCAGGCCACAGAAGCTTGTTGTAGCCTCCATGTGTCAACGGCAAAACTGCCATCTTGCTCGCACATTGCCCTAAACTCATCCACCGGATAAGCCGCAATGAATCGTACCGATCCCGCGAGACCTAGCCACTCGAGCCTACCGTACCTCTTGTCGTAGGTAGGATTATGTAGCTCTAGGATAATAACAACACCCTCACCGCTACCCCCGGCTCTGTTATCGGCAAAGTCAGCTGCCCGCATCGCGGCTACCGATGCCCATGCTGAGACACCCCAACCACCTTCAATATTTCGTCGATTCTCGAAACCAGATTCGGCTATACTCTTGGCTGCATCTCTTGTGGTGCCATGAAAGCCAATAACTTGGCCACCATTCCTTTGAAGCTCCGTTTTCATATAGCTCCTATTTCGCTTGCTTGCCGTATACGCCTTTTTCAGGCCCTCCATGCTAATAGCACCAGCATATACCAGTTCACCTGGCACAGCCTGAGCATTCCAATTTTGTTCTATAGGATTAGGTGGGCGTTTGTATGTGAACATTCCGCTTATTATTATAGCCTGCAGTTTTTCGACCCTGCAAATATTTGTAAGACACCCGGAGATCTCCTACATTTCTAGTTTGTGGATCTGTTCGTGGTTGAGGCCGTAGTAGTGGGCGACCTCGTGCCAGAGGGTGTGACGGATGTTTTCGTACAGGCTTGCTTCGTCTGTACTGTGTTCGAGCAACGGATATTTGAACAGTGTGATCACATCTGGCATCAGCGGTTCTCTGCCCTGCCGCTGTGGTAGCGGCACACCGCTGTAGAGCCCGAGTAGCGTCTCGTTGCAGTGGAGCTTCAGCTCACGACGCTGCTGAGCCGTTGGCTCGTCCTCCGTCACTATCGCCACGTTCTTCACCCGGTCGCGGTGCGTCCGCGGCAAAGACTCAAACGCCCGGTCTATCAACTCGTGAAATTTTTCTTCTGAGATATCAAGCATCTGGCGTGTTGAATAGTTCTGGATAAACTGCCTTTGTGGTTGCATCTGTCTCGTTGCGCATGGCAGGAAACGGCACACCCTCTCGAGCACTGACACCTTCGAGTGACCAGAAAACACGCTCGCTCCAGCCGAAGCCACACGCTGGCGGCATACCGTATTCAAGCGCCTCCACAAAGTCGATATCCATCATTTGCGCCTCTGCGTCACCAGCATCACGAAGCTTCTGCTGCTCAAGAAAGCGCTGGTATTGGTCTACGGGGTCATTCAATTCGCTGAATGCCTTGCACATTTCACTCCCGCCAAAAACGAGGTTGAACTGCTCTGTGAGGCGTGGATCATTGGGCTGCATCTTGGCGAGCGGCTGCATAAATGTCGGCATGTCCACCAGGAAGACCGGCCCGGCCAGTGTCTTTCGGTAGTTTTTCCATAGTTTATCGAGGCTGCGGAGACGGTTGTCGGCCTTTTCTACCTCCAGCCTATGCGCTCTGAGCGTCGCCTGGATATCTTCCATAGACGAGTCAAATACATCGATCCCGTACTGCTCTTTGAGCACGCCGACAAAACTAATGCGCGGAAAATGCGTACCGTCTGCACCGAAATCGACTTCCTTGCCATCGGCCAGCGTAAACCGACGTGTACCCCACGTATGATCACAGACGGCGCGGATCTGGCGCTCCGTAAGCTCCATGCCCCGTTCCCAGTCAGCATACGCCCAGTACCACTCCATCGCGACGTGCTCTGGCAAATGTTCGTCACTGTAATTTTCATTGCGAAAGCGTGCACCGATATCGAATACTTTTTCATAGCCCGCGACCAGAAGGCGTTTGAGCGGCAACTCGTGCGAGATACGCAGGTAAAAATCTTGGTCGAGGGCGTCCATGTGCGTCACAAATGGCGTTGCGTCTGCCCCTCCTGCGATGCTCTCGAGGACAGGGATGTTTATTTCAAGAAAGCCTTCTCCTTGCAGAAACTCGCGGGTCGCCTGCCAGAACTTGCTCCTCCGGATAAACCGCCGACGCACCTCGTCATTTACCTGGATATCGACATAGCGGCGGCGCAACCGCTCTTCTTTATTCGTAAATCCGTCAATCTTGTTTGGCAGTGGCCGCAGTGACTTGGTTAGTAAGCGAAGCTTCGACAATTCGACCGATTCTTCGCCAGTTTGCGATTTTGCCACCACGCCCGTTGCCTCAATGAAATCGCCGCCATCGAGCAAGGCGATGTCTTTTTGCGATAGCTCGCTCTGGGTATAATCTGGCGTTTCCTCGCTCTGCCGCCAAATGAGCTGAAGCTCCGTAGCGCTATGATCTTTTATGACGACAAATGCGATTTTGCCAAATTTACGAATAGAGGTAACACGGCCAACAACTGTGACGGCCTGCCCCTCCAGCTCACTAAACTGCTGGTGGATGGTCTCTATACCATGCGTTCGGGTTGCCCGAGCCGGGTACGGGTTAACCCCCTTTTCCTTCAGCTCATGCAGCTTACGCAGCCGTTCGTTCCGAAAATCTTGTAACGTCGCCATATGACCACTATTGTACCGAAAGAGCCCCCAGACCACAAAAGATTGCAATTTTTCACAATATGTGCTATTATTAAATTTATGGGTATTTATAGAAGTTTTGTTTCCAAAGCTCAAGGTGGCGGAAGCAGTAAAACTCAACCAACATCTGAAAAAATCTTAACGCCGGCCAATGTACTGACCGCGTCCCGGCCGATTATTGGTGGGATCGCGCTAGCTAATCTCATAAAGGGAAAAGGTGATGGTACGTTCCGTCGTAGCGCTTTCCTGGTCACTGCCTTGGGTGCTGCAACTGATATGGAAGGAGTACCCGCCCGCCTTGTCGATAAACGTTTCCCCAATTCTGGGCGTGGCTCAACCGTACACGGACAAAAAGCAGACCCTCTGGCAGATACAATATTTGCCGCCGAGGTAGCTGCGGGCGTAGTCGGAGGAAAGAATACCAGTATGCTGGCCAAGCTGAGCGCAGTTATCATCGCTGCCAAGGAAAGTCGGAAGACAAAGTGGTATGTCGGGATGAATGACAAATATGCCAACGCACTTGCTGCAAACGGACAGACCGAGGAAAAGCTCGTTATCCCCGTCGACAATGCTGGCAAGGAGGCTATGGTCGAGGAAATGATAGGTCTGGGACTCGCAGTTGCTACCGCTGACTTAAACAAAAAGCCGCTGCTACGAACTGCGCTAGGTCTTGCGGCAATCGGTCATGCAGTGGTTGCATTTACTAGAGGTGAGCAGGTACTTCGTCATTATGATGGACAGGCTACCGAAATGATTGACCAGGTTAGTCAAGGCACAATCCCCGACCAAGCGGCCTTTGGCTTCGATCCCATGCCTCAGCGAACGATATTCAGTCGTCGACACGAATAGTATCGTAAGTCAGGATTTCGATGATTACCTGATGTAGTACGTCACCTGGACGGTGTAGGTGAGGTCGTTTTCGCCGGGTCGAACTTCTAGGCTGGACTGGTTCGCTATAGATGACACCTTTGCGTCCATCGCGTAGGGCATCGGGCCGCCGTAACCCATATCACTATCCTCGACACTTTTCACCTTCCCCACCTTGAAACCAAGGTTTTTGGCCTGCTGCTCGGCCTTGGCGCGGGCTTCTTTGGTCGCTTGGTCGCGGCCCTTCGCTTCCAGCTGCTTTTGCTTGGCCGTACTAAAGGTCGCTTGCGGCGAAACAGCCCCGCTTGGACCGGTCGTCAGCAAGTAATCTTGTGCTTTTTGGGCAGCGTCACGCGTGTGGGTTGTGGCTGTAATCTGCAGTGTGTAGGTGTGAGTTCTGGCCTCTTGGTTGTAGTAGTAATAATCGCGGTAACCGCTGGCATTGGTTTTGATGTCTTTGTCGGCCACACCTGCCTTCTTAAGCCCTGCCACCACTTCTTCGCTTTTGGCTGTTAGCTCGGCTAGTCCAGCGGCCTTATCTGGGTTCACAAACCCATAGCTTGGGTAAAACACGTATTCGTCCGGTTCGGCCTTCAGTGTCGCGCTCCCGCTAACCTTTATGACGTCATCCGCCGAACGCTTTGCCCCTGTCCATGGGTGCCACATGAGCACCGTAGCCACCAGCCCGGCCGCCAGTACGGCACTAAGCCACCAGGGATTAACCTTTAGCGTCACCGCCTTTGTAGACGAACTTTTCACTTCGTTTGCCGAGTTACTATCTGTTGCTTCCACTTCATTTCCCTCCTGCTTATAAGGTTATTGTCCTCTCAGCGACAGAAAAAGTAAATGCTTAGCGGATGCTGATGACTTTGTAGGTAATGGTTTCGGCGGGTTTGATTATGTCGACACTGTCGCCTTCTTTTTTGCCAAGTAGCGCCTTGCCAATGGGTGATTCATCGGATATTTTATCGGCTATCGGGTCGGCTTCTATGGTACCGACGATCTGCACGGTAACTTCTCTTCCCTCAGGGTGTTTCAGTGTCACGGTAGAGCCCAATGTGACTGATTTGCTGCGGCTGGCCTTTATGACCTCTACGTTTGCAAGAATGTGGTCGATTTCTTCGAGACGACCATCGTTGCGGTCTTGTTCGGCGCGGGCAGATTGGTACTCGGCATTTTCTGCCAGATCACCGAGCTCGCGGGCAACCTTGATAGCTTCGGCTGTCTCGGCGCGCTTTACCAGCAGCTCTGCCTTTTCAGCTTCGAGCTCTTCAATCCCTGCCTTCGTTAAGTGAAATAACTTCTTCATATCGTCTCTCCTTCTTTGATGTATACGGCCTTTATTGCAAACCTGTACTTCGGTGTAGAACTGCTATACTACTTGGTTTCGATTAGCTGGTCAATAGCTTTTTCAGTTCTTCTAGTGACACCATCGACGCATCATTCGACGTCCGCGCTTTATACTCATATTTCCCCGCTTCGATTGTTTTGGCACTCACGACAACCCGATGTGGTATACCGAGCAAATCGGCATCCGCAAATTTCTCACCCGGACGTTTGTCCGTGTCATCATACAGCACTGTCACGCCCCAAGACTGTGCGTTATCGCACAGATTTTCGGCATTTTTTACTACCTCAGCGTCGTCACCGACCCGTACAACGTACAGCTGGTACGGCGCAACAGACGCCGGCCAGACTAGCCCCCTGTCATCGGCAAACTTTTCGGCGATAACTCCCATGAGCCGGGTAATGCCTATGCCGTACGACCCGAGGTGTATGAACTGGCGTTCGCCGGCCTCGTTGGTGAATGCAAAGTCCATTTCCTCGCTCTTTTTGGTACCAAAGTTGAAGATATTGCCCACCTCAGCAGTTTTGTGGACTTCGTAGGCTTCGCCTGTTTCGGGGAAAAGGTCGCCCGGTTTGGCGAGCTTAATGTCATGGAACTGGTCCGGCCGCGCCACATCGCGCTCCCAGTTGACATTGTAGGCGTGCTTCCCTGTTTGGTTGGCGCCGGTTTCGAAATTGACCAGCCCCTCGCAGGACTCATCGACGTAGCGCGGTACGGTGTCTGGCAGCTGGTACAGCCCGGCAAAACCCAGTTCGGCACCAGTCGCTTCACGAACCTGCTCGGCACTCGCCAGCTGCAGCCAGTCGGCATCGGCAGCAGCCTTCAACTTCTCCTCGTTGAGCTTGTAATCGCTGCGAACTACGGCGGCAATCAGACCCTTATCGGTATCGTACAGCATGGTTTTGGTACTTGCGGTCAGTGGGATATCCAGCCGCTTGACCAGCGCATCGACGCCGGTGACCTCTGGCTCATCCAGAAATGCCAGCTCTTTCACTTCATTTGCCTGTTCAACAGGGGCGGATTTCACCGGGGCTATTTCGGCATTGAACGCCTGTTTGGTGCTTGGGACGAGAAATATGTAATCCTCACCGGCATCACAAATGGTCTGAAACTCATGGCTAAACTTGGTAAATGCCCCGCCGCTGGCGAAGGTCACGAACGTATCATCACCCAAACCGACTCGCTGAAACACCCGCATATAGGCATCCATGGTCGCCTGGTAGAATGCTTCGTGTTCCTCGGCGCTGCGACAACCGCTGTACATGTCATTCATGACGAACTCGCGGCCGCGGAGTATACCGCTTTTGGCCCGCACTTCATTGCGCAGCTTGGTTTGGAACTGGTGAACGTAGACCGGCAGATCCTTGTAGCTGCTGACGTACTGTTTCAGCATCTCGATAATAGGTTCTTCGTGGCTCCAGGCAAAGCCGACTTCGGTGCCATCTTGAAGGTGTGATTTGAACCAGATATCAACGACCTTTTCGTCCCAACGGCCAGTTTTTTCCCACGTTTCTTTGGGCTGGAGGCTGCTCATGATGAGTTCTTGCCCGCCGACACTGGTCATTTCCTCGCGCACTACCTGTTTGATATTCTCCAGCACAGTCAGTCCCAATGGTGTATAGGCGTACACCCCGGCCATCACCTTGTAGACGTAGCCAGCGCGTATTAGCAGCTGTGCGTTTTTGGCGACTTCCTCGGCGGGAGCGTTTTTACTGGTTCGGGTAACGAGTTGTGATACTTTCATGGTTGGTTTCCTGACTTCTTGATTACAATTTCGATATATGGGTTGCTGCTACAAATACCGCCGACGCGGCAGCGAACGTGAACCATGATAGTGAATATACATCCGTTTCATTGCCATCATTGTACCGTACCTATTTGAACAAAAACAGCATCGAAAAAGCCAGGCCGTTTTTTATGGCGTGGATGAATATGCCGGGCCAGAGACTACCGGTTTTTTCACGGATATAACAGAGCACCATGGACAGGACAAATGTATCTAGGGCCGCCACCCATAACAGCGGTGCCTCGTTGCCAAACTGCAGATGACCAACCCCGAACAGTATGCTGGTTATGACGGCTGCCGGCAGAAAACGAAACTGGTTGCGCAGCCCGCCAAACAGGAAGCCGCGAAACAGCACTTCCTCGGCCAGCGGCGGCAAAATCACCAAGCTGATGCCAGTCAGCAGCAGCTCTAGCGAGGTCGAGACGCTCTCGAAGCCAATTTCCTGTTTTTGTTCGAGGTCAAGAGAAGGCACAAGCAGGCTAATGACAGTAGCGAATACGATGTAACCAACAAAATACACCCCAAAACCCAAGAGTGCCGTATCAAGGTGGCCGAACCGCGGCCAGCCCCACCCAATCCGTGCCAGCGGGACGCGGCGACGGCGCAGAAACCAGACGATCCCAGCGACAGTCAGTACCTCTGCGAGCAAAATGAAACTAAACTGCCCAACAACATCCTCGCTAATCCAGTTAGCCGCCCGTTCGCTGCCCCAGCCTTTGCCAACCAAACACAGGACAATCAGTATGGCTGCCGCGAATTGGCCGACCAGAAACATAAAAATCGTATACAGTACAGCCGAAACCGACCCCCAAGAGCCAGCGACAGCAGCCGGCGAGTCTAAAACCGGGTTTTTCACCTCGGATGGCGAATTAACAGGGGCGAGTTTTACCTGGGATTCAGACGAGCCCTTGCGGTACACCGGTCCAGACACGGGCGCTTCCTTTTTAGGCTCAGAAGAACCGCTTGACATCTACGATGGTGATTAAAATAATGAGCCCGATGAGCAGCAAGAAACTGGCGCCGACAATGGTCTCCTCCATCTTGGGCGTCAGACGCTTTTGCTTGGTTAGTCGTGAGGCAAGCATCATGTACAGCCTGCCCCCGTCCAGTGCTGGAACTGGCAGCACGTTCATGATAGCCAGCGTCAGCGAAATAAGCGCAATGATAAACAGCATGTAAAGAATCCCCATTGCGCTACCACCTTTTAGCACAAAGTAGATGCCTAGAGGTCCAGATACTTCGCTGCTGGCTTCTGTCTGAGCATGCTGTCGCGCCGTGGTGTTGCCAGTAATGCCGCCAGCGATGATGCCGCCCAGCCCCTGAAGCGCATGACCCAAGCCCTTCAGGGTCAACTGTGTAATTTGTGCACTAAGCCCAACCGCAACCACCGGCGCCGACCAGGTCGATCGCTGCAGAATTATTTCTTGCGGCGCGATACCTAAATAACCGCGCGGGTTGTCGGTTTTCTGGCTGGCTGAGACGGTTTTCTCGTCGAGTAGTGTTACTTTTGTTTGCTTGGTGATACCGTTTCGTTCGTAGCGAATCGTGACCGTCTGGCCGGCAAATTGCTTGGTTGCTTCCGTTAGCTTCTGGCCGGTCAGCGCGACCGTTTTAGTAGGTGTAGCGATACTAAGAAGTTTATCTCGCTCTTGCAGCCCAGCTTTCGAGGCGGGCGATTTATCTTCGATGTAGGCGACACTGACATCGTGACGAACAATTTTTGTGTCACTTTTTACACTAAACTGGTTATCGATAATCTTCGGCATGCCTACCAGCGCCAATACCGTGAACAGCACCAGTGCCGTAACGAGGTTGACCGCGACGCCGGCCAGCATAATCTTGGCCTTCGCCCAGTCGCTCGCCGCGCCGAAGCTGCCCTTTTCGGTGTCGCTATCGTGTTCGCCCTTTAGCTTCACAAAGCCACCGAGCGGCAGCAAATTCACGGTGAAATCCCAGCCGCCTTTCATCTTGCGCCGGTACAGGGCCGGCGGGAAAAATATGCCAAATTCTTCGGGCTTAACACCGTTGCGCTTTGCAGCCCAAAAATGACCGAGCTCATGAGTTATCACCAGCCCAATGAACAGCACTATTCCGAGGATAAATATCACAATCGTCATGTCTTACTAGTATACCAGCTAAACGGTCATGATTTCGTGTTCTTTTTGTTTCGAGGCGGTTTCTATGTCTGTGCGACACTTTTGCATGGCGTCTTCCACCTGGGAACTGAGACGTTTGGCGTCGTCCTCACCGATTGCTTTGTCTTTTTTGGCAGCGTCTATGGCATCCATGGCGTCGTGACGGATGTTTCGGATGGCTATCATGGCGTCTTCTTGCTTATTGCCGAGCTGCTTGACTATCTCGCGGCGGCGCTCTTCAGTAAGGGCCGGGATGGGCACACGCACCACTCGGCCATCGTCGCTTGGGTTCATGCCGAGTGACGGATTATCGCGAATGGCACTGGCTATAGCCTGCAAGTTACTCGGGTCGAACGGCGTAATCTGCAGCAGCTGCGCCTCTGGCGCAATCACGTTCGCCACTTGGTTCAGCGGCATACTCTGCCCATAGGCTTCTACCACGACACCGTCGAGCATGGTCGCGCTCGCCCGCCCCGTACGGAGCGTCTTCAGCTGCTCATGATAATGCTCAACCGCCCCCGCAAATTTTTTCTTGGCCTCTTCGACTGCTTGGTTTGGATTCATAACACTCCTTTACGTATGCACTCAGTATAGCAAAAGGTTCGTATTACAACCGACCTTTCATATACTCGACGTACACAAGCAATTAGTCAGTGGTGTTTAAGTCTTATCAAAAGGATTCAGCAGTACCTGAACTGCATCTGGAAATTGTATAGCTTCACTCTGGTCTAATACTGCAGCAAGGATACTCGTCTGGCTAGAATACATGGGATAACCCTGATCATCCTCACCGCATCGTCGCCGAAAAGCGGCAATGACGATACCACTCTCGCGTAACAGCTCCGCGGCTCCCTGCACAGTCGCCACGTCTTCTGCGATACTTGGCTTAAGGTTTACGGAAATGGCTCTTTTCCCTTTGGGCGGCATAAAATCAGGCATGAGGCATTCAACAAGCCCTGACGCGCTTAATAGCTCTCTCACCAATACGACAGTACCGCTTATCCTTCGTCGGCGGGCTGCTTTAGCCGCTTGGAAGGCCGTTCTCTCCGCTTCACGGAAAGAATCAACGTGCCGCGCGTGTTCTGGTAACAGACGACTTTCGGCCATACCAGGAGGCCTACTTTTCGCCGAGGGCGATGCGGTGGAAGCGGCGGACGACGATGTTTTCGCCGAGGCGAGCATTGTGGTCAGTCACGTACTGCCCTACCGTTTGGTCGGGGTTTTTGATGAACGGTTGGTCAAAAAGACACAGTTCTGCAAAGTACTTCGACAGCTGGCCTTCGACAATTTTTTCCGCCATGTCAGCTGGCTTGCCCTTTAGCGCATCGCCCGCGAGTAACTCCTGCTTTTTGGCTTCGCGGTCTTCGGCTGGAATGTCGCTGCTGCTCACGTACTGCGGGTTACTTGCCGCAACGTGCATCGCCACGTCTTTCACGAGATCTTGAAAAATCTCGTTGCGGGCGACAAAGTCTGTTTCGCAGTTGATCTCTACCACCACGCCTATCCGGCCATCGTGGTTGTAGGTGCCAACAAGCCCCTGTCGGGCTTCGCGTTCACCGCGTTTTTCGGCCTTGGTTAGGCCTTTTTTGCGCATTTCCTTGAGCGCTGCGTCAAAGTCGCCGTTTGCGGCGTCGAGCGCCTGTTTTGCGTCGGTCATGCCTACGCCGGTGAGTTCGCGTAGTCTTTTGATGTCTTCGATTTTAATAGCCATAAAGTCGTACCTCCATTTAGCAGGTTTCAGATGACATATACCAGAAATTTTTCAGGTGACAGATGTCAGACTGTCTGCGACCTGATATCTGATACATTTCTGTTATCTGATACCTGATACGTCTGTTAAATTACTTTTCTTCTTTTTCGGGTGTTTTGGTCTTTGCTTTGCCAGCGAGTACGGCTGCCTGGAAGTGGTCGGCCAGCAGCTGTAGCGCCTTGATAGCATCGTCGTTGCATGGGATTGGGTAGGTTATACCTGTTGGGTTGCTGTTGGTGTCGCAGATGCCGACGATGGGCAGTTTTAGCTTGGTCGCTTCCTTGACCGCGTTGTGGTCATGCACGACGTCAAAAACGACAACCACACCTGGTCGAGCGTTCAGCTCCTTTATACCGCCGTACAGCACATTCATGCTGTCGATTTCTTCTTGGAAGCGCTGGACTTCAAGCTTATTGAACTTGTTAGCCAGCTCGCCGCTCGCCATTTTGGCTTCGAGGTCGACCAAGTGTTTGATCTGTGTACCGATGGTATTCCAGTTGGTCAGCATGCCGCCAAGCCAACGTTCAGTAACATACGGCTGTCCTGTCGCCTCGGCAAGGCTTTTTACAATATCTTGCGCCTGTTTCTTGGTGCCTACGAACAGGATTTGCTTATTCTTGCTAGCCACCTCTTGCACGACCGTCAGCGCTTCTTCAAGCTTTACGACTGTCTTCGTAAGGTCTATGATGTGGCTGCCGCCGCGCTTACTGTGGATGTAAGGCGCCATTTTGGGGTGCCAACGCTCGGTTTTATGACCGAAATGCGCTCCGGCCTCTAGTAATTGTTTGATATCTACGTTTGTTGCCATGTGGCAACTCCTTTCTGACGAAAGGAGTAGTTTGTAGTTGTTAGTTTGTAGTTGGTAGGACTCCTGCGACCAATCGCCTTTCCTAGAAACTAACCACTAAAAACTATAAACTAATCCTTCTACACCGGTCGGGAGGCCTAGGATATCCTTACAAAGTGACACCCAGGAGGATTCATACCCGCACCTGCTTAGTTAATTGCCCCTCAATAATAACAGATGAATTCCATTGTGGCAAATATGCAAACGCACCGACCGTATTGCCCTACTAACTTATACTGTGTATGATGAAGAAAAGTAGATTAGATAACAAATAAAAAAACATACCCAGCTATGAACGAAGCCCAGCTACACCCCTTCACAGAGACAAGTATTGTCAGGGAGTTTGCCGAACGAAATCTTTCACGAAGCGAAATTATAGAAAAAGAAAAAGGCCTGCTACGTCGAACGTATATTGTGGATGGACGAACAATAGTTTTTCACAATAGAGAAGAGGCGCTTGACACACTCGATGACAGAGAGATTGGTTACGTAGGCGTAGATTCCGTGCCCACCATCAGATGCGTAGACGAGCCAGCTGATTCTCTGAGAACCGAGGAAGTCAGCAACTCTAGGCAAGCTCACCGTGCTAATAAAGATACTGGCATTCTCGCCATACCTCACAGTCCGCTTGGGATAATAGAGGGGGCGATTATTTTGGGCGCGAATGGTCTGGCTGACACGCGCGAGGCACTCGCCAGGAAAGACTGCACATATGCGCCAGCACGAGCCATTGTCGATGGCTTTCTCGCAAGCATGTTAATTGACGATACTGGAAAGTTACGTAACGTATACTCTGCACTCGATGGCCCGGCTGTTTTGTTAGCAGCATTGTGTGGCGACAATGAAGCTCAGAAAATTATTGACCAAAAAACTGCACAGCTTCATGAAAAAGAAGCCGAAAGAATACATACTATACGCCAAGGAGCAGCCCGAGGACTTGAGGCGTATCTCAAAAAGGGCATAGAGCCCATTTCAGCTGAAAGCATTTGCTTAGTTCATACAACTCCACACGTACCGGAGTTTGATGCCAATGGCAACCCCATATTTCATCCATTTGGCCATTACTATGACTCGTTTCCTAGGGCTACCTGGCACTGCACAGTTAACTCTATTGTTGGCCAACATGCGCAAGCAAACGATAGATGGGGGGATACTGACACCATCTTTGTTGCACGACTCAACGATGTTCTCGAGGCAAATAGTTATCACGATCCTAACGGCTCGATTAAAACTCTTGAGTCATTAAGCGGCGTGGACACGTGGTTTTGCCCGACACCAGGAGAAGCTATACGCTTCCCGTCAATCGTCATACGTACAGTCACCGAAGGTCAAGATGTTCCGATAGTACGATCTGGCAACAACATAAGTATTCTTAAAAAAGATGATTACGGTCAGCAAGACCTTGAAGCCATCGCTTATTTCTTGCCAGAGTATAAAGGTGCGGGAAGCGCTTCGCTCATACAATTACGGGAAGCATGTGTCCATAAAGTAATGCGAGAGGATATGAGTATTAACCCCGGGTTCATTGATCGGCAGTCAGCCAATGGCCAGAGAATGCTTACATCAATGCTAGAAGAGAGAATATGCGCAACAGCTTTAAGCCTTGGCTTACGCAGTTCCCTACACCATGAAACGGGCGAACAAGTTTGCGAAACTGTCGCATTTGAGTCGCTTGCCAACGCTTTACGCGCGCAAAAACCTTACGATAGAATTATTCGCGAATACCCCACGAACATGCCCTTAAACGCGCTCCGTTTTAGGGCACTCGCAGGTGCTTTCTTGGCGCTCGATTTACCCGAAATCTACTGGCGAAAAATAACTGGCTACGGGCGCCCCAGAATTGATCAGTAGATCCTTTTTATGGGAATTATCTGACTCGTTCTATCTTTTGGCTGGGGGTTGGACTGTGGTCATGCTTTCAAAAATTTTGAGTATTTGATCGGCCGGTGGAAGTTTTGTATCCGCGCCGCTAGTTAAAACTGCCGTTTTTTGTCCGAAAATTGCATATGCCGCGGCAGTATTAAGGGAATTGACCAGATGCGCGTGGTACACTGTCACGCCCGACTGGACCGTCCCTATGACGTCGTAGCAGGATCGTAATGTGGGATCTGTCCGTTGACGACACTCGTTTTTGGCGATAACAGCACCGGGAAGGTCGTTGGTAAGATAGCTTGAATGAAGCGAGCTCCTGTACGATTCCAACGAGTCTGCCGTCTGTATCTGAAGCAGAGGAGCCGAATCTTCTACATAGTACGCAGGATTGCTGGACAAACGCTCGGCATAATCGCTGCTCAAACTAAATGGGAATTCGCCTTCGTTTGTGGCAACCCACGGGTTGCCCGTGGGCGAGTATGTTGGCTTTAGGTATGGCACCGTCATGTAATCGAGCGGGTTCAGTTTGTTCTGTTCGTATACCCTGAGTGCTTTGCTGGTTGGTCCAAAATTTGGAATGAGGCTGGTAGATGGGTATCTATCGGTGAATGTCACTGTTATAAGCGCCGGTTGATACGTATTAACCACGTATGTCATCTGGACCCGGGATTCGTTTTTGTAGGTAAATTGTGCTGGGCTAGATTGCGACATCCGCCAGCCTTTTTTAGCGTAATATGCCGAAAAAGCTTCTTCGAGACGAGAGGCCGACTCAAAGGTATTGCTACTGCCAAGCGCTAGTGCGTATTTCGCAGAAGGCCGCCCTGTGTCAAAGCCGTTGTCACAGGTTTGTTGCTTTGAGTCCATAACGGTGAACGCATCTCCTTCGCCGGGCAAAAGCGTAGCGGCAGCGTTCCGGACGGCGGAACATGCCTGTGGCGGATTTGCTCTTGAGGCGTTGTTTCTACCCCATAGCAGCACGAAAATAACAATCATTGGCACAAAACATAGAAGAATCACAAAAGCATGAAAAAACTTACGAGCCATATTCGTTTTTTGGGCCGGGTTAGTATCCAACTTATTACCCTCCTCTTCTGCGGGCTGAATCATCTGTAAACTGGGATCCTGCATATGTTAGTCCTACGCATATTAGTTTATAAAAATATCGTTGCCTAGAACACTCGTATTGTACCAGCCCAGGCGCAACCATGTTGCCACCTGTTCATACCAAACTTTTCTGATTATAGTCAGAAAAGTTTGATGTATTTTGACGGAGTTGGTTTGGGTTCGGGAAATCGGTTTGACGTTTTGGTAACAGAGGTGGTATACTAGCTCGCAATTGCCTGGGATAGACCGACTGCAGGGACGCTCGCCTGCTAACCGGTTGCCACGCATACTACAACTACCCGACCGAGCAAGAGGAATAAACTCAATGAAAAAAGATCTTCATCCGAAAGACTACCGTTTGGTGGTGTTTCAAGATCTCAACAACAACCAAACCTATCTCACGCGTTCTACCGTGAAAACCGACGAGACCATCAAGCTTGACGGGGTAGAATACCCGCTCGTGAAGGTGCACATCACCGGCTCAAGCCACCCGTTTTACACTGGTGAAGAGCGTGTCCTCGACATAGAAGGCCGCGTCGATAAGTTCAAAGCCCGCGCCGAAGCTGCCGCCAAAGCCAAAGAAGCTCGCATGGCTGCCGCCAAAAAGTCTAGCGCCCGCGCCGAGAAAAAAGCCGCGAAAGAACAGGCTACAGAATAGCCTGCTCAGGTTATAGTGGATAGGTTTTAGGTTAGAGTAGTGGCAATCCAGTCTTTTCGAGAGCTAGTGGTCTGACAAAAATCATTCTATCTCGTTGTCGAGGTGTATAAACTTGCCACCCTGCTGCCTGCCTCTGAGAAATTCGGTCTTGCCAGTCAGGTCCAACGCTGTGCCGTTTCTATCCCAAGCAATATCGCAGAGGGCCAGCAACGTAATAACCGTAAAGAATACCGCCAGTTTATTGGCATCGCCCGCGGCTCGGCCGGCGAGCTTGAAACTCAGCTACTCCTCATCTCTATGCTATACGAAATTGACACCACAAAAGAACTGGCTTTCATCCACGAAATCCAAAAAATGCTCATGAGTCTCTACAAAAAACTAGAACCTAGAACCTAGAACCTGTAACCTATACATATGGACGCAAAAGAACAAGCTATACGAGAAGAATATGAAAAGCTGCAGGCGAAACTGCAAGATCCTTCAGTGTATTCAGATCCAGCGTATCCTAAGCTAGCAAAGCGCCAAGCCAAACTAGAGGAACTGGTTAGTTTATTTGACAAAATTTCGTCTATACGAAGACAGATTACCGACGCAGAGCTAATGGCTCAAGATTCGGATCCGAATATTGCAGAGATGGCAAAGGCCGAGCTGGAACAGCTCCACACTAACCTAGAACCTATAACCTATAACCTCAGCGAAGCGCTGACGCCGAAGGACCCCAATGATGAAAAAGATGTGATTGTTGAGATTCGGGCTGGGGCTGGCGGTGACGAGGCTTCCCTTTTTGCGGCCGAGCTGTACCGCATGTATGTCAGGTGGGGTGAAATAAAGGGCTTCAAAACAGAGTTGGTCAGTGAGAGTCCAAGTGAAGTTGGTGGTTTTAAGGAAATCATTTTTGCCATGCACGGCGATGACATGTACAAGCAGCTCAAGTTCGAGGCCGGCGTCCACCGCGTCCAGCGCGTACCGACCACTGAGTCACAGGGCCGGATTCATACCTCTACCGTCACGGTTGCCGTTCTACCCGAGGCCGAAGAAACCGACATAGAAATCAACCCAGCCGACCTACGAATAGACGTTTTCCGCGCTGGCGGCCACGGCGGCCAAAGCGTCAACACCACCGATTCGGCCGTCCGCATCACGCACCTGCCCACCGGCCTTGTCGTTGCCAACCAAGACGAAAAATCGCAGATAAAAAACAAGGCAAAGGCTCTCAGTGTGCTGCGCTCCCGCCTGCTGCAAATGAAGATTGATGAGGACCAAAAAACCCTAAGCGATGCCCGCAAAAAACTCATCGGCAGTGGTGACCGCAGCGAAAAAATCCGCACCTACAATTTCCCGCAAGACCGCATAACCGATCACCGTATCGGCTACAGCCGCAGCAACATACCCGGTGCCCTGAGCGGCCAAATAGACGACCTCATAGAAAAGCTAGCCGACTATGAACGCTCCCTCATCAACGACGGCCAGTGACAATTCTTACTTTCATCTATCATCCAGATGACAAATATCTACAGATGTAAGGGCGAGACCCTTACGCTCGCTGTGATCGATCTTTTGCAAGCGCCTCACGTAAAGAAGTTAAAGCAGTATAGAAAGGCGATAGACCAGCCGGACCCGGCTCCGCAGTCAGCTCAACAACACAGCCACCCATATTCACGGCACTCTCCGCTAGACGACGGTACGTAGCCGGGCTTCCTGTAACTTCTTCGCCTCTATCATAAAAACGAATTCGTGTTGCCTGCTCTGCGAATGCATTACCCGCCAATTTGGGATCAGTGAGTACATCAACGACCACACCCGTTTGAGCACCGGCTCTCTGCATAAGGTCGAGTTCTTCAGGGTCGAGTACGATCTTGCTTGCAACTGCCCTAGGCGTCAAATGCTGATCTTGCGTCCTGTATTCGCCCGTGTTCATATGTGCTATATTACTCTCTCTCTCTCAAGATTTGTCAAGTGCTTTTACATGTTTTCTGTAAAAAAGCAAATATTGTTGACTGAAACCTACTTTTTATATACTATGTATGCATGAGCACCGTTATTAGTGTCAAGTTGGATAGTGATGTCAAGCAGTCGGCGCAAGAAGTCGCTAAGAGTGCTGGCCTGACGCTAAGCGCTCTGATAAACTCGTATCTTCGCCAAGTTGCTGCTACGCGGCGCATAGAGCTGTACGCCCCCGAACCAATGACTCCAAAACTCGAGGCGCTGATAGCCGAAGTAGAAGCCGAGCTCGAGAACGGCGAAGTGAGCCAGCCTTTCACGAGTGCGAAAGACTTTTTGGCAGACCTAAAAAAATAGCCCCGTCATGACTATCCAGTACCTACCAAAATTTAAGAAGCAGTACAAAAAACTACCGCTCAAGCTACAGCTACAGTTTGACGACAGACTACAGCTCTTTTTGGCTGACCCCACAGCGCCACAGCTGCGCGTCCATCCCCTGCGTGGCAACTATGCTGGATACTGGAGCATGAATGTAAGTGGTGATCTGCGCGCACTCTACATAAGACGTGGCGACGAGATAATCATCTTTGCCCTCATCGGCACCCATAGCGAGTTATATGGCTGAGACGATTGACACGTGGCTGAGGTGCTCTACCCAAAGCTTACAGGAAGCTGCAATACCGACCGCACGGCTGGATGCGCTGGTGCTTCTATGCGATGAGACTGGGCGGGATAAAGCGTGGGTTTTGGCGCATCCGGAGTATGTACTCCAGGGGTCAGTGGTCGAAAAATTGCATACAAAAGTTACTCAAAGAGCACAGCACGTTCCCCTTGCCTACATCCGCGGTAAGGTAGAGTTTTACGGCCGCGAGTTCGCTGTGAATGAGCACGTGCTTGTGCCTCGGCCGGAGAGTGAGGCGATGATTGAGCTGGCAAAACGAGTCACGAGCCCGCCTGCCGAGCGGGCAGGTCTCGAGCCCGCCTGCCGAGCGGGCAGGTCACGAGTCACGATTTTCGATATTGGGACTGGTTCTGGTGCACTCGCCATTACCGCAAAGCTCGAAGTCCCTAGCGCACATGTGACCGCAACAGATATCGATGCAAAGTGTCTACTAATCACGCAGCAAAATGCGCGGAAGCTCGGCGCTAAAGTAGAGTTTGTACAGGGGGACTTACTGGAACCACTTCTACATTCTACATTCCACACCCAACATTCAATTATCCTGGCTAACCTGCCCTACGTGCCCGCAGACTACCCCATCAACAAAGCCGCCAGCCATGAACCAGCTAGCGCCCTCTTTAGCGGCGCAGACGGGCTCGACCATTACCGGCGGCTATTTGCCCAGGCAGCCGAGCTGCCGCACCAGCCGAGTTACATCATCACCGAATCACTCGAGCAACAGCACGGGGAGTTGCAAACACTAGCTGAAGCACACGGATACATCCTGGCTGCAGCAGTCGGCCTAGCGCACTGTTTTCAATCCCGGGTGAAGCCAACAGATTGAAAAACCTTATCCCGGGTGAAAGTTAGTTCGCTGGAGCAACCCCAAGTTTCACGGTGATCGTTTTGGTAGCGTCCCCACGCAGAATGGTTAGCTCTACGCTATCGCCCGCCTTGTGTTTACTGAGGATAGAAAGTAGGCTAGATTTCTCATTGATATCTACATCGTCGATCTTGGTGATGATATCGCCCTCCTCTATCCCGGCTTCGGCTGCTGGACCATCTTTCAACACCGTCTCACTGCCCATATCTGCGGCTTTTGGAATGTAAGCACCACGATTTGTCGCCAGGTCATACTCCTTCGCGATATCGTCGGTGAGCATGACATAGACTACGCCCAGATATGGCCGTTCGAGCTTGCCGCTTTTTTTGACATTACCGATCAGCCCTTTGACGTTATTGATAGGTATGGCGAAGCCGACCGTTTGAGCGTCACTGGCGATAGCGGTGTTTATGCCTATCACCTCCCCGTTCATGTTCACCAACGGCCCGCCGGAGTTACCCTCGTTTATGGCCGCGTCTGTTTGAAACATATCATCAAGATTTTCTGCCTGACTGCCATCACCGCCGCCGGCCACCAGACTGCGGCCATAGCCAGAGATAATTCCGCTCGTCACGGTGTTCTGGAACTGGCCAAGCGTGTTACCGATGGCCACAACTGCGTCACCGACTTTCATTTTGCTCGAATCGCCAAGCTTTGCGGCGACAAGTTTCTTGCCCTCATCGTCCTCAACCTTGAGAAAGGCGATATCGAGCGTATCGCGGCTACTGGTGCGAGCAATGACTTTTACCTTCTCGAGCACCGTTCCGTCACTCAGGGTGACACTGACGTCGGTTGTGCCAGAGGGTACTACATGCCGGTTTGTGAGAATCAGTCCATCGGAACTAAGAATAACGCCCGTTCCTGCACTTTCCTGGGTATACGGGCCGTACCCAAAACCAAATAGGCCGCCGTAGCTAGAACCAGGAGTTTGTGAGGTGACATTCACCGATACGACACTTTCGCCGACATCACCGGCAATGGCACTGACCAGATTTGCCGTGTTGGTCACTACTGTCTTCTGTTCGGCAATAACGCGCGCATCCTCATTATCTGACTGGCTCGCAGCACCCAGCCAGCCGCCGCCAAAACCTAACGCAAAGACAGAGATGCCCACAAAAGCTGCAGTAAATAGTTTTGTTCGGCGGGCTGCCTGCGCTGATCGCGGCGCGGACACAGTAGCCGCATGTTGCACCGTCTTAACTTCTTTTGGATCTGTTTGCATACCCCTCCCCTTTACAAGCTACCTCTCAACCGCACCGGCGGCTAGACTATTTTATCTCCCCAGTCCGAAAAAACTATAATCACGGTAATAATGGTAATCAGTATAAAGATAATTTGACGACGTATACCCTTTGACAGCTTATCGAAATGATCTAGATAGTAGAGCGTACCGAGACTAAAGGCCACCGTAAAGAGCAGCAGGGTCGGCTGAGCAACCACGTTGTAGTAGAAAACCAGCCAGTGCCCTAGTATCCACGTCAGGGCGGCGCCAAAATACGCCCACACATAGGCCAGCAAACGGATGTGTTCTTCCTCGAAGCTATAAAAGAAATGGTGTGCGCAGAAAAAACATATAAACCCGACCGCCAGTACCAGCGCAAGCAGTGACGCGTGATCGAAAGCCGAAAAGACCGCTGTCAGGCCCAAGACTTGACCAAAGAGGGCTTGCAACGACACCCAGAGCACGTCGTTACGCGGCTTCACAAAAATCAACCAAAGTATCCACAGCACCGCATACAGTAACTGTAGCCAACTTGTCTGCGTACCGTCCATGAGAGCCAGTGCCGACAGACCGATGATGAGATCGACCGCATTCGTTCGTATATTGGCCAGCCAGAACCGCGGCCGAACGGCCAGCATGCGCCATTTACTCAGCAAAATAACGACTATGGCAACAGATACAAAACCCGTCCTGACCAACGTAAACACCGTGAGCGGCAAAAGCATATTCAGCAACAGGTACAAAACATGGGAAAATCCCCGACTGGGTTTGAGTTTTTGAACTAACGGCCTCATGTACCTGCAATTATAACAAATTGTGCGTCCTGAGGCACCTGCAAACCGTCTGGCAGATTTGACTGGGCCGCAACCCCATATCTATCCTGCAGATAATGCTGGGTATATGGCTTTTCGCCACCAGTGAGGTCAACGATGGTTGCTCCACTCGGGACGGTCGTGACAACGGAAGACCCGGTGATCCTGTAACCGTAGCCCGAAAGCATGGTGACGGTATGCGCCCGCAGCGCATCATTGGCGCCGACCACATATACACCGGCACGCTCCTTGACAAGATAGCCGTCTGGCAGCTGCGCCTTCACGTATGCCTGGATGTCGCCGTATGTATTGAAGCCAGCTTTTGGCCGAACAACCGAGACCGCACCAACTCTGTCAGTTGTAACTAGGCTGGTCGGCGCAGTAAGACTCAGCGAGGTTATCTCGCTGTCATTGATTTTCTTCATAATGTCGTAGAGTCTTGCGGCTGCTTTTGTCGACAAATCTGTTTGCACATTGTCGCCGAAGGCGCTCATGAGGCTATCGATTTTCGTGGGGTTGCTGAGCGTCCCCAGTGTGAGCATCTTTTGTTTGAGTGCTATCAGCAGCTGACGCTGGCGCTCGCTGCGGGCAAAATCGGAACTGGTTTCACGGGAACGAGCGTACATGAGTGCTTGTTTGCCGTTCATTGTCTGTAGGCCTGCTGCGGCCAGCACTGGGTTGTTGGCATTTTCCCAGGCCATGGTTGGGTCGTAGAGCTGTTCTTTCACGTCTAGCGTCACCCCGTTCACCGTATTGACAGCCTGTTCAAACGCCTGAAAATCAACCAGGACATGGTAGTTTATGGCTATCCCCAGCACATCCCCAACGGCCTGATCGACACTGGCAAAGCCTGCCTCCACCGCCTGCTGGCCGGTATTTGCTCGGTCGTTTTTGCCCAAGTAGGTGTACTTTCCGCTACTGTAGGCGGCGTTGATCTTCTGGTAAGCACCAAAATAATTGACCGGCATCTTGACCCACAGGTCGCGGGGGATGCTTAGCATGGCAGCTTTACTGTTCGCCGGGTCGACGCTCAGCACCACCATGGTATCTGTGAGATCGCCGCCATCATGGTTTTTGCCACCTATGCCGAGCAGCAAAATATTCACTCGGCCGTCGCCCTCGCCCTTCAGCAGTCCGGGCGCAACATGCTCAGCGCTCAGCGCCGCAACAGTGTCATTGCCGCGAAACACTTTGTGCAGGTTATCGTACATCCGCCAAAAGAGTGACCCGCTAATGATGAGGAGAACACCGAAAGACACAGCCATGCCGCGCAGTGCCAGCCGCAGCCACGACCGCCGCCTGCGAACTATCTTGCCGGATCGAGCCGGCGGCACGTATACTGGCAGCGCAAATTTGGGTACGGCATCGACTGCTGGCGCGTTGACTGCTGCTGGCTGCTGGATGAGGCTTTTTGACTTGATGGGGGTGGTCGGCACGGGAGCGAGACGGGGCTGCGGCAACTCTGCTACCACCGGCACAGGCGGCTGTGCGCCCGACGGTCTTCGGCCATATCCCGAATAATCGCCGCGTACGGCTAAGAAACCGTCGGTCACCCGCTGGCAGCGCTGCCCTGTTTGTCTCGGGATGTTTGTATTCATAATGCTCGACTAAAGCATAAGTATATACGAAGACACCTCACGCGTAAACCATATGCAGCATTTTTGGAGGTTTACCTGACTTGTCGTATAGTAAGTGATGCCATGATAGATACTGTCACCGAAAAACCACCGCTAGACCCACCTTTAGACCAAGCGCCAACTGTATCAGATGAGCCGACCGAAAAAAGTGGTTCCGTACGTACGCTTTTATCGACCATCGGCATCTTACTGCTGGCCCCGCTTATCGCCATATTTTTGACTTTATTCGTCTTCCAGTCGTACCAAGTTGATGGGCCGAGCATGGAAACGACCCTGCAAAACAATGACCGCCTTATAGTCTGGAAACTACCGAGGACATGGGCGCGGATTACCGGGCACCAATACGTGCCGAATCGAGGCGATATAATTATCCTGAACGAATCTGGACTCACCAGTTACGGCAGTCCTGAAGACAAACGGCAGCTGGTGAAGCGCGTCGTAGCCCTGCCAGGCGAACGGGTGGTCATAAAAGATAACGTTCTCACGGTGTACAACCGCGATAACCCCGATGGTTTCCAGCCCGATGCAACTTTGCCTTACGGGAAAAATGGTTCCATCCCGCCGACGACCAACAACGCAGAGTTCACTCTTTCTGCCACCGAGCTTTTCGTTTGCGGTGATAACCGGCCGAATTCACTCGACTCCCGCACGTTTGGCCCCATACAGACCAGTCAGGTTGTCGGTAAGCTGGTTGCCCGCATCTTACCGCTGAGCAATATCGAGAAATTTTAGTTTAGACAAACAGTTGTTATCTACCGAGCTCGCCCAAGAGTTTTTGCAGCTCTTCGTCAGACGTAAAGTGAATCTCAACCCGTCCGCCCTTAGCCGTACGGTATATCTTTACCGGTGTACCGTAGCGTTTGCTGAGCCGTTTTGTCTCTGGTGTTTCGGCAGCCATGCGCGACTGGACGGCTTTGGTTTCCTTCAGCCCCGTCTTGACTGAATTGACGTATCGTTCGGCCTGACGCACGTTCCAGTGCTGGGTTGTGATAAGCCTGAGGAGTTCGGCCTGCTTATCTGGCATGTCCTTCAGCGCCAATATCTGCCGGGCGTGCCCCTCGGTGATGTGTTTTTCGTTCAGGGCAGCCTGGGCTGGTTTGGGCAGACCGAGCAAGCGGACGATGTTACTCACTGTCGTTTCAGCTTTGCCGAGCCGCTTCGCGATATCGGTGTAGCTGAGGTTGAATTGGCTGTGCAGACGCTCGATGGAGATTGCCTGCTCAAGTGCCCCAAGATCGACACGTTGGACATTTTCTATGAGGGCAATTTCTAATTTCTCCTGCTCTTTGAGGCTCCGCACGATAACCGGAACCGTCTTTACTCCGGCCAGTTTTGCCGCTCGCCAGCGCCGCTCGCCAGCGATGATTAGATAGCCATCGGCGCTCGCCGTCGCTACCAACGGCTGGATCACGCCGTGCTGCCGAATACTGGCGGCTAGTTCCTCTAGGGCGGCTTCATCGAAGATTGTTCGGGGTTGATCGGCATTGGCCCGTAGCTTCGAAAGCTCCACCTGCTGCACACGTTCGCCCTGCTCCAGCAAAACGGCTGTGTCGAAATCTTCCGGTATGAGCGAACCCAGGCCGCGCCCTAAACCGCTCTGTCTTTTAGAAGTTGCCACGTTTTACTACCTCCTGCGCCAATGCCTTGTAGGCTCGGGCGCCCTTACTCCATTTGTCGTGCTCAAATATTGTCTTGCCGTAGCTGGGGGCTTCGGCCAGGCGTATGTTGCGCGGTACCACAGTGCGAAATAGCTTGTCGCCAAAATGTTTTTCGACCTCTTGCTTTACCCCCTCGCTCAGCACCGTACGCTTGGTGTACATGGTGAGCACCACACCAAAAATGTGCAAATCTGGGTTCAAACCGTGCCGTACCAACTTCATGGTTTGCATGAGCTGACTCAAGCCCTCTAGCGCGAAGTACTCTGCCTGTACCGGTATAAGCACCCCGTTTGCGGCCGTTAGCGCATTGACAGTTAGGAGCCCCAATGCCGGCGGACAGTCTATGATGATAACTTCAGCGTCCACGGCTGCCAGCGCTTGCCTCAGTTTCAGCTCACGCCCGCTTACTGCTACCAAATCTACCTCGGCCTGCGCCAGCTGCGGACTGGCCGGCAGTACATACAAATGCTTCGTATTCGTAGCTTGGACTATATCTGCCGCTGCTGCTGCGCCAATCAGTACGTCGTACAATGTGTGCTCGAGCGAACTTTTGTCTATGCCCAGTGAACTGGTGCTATTCGCCTGCGGATCGAGGTCGACCAGCAGTACGCGCCGCTTAGCCGTGGCTAATTGCGCCGCCATATTGACAGCGGTCGTCGTTTTACCAACTCCGCCCTTCTGGTTCGTCACCGCTAAGACATACGCCATGCTAACTATCCCTCGTTTCCCTATAAGCCTACCAGATTGCCGACCCTTCGTAAACGTTTCGAGGATATCTTTACTTAGCATTATAACGCTAGTACTGTATTGCTACTCATTATGCGCGCTGTATCTTGCTAGAGTAGCTCACCTGTCATCCCTGCCGCCCAGGCACCTCTAAACAGCTACGTGCTCTGTAATCTCTGCCACATAACAGCTATGAGGAAGATATCACTACAGGGGTAGCTCTGCTTACAGGACTGCATCTGTCAGATAGACACGTTGTGCGACATAGCTATTTATCTGGTCACCCGTCTCCTTTCGCGTATCTACCTTATACAACGACTTCGACCTGGCACCCTTCGGAAAGACAAGATTTTCACTACTCTCACCTAAAACCTATCCACTATAACCTCTTAAGTAAACCGCTCTATAGCTTGCACTTTCGTGGCCCTTATCGACCCTTGCTTGAATATTTAGCATGGTTGGCATGGTTTTGGCTAGCTAAGACGTGTTATCGAACCGAATGTATGCCCATGCGGCCTACACTCCGCTCGCAGCCAATTAAAAAAGCAGGCCTTGCGAGAGTGCCTGCTTTTATATTGGAAGCGTTTTTGTTTTTGTTTAGTTTTAAGGTTTTTGATTTCGCCGCAAAGTACACGGGAAATCTGCAGACAAGTATGCGCTAATGCTTTTGCAAATGCAATACTTTTTGTGCACATTTTTTGCTCAAACTGTGGATTTTACCCCAGTTATCCACAGTCCATTTATGTGAAGTCCTGTCGTATCTTTGACTATTCGGTTCTCCCTGCCTATAACAATACTCCAGGACTCTGGCCTGCTCGTAGCCCTCAATCCGAACACTTGCAAACTCTTTCTACGAATATGAATCCGAACAGTTCCGCGTTAGCGGGATTGTTTGTTTGCAGCTCGGTATTCCTCTAATGCCTCTGCTGGAGTCTTGTATCCCAACACTTTCATGTATCGATTGTTGAGCTTTGTTTCTACCATCTGGATGTAGACCTCGCCGTACTGTGAAATGTCACTGCCTTTTTTGATGTATTTCCTGGCTTGACCATTGTAGTTCTCGACACCGCCTTTCTGCCAGCTACTGTAGGGATTGCAAAAGTAGAATGGCACACCGAGTGCTTTCTCGAGCTGCTTAAAGTAGCGGAACAGGAGGTCATTGTCGGTGGTAATGGATTGCAACTCGGGAAAGACCTTTTGGATACTCTGTAGCGCCTTGAGAACATTGCCAACAGTGACAGGAAGTATGCGCCGCATGAAGCCGATGCGGAGTTTCCGGTCAGCAGCAGTCAGTACGTAGCCACTACCAGTCTTGCCGCTCACGATGAAATCTAGCTCTATGTCACCAACTCGCTGCCGGTTTGCAATAACCGCGGGGCGATCGTCAATCCATATCTTGACGTCACCTGACGGTAGTGCAGCGGGCCGCTTGCGTTTGTTCTTTCGCTTGTCATTGGCTTTGAGGAGTTTCAGCTGGTATTCAATCCGGCGGCCATGGACACTCCGGATGTAGGTTTCAATGGTATCTCGGGAAGTGTAGGGTAGCCCTGGTTCTAGGCCAGCTTTGAGACGTCCGGCAATCACTTCTGGTGACTGGCGTTGCATGAGTGCTTTGTCGATAAAGTTCTGTAAGTTTGTGTTGCCAACAATCCGCATGCCTTGGTATCTGGCAGCCTTGCGACGTACCTTGGCTTTGGCATGTGCTTTCTTTGGGTCGTAGCAGCCATTAACGGTGTTTCGTGCGATCTCATCGCTAATGGTCGAGACGCTGCGCCCCATAGTGCGGGCAATAGACCGATACGAGTACTGCTTATCTAGAAGCGCCTTAATCTCATTACGGTCGTCTTTAGTAAGTTTGGTGTGGTGTGATTCATTCGCTTACCGTACCACAGCACAAGCCGAAAGTGTTCGGATTCAAAACCGCATGGTAGCTAGCTGATGTTCGGATTCAAAACCGCATTCGGGTGGACGGCGTGCCTGCATACAGCCGCGAGATGGTTAGGACTAGGGTGCATATATTGCGTACCAACAATACCACGAGCTGGCTATACCCAACACAACAAACCCATTAGATGGCGGGGTTTTCTCTCCCATGAAAACAATGCTGAAAACCCACCGAGGGCTCAACCAGAGTCACCAAAACTCATTGGTCCTGAGTTTTCTAAGAAGAGAGAACAGATGAGTGGAGCTGTCCGGATTTGTAGGTTAACTCGAGTTGCCCGATGAGGTCGCACGCGTGCTGAAGCTATTAACCCGAATTCCATTAGGCCGCCCCATCTGTTAACAATGCTTGTTTGGCTTGGGATTCCAGCTGTCCCATGCGTCTCAGCTGGTATGCCAGTAAACACCACACATAATGCGCAAAGAAGCCCATAACTGATCTTGGCAGGCTAGTCTCTAACCCTAATCTCAGTTTTAGTACCGAGAATGTAGTCTCTACCCTGCCTCTGGCCTTGAGTAGAAAGTATTCCCATCTGCTCATCAGCTTTCTCATGATCTTCTTTACTCCTGTGAGTAGCCTCAAGCCCAAATCTTTGGCTGTCTCCTGCCAGTTACTCCCCAGATATCCGGCATCTGCTACAATCATGCCGGTCAGTTCGCTCCAAACCAGACTCAAGCCCTTACGATCATCAACCGTGGCGGTAGTAATTCGCCAGGCCAGTATCTGTCCCTCTTTGTCTACGACAAGGTGTAGCTTAAACCCATAGTACCACCCCATGGTACTCTTGCTCTTGGTCGCCATGCCAAGCGTCACTTTATGGGTAAACTCCCGTTTGATGTTGCAGACCGCCAGCTTGGTACTGTCAGCGAATTGCAAGCTAACGCCTTGTTTGCAGTGTTTACGGATCACTTCCAGGAATACGAGTGCATACCCTGTCAGGTTATGTATTGAACGCATGAAGTTTTTATACGTTGGCAGGTTGCCAACAGTAACGCCGTGATGATGAGATTTGAGATAGCGATAGTAATCCTTCCAGGATCTGTGGCCAGTGAAGAACTTGAACAGGATGAGGGATACGAGCATGGCCATCGGCAATTTGGTCTTTCTGGTTGGTGGATGGGTTTGATCCGGCATAGGCAACGACGGCGGCAGCTTTCGCAGCAATGCTTGATGGAAATCCCACACCACATCGTACAGACCAATTAAAACCATGGTATTATCCTCATCGGTAAGGGAAGCAAACTGCATTAAGAACTCCTTGTTGTTACTGTTTTGTTTTGACGAACAACTTCACCATACCAAAAAGAGCCACTAACGTGGCTCTTTTTAATGACGGGGGGACTACACTATCTGTTGTGGTCTAATGGAATTCGAGTTATTACAGAGCGGGGACTAATTTGGCCAAGTCAGGAGTATGTTCGCTTGGTATTGCACTTGCTTAGCGTTATTGCAATGTGTTCGCACAATTGACATCTAGTCTCTACAGTTTGCCATGAGTAAGTATTGATTCTGTTCTGTACATTGGGAGATTGGCTCATAGCAGCACTACCGTAAGCCCCTATTATTGCTTACAGGTATCGAGAGGTTGCTGCACTTCTGACTTAAACCATTTACCGTGCATAAGTCGGTAGTTTGTTGGCGCCCTTAGCCCATTCGCCAAGACAGTTATATCAGTAACCTCATGTCTTGCTCCATATATATCTGGAAAGGATGCTTTTGAGGAGTCGTTGATGGTAGCAGTGAGGTAAACATAGCGCGTAGGCGTAGTCGTAGTCGCAGACGAACACACTGCAGGTAAGCCGCCTGGCAAATCATCACCAGCATAGACAGTAGAGCCAAAAACACCTGTGTCGTCTGCCACCTTATACGTAATGCTTTTTGCACCGGACGAGAGCGAACCACCGAACGTAATTCCACTTATGACGCTATGTCCAATATCGACTACTTTTGAAAACATTCCGATTCTCGGCATAGAATTGAGCGAGATATAATCAGTGTCCTTAAAATAGGTGGTACCATCATAGCCACCTGCAATGTATAAATAGCCATTATAGACAGCAACACCCTGACCGTACCGTCCGTCAGGCAAGACCGTGGTGTGAACCCAATTACCAATCGTTCCGTCTGCTTGAATTGGTGCGAATTGAACATCATCTCTGTAGTTTGAAGCGCTGTCTAGCCCACCCATGACATATACGTAGCCATTGTAAGCAAAAGATATGCCTGCGTATCGAGGGATATGGATACTGTTCGTATACTTCCAAGAGCCATTAAGTGTACCGTTTGAGTTGAGAGCAATGTATTGCACGTCGTTATAGTAGACGCTAGCGTATTTTCCGCCCATCACATACAAGTAACCGTTGTATAGTACTGAAGTATGTGACTGCCTACCATTGGTAAATGACGCTCCCGCACTGCTAAATCCGCCGAGGCTTCCATCTGCATTGATAGCAGAATATTGGACATCACTATAATACGTTGTGCCATTATAACCCCCAACAACATAGAGATAGCCGTTATACGCAAACGAGGTATGTGCGCGGCGGCCATTCGTAAACGGTGTACCTGTGAGTGTCGTGAAGGCACCCAACGTTCCGTTTGAGCTGTTTATTGCTGACCGTTGAACATCGGCATAATACGTTGTCCCGTCATAACCCCCCAAGACGTACATATACCCGTTGTAAGCAACTGCGGTCGGCGTAAGTCTACCGATAGCGAAAGATGTTGTTGCGGCAAAACTCCCCAGACTACCATTCACATTGATCGTTGCAACATAGACATCAGAATAATACGTACTGCTGTTATTGCCTCCCATGACGTAGAGATATCCGTTGTTGGCGACGGTTGCCACTCCACGACGCGCCGTAGAGGTAGTAAAGTCCGTGCCAGCAGTCCATGCCGCACCAAGTGTGCCAGAGCCGCTGTTGTTTATCCGTGCATATTGGACATCGTTTTTATATGTCGGGCCGCTCGCGAGGCCTCCGAGAATATACAGATTGCCTCCGTAAGTTGTCGCCGCATGGCCATAGCGACCAGTCGTGAAGGCAGTACTCGCCAGCCAACTACCAAGTGTACCGTCTGTATTGACAGGTGCATATGCAACGTTATTGTAGTACGTAGTACCATCATAGCCACCGAGTATGTATAGGTAGCCATTGTAAAGCACAGAGGCATGACCGTACCGAGCGTTGGTAAATGTCGTACTGCTCCATGTACCGCTTATGTTGCCGTCTGTACCGATATCTTTATAGTAAATGGTGTTATAGCTCGTCGTACCATTCCAGCCTCCTATGATATATAAGAAATTATCGGCAACGACAGCAGTCAGGTTCCGTCGAGCATTTGTGAATGTAGAAGTAGTACTTGCCCATGTTCCGAATGTGCCATTCCCGGCCAATGATGCATAGCGAATATCAGTTAAGGAACCTGTCGATTCCTGACCACCAACCACGTACATATAGCCCTTACTGATAAGCGCCGCGTGGCCATAGCGACCATTTGTGGCAAACGTACTTGATGTCCACGAGCCAGAGATGTTACCGTTTGACGCTATATCGGCGTATTGCACTGTGTTGTAGTAGGTACTGCCATTCCAGCCGCCTATTATGTACATTTTACCGTTGTAGGCGATAGCCGTATGCCCGCGGCGAGCAGCCGATAACGCTAAGGTAGTCGTGTTCCAAGTACCCAACGTACCGCTTGCGTTTATAGATGCGTAGCGAATCTCAGTGGTATCTGAACCATTGTATCCGCCGGTACTATACATATAGCCATTATAGGCAGTTACGCTGTGCTCAGTTCTCGTGCTAGACAGCGTAGTGGTCGTGGCAAAGGCGTTGGTGGTACCGGGCGAATCGATGGGCGAATATTGCACATCACTTAGCGCCTGACCCAAGGAGCTATAACCACCCAAGACATATAGGTAGCCCTTATACACAACTGAGCAATGGTTAGATCTCCCTGTGGTAAAAGTGGACGTCGTGGCCCACGCACCAATTGTACCGTTTGCGTTGATGGGAGCATACTGGACATCGTTTTGCTCAACACCCCCAACATATCCACCGATAGTATAGAGGTAGCCGTTGTATGCAAACGAATCCGAACCTGTCCGGGCAGCACCGAGAGCCGTGGTCGTCGTCCATGTTCCTACCGTACCATTGGCATTAACGAGAGCGTACTGGACGTCACTCAGACCGACGCCCCCAATGACATAAAGATAGCCATTATAGAGAGCAGCTGCATGATAAGCTCTTGTGGTACTAAAAGCAGTCGTTGTAGACCAAGCGCCAAGTGAACCATTGGCATTAACAGGGGCATACTGAACATCATTATAATAAACAGCACCGTCGCTGCCACCAAAAACATACATGTAGCCGTTATAGACAGCAGACGTATGATATGCCCGAGGGGTAGCGAAGGCTGTTGTCGTAGACCAAGCACCTAGGGTGCCGTTGGCGTTTATTTGGGCGTACTGCACGACATTGTAACGATCGCCGTAACTATCTACGCCACCCAAAAGATACACATAGCCGTTGTACGCTACTGAGGTATGACCGACCCGGGGATCTGTAAAGGTTGTCGTGGCAGACCAGCTACCAACCGTACCGTTGGTATTGATAGGAGCGTATTCAACGCTGTTTAAATCCCCCGTATCTCCCGATCCTCCCATGGCGTACATATAACCGTTGTAACTCACGGTAGAAAAGTAGCTCCGTGCAGTCGCAAGAGAATTTGTGGTACTCCATGTGCCAGTTGATCCACCAGTTAGCCCACCGGCCGTAATTTTGTCCGTTGGATAATCTATATTTCCCTCGTTATTACCACTTAAAAAATCACTAGAGCTGGTGATTACGACGCTAGGATCTATAGTAAGTGGATACGATAAGCCGCTCGCGAGACCCGAGACATCAACTGTGAGATATTTGGTGTCATGACTAAGAATATAGCGCGATCGAACCTGACCGTCTGTCTTACCGTTCATCTGTTTTACATATGGTGGAGGAAGCGCAAAAACAAGATTTGTTTTTTCGCCAGATAATCGGGCACTCTTGATTTTTTCGATATCACTGCCAGAGCCATAACTTGATATCTTGTACAGTGATGGGTCTGCCGAATATATACCGATACCCCCGTCATTAAGCTGACGAGCGACTAAAGTATCGGGCAATTCTAGTTTGTATATCAATGTAAGTTCCGACTCCTCTGGTGCGCGGGAAAACACTATATCCTCTTTAATACCATTTGTTTTGGCCGTAAACACAGTTTTAGATACGCCATCTAAGTTATCATAGATTACCCTACCCTGCTCTAGCTTACCCGAACCGATTTTAAAATCTGGAATAAGCTTAAATGATAACCCCAAGTTATTGTCAAAATATGCTATACCTTGATTCAATTCGACAGGAAGGTCAACACTATAAAGAGTGTTGTCTTTACTACCACCACCACCAATCTGTTTTCGCATGAGCTGCACTTCTACGGGTAACTCAGATTCCGACGTTATCTTTTGATTGGCGTTGAATACATATGTGCGCTTTTGTACGTCGTAGCTAAACTTTTTTGACAAATTCTGGTTGGCTATGCCTACAAGCGCTCTCGACCGATTATCAAGACTATATCGCTCATAATCAACGTAGCGCTGCAGAATGGGTAAAGCGGCCACCAAAACAACCAACAGTACCAGCAAATAGTACCAAACACGCCATGCACCACGGTGATGATTCGGCCTTAAATAGTTCAGGAAATTACCTAGGTAGTGTTTGCTTAAGTACCTTTTCACAAATACTGATTGACTGCTACGGCGACGGTTATTATCCCGGAGGAACGATTTTCTCATATTGCTTATACCTTGAGTATACAATACTAATATCTGCTTAAGTAGTTTAGAGTAATATTTCCCAGTCTAGTATCTCCAGACGTCGGACTTTGCATACGAATACGCAACGTCATATAGTCTCCCGCCGTGTACGTACCAGACCCGAGAGTACATGCGGTGGTATTGGTTGACCACGTTGAAGCGGTGCCTGGCGTAACAGCCACAAAGTTACATATAACTCCAGTCCCGGTGGAATCTCGCGCCTCAAGGGTTAGAGTACCGTTTGTCGTGTCACTCGTCCAGGTAGAAATTGCAAGCGGATTACTTGCCCATGTCGAAAAATCAGTTGGAATAGGTACCTGTACAACAACATCGTAATTTTGGTTGCTACCAGAAGAAGTTGTCCATTTGTAGTAGTTCATACGATTGGTCAGATCCAAACCGCTAGTCATAGTTCCGCTATTGTTGGCGCCACTCCCTGGGTCAAGGACAGAGCCAGCGTATTCTGCATATAGATGTACCTTTTTTGTGTGTCGCGCGGCCCCTTCGAATACGAGCTCTCCTGTACTAGAAGATCTTACTAGCACGTTCCCGCTAAAATCTTTAATCTGGAAAATATCTACCGACTGACTGTTGGCAGCAATTATACGCAATGCTTGGGCGGCAGAGTTACCTGCAGATATATTTACACTACCGGTACCACTGGTCAGATTGACCGTACTCGCACCTGTGACATTTCCCACCGTTATTGTTTTAGCATTTGCATTCGTGCCAATATTAATACCCCCGGTCGTCGTACTATCAAGATTAAGGGCGTTTGTGGTCATTGAATTTATTACTAAGTTCGCCCCCGATGTTCCTTGGATAAGCGGTGTTACTAGACTTGTATCGGCGGTACCAGTACCTGAAACATGGAAGTTACTCGAGGACTGTAAGCCGGTTTGATTTAAGACAAAGCCAGTGCTATCGAGGCCATCAAGCAAGTCAGTGTTAAGATTCGTTACCTTTGTTGTGCTTGCAACAGTCAGCGGTGCGGTACCAGTGGCTACGGTGGAGATAAGTTGGGTACCAGATACTGTGCCCGTGCAGGCAAAGTTACCACTGGCGTTTGTAACCGTACAGCCAGTACTTCCAGAGCCGCCGCCAAGGAGGATGTCACCAGTGCTGGTACCGCCTATCTGGACTTGGCCAGTTGTACCAGCGTTAATAGATATATTGGTTCCAGCAGTTGAAGCAGAGATGTTCGGGTTCACTCCAGAGAAAGTTAATGCCGTACTACTGAAGGTATTAGTGTTTATGGTACCGCTTGCTGTGAAGGCACCAGTTACATTAGTATTATCTTGCAACTCTATGGTGCCAGCACTGTTGAGGACAATGTTACCGCTGGTAGTGGTCTGGAGGGTGAGGTTACCAGCTGTGGTGTTGAGAGCGGCATTGATGTTGGTACTGGCGAGATTAGAGAGACTGGTGTTGGCGCCAGAGCCACCAGCACCGGCTGCTCCACCGACAACGCGCCATAGGCTTGCGCCTGAGTCATAGACAAGGTCTATTGATGCACCAGCAACAAGGCTAAGGTCTGCACCAGTGCCCGTTGTAATACGGTTGGCAGCAAGAGAGCCTGTGGCGTTGTTAGAGATAGTAGCAGTTGTTGTACCGGCGTTGACTATGGCAAGCCATTCCCCGTCCCTACCACCAGTTATACCAGTGATGGTCTGAGCGGATGCGCCAGTCAGACGAACAAGGGAGACATCACCAAAGTTGACATCGTTGGTAGTACCGGTGGTGGAGTAGTCTGTGCCTTTTTTGGTAGCAAAGGAACCGGTGACGTCTATGGTACTTGCGGCAGAGACGGCACCGTTCAAGCTGACTGCACCACTACCAGTACCAAAGGTACCAGCACCACTCTGGAGGAAGTTACCACTTGCCATGGTTATGCCTGTAGCACCAGTAATAGCACCCGCACTAGATATATCTATGTTGGTGGTCTGAAGGCTAAAGGTGCCGCTACCACCACCAATAGTGACAAGACCGGTGCTGGTGCCAGTGTTTATGTTCACGGCATTGTTCGCACTAACGTTTACGTCGAGAGCATCTGAGATAGTGAGGTTACCGGCACTATTCTGGAGAGAATCTTGCAAGTCAGTGAAGCCAGCAGCATTGAGGACTATGTTACCGCTGGTGGTGGTTTGGAGGGTGAGGTTACCGGCGGTGGTGTTGAGGGCAGTATTTATGTTGACACTAGCAAGGTTGCTGAGTGAGGTGTTGGCACCAGCCGTACCACAACTCCCCCAGCTTGGGGCCACACCGACACCATTAGATATGAGGCAGGAGCCAGAAGCAACGGCTGCAAGTTTACTGAGAGTGGTCGCACCAGAAGCGTAGATAAGATCACCGGTGGTGTAGCTGGTAATACCAGTGCCACCGTAAGCTGCCCCAACGGCAGTTCCCTGCCAGGTACCAGACGTAACGGTACCAGTGGCGGTAATGCTCGTGAGGTTAGCGGTGGTAATAACGGTACCGGAGGCATCGGGGAGTGTCCAGGTACGGTTAGCGGTCAGGTCAGCGTTGGTAATAGTACCAGTGAAACGGCTGGCACCGCCGGCGGTAACGGCGACAGATATAAGGTCGTCGGTGGCAGTAGCAGTATCTACCGTCAGGGTACGGATAGTAGCGCCACCTTGGAAGGAAGAAGCCGTTGTGGTAGTAGCACCACGGCCAGTGACCGTCGCGAGGGTATCTGCTTCAGCCGTAATACCACAAGAACCCCAC
>JBGAVA010000030.1:0-7911 GCA_044228355.1 Saccharimonadales bacterium (SeqCode)
GTAGAAGCTGGTACGAACAAAAAGCTGAGATTACCAGACCCGCTACGCGGGCCTATTTGGCAAGCGCGTAATTCCTGGTTATCTAAATAGTGACCATGGGAATGGCTTCTCACAGATTAGTGAATTGCGAAATTATTCGGGGTTTATTTTGGTAGAATGTATAGGTGCAAGATTTTCTTTTGGAGGGGTTGAACCCGGAGCAGCGGCGGGCGGTGGTGACTACCGAGGGGCCACTGCTTATTCAGGCCGGGGCAGGCAGCGGCAAGACCAAGACGCTGACGCACCGCATAGCCTACCTCATCGCCACCCGCCAGGCCACACCCTACAGCATCCTCGCCGTGACATTCACCAATAAAGCGGCGAAGGAAATGCGAACGCGCGTGGCCGAGCTGCTCGGGCAAGATGCCGACGACAGACGTTTTATGCCGTGGATGGGGACGTTCCACTCCATTTGCGTGCGGTTACTGCGCATGGACGGCGAGCACATTGGCATACCGCACAGCTACGTTATATTCGACGAGACCGACCGGCTGAGCACGGTCAAGCGCATCTGCAAGGAACTGCAGGTCGATGAGAAATCGTTTCCGCCCCGCACCATATCTGCATATATTTCCAGCGCCAAAAACGACATGATCGGCCCCGATGAATACCGCGAAACGGCCGCCAGTCCCACGGCACAGGTGGTAGCGAAGGTGTATCCGCTGTACCAGGCGGCACTCAAGGACGCTATGGCACTGGACTTCGATGACCTCATCTGGCGCACGGTGCAGCTGCTGGAAGCCCACAAAGAAGTCCGCGCTAAGTGGCGAGACCGCTTTAGCCACATCATGATAGATGAGTACCAGGACACAAACGCGGCGCAGTACCAGCTGGTGAAACTGCTGGTAAACGAGAGGCGCAACCTCGCCGTCGTCGGCGACGACTGGCAATGCCTCCCAAGTGGTAGTCGCATACAAACACCCGATGGCAAATCGGTGGAAGTTCAAAAAGTCAGGCCCGGCGACGTTGTACTGGCCGCAAGTGGATACGGGAAGACTCACGGGGCGTTGGTAACGCGTGTGAAGAAGTTCCCCTACAAATCCGAGTTACTCCACATAAAAACTGCCAGCGGCGAAGTCATACGTTGTACGCCAAACCACTTACTTTTTGGTAGATTCGAGAACACCTCGGCATACTATGTTTATCTTATGTATGCACAGCCGTACGGTTATCGGATTGGACTTGTCAAAGGAACTCGTTTTGACGGTCGAAATGATGCCATTGGTTTGCGAGTTCGGTCAAATCAAGAGCGGGCAGATCGGATGTGGGTGATTAAAGTGTGCGAGACGCGTGCCGAGGCGTGTTATTACGAAGCCCTGTATGCGTATGAGTACGGTATTCCAATGATGATATTCCACGCGTACTCAAACCGATCAATGAGTATTACCCAGCAGCAAATAGATGCTTTGTATCAGGCGATAGACACGGAATTCCGAGCTGCTCGGCTAATGCAAGATAAAGGAATCCATTTTGATTACCCACATTTTACCCCACAAGCAACAATCCGGGGTGGTCAGGAGCGCGTGCATATCAATCTGGTACTGTTCGGTGATCGTCGCCAATCTGTACGAACACCGTGGTCGGCTAGTCGTCTCTCGGTCAACACGTCAAACGAATCGATCTTACCGGCTTGGCACAAGCTCAATCTGAAGACGCGTAAAGGCAAAGGCGCGACATGGCGTACAGAGCTTCATAACATTGATTATGGCAAATTAGAGGAACGCGCGGAAAGCATCCAACAGGTCTTACCAGACATCGTTATTAATCGTTACGCATTTCTGTCCGAAAAGAAGTATCTGTTCCTGCCAGCCGCTGAGTTACATGTCGGCATGTCTATACCGGTCTTAGGTAGCGAGGGTCGGATTGTCGATGACACTGTCATTGCGGTGACGACTGAATCGTATAACGGTACAGTGTATGATCTTGATGTCGACAGCGTTCATAACTATATAGCTGAGCGTGCAGTAGTGCACAATTCGATTTACAGCTGGAGAGGGGCGGATTTCCGGAATATCCTGCGGTTTGAAAATGATTATAAAGACTGCGCCATCATAAAGCTGGAGCAAAATTATCGTAGCACTGGGCACATCCTGAATGCGGCGCATGGGGTGGTGACGCGCAATACCCAAAGGAGCGATAAGCAGCTTTGGACGGCCGAAGGTGATGGCCGCAAGGTACAGCTTACTCAGGTCATGACAGAGCGAAGCGAAGCCGAAACCATCGTGCGCACCATCCGAACGGCGGCGGATACGGGTGTCAGGCAGTACAAAGACTTCGCGGTGCTGTACCGTACTAACGCCCAGAGCCGCGCCGTGGAAGAGGTGTTCGTCCAGTACGGCATCCCGTACCGAGTGGTGGGCGGCGTGCGGTTTTATGACCGCAAGGAGATCAAAGACCTCATAGCCTATGTGCGCCTGCTGTACCAGCCAGAAGATCGCACCAGTTTTGAAAGGATTGCTAATGTGCCGGGCAGAGGAGTTGGTGCGGTAAGCTTGGGTAATTTCCTGGGTTGGACGGCGTCAGAAAAGTTGCCGCTCGGCGAGGCGCTTGCCCGTGTGGCAGAGTGCGACACGGTCACCGGCAAGGCTCGCAAGGGTCTGATGGAGCTTGCCAATATCCTTACCTCACTGCGGGCTCAGCTAGACGAACTGCCCCCCGATATCTTGATCGAGAGCTTGGTCAAGCGGCTGGGCTATCTGGCGTACCTAGACGATAAAACGCCGCAGGGCGAAAGTCGACAAGAGAACGTCCGCGAGCTGATCGGCGTGGCGCAGGGTTACCACGAAGAAGGACTGAGCGGCTTCCTCGAAGAGGTTGCGCTCATCTCTGACCTCGACACCGCAAACCTGGGTGATAACGCGGTGACGCTCATGACGCTGCACTCAGCCAAAGGTTTGGAATTTCCCGTGGTGTGTATGATTGGACTGGAAGAGTCCATCTTGCCGCACAGCCGCGCACTGTACGATCAAAGCGAAATGGAAGAAGAGCGGCGTCTCTGCTACGTTGGCATGACGAGGGCACGGGAAGAGTTGTACATGCTGTACGCCACGTCGCGCTCGCTGTACGGCGGCTTGCAGCACAATATCCCCAGCCGGTTTCTGGGCGAAATTGCTGGCGATCACGCCGAAGAAACGACCGTCATGCCCAGCTTCGGCCGGATGGGTTTCACCTCGGATGGCAGTTTTACAGATGACGATTTCACTTCATTTGACTCTGGCGCGTCAGTAGTCACGGACGAACCACGCTACGTCCCGGAGCTTAGCGAGGGCGACACGGTGCGCCACGAACTGTTCGGCACCGGCACGGTGGTGGAGCTGCAGGGCGACACGGCCGCCATCTATTTCAAGGGCAAAGGACTGAAAAAGCTCAATACCGCCTTCGCCCCTCTCGAAAAACTATAGCAACCCGATTCGGCATGGGAACAGAATAAAATCTCTCCTCGTAGTCAGCAGCGTTGCGAGAGCAACGCCTTTAGGGGTGGGGAGCTTCTTGCCTGGATTTATTCCAGGCAAGAAGTGGGGAGGTGAGACCCGCCAGTGGCGGGTCGTAAGGCAGACTTCTCTTGCAAGCCATGCTTGCAAAGATGAAGCTGCGGGGCCGCCGAAGGTGGCGAGCCCTCCACTCCTGAGGTCGACAGTTATGTCGGGCTCAGGCTATAGCAACTCTTTGCTATACTGAAAGCTGCGCCGGGTGCGCGCGAATGACGACTATGGAACATATCAAACGAGGGACAAAGAAAGTAGCCGAACGCACGAAAGAGGGTGCGCGCCGGGTCAAAAAACATCCGGCCGGTTTGCCGTTGCTGCTCTTTGCCAGTCTGATCGCGGCCAGCGGCGTGCTGTTTTGGTATGCAAACCGCCGCGGCGTGGTGGCAGATTTTGTGGCGCGCGATACGTTTATCGCCATCGTGTCGTATGACGGCCAAACGACGACCATCCCTACCGATGCCAAAAAAGTCGGAGACCTGCTGAAGAAAATGGACATTCGCCTTGCGCCCGGCGATCGGGTCGAGCCGGCAGTCAAAGAAGAGATTACGCAAGATAATTTTCTGGTCAATGTCTACCGTTCGGCGCCGATAACCGTCGAAGACAACGGCACACGAGTCGTTGCGAGTACGGCAGCTGCCACGGCGAGGAGCATGGTGGAGGCGTCGAATACGACTCTATACGGTGAGGATTCTGTCAGCGTGATGCCGGCAGATAACTTTGTGCTGCAGCAGACACTTGGTCACCGAGTGGTTATAAAACGAGCGTTGCCGGTAGCGCTGACGCTGTACGGGCAGCCGTTATCGCTGCGTACCCAGGCAGCCACCGTCGCCGACCTGCTGCAGGAAAAAAAGATTGTGCTCGGCCAGGACGACACCGTAAAGCCGGCCGCCGAAACGGCTATCACGCCAAACATGCAAGTTTCGGTGGTGAGAAACGGCATACAGGTTATCACCGTGGCAGAAGATATCCCGGCGCCGACGCGCACGGTTATAGATATGTCACTTTCCTTTGGCAGTCAGGCGGTGCGGCAGGAGGGTAGCCCCGGTAAACGCGTGCAAACGTACGAGATCAATGTACAAAAGGGCGAAGAAGTCAGCCGAAAACTGCTGCAGTCGGTGGTGACTGTGCAACCGGTGGAGCGGATTGTGGCCAAGGGCAACACCGTCAATATCCCCGCCGACAAACAAGCTGTCATGGCGGCGGCTGGGATTAGCCCGAGTGATTATGCCTACGTGGACTACATATTTTCGCGCGAATCGCGATGGAATACGGCTGCTCTGAACGCGGGCGGTTGCGCAGGTCTTGGTCAGGCGTGCCCTGGCAGCAAGGTTATGAATGCATGCCCCGGCTGGCAGACAAATGCTACCTGTCAAACCCAGTTTTTCAGCGGCTACGCCATCGGCCGCTACGGCAGCTGGGAGCGAGCCTACAATTTCTGGCTCAGCCACCACTGGTGGTAGGCTAGAATAGTTGGAAGTTGGAAGTTGGAAGTTGGAAGTTGGAAGTTGGAAGTTGGAAGTTGGAAGTTGGAAGTTGGAAGTTGGAAGCCGCTGATTCCAATAACTCAGACGTACGTCTAGGTTATTGGAATGGAGGGACGCTAGGCGGGGCTAGTCCAAAATAATGCGGGCTTGCTGGTACAATGGGGGAGTGAAAGAAGCCTTACCGAAGAAATCACTGGGGCAGCATTGGCTGTATGACGATGTCACACTTGAAGCAATCTGCGATGCTGCTGGCGTCGCAGCAGGGGACGCAGTGCTCGAAGTCGGCCCCGGTCTGGGTACGCTAACGCGCAAGCTCCTGCAGCGCGGCGCCAACGTCACCGCCGTGGAATTCGACCCAAACCTCGCCACAACCCTCCAAACCCACCTTTCAGAGGACAGTCCTCTGAAAATGGGGGATTTGGGGAGGTTGACAGTGGTGGAGGGGGATATTTTACGGTTTAATTTACAACAGCTGCCAGAGGGGTACAAAGTGGTTGCGAACATACCGTATTACCTAACGAGCAACCTTATTCGCGTACTCTGTGAGTCGCCAAACCCATTCAGTCAAGCAGCGCTGCTCATCCAAAAGGAAGTGGCCGTGCGGGTCTGTGCTGAGCCGGGCCAGCTATCGCTCCTCGGCATCAGCGCTCAGTTCTACTGTGATGTTTCGCTCGGTGCGTTCGTACCGGCTGCATTATTTACACCGCCGCCAAAGGTGGATAGCCAGGTGCTGCGACTGACGTACCGTAAAACGCCGCTTTTTGCGGACGTCGATACCAAGTCGTTTTTCCGCCTGGTGCGCGCCGGTTTCAGTCAAAAACGTAAAACGCTTCTGAATGCTCTGAGTGCTGGACTGTCTCTGTCGAAGGAGGATACCCGCTGTCTGCTTGACCAGGCGGGGATTGCGCCGTCTTCGCGGGCTCAGGCGCTGTCGCTCGATGAGTGGCACCGGCTGTACGTCAGCTCATTGACAGTGTAGCGCAATATCTGTACCATCAAACGATGCCAAAAGCTCAATCCGCAGCAAACCAACAGAATCGCACCGAAAAGCGGGCATTACCCATCGTTGCCCTGACGGTGTTCCTGGATGTGCTGGGTGTCGGCATACTCATACCGGTCTTGCCGCAGCTGATTTTTGAAATATTCCAGCCAGCCGGCTACAGCTTTTCAAGCTCACTCATACTGCTCGGTTGGCTGGTTGCAATCTACCCGCTCATGCAGTTTCTGGCGACACCCATTCTCGGTCAGCTGTCTGACCGGTACGGCCGCAAACCAGTCCTTGGCTTTAGTCTGTTTGGTACGGCTGTGGGGTACGCGCTGTTTGCCGTGGCAATTATGACCAAAAATATCCCGCTGCTGTTTCTTGCCCGCGGCCTCGATGGTATAACTGGTGGCAATATTAGCGTGGCGCGCGCGGTTATCGCCGACGTGACCGCTCCCGAGCACCGCGCGCGGAATTTCGGTATCATTGGCGGCATGTTTGGGCTTGGTTTTGTCTTTGGTCCGTACATAGGCGCCCGGCTTGCTTCACCTGGGATTGACTTTTTTCATCTGTTGACTACACCGCATTGGTTTAGTGCGGCGACGCCCTTTTGGTTTACGGCCATCCTGAGCCTGGTCAATACGGTGCTATTGCTGACACTGCTGCCAGAAACGCACGAACATATTGACGCCAAACTGAAGCTGGTCTGGAACAAATCGCTCGACAACATTCGCCGGGCGGCAACCAGTCCGCGGCTGCGCGTGATATTTACGGCGGAGTTTTTCTTTTGGGGCGGATTTACCTTTTTCACGACCTTTTTCCAGATACTACTCATTCAAAAGCTGGGGTTCAAGACGAATAATGTCGGCGACTTTTTTGCGTACGTCGGCATTTGTATTGCCATAAGCCAGGCGCTGATAGTGCCGTTTACGGCGAAGCGGTTCCTGACGCACAATATCGTTCGGGTGGCCATGTTTGGTCTCTCGGGCGCGCTGCTTTTACAGCTACTGCCAACCAACACGACGCAGCTGCTTCTAGTGGCACCGTTTATTGCGCTTTTCAATGGTCAGTTTATCGCCAACTCTGGTGCGCTTGTAAGTCTCACGGCGGGGCCGAAACAGCAGGGTGAGGTTCTGGGTATAGAGGCAAGCGTACAGGCGCTGGCGCAGGCTATTCCGGCCATCATCGGCGGCTATGTGGCGACCATGGGGGTAAGCGTGCCGGTCGTGGTCGGCTCGGCGACCATTTTGGTCGGCGCCGTCATATTCGCCGTCTTCTACCATGTACCGAAAGACGTCCTTGCAGTCGAATCCCGCCACGAAAACCCGATGACCGCTTCCTAAGCAAAGCAACGCATCATCGGAAGGCGGTATTCTCATGGTGTAGGTAATGATAGTAGGGTCGACTTCAATGTGGTGGCGCAGAACGAGCAGGCTTTATTGATATACACCTGTGACAAGCAGCTGCTTTTTTGCGTGTGACCATTTCTTGACCTGCATTTCGCGCCTTCGGGCAGATGATTTATCCTTGTACGGACCAGAGCAGTAAACGAGCCGAAAGGGGCCCTGCTCGCGGGCAAATTTAGAACCTTTGCCAGAGTTATGTTTTTCAATCCTTTTAGCTACGTCTGGTGAGATACCTACGTAGTAGCGGCCAGTTCTTGCTTGGGCGATATATACATACCAATTCTCATCCATGATTTTATTATATGCTTTTTTTTCGGCCCCTCGAAAGGCTCGGGGTCATTCGACCGAACGTTCAGAAATGCAAAACTCGCTTCGTTTGGCCATGGGTTGGTTTACCATGAGCGAGCGAAGCGAGTCGAATAGCGGCCCCTCGACAGGCTCGGGGTCATTCGACCGAACGTTCAGAAATGCAAAACTCGCTTCGTTTGGCCATGGGTTGGTTTACCATGAGC
>JBGAVA010000031.1:0-6153 GCA_044228355.1 Saccharimonadales bacterium (SeqCode)
GCAAAACCCAGACACTGCTACACTTGAGCTAGCGAAAGTTACGAGAAAGTCGCATTTGGGGTGAGACTTTACGACTTGTGCTTAGAAAAAAGGAATTTGCTATACTAGGGTAAGCAATAAGTGGAGTAAGCAGCAAACCATCTATGAAACAAACCTCAGCTAATCGACCGCGTCGTTCGCCTTCCCGCAACAAAAACACTTTTGTGACAAAGAGCGGTAAGACCATCAAGATCAATCGCAGCCTGAGCGACCGGCTCCGAGAAGGCCGTGAGGCAAAAGCCCGCCGCAAAGCCGCCTACCTCAGCAGCTTGCCCGCCAACCCATGGAAACGCTTCTTGTTCCGTATCAGCCCAAAGCGCATCATAAAGTATTGGTTTAGCCGCGAAGGCGCCATCATGGCGCTGAAGATTGCCGGCGTTAGTTTCGTTATCGGCTTCTTGCTTTTGGTTGGAGTCTTCGCGTACTTCCGCAAGGACTTGCCCAAAATTAATGACGTCTCCGGGAACAACTTTGGCGGGAGCATAACGTACTATGACCGAACTGGCCAAGTCCTACTCTACCAAGATTACAATGCCAAAAAACGCGTGCCGGTCAAAGACGATCAAATCGCCGAGGTTATGAAGCAGGCAACCCTGGCCATCGAGGACCGCAACTTCTTTAAGCACGGTGCGTTCGATACCAAAGGTATCATGCGGGCAGCCCTCAACGAGGTTAAAGGTGGCAGCGGCGGGCGGCAAGGCGGCTCGACCATCACGCAGCAGCTGGTGAAGCTGAGCGAAGGCTGGGAGAACGAACGGACGGTCAGTCGAAAGATTAAAGAACTCATCCTAGCAGTGGAGCTTGAGCGCGAGTACGACAAAAAAGACATCCTGACCGGGTATCTCAATATGGCACCCTACGGTAATGTCAACTACGGTGTCGAAACCGCCGCGCAAGATTACTTTGGCGTCAGCGCCAAAGACCTGTCGCTTGCCCAGGCGGCAATGCTCGCAGCCATACCAAAAGCACCTGGTTCGCTATCGCCCTTTAGCAGCCCAGAGTTCAATAAGAGCCTAGGCACAAACTATTTCGACAGAGAATGGCTCATCGGCCGCCAGCATTACATCCTCGATGTTATGGTCGACGAAAAGTACATCTCTAAAGCCAAGGCAGAGGAAGCAAAGAAGGTCGACATCCTGGCCCAGGTGAAGCCGCGGCAAGACAAGTACGCCAATATAAAGGCGCCCTATTTTGTCAAAGCAGCCAAGGCCGAGCTATATGTCAAATTCCCGAAGGCGGTCGTAGACAACGGCGGCTGGAAAGTCATCACCACGCTCGATATGAGCATGCAGGAAAAGGCCGAGACCGCAATCGCAAACAATGCCAGCCGGTTCCGCGGCGGGCGCGTCGATAACGCTGCCTTCGTGGCCGAAGACACCGCCACCGGGCAGATAGTCGCACTTGTGGGCGGCCGCGATTTCAGCACACAGAGTCTAAGCTTTGCCACCGAGGCGCAGATATCCCCCGGCTCGAGCATCAAGCCCTACACCTACGCAACGTTCATCAATAACAACACCAGCGTGGGAGCCGGCAGCGTGCTATATGACCAGCAAGGGGCGCTACCCGGATATGTCTGTACTAACAAGGCTAGGCCGGAGTCTGGCGGTAACTGCTTGTTCAACTTCACCAGGAGCTACTACGGACCGGTAACGCTACGCTATGCGCTCGGTGGGTCGCTCAACGTGCCGGCCGTGAAAGCCTTTACGTCTGTCGTGCCGAACGACACCAGCGATGGGCATACCAACTCGATCAATAAAGTCATCTCCACCATGAATGGGCTCATGGGTAAAGACGGGGCATACAAGTGTTATGTCGAAGGCACCGTGCTATCCGAAGCCACCAAAGCCGACGAGGTCCAATGCCGGGCAGCCGCCGGCATCGGCGACGGCGCCTACTTAACGCTGGCCGACCACGTGAATGGTGTCGCCAGCCTGGCCCGCCTGGGCAAAGCCATACCGCAAACCGCCCTGCTTGAAGTAAAAAACGCATCGGGCAAAACCCTGCTCAAGTACAAAGATGCCACGCCAAAGCAAGTTATCCAGCCCGATGCTGCCTACATCGTCAATGATATGGCGTCTGACCCGGGCGCATCATACCTCGGGGGAGTCATGAAGTTCCACCGCTACAAGGGCTGGAAGACCGGCATCAAGACCGGTACGACAAACGGGCGAACCGATGGTCTACTTATGGCCTGGAACAAGAAATATTCGGCGGGCATATGGATCGGTAACTACAACCGCGCAGAATTCGCTATCTCTCCAGAAAATATTACAAACCCGATCATGAGAGAGTTCATGCAGGGCGCTATCGACTCACTCGGAGCCGTTCAGCCCGATAACTGGGCGGCGCCGGCCGGCATAAAAACACTTCCCGCATTTCAGTCGAGAGTGCCATTCAGCACTCAATCCCGCCCACCGGCCACCGACCTGTTCCCGTCATGGTATGTCAGCAAATCCGGTGGCGCGTCACAAGTGCTCGACAAAGTGAGTGGCAAGATCGCTACCAGCTGTACGCCCGAACTGGCCAGACAAAACCTGGGTGCAGCTGCAGCCAATTTGAATGTCGACATTTACGCCGGTGGTAGGACAGGTAATGGTGCCGCGGCCAATACCGGGAACGACGATGTCCATAATTGTAACGACAGCAAACCGATCGCCAGTATTACCGCCATCAACGGTGTGGCAACGGGAAGCCAGACAGAGATAAGCTGCCCAGCGACTGGCTGCGTTCTCATGGTTCACGTCGAGCAAGGTACGCACGCGCTAACCAGCAGCGCCCGCCCGAACTTCCCCGGTACCTTAACCCTTCTCGTTAATGGCGAGGTCGTGCAGACACAGCCAGCGGGAAGTTCCGGCGACTACCAGTTCACGTATAGCCCGGCCAGCGACAGCAGCGGTTCGATCCAGCTTACAGTGCAAATTACCGATAGCGTGCTATACCAGGGGAGCGAAGCCACCACAATAACCATAGCCGCGCAGACCAATAGCGGCGGCCCGGGCAATAGCGGCGGCGGCAACGGTAATAACCCGTAGCTCGTACGGCCCACCACTATCGGCAACGTAATTCGCCCGCCCCTCTTACTTCTGTAAAAACTGGTTTAGAGCCGAACGGACATCTGGTACGGCCACGAGAAACGACGATGGCTTTTTGGTGCCGCGGATACGGGGGCCGATGGCACAGTCAAAGCCAAGTTTCTTCGCTTCAGCGATGCGCTTATCTATGAACGGCACATGACGAACTTCACCCGAGAGGCCTACTTCACCGAAGACAACTGCATTTCGTTTGAGTTGCAGCCCTTTGGCCGCCGAACCGATAGCCATACATACAGCCAGGTCTGCGGCCGGGTCCTGCAAGCGCAGACCACCGACAATATTCAGGTAGATATCTTGCTCGGCCAGATTGAGTTTGGTGCGCCTTTCCAGCATCGCCACCAGCAGATTAACTCGGTTTAGATCTATGCCGCTGGCGGCGCGCTTTGGGTATCCGTAGCTCGTCTTATTCACCAGAGCCTGCACCTCTACCAGCACCGGCCTGGTGCCCTCCAGTGTTGCTAGTACAACGGACCCGTCGGTAATCTGCCGCTCTTCTAGCAGCGCCTGGGATGGGTTGAGCACTGGTTTCAAACCTTGTTCGTCCATTTCCATGATGGCTGCTTCGGTGGTTGGACCAAACCGGTTTTTGGTGGCTCTAAGCACCTTAAAACCGCCGTACGCATCACCCTCCAGAGTCAGCACAACATCGACGATGTGCTCAAGCAGTTTTGGCCCGGCTATGGAGCCTTCTTTCGTAACATGGCCGACGATAACCAGTGCCGTATCGGACTGTTTTGCTGCCTGCAGCAGTATGTTCGTGCTATTCGTGATTTGACTGACACTGCCCGGGGCGGACGATACGCCGGCTGTCATCATGGTCTGTACCGAATCGACGACGACGAGCTGAAACTCTCCGCCAGCGATGGTAGCTGCCGCGTCATCCGCCGAATTGCTGCTGGCAATCTGCAGCTTGTCGCCACCGGCACCGAGCCGACTGGCGCGCATAGCGACTTGATGTTCAGATTCTTCCCCACTGACGTAGAGCACGCTGTGTTCTCTGGCAACGGCACTCGCCAGCTGCATAAGCAAGGTGCTTTTGCCGATGCCAGGCTGCCCAGCTATAAGCACCACGCCGCCAGCTACCAGGCCGCCACCGAGCACCATATCTACCTCGCCCATGGTGGTAGCAAAACGTCGCTCGGCCGACTTCTTGGATGCCGAAATCACCTGGGATGGCAGTTTTCTCCCTGTTGGTTTCACCCCATTTGCACTTGGTGTCACGAGCTGTACTTCCTCGGCTATGGAATTCCACTCACCGCACTGGCTACACCGCCCTGCCCAAGCCGCATACTGCGCCCCGCAACTTCCACACACATATTTCACACTGTTCTTTGCCATATTACCCCAGTATAGGTGGGGAAATTCCAAATTCCAAGCGCCAAATTGGAGATAAGAGATAAGAGTCATGAGTCATGAGTCAAGAGTCAAGAGTCAAGAGGGCGGCCGAAGGCCGCTAAAGACATCCACCGAAGCTGTGGCGGAGGTGGATATAACTAGTGATGGCCATGTGGAGCTTCACGGCTGTCTTGTTGTCGGCTTTGACAACTACCGACAGGCCAAGAGGCCAATGTCTTGGCCCCTTGTAGACACGAGCGAAGCGTCGTTGGTGGTGAGGGTAATGCTTAACTCGTCTGATGGATGTGACTTGTTTGACGAATAGCTACTATGCCGGTGGCATAGTAGCTATGAGGAGTTGTCACGTCGGTTGTAGAAACGAACAACAGTTCTGCCGAGAGTTGGAGCTTTTGGCCTGGTTTCTTTCGCTTCCTTTCTGTGGCAGCACAGAAAGGAAGTCGCCGGTGGGGGCGAAGCCCCACGCGGGAATACGCTGCTACCGCAGCGGGTTCCGTTTCTCAGGAGGGGCTTACCCCTCCTCGGGGAGAAGTGTCGCTACGCTCACTTCTCGCCCTGCTCCACCCCCGCCCCGCCTCTCTAGCGAACCGGCGGGGCGCCCGCGCTACGCACGGGTAGGGTTAGCGGGCGGAGGGGAGGGAGTTTGGGGATAGGGCTTGGACAAGTTGGCGCTCTTCGAGTGCGGTGGCGTTGCGTTTTTCAACTATTTCGTTGTACTCAGCTATCTGGTCGCGCGTCGTAGTAAGCAGCCGATTGTAGCTATTGACCAGCTGATTGTACACTGGCACCTGCGCATTGTACGCGGTATACTCCCTGTTGCTCTTCAACTGCTCCATTTGGCTCATCTGCGCATCGATTGAAGCCCGCTGGCTCTGCAGCGTGGACTGACCCGACTCTATAGACGACTTCAGTGCCGCCAATTGAGCATCATACGCCTTGACCTGATCCTGCCGCGAAGTAAACTCGCCCTGATATCGCTGCGTAAACGCCGTGACGGCCGCCCGGTTACTAAAATAGCGGCTATAGTACGTCTCGAGCGGCGCCGGCAGCTCCGCAACCTCTGTCGCAAAAATGGAGTGCATTTCATTGGCGATGGCGTCTGGCTCGGTTTTTTGATAGGCGGCAATGGTCAGTTTCACGCGGGGATCACTCAGCCCATGTTTATAATAATCTTGCAGAAGCCCGTCGATCCGGCTGCGCTCTGCCCCCGAAAGCCGTACATAAGCCGCATGCAGCATTTCGTGAGCCGCCGTCACCTGCTCTACCCCCGTCAGCCGGGCGTCGGTAACATCGTACAGCCAAATGCCGCTATCGCCCGATTTGTAGCAGCCGAGCACAACCGTCTTCTCGCCGCCAACCGGACAACTCGCAGTAAAAGCGCCGCCAGCGACAAGCACGGGCTTATTGACATAGAACAAGTGCCGGGCATATTCGGTCATGGTATCTTCGGTGGCTAGCGTCGCAACGGCAGCCGGCGGCGTATAGCCGCGCAGCTTCCACCAGTCGATGATACGCTGCTCATTCGCATACACCGCACCGGCCACACCCAGCCAAAAAAGCAGCAACAGCAGTGTGCCCAGGTGGTGAGATTTACTCGACTTACGCAAAATCGCACTATATCCAGAGTCATCCACCAGTGATCCAGAAGACACTTTATCTGGAGGAGGTG
>JBGAVA010000032.1:0-5833 GCA_044228355.1 Saccharimonadales bacterium (SeqCode)
TAACTGGCGCCAAAAAAGATGAGCTTCAAGCTGCAATTGAACTTCTGCGCTCACAGGAACTAGATTACGACCTACAATTTATTAATTTTAGATAGTAATTTTTTAACAAAAAGGCTTAGCGGATTAGCTAAGCTTTATTATTAATTGACGTTTTTTGGTGGCTCCTCCCAGACTCGAACTGGGGACACAAGGCTCTTCAGGCCTCTGCTCTACCAACTGAGCTAAAGAGCCACAAATAACGCGCATACATCTGAAGCATGTTATTTTATCAAACGTTCAGCCTGGCCTCTGCTCTACACATATTATTGTGCGCTGCTTCGCAGCGACGAGCTAAAGAGCCACGCTAGGCAGGTATTGTACCGTAACAGATGCGATTTCGCAATGAATCTGTTAGCTTATCGCAGTGCCGAAGGCGCGGCCGATGGCGTAGGTGACAGCCATGGCAATGAGTCCGCCTATGAGCACGCGCCGCACGGCAGCTGCCTTGTCGGCGCCACCAAATTTCGCACTGTAGAAGCCAGTGGCAAACAGCCCAAACACCACGGCAACGAGCGTAATGGGAATACGCGTTGCGTCCGGAGACAACACCGCCGCCAGCAGCGGCACTAAAGCTCCCAGCCCAAATGAGAAGAACGATGCCACACCAGCCGTGATGGGGTTGGTCAAATCGGCCTCGTCGAGCTTGAGCTCGGCCTCGAGGTGCGCCTTCAGCGGGTCGCCCTTCGTCAACTCCCGCGCAAACTGCTCGGCCGTTTTGCGCGACACGCCTTTATTTTCGTAGAACTCGGCCAGATCTGCTAGCTGCCCTTCCGGATCTTTGCTGAGCAATTCCTTTTCACGAGCTATGAACGCTCGCTCGGTATCACGCTGCGTACTCACCGACACGTATTCGCCCAGCGCCATGCTAATGGCACCGGCGATTAGCCCCGCCAGACCGGCCGTAAATATGGCACCCTTATTATTTGTGGCACCAGCCACACCAAAAATAAGGCCGGCCGTGCTGACCACGCCGTCATTGGCGCCCAGCACCGCGGCGCGCAGACCGTTGAGTTTATCGTTTTGGGATAGTACGAGCTTTTTCTTGAATTCGTCCATAATAATCCGATTGAATTAGGAAATGTGATTAGTGAATTGTGAATGTATACATGAAACCTGGTGGGTGATAGAGGCCTCGAACCCAGAAAGGCCAATGTCTTGGCCTTTCTGTAGGCACGAGGGAACCGCCATCGTTTTCCTGGTGGGTGATGAGGGGCTTGAACCCCCGACCTCAGCAATGTGAATGCTGCGCTCTAGCCAACTGAGCTAATCACCCTCGTCGCAACTCGGCAACGACTTCCGCTGCGCCGAAACTAGCTTGTACTACTTTCGTCGAGCTCCAGTCTCAGCCGGTCGCTCCTCTCAAAATCTCAAACAGTCGAATCGCCGTACAGCGATCTCCTTGGTTTGAGATTTTGGCAGACCTTCGGTCTGTGTATTTTCAGTATACTCCTCTGGTTCGTCAATTTCATGGAAATATGAGAAAGTGAAAATGGAAACAGCTACGAAAGAGCTAGTCTGGGGTGGCTGTCGAAAGGTGCCAGAGGTGGCAGTGGCGGCAGCGGTAGGCGTGCGGGCGCGAGCCGTACCAGTACTGGCTAGTGGTGGCGGTGGCTTCGGCCTGTTTTTTGGTGTCAAATGCTATCTTATCCGCACAGGCCAATTTCACTTCATTCGACTCTTGCATATCTGTTCCGTTTCACCCCATTCTCGTTTCTCGTTTCTCAATTCTTTTTCAATGGGTGCTTGGCACATTCTATGAGGGCAGCATCGTGCGGCGCCAGGTGAACCACACCACCTTGGTCTATGCGCGGTGGCCGCTGCGGATAGACGCTCACCAAAACACGGCCGCCGTGAGGCAGTGTAAAGGTGGCTGGCTTCTTTGAGAAATTCGCGGCCACAAACACGTGCTCCTCGCCGCGGCGCCGGCCAAAGGCAAAAACTTGCTCGTCGGCCTCGCCGCTGACCGATTCGTAGTCGCCGCCACGCAAAATATCGTACCGACTGCGCAGGTCCAGCAGCTGCCGGTACAGCGCCAGGTACGAATCGTCATCCTTCAGTTCGGCAGCAACATTGCACTTCCCCGCCCCCGCCGCAATCGGCAGCCACGGCGCCCCGGCCGTAAAACCGGCAGACTCGGAAGCATCCCACTGCATGGGAGTGCGCTCTGGGTCGCGGCCTTCATTGAGCTCGGGTTTGCGCAGCTGCACTGGGTCGTGTACCGCATCTGGTGGAATAACGCCGTTGGTCATGCCGAGTTCATCGCCGTAGTACACAACCGGCAGGCCCGGCAAACACAGCTGAGTCAGCGCCACCACGCGCGCCTGCTCTTTGCCGGTACGCGTCGCTAGACGGTGTTGGTCGTGATTGCCAAAGCAGTACACCGGCGTATGCTCGTCTTGGTTCAGGAAGCCCTGAAACTCGGTGATGAAATTGCGGTAGGCATCGGCCGTAAAAGGCAGGCCTATCCCCTCGAAGTTAAACGGCATGCTCACGCGCGGATTTATGCCGTAAAAGCCGAGGTATTGGTCCCGCGTAGTGTAGGCTTCGTCGGGGTAATCCTCGAAAATCATGATGCGGTTTTCGTAGTCTTCGACCACATTGGTGAGCTCGCGCAGGTAGTCAAACAGATGCGGCCCAAACCGACTATGGACATGTATGAGACCCCAGTATGGATCGTCTGGCGGCTGGTCGGTAAATTTCGGGTTGCGCGGGTCATCGCGCAGACTTTCGTCTTTCGAAATCCAGCGCACCGCGTCGGCCCGCATGCCATCGACGCCCAGCTCAAACCAGAACCGCAGAACCTGTGCCATTTCGCTGCGCACGTGCGGGTTGTCCCAGTTGAGGTCGGGCTGTTCCTTGAGGAATGTGTGCAGGTAGTACTGCCCCGTCGTCTCGTCCCACTCCCAGGCCGAGCCGCCGAAGATGCTCAGCCAGTTATTCGGCGGGGAGCCATCGGGTTTGGCATCGCGCCAGACGTAATAATCTCTTTTGTCGTTCGTCTTCGAAGATTTCGAGTGCAAGAACCAGGGGTGCTCGCTCGAGGTATGATTCGGCACGAAATCTATCATGACTTTTATGCCACGGGCATGAGCTTTGTCTAGTAACTCACGAAAATCGTCCAGCGTACCGAAGAGAGGGTCTATGTCGCAGTAGTCGCTGACATCGTAGCCGAAATCGGCCATGGGGCTCGGGAAAAACGGCGAAAACCAGACTGCATCTATGCCGAGCGAATCGGGCGTTCCTTTCAGGTAATCAAGTCGGTCGATAACACCGCGCAAATCCCCAACGCCGTCGCCATTGGCATCCTGAAAACTCCGCGGGTAGATTTGGTAAATGGCGTTGACGTTTTTCCAACTTTTTATGTCTGTATGCATGCGCATTATTATAGCGCTAAACCCGCTTACGCCAACCACTTTCAGAGGACAGTCCTCTGAAAGCAGTCCTCTGAAAGTGGGGGAATGTGTTTTGGTATGGTTATTGACGCGAGAGGCGGACGGTTGAAGCGAGCAGTGTGCCGTCAGACTGACGGGCGCCGGAAGCCATGATGGTGTCGTTGACCTTGGCAGGCTTGTCGTCTCCAGTGTAGTTCGTGTTGTCATTTACCACGACTTTCGTCGCTGCACCATTGCCGGCAACTGTGATTGTGTCGCCATCGACCGCTGTCACCACGCCCATGACGCGGGTACTGGTGGCCGAGTTGACATCTCCGCCCATCATGCCACCGCGCATGCCGCCACGAGGCCCAGCGCTGTCGTCACCCATCATGCCGCCGTTCTTTCCGCCGCGGAAGTCACGGTCATTAGCGCGCATCATGCCGCCGTCAAAACGACCCATTCGCTCAAACCTGTCGGTGTCAGCGTTTTTGCCTATGGCAAAGGCTGTGGTCAGCAAACCGAGCAAAACGAGAGTTAGTAGTAGCAACCCAAGCGTCGAGCCGCTCGGTGCCGACAGCCTGCTTTCACTTGGTTTGCCACTTTTTACTTCGGTGGCCTTTACTTCATTTTGTTTTTCTTCGCTCATAGCAGTCTCCTTTTATTAGTTACTACCTTATGTATAGCGTAGGTTGCTGAGGGGTTGCTGAGTGGAGGGTGGAGGGTGGATGTTGGACGTTGGAGGTTGGAGAGTAGATGGTGGACGGTAGGGGCGGCCGCAGGCCGCTAGAGATCATCCACCGAAGCTGTGGCGGGTTGCGGCGGGGTTATGGGCGCTGGTCGATGAATTCTTGGCAGAAGCGTTCGAAGATGGCGTTGGTCCAGCCGAAACCAGTCTGGCTGGGGTAGACACCTTTCTGGGGTGGCTTTTCGGGATTGACGACATTGTATTTTTCTAAGAACACACCGTGAGCGTTAAACCAATCCAGATTAGTTCGCAGCCACTTACGCGCAATCCGCTCGGCGTCCTCCCGGTAACCATACTTCAACAGCCCCTCGACAACAATGAAATGCAGCGGCGCCCAACCATTCGGAAACGCCCACTGGACAGGAACAGCGCCGGGCACAAACTGAGCGAGCGGCAGCGCATCGGTAGTCGCCAACCCGCCCTTGTTTTCAAACCGTCGCAGTGCTTTAACCAGGACAGCCGCCCGTTTTTCACTGACCATTCCCGCCCACAGAGGAAAATACGCCGCCAGGCTACTGACATTACTGCGTTTCTGCTTTTTGTAGTCATAGTCATAATACAAGCCGCGCATTTGATCCCACATGAGCTCGTTCACCGTCTTTTTGCGCTTTTCGGCGGCAGCGTTCCACCGCACCGCCCCTTCTTCATCACCCAGTATGCGCGCAGCACGGGCAAAATCGACCTCATACTTATACAGCAGCGCGTTTAGGTCAACTGGCAGATAGTTGAGCGCCTTGCGGCCAAACCGGGGTGTCATATCCCAGCCGCTTTCGGCCTCGGCTAGATCATGCAAGTGATTGATATCGTAGTAGCGGCTCAGATCGCGGTAGACAAGCCGCTCGTTTGGCTTTTTGGTCCCCAACCACACAACCCGGTATTCTTCTTGTGCTACGTGCATGGCTTGTTTTAGCCAAGTCTTATCCATGCTATAGGTGTTGTAGACGTCAAAAATGAAACTCGTCAGAAACGGCGGCTGGGATCGACCGGTCAGGTAGGTGCGCGACGCGTTTGGGATCGCCGCAAACCGGTCGAAAAGATAAAGCAGATTTTCTAGAATGCCAGCTACAAGGTCGCGGTGGGGATCATCGAGCATGCCCTGCACCATAAAGTAGCTATCCCAGTAGTAGAGTTCGTTGTAGTCGAAGCTGGCGGTTTCATCGAAGCTCGGTACAAGATACGGCTTCGGCATACCGAGCAGACTTTCATCGTCTTTGGGGTGGTAGCGCTCGAGCTGTACCCAATAGTTTGCGATGTACTCCCGCGCCTGCCTCACATCGGCGGCGGTGAGCGGCTCAGATTTGACTGGCATGAGACGGCGGGCAGCCTGCTCGGCGGCGGTTAGTGCTTTATCGAAAATATCGGTACCTTGCATACCCTAAGCGTAAGCGTTTACTTGAGGTGCGTCAATGGGGGGGTTGGAGGGTGGACGTTGGATAGTGGAGGGTAGATGATGGACAGTAGACGGTAGGGGCGGCCGTAGGCCGCTAGGAACCACCCACCGAAGCCTTGGCGGAGGTGGATATAGCTAGTAGTGGCCATGTGGAGGCTCATGGATGAAATGTTGTCAGGTTTTACAACTTGCCCGGTAGGGTCGGAGGGTACTTAGCCGGAGGCGTTCGTGTTCTCCGGTTGTAAAAATGAGCAGCATTTCACCAAGAGCTGGAGCTCTTGGCCG
>JBGAVA010000033.1:0-5550 GCA_044228355.1 Saccharimonadales bacterium (SeqCode)
ACGCAAGAGACCCCAAGGCTGCTACACTAGCACTAGCGAAAGTGCATGAAAAGTCGCATTTGGGGTGAGATTTTACGGTGGCGCGTTGTTTTTCTGAGAGATGGTATACTACAAACATATGAGGTACGCATTTGTTTTTGTGAGCATTGTGGCCGTCTGGCTGGCTTTGATACTGATGGCGATAAAAACAGAGGTGAATGGTCTATTCCTGGCTGTCGTTGTGTTACTCATGACAGTCGTGCTGTTTCTAATTGGATTCAAGCGGGGTCGCTAAATATGCCACGGACTCTTCAAGTACTACGTTCGGTCTGGCGCGTGGCAGCGGCACGTCTGCGCGGTGATTATGGCTGGAAATTTGAGATAGCGCAGCAGTGTCAGGAGCTTGGCGGGGTGTACGTGAAGTTTTTGCAGATGCTGGCCGTGCATCGTAGCACGAAATATCTAGTGGAGGGGATGGGGGCAGAGCTGGCTTTTGAACAGGTCTCCTACGAAGATATTGATCTGGCTGGCCAGATGGGGCCGCTCATGGACCGATTTCGTTCCATAGAGTCACAACCATTTGCGGCCGGTTCCTACGGCCAAGTCTACAAGGGTGAGCTGCTGACCGGCGAAAAAGTGATAGTAAAAGTGCTGCGTCCATCGCTACGGCGAACGCTGCGCACTGACCTACGGCTGCTATATGTTATCGGTGCGGTGACCAGTGTGTTTACCCGAGAGTCGATGGTTAATTTTCGGGCAATGGCTAAGGAATTCGCGCGGGCTACCTGGCTGGAAACGAATTATCAGCTTGAGGCACAAAATGGTGAGCGGCTGCGGGCGTACTTTGATGAACGTGGTACGCTGACGATCCCCCGTTCCTATCCAGAGCTCACCAGTCGGACGGTGCTGGTGCAGGATTATGTGGGCGGCGTGTCGATAGTGTCGCTGGAAGCCAAGCAACGTGAGGGCTACCGGATCGACAGTCTTGTCAGTCAGACGCTTGGGTCGGATGTGTGGGTTCAGCTGCGCCTGCTCGGCACAGAACTGCTGCGCGCCACAGTTTACGCCGACTACCTCATGGTTGATCCTCATCCGGGTAACATTCGTCTGCTGCCAGATAATCGAGTTGCCCTGATAGACTTTGGTTTAATATCGCCGGCTCCGACCAACCGCGGTGCGTTCGCTACGCTTATCCATGAGATGCGTAAGCTCTACGAGGATAATTTTGAAGCTGGTAACTTTGCCGTGGCCATGCTGGCGTTTTTTGATGTCGAGCTGCATGATGCGCTGGAGCGTGTTGCCGCCACTCGTAGCGATGACTATACGTTTTCGTTGGGTAGTTTCATAGATCGTTTTACAGCCAGCCAGGCCAGACAAACAGAGATACAGCATTATCTGTCGGACAAGGCGCTGTTGCAGCTTTTTAGCAACATTCTTAACCAGGATAACAAGCTCGGTATACGCATAACCGAAGAAAATGCCTTGTTGCAGCGTTCTATGACGATGTTTATGTCGGTTATCCGGTCGATTTCCGATGCTCACGATGAGCGGGTATATGAGCCGATTATTCACGACTGCATCGCCACGGTTGATGATGAGGTTCGTGCCAAGGGTATTACTCAGTCATCCACTCACCGCGAGATGAGCGAAGAGCGAGCCTATGAGGTTGCCTCGAACTGGCTGGCACTGGTGGCCGAGCGTGATCGCCGCATGTACCAATTCATAACCAAAAGGAGCTACGCATGAGCGACAATTCACTGAAAGAATGGGTCATACAGCTGCGCTACCCCTACACTGCCGGCGTTATTGCCGTGATGTGGCTGGGGAGCGCCGGATTGGCCATCATTCGCCCAGAGATACCCACCGAAGCCCTGATAGCCCTCGTCGCCGCTGCCACTTTAGTCATAGCCTACGTCGGCTTCTCCGGCGGCCGCAGGTAATTATTTAGATTTAGAATCTACTAAGATCTATGCGATGGATAGTTGCTAATTGGGCAAGTTCTGCCCCTAGCTGTTGGGTGGTTCTTTCTGGGACAGGTGGGATGTAGGGTGTTGGCCCCCCATTATGTAGTTTGCCGTACATATCGTAGCCTATCTCAATCGTAGGTCTCTCGAGCATGCCTATGTCTTTCGGGACACGCTCGTCCCAGCCCGCTCCGCAATGCCTTCCATCGGCATGACAAATTTGTCCAGACTTATCAAGAAATCGGAGACTAGTAACGGCTAGTTTTTTTGCGTGTTCGGTGCGCCATGCAGCATGATCATAGCCAAGAAGCCATCCACGCGCGAGGGGTGTTGTAACTACCCTGTGTCTGATGGCAGTAAATGTATATGTATCAAATTTAATAGTGTATTGTGCGCCCTGCCGACTAAGCATATCAGCCAAATAGCTGCCGACTCTGACTAAACGATCGAAATCCGGGTTTGCAGGAGGCTGTTCAACTTTCGGCTGACTCATGGCCGGGCTAAATACAGGATGGCGCGCAGAAGTACCGCGAGCCTGTTCGGCCCGTCTTTGTAACTCGCTAAAATCTAATGCCATAATATCTGTATAGCATTATATTGATTTGTTTACAATAGTCTACGTAGGCAGCCTTCTTATTCCCACTCGATGGTGCCGGGGGGTTTGGAGGTGATGTCGTAGACGACGCGGTTTATGCCGCGAACTTCGCTGACGATGCGGTCTCTCCGGCGGCCTAGGTAAACGTGCCGACAATATACAAATACTAGTCGGGTAGTTGTACATTGCATGTATTTGCTAGGCGTGCAATGTTTTCTTGAACGGCATTCATGCGGTCTGAACTCCAGTAGGCTGTTGGATAGCTGTCGAATTGCGTTAGCATTTGTACGCTATAGGGATGCTCACCATTCGGGTGTATTTGGTAACCGAGATATACGGGTTTTAAGAAAAACCCTCTGTAGTAAGTAGGAGTGAAAGCACTCGTTGACTGTACGTCATACGCACTGCATATTGCTCGACCAAGACCATGTTTTGTAATCAAATCGATACCGTATGGTTCGCGCTCGGGATGACATACATCTGGTTGAGGTTTTATTCTCCTAACATCGAGCAACCAACCGTACGATAAACCCTGCGTCTCTATTTGTTCGCTGCGTCCTATGCCCAAGATTCTAAGAGTGCTATTTCTTGCAGGCGCGGCACATTTTGACTTGAACGACGGGTTAAATGTGGGCGCGATACCGGATTGTTCAAGTATTGGCCCCAGCATTCTTACTGCTGTCATAACCCTAATAAAGTTATCTTTTAAACTGTCGTTAGCTAATTTAGCCTGCAAAGCAAGTTGGTTTTGTCTTTCGAGGACGGCTGTTTGACGGATAGTTTCTGCATAATCTTTTGCCGTCACTTCTTTCTGTAAATCAGACCAACTGCCTTTCGCCATTCACAGATAGTATCACATCATCGCTTCAGGGGCAACTACATGTATTCGACTTGTTTTATTCCCACTCGATGGTGCCGGGGGGTTTGGAGGTGATGTCGTAGACGACGCGGTTTATGCCGCGGACTTCGCTGACGATGCGGCTGCTTATACGGGCGAGGAGCTCGTGCGGCAAGCGCGCCCAGTCGGCCGTCATGCCATCGCTACTGCTGACGGCGCGCACGGCGCAGACTTGTTCGTAGGTGCGGCCATCACCCATGACGCCCACACTTTTTATGGGAAGTAACACTGCAAAGAATTGCCATACCTTCTCACGACCTTCGCACCGGCTGTCCTGCTTGTCAGCAGAGCTGCCAACACTGACAGCCTCATTGGCGTCTGCACGTTTTTCCGTTGCGGTATTCGCTTCACTGTATTCAGATACAGTTCGCTCCATTCCTCGCGGAGAAAACGCACATCCGCTCGATGTGCAAAGCGCGTGAGCCGTCTCACTCTGGTAGTAAGCAATCTCGTCTCTGACGATGGCGTCGGCTTTTTGCAGCAGTTCGACGCGCTCGGCGGTGACGTCACCGATGATACGGATGGCGAGGCCGGGGCCTGGGAATGGCTGGCGCTGCACCATTTTCTGGGGCAGACCGAGCTGGGCACCCAGTTCGCGCACTTCGTCCTTAAACAGCTCGCGTAGGGGTTCTATGAGCTTGAGGTGCATTTTTTCGGGCAAGCCGCCGACGTTGTGGTGCGATTTTATGGTGACGCTGGGGCCATTGACCGACACGCTCTCGATGACATCTGGGTATAGTGTGCCCTGTACGAGAAACTTGGTTCCCTGCACCCTTTTGGCCTCGCGGTCAAAGATGGCTATGAACTCTGCGCCGATGATCTTTCGTTTGGTTTCGGGATCTTCGACACCACTCAGCTTGGCGTAAAAATCTTTCGCTGCGCGGACGGGTTTGACATTGAGCCCGACAGATTTGTAGGCGGCTAAGACTTCGTCGTATTCGTCTTTGCGCAGTAAGCCGGTGTCGACGAATATGCAAGTTTGCTGGTCGCCGATGGCACGGTCGACGAGTGTGGCGGCGACCGATGAGTCGACGCCGCCGGAAAGCGCGCAGACCACTTTTGCGCTCCCCACCGTCTGGCGGATGGTCTCGACTGCCTGGTCGATGATGGACCCGGCCGACCAATCGCGGTGAAACCCACAGAGGTCAAAGAACCGTCCCAGGATGTTTTTGCCTTCCAGGCTGTGGGCAACCTCTGGGTGAAATTGCAGCCCAAACAGTCCCAGTTCGGCGTCCTCCATGGCGCAGATGATACCTCCGCTCATGGCGGTGACGGTGAAGCCCTCGGGGGCTTCGGCCACGTGGTCGCCGTGACTCATCCAGACGGTCGAGCCATCGGCTTTTTCACCTAAGAGGGTGCTTTCGGCTGTGAGCGACAGGGTCGCCTCGCCGTATTCGCGCGTCTTCCCTGGCTCAACCTTACCGCCCAGGTTGAGGGCAAACAGCTGCATGCCGTAGCACACACCCAGCATGGGAACTTGGAGTTCGAATATGTCGGGGTTGAGTGCCGGGGCGTCTTTTTCGTAGACCGAATTTGGGCCGCCCGAAAGCACGATTCCCTTTGGGTGATATGCCGCAATCTCTGCAGCTGTAGCTCGGAACGGCAAGATGATGCTATAGACACCGAGCTCCCTCGCCTTCCGGGCAATCAACTGGGTGTATTGGCTGCCGTAGTCAAGGATGACAAGTGTCTCTTGGCTAAGAGTGTCATTCATATACTACCTCTTTGCAGAAATGACCAATAACCAAATAGCAATGACCAATCAATGACTGAATGGCCGCAATAGGAGGATTGAGCCACTTGGTCACTGTGAAATTCCTTGGTTATTGGTGCTTGCGGATTGGTGCTTATGGCCTTCATTACTGGTAGTTGCCTCCGTCATTCGTCACAAAGAGATCGTGCGGATGGCTTTCTGCCAAGGAAGCCTGCGTGATCTGGATAAACTCGGCAGTCTCCCAAAGCTCTTCGATGGTTTTTGCGCCCACATAGTACATGCCGCTGTATATGCCGCCCATCCACATATCTATAAAGCTTTTGACCGTTCCCTTGCACGGAACAAGGCCTTCGACGCCCTCGGCTACGAGCACATCGCCGGTGAAGCTTTTGCCGTGGAA
>JBGAVA010000034.1:0-4772 GCA_044228355.1 Saccharimonadales bacterium (SeqCode)
GTAGAAGCTGGTACGAACAAAAAGCTGAGATTACCAGACCCGCTACGCGGGCCTATTTGGCAAGCGCGTAATTCCTGATAATACATAAGCATTATTGTACAAGCAAGTTAGGTGTTGACGAAGTCGGAATGGCCCAGCAGCCACATTTCACCTGGGACTGCAAAATAACAGCGACGTACTTAACTTCATTTTACTTTTTTCAGTAGGTAGAACCGTTCGACGTTGCCCTTGCTGCCAGCAACTTCGGAATCTTTTTTTCCCAAGACGTGGAAATACTTACCTGCCCAAAGCTCAAAATCTTTCAAAATATCCCGACGCATACGATCGTTTTTTATAACACCTTTGTGCTTGAAATCACTCTGGCCGGCTTCGAACTGCGGCTTCACCATGGCAATGAGTATAGAGTCGTGAGACATGAGCCCTGAGACATGAGGCAGTATATCTCGAAGTGAAATGAAAGATACGTCACAAACGACTAAGTCTATACTGCCTTCGAGATATACTGCGTTTCTCCTTGACTCATGACTCATGCCCCTTGACTCTGTTTGGCGCAGCCAAACGTCCCGTATATCAGTCTTTTCGTGCAGCTCAATCCGAGGATCATTCCGCAGGCTCGGGTGCAACTGGTCGGTACCGACATCGACAGCTATGACTTTTGCAGCGCCGTGCAGCAAGGCATACTGTGTAAACCCGCCGGTACTGCTGCCAACATCCAGCACAGTTTTATCTCGCCAGTCGATATGAAATGCCTCATCGGCACTCTTCAGCTTCAACGCCGCCCGGCTGACGTACTGTTGCCCGGCAGTAACTTCAATCTTGTCCTCGCTCGAAACAAGCTGTCCTGCCTTCTTAGCCACCTTCCCATTGACCTTCACCTGCCCCAGCCGCACAAATGACTCCGCTTGGCTACGGCTAGCCACCAGTTTTCGACTGGCAAGCGCTACATCAAGCCGCCGTTTGGGGGGTAGACGGTGGAATGTAGACGGTAGGAGGCTCATCGTCCCTCCTTGTGTACTTTCAGTAAACCGTGGAGTATTTTGTGGGCTATATTTGCCTGTTCAGCTACTACGAGAAACGTGGCCTCGTCCATATAGTGGCGGTCACGTGCTATAAGAAGCTGACTCTTGATCTCATACAGCGAACCATTTGCAATGGTGTAAAAATGCTCCTTGTCTTTCTTTGTCACCCGGCCGAACCCTTCAGCAATGTTTGAGGTCACAGAAATTGCTGCCCGGCATAACTGTGAAACCAGGATAAAACGTTCCTTTTCCGGGAAAGAATCCGTTGCGTCATAGATCATTAGGGCCAGTTTGTGACCTTCCTGCCATGCCTTTAGTTTGAAAAATGAATCAATCTTCCCATCGTCATCAGCCATGAGTTGCCCCTACCTTCTACATTCTACCCGCTACCGTCAAATACTACTCCTTCACGCGTTCGCGGTAGGCACCAGTGGCGGTATCGACCGATATGACGTCACCTTGTTTGATGAACGCGGGGACTTTGATAGTTATGCCGGTTTCGAGCGTGGCATCCTTGGTGATCGAGCTGCTGGTGTCGCCCTTCACGGCATTTTCGGTGTACGTTACCAGGAGCGGTACGTTTTTGGGCAACTCAACGTTTATGGGCTGGCCGTTGAAAAATTGTAACGCTACCATGTCGCCCTCTTTTATGTAGCCAGCGCCGTCACCCATAAGCTCATCGCTAACCTCAAACTGCTCAAAGGTATCTTGGTTCATAAAATGAAAGACCGTCCCGTCGCTGTACAGATACTGGACCGTTTGGTTGGTTACATCGGCGCTTTCGAGTGTCTCATTACCCGTGAATGTCTTTTCTAGTACTTTACCGTCAAGCAGGCTGCGTATACGCACGTTTACGATGCTCCCGCCGCGGCCCATGACCTTTTGGTTGTACTCCACCACGCGGAAGGGCTCGCCGTCCAGCTGAAACACAACGCCCTTTTTGAGATTTGTAATCGATAAACCCATGTTACGCTCCTACCTTTCCTACTTTACCTAGACTCATCTCATCCCCCGGTTTCCAGCCGTGCTGCATACAAAGATCTCGCAGGTTTTTTTCGAACTCCTCGTAGCTATCGGCTCTAATCACATTCGACACGAGTGGATTCGAGCCGAAGTTATAGACGTCGCCCGATTTTTTCACAATATACGTTACGCCTGGACCTCTCATGCCACTAGGGGAGGTGTAGCACGAGAACTTCCAGCTATCTTCTTCCATGGCATCGGCTTGCGCCTCAGGTGCGCCGCTGCTGCGGCACGCCGCCTTGAAATATTCGTGTGCTTGACTACGGTCTATCACATGGACTCCTTGGTTCAGGAAGCAGTATACCACCTCTGTTATCGAAAGGCCAGAGCCCTAGCGCAGACTGCTTTTTAGCTCTTCCAGACGCGCGCCGAGCTCGGCCACATCGGCCGGCCCAAAGACTGTATCGAGGCGCAGCAGAAGCACGTTCAGCGCTTTCAGATTATGCCGGCCCAGCTTTGCCCATTTTTCTTGGTCCGCCCGCGTTTCGGCGTACTCATAGTCGCGGACATCCAGCCTTACCTCGTTGCAGGCAAGCTTTAGCTGGCGCACATCATGCCGAACCTCACGCGGGAGCGCCTCAACGTCGGTTGCCCGCAGTTTCTGTTTTACATGTCGCTCAATATCTTGAGCAATCTGCGTCAGATTTTGCATAAACCTAGAATGGAATGTCGTCTAGGTTGATAGGCTCATCGCCCACGTCTTCTATAACAACATCATCCTTTTTCTTGGCTGCCGGCTTCGCGCCGCCAGTGTCGGAGCTACTTCCTTGGTAGCTACCACCTCCGCCACCGTCACCGCCGCCTGGACCGCCCAAGAATGTCACGTCTTGCGCAACCACTTCGACTTTGCTGCGTTTCTGACCGTCCTGTTCCCAGCTGCGGCTCTGCAAACGTCCATTGACGAGGCACGGCCGACCCTTGCTCAGGTACTGCGCGACACGCTCGCCCAGCGGCCCCCAGGCCACGATATCTATGTAGTCGGTCGCTTCCTGCCATTGGCCATCCGCGCCTTTGTAGGAGCGGTTCAGTGCCAAAGAAAAGCTACAGACATTTTGGCCATTCGGCGTCTGCCTAAGCTCGGGATCCCGAGTGAGATTCCCCATCAAAACTACTTGGTTAAAACTACGTGCCATGTGGCAGAACTCCCTTCCGAGGAAACTACGTCCTCATTACATTTGTACTATTCACCCTACGCCCTTGCCGCACACCCGTCAAGGGGAATTGAGAATTGAGATTAGTGATTGGAGAATATTTAGATAAAGTCCTAGTACTTATTTACCTGAATGAGTTTTAAGAGCATAGCGCGGCATTCTCCTAGTTGCGACTGGATGTCGCTAAGGACGTCTTCCGAAATATAGCCCAGTCTTCTTGCAATTCCGAGCTGTGTATCCGCCTAATACAGTGAGCCTAACGCGTGGTGGTAAAATTGGTCCTTTTCCTTTGCCGAGCGCCTTCCAAAGCCCTCAGCGATATTCGAGGGTACAGAAATCATCGAACGTCTGAGCTGAGAACTGAGTCCGAATTGCTCATAAGCAGGAAGCGCCTTCACTGCATCGTACACCGCCACGGTTAAATCCTCGGCGGATTGCCACACTCTGAGGTCACGAAACGAACGACTGGCCATTCTCTAATCTCAATTCCCTAATCGCCATGCTGCCCTAGGCGGTGGCCACAAACGGCAGCAACCCAATGTGCCGAGCGCGCTTGATGGCGACGGCCAGGTGACGCTGCTCGGATTCGGTAAGACCGGTTTTCTTGCGAGTTTCGATCTTGCCGTACTGATCTATGTACCGCTGCAATGTCTTGAAATCTTTGTAGTCAAAATATGCGACGTCTGTTCGGTGTTTGAATATCTTTGCCATGGTAAAATCCTCCAGATTATAGTGAATTGGGAATTGAGATTGGTGATTGGAGAATTCTTATTTCCCTAATCACATTTCTCATTTCAGCTTTATTCTTCGTCCTCTTCTTTTTCTTCGCGGTCACCACGCTTGGCAGCTTGCTCGGCCTTGCGAGCCTTTTCCGCCTCAGCCTTTGCAATCTTTTTCTGGTCTGGCCGGACGATGAGGAAGCGGATAACCTCGTCTGTGATATTCAGCGTGTACTCGACTTTACGAACGCCTTCGCCAGGCATATCGACTGTGTAAAAAACATAGACGGCGCTGTCGTGTTTTTTGATTTGGTAGGCGAGTTTTTTCTTGCCCCAGTTATCGACATTGGTAACCTTGCCGCCGTTGTCGGTAAATATTTTTTCGACCTTTTTGGTCGCTTGTTCCAAGTCCACTTCTAGACCTGGGTCAAAGAGAATTGCAATTTCGTAACTATTCACGAAACACTCCTTTGGTTAACCCTCCTTCGTTTCACTTTTTGATGCAATCCGATTACTGACTGCTTCAAAACGGACACTACGGAGGGTGACAACCTGCACTCCAAATGATGCAAGTTGAGTTGATAGTAAGAAGAATTATAACGTAATAACTTATTTCGGTCAACAAAAAACCTGCCGCTGGCAGGTGGTAATTCGATGAGCCTAGAGTGAGATGATGGTAGCCCTGGCGTAGTCTCTCAATACACGTAGGCGGAGCCACCATCTCGCTCCATTTGGCTTGTTTGTTTTAACTCCATGGTAGACCCGCCAAAACCAAAACGCAAGCAAAATGTGTAGTAAAATTCTCTATCCCAATCTGTTATTCAAAAACCAACTGTTGCACCACCCACAACAAAAAATAG
>JBGAVA010000035.1:0-4459 GCA_044228355.1 Saccharimonadales bacterium (SeqCode)
GACAGAGAGACGGAGCTTCTGGCCTGGTTTTAGGTCCAGGACCTTTTGGCAGCAAAAGGTCCTGGTCGCCCTGCGGGCGAAATACCGCATTCACTGGTCGACAGGCAGGCAGGCAGGCAGGCAGGCAGGCAGGCAGGCAGGCAGGGACCCTCAGAAACTACTCGTGGCGCAGCGCCTCGATAGGATCCATCCGCGCAGCCTTGAGAGCAGGTATGGCCCCAAAAAACACGCCAATGACAAGTGATATCAGCGGTACAACCAGTGCCACCCACCAGACAATAACCGGCTGCAAGCTGGTATACAGCCGTAGCAAACTGACCGCCACAAGTGAACCGACCAGCCCTATAACCGCCCCAATCAGACAGAGCACCAGAGCTTCAGTGACAAACTGCCGCAAAATTTGCTGGTTCGTCGCGCCAATGGCCTTGCGAAGCCCAATCTCATGAATCCGTTCGGTCACACTCACAAGCATCATATTCATAATGCCGACGCCACCGACCAGCAGCGCCACCAGGGCCATACCAATCGTCATGAGCGTTAGTAAACGCAACGTTCTATCCGAACCAGTGCCCTTGGCTCCGGGAGTGAGCACGACAGTATCGTGTGCGCCGCCGTGCGCCGCCGTCAGTTTCGCTTGCACCGTCTTTGCGAGCGCAGCAGTACTTACCCCTGGCTTGGCTCTCAGAAAAATCTGATTAATCTGCGGCGCGGCACCCAGCAAGTTTTGTGCGGCCAGAGTCGGTATGAACACAGCTTCGTTGTAATTCGCCTCCAAGGAGAAGGGGGCCGCAATAAACGGTTTAAAGACACCAGCCACCATAAATTCCTTGCCGCGGAACGTGAGCTTCTGACCGAGCGGCGCCGCATCACGGAAGAGCCGGTTCGCCACATCCGAACCTAACACGACAGCATGATCGCCGTCGGCAGGCGTGAAAAAGCCGCCAAATTCAATCTTCTGGTTCAATATTTTGTCTAGGTCGTACGACGCCGCTATCACCAGCGGGTTATCGATGGTACTATCGGCCGTCACACTGCCCGTCACTGCACTTATCGACACCGTGGTTGCCACGCCCGGAACCTGACGAACCGTTTCACTATCGGCTGGGGAAAGCAGAGCGCTGACACCGCCGGGTAACCCGCCGCCATCCAGAACGCTGCCTGGCTGAGCCGGCCGTACTATCAGGACATCGCGGCCATAGCGAGCGGTTTGATCGCCAATCTGCTGCTTGACACCCTCGCCGATTGCCGCAATCAGTACCACCGATATAACACCGATAACTATACCCAGCATGGTCATAAAGCTGCGCGTCCGCGAAACCCGCAGACTCTGCATGGCCAACCGTAGGTAACCCTTACGTATACTCGTCATGCCGCCTCCTTGGCTTTTTTGGTGCGACGCACTTTCCGCTTCGACGGCTTCTTCTTCACTGGCTTTTCGGCCGATTCTGTTTCGCCCGGACGGGCTTTCATGAGCGCGGATACACCGGCCAAATCGTCTTCTTCGGTCGTTTCGGGTATCTTGTACATCACCTGGCGTACATACCGTCCGACCTCGCCCAATTTGGTCTGCTCGTCGTGCTTGATGGCACCGTCCTGCATGTAAACAACCCTGGTAGCGTACCGGGTAAGTTCGGGGTTGTGCGTCACGAAAATGACGGTGTTGCCAGCTTTGTGAATTTCGCTCAGCAGTTCCATGACCAGGCGCGAACTCTCGGTATCGAGATTGCCAGTTGGCTCGTCGGCAATGATCAGTTCTGGCTGGTTGACCAGGGCACGAGCAATGGCGACGCACTGCGTCTGGCCGCCAGAAAGCTGCCGCGGGTAGTAGTAACAGCGGTCATTCAAGCCGACCCGCTCCAGCATGGCACGCGCCATGTTATTCCGCTTCGAGGTAGAAAGCCCCTTGTACAGCAAGGGCAGGGCCACATTTTCAAGTGCCGTCAGTCTACCCAGCAGGTTATACGACTGAAAAATAAAGCCGAGTTTGTCGCGGCGCAGGCGCGCCCGGCGATTCGTCGCAAGCCGACTAACTCGCTTACCGGCCAGCAGGTAGTCACCGTGTGTCGGATGATCGAGCAGGCCTATCATGTTCATGAGTGTGCTTTTGCCACTGCCGCTCGGACCCATGACCGCCACGCATTCGCCTTTTTCTATCTTTAAACTGACTTCGTCGAGGGCCACACTGGTGGCATCGCCGAAGCCGTACAGCTTACTGACGTCTTTGAGTTCAATAAGAGACATACTTGCCCTTAGTGTACCCTCCTTGGCAACAGGGGCGCAACCACATGCGTTTCATTTTCTAACGTATTTTTCGCAACACCACCCCAATCCCACCCCGGCTTCACCTCCATCACGCTCCCAGCATCAGACCAAGCCCATTTCCTATGCTCATTTTAGATTGTCCGGCCGTACAATCTAAAACGGACTCTTTTACCCGAGATCACTATTTTGCATCTGTATTCTTCACCGCATTTTCGCTATACTGCCAGTGACGGAGGGGTCGCCTAGTGGTCTATGGCGCCGCCTTGGAAAGGCGGTTTGCGGGCAACTGCATCGAGGGTTCGAATCCCTCTCCCTCCGCCATAGCAACAGAGTCTGTCCGCAGGGGCAGGCTCTATTGCTATGTTGTAGTGAATCGGGATTTGAACGGGTTTGCCAGTGGCAAGCCCCGCCCTTGCCCAGCGACCATGGGAGCTGGGTTTAAGCGAAGCTTGAAGGTCGAATCCCTCTCCCTCACGCTATGCATAAGGAATACATCAGATGTGATCCGACTCATTAGAAGCATTCTTAATCTTCCTTAGGGTAAACGGTCCCCCAGGAGGGCAAGCGCAACATCGGCTTCATCCAAGCTACGAGCACCTATATCAGTCGCAGCATCTTCGAATTTCTCTGTATCTATGCCGACCTTCCCGGGTTGGCCTTGGGCAGGAGGGTTGGGTTGCGCGCAACCCGGAGCCAGTGATAAAGACTCACCGCCTTCGCCAAAATAAGTAGGTGCTGCAGTATTCGCGTTGTGAGTCATAGCCTTTTGCCTCCGATTTCGTTACGTTATGAATTTATAACTAATAATTGAACGAAAATCAAACTTTTGTCTGAAAACCTTGCATCAGGAATATACACGTTAAATGAGAAGCTAGTCTTGAAGCAGAACCAGCTTAGCCGGAAATTGTTGTGCCCACGGGGTCGCCGGCGGCGGCGCGGGCGATATTGCCATCAGTCAGTAAGTCGCAAATGATGAGGGTTTTCTTGTCTTCCAGTGCCATACCCAGGGCTGCTTTGTCCATGACCTGTATGTCACCGTTGCTCAGGGCTTCGTCGTAGCTGATGTGGTCGAATTTGACCGCGTCAGGGAACTGCATGGGGTCTTTATCGTAGACGCCGTCGACCTTGGTAGTCTTGATGATGGCGTCACATTTCAGTTCCAGCGCGAGGTTCACGGCCGCTGTATCGGTCGTGACAAACGGCCGGCCAGTGCCACCGCCGATGATAACCACACGGTTCTTTTCCAGATGACTGACCGCCCGCCGGAACGTGTAGCTATCTATAAACTGGCTGACATCGACATTACTCAGCGCCCGTGTCTCCAGCCCTACAGCGTTAAACACATCTGCAAGCGTGACTGCGTTCATGATGGTCGCCATCATGCCCACGTTGTGCGCCGTGACGTCCACGATGCCATTGCCCATCAGCTGGGCACCGCGAGCGTAATTGCCGCCGCCCACGATTATCGCCACCTGCGTTCCGGCCTCGACCGCCGGCTTGATCTGCTCGGCAATCCACTTTGCCCGCTCGGCGTCGAACCCGCCGTCTTTATCACCCTGTAGTTGTTCCCCTGAAAGTTTGAGTAGAATTCGTTTATACATCTTGATTCACAGTATAGCACGAGACGTAGGCACGTGGGCTAGTAGCTTTTTTGCCTAAATGTGGCTTATACTATAGCTCAGATGGTGATACAGCGGACACCCAGTACGACCATTCGACTGTTGCGGCTAGCCAGCCACACCAAACTTATCTTTGCTCTCTACATCACCAATTTTCTCGTCTGTACAACCCTCTTTATGCTGCTCGAACATAAATCGTTCGGCGACTCACTCTGGTGGTGCACCGTCACTTGGTTTACCGTGGGCTACGGTGATCTCTACCCACTCTCCGGCTACGGCCGACTGTTCGGCATGTACGTCATCATAAGCTCGCACATTTTCATCGTGCTCCTGACCGCAAATGTCGTAGCCAAACTCAGCCAGTACCGCGCCGAGGCCGCACTAGAAGAAGAGCGCCGCATGCACAAGCAGGAAATGAAACTCCTCCGCGACCGCCTCACCAAAACCGCCGTATTCGCCACCATAGAACACCCAAAAAAACGCTTCGACTTCAGCCTCAGGCCGGAAAATTCCCACTAAAAATGCGACACCCGTATACTTTCGTTAGGTACTAAACTAATGAAAGGAGAGTGTCGCAA
>JBGAVA010000036.1:0-3672 GCA_044228355.1 Saccharimonadales bacterium (SeqCode)
ACGAGAACGGTCAGGAAAAACTTGGAGTGAACGCGGTATTAGACCCGATGTCTATGTGACGGGCCAACGAGGACGATTAAATATTCTCTCGGTTGTCACGCCAAACGGAAAATTGCACTACCATGTCACGGAAAAAAACATTACCTCTCAAGAATATATCCAATTTCTCAATCAGATCATTGAAGGCCGCAAGCAACCCATTTTCTTGATCGTTGATCGCGCTTCATTTCATCGCTCCAAGATGGTGCGCTGGTTTGTATGGGGTCACCGCCGTCAACTCCGTATTTTTTACCTACCCGCCTACAGCCCTGAACTCAATCCGGATGAGCATGTTTGGGAGGAGATTAAGGATAAGCAACTTGGGCGGCAACCGATTAAGAACAAAAGCGACCTGAAAAATCGCCTTCACTCGGCATTGAAGTCTCTTCAGCATCGAGTAGAACGCGTGATTTCGTTCTTCCATCTTCCAGAAACCCGATATGCTGCGCAATAAAAATGTCTGGATATCTTATTAAATGGCTATAGTTAATAATATACACGCGATGCGTTATACTCGTTCAATAATATGGTTGCGAAAATTTAAAACAGGGAATAGTCTGCTAGAAAGCCCGGGCTCGATCATTAGCTAATGTGGATTTACTAACCATGTATCACTGCCAATTTTCGATAGAAGACCAGCACCAGATTCGCCATCAGCGCTATCATCATCCCGACCCCATCGTCCGCAAGCGGATGACGATCCTTTGGCATAAACACCGTGGTCTACCCCATGGCCAAATTGCCGAACTGAGTGACGCCGCTCCCAACACCGTGACCGCCACCCTGCGGACCTATCGAGAAAATGGTCTCACCGGGGTTCAGGACCGCATCTTTCATGCGCCCCCGAGCCAAATTGACCCGTATCGCGCCCAACTGATTGCCCAGTTCTCCGCGCATCCACCCCGCACCTTGAAGGAGGCCGCTGCCGAGATAGAGCGACTCACCGGGGTGGCGTTTTCGCTGGCCCATGTGCGGAATATTTTGCTCGCGCTCGGTCTGAGCCGAAAAAAACTGGCAGCGTTCCTGGCCAGCTGGACGACGCCAAGCGACAAGAGCAAAAAGATTTTATCAGCAAGCAGTTAGAGCCGAATCTGGCGGATGCCCGGCAGGGCCTTAACCACGTTTACTTTGTCGATGCAGCGCATTTTGTCTTGCAACCTTTTCTCGGTTTTCTGTGGTGTTTCCACCGCTGGTTTGTCTATTCCGCCGCCGGGCGTCAACGGTTCAATGTGCTGGGGGCGCTCAATGCCATTACCCATGAGGTGGTGACGATCACCAACGATACCTATATTAATGCCGTGAGTGTCTGTGAGCTGCTGCGAAAATTAGCGATGAAGCATGCTCAGGAAGGGGTTACCCTGTTTCTGGATAATGCGCGATATCAAAAATGCAAACTTGTCCGAGATCTGGCTATTGAACTCAAGATTAATCTGATCTATCTCCCTGCCTACTCGCCGAATCTCAATGTGATCGAACGGTTATGGCGGCACGTCAAACAGCAGGTATTGTACTCGCGTTACTACGACTCCTTTCCGAAGTTTAAAGCGGCGATTATGGGTTGTATTAACAGCACGCAAGCATATGAAAAGCAGGCACGAAGCAATCTCTTCTCGTTGAAGTTTCAGATTATTGAAAAATCGCAGATCTTAAATGAATAGAGTATAGGAAGTTCAACCGAAGGATGAGTCCCCTCCGAAAAGCCGTTTCTCCGGGGAGGCTCCCCGGTCGCGTGCCTGAACATCGGGAACGGACGTTCGCCGCGCATGCGAAGGTGGTGTTACACGATTAGGACCCGGAAAGGGCCGCTCTGAGGCACTTGTCGGAGGGCCAGCCGCAATCGGAGCGGTTGAGGCGTGCTGGTGGGGCCCCCCACCGCTCAAACGAGTATCTCAGCGGATTTCACCGGGTAAATGACCATGCGTTTTATGTTGATCCACGCCGCTCGGCACACCGCCCAGCGCTGTACGGCACAGCCGCCGCGGTACTTCAGCTTCTTCTTGCGGGTGTGGTAGGAGAGCTGAAAGATGCTCGCCTCGACGTTACAGTGGCGGTTGAACAGCTCGCGGGGGAGCGCCTCGGTGCGCCGGCGGCAGGCCGCCGCCTCGACGGCTTTGTCGGTGATAGAGCGCCACTTGCTATCGGCGCGACAAGGATAGCGCCCGGGCTGGTATTCCTCGGCCAGTTGGCGCTCACCGCTGCCGCGATCGATGACGACGACGCCATTTGCGGTGCGCTCGTCGTCGTAGCGTCCTGGCTGGCCCGGAAAGCCCGTGTCGTGGATGTCTTGGCCTGGCTCTTGGGCGTAGGCTTCGTTGCTCTCACGGTAGTAGGCGCCGTCGGCCGAGATCTCTTGGGCCGTGGTCTCAAGCACCTGCTCGCTGCGCTGCACCGCGTCCTTCCGATAGCCATTGTCGGCGGCGGTGGCCGGCTCGACTTGGACGTCGACGATGAGGTTGAGGGCCTCCTGACCGGTCTCGGTGAGGTTGACGCTGTAGCCGCGCACCGTCGCGTCGCGCTGCTTGCGGTAGGCAGTGTCTGCGTCATGCGGCGCTTGGAGCGAGTCGGCGCTGATCTCCTGGGTGGGCTTGAGCACGACGCGGGCCGCTTCGTCGGCCTCGTTGATCTGGTACTGCTCGAGCCATAGCCGCGCAATGAGCGCGGAGCGCGGGCTGCTTTTGAGGTCGTCAGTCTGATGCAGGCGCAGCAGGAGCTGACCACAGTCCTCCAGCCAGGCCTGCTTGGTCGGCTCCTCACGGCGATAGAGGTGCTGACTGGGGCGCTTGGCACTCAACCGATCCAACAGGGCGCTGTCGGCTTCGCTCAGACAGGCCTGCTGCTCAGCGCTCAGGCTCTTCCAGCGCGCCTGCACGCAGCCAATGATCAACTGCAGTCGGGTGCATGCGGCCAGATTGCTACCGAGCAGGGTGCTGTCCATGCGCCGCTGCTCACCCACAACGCCAAGGCGCTTGGCTTGGTCGCGTGTGAGCTCCGGAAAGACCTCTTGGAGCCGGTTGACCCCCGTCTCCACCGGGTGGGCATACCAACGCGGCTTGAACAGGTAGTAGGTCGACGCGACCGGCACCTCGTCGGTGAGCTTCAGCAGACCCAGGGCGCGTCGTACCAGCAGGTGGAAGTGGACCGCTTCGAATAACGCCTCGTCACGCCAACCGAAGCCTTCCTTGAGGATCAGCATCCCCATCAGCACGCGCAGCGGCGCGTTCGGGCGACCGGTGGCTTCATCGAACAGCTCGACAAAGCGCTCCTCGGAAACGCGCTTGACGACCTGATCGAGGATGACGTTGTGCCAGGCGTTCGGATCGTTCAGCTGCTCCTGGTCGCGCTCGCACAGAAACTGCTCAAGGTTGCTGAAGAGATCGATCTGGCTGCTGTCTGGGCTGGCTCGGAACATACGCCCAGGTGCTCGGTTGGGCGCTCGGCGGCTACGCGCCATCCTACCAGCCACGGCACTCGGACCCCATCGCCTGGAGGACTTTTCGGAGGGGACTCAATGTTTATGGTTCACTGACTGTCACTTGTCAATGCAGGCGTGAGGATCGGCAGGACGATCCTGGCCCCGGCCCGAGGCCCGGGCGCGGCTGGGTTGCCGCATGCAGGGCTGTCAAACCACTAGAC
>JBGAVA010000037.1:0-3655 GCA_044228355.1 Saccharimonadales bacterium (SeqCode)
ACTGCTCTTTTCGTGAGAATCTCAGCTTGCCTCGTGTTAGCGGACATCTCTAGAGGTTTGGAGAAAGCATTAGGGATAAACCACGCTGCCAAGGCTATAGTGCAAGCAGTCTGAATGTTGAGAAGTTTATGCATTTTCGCTCTCTTCAATCATGTTCAAGCTTGAAATTTTCTCGGCAGAGAGAGTCGTGATAGCTTGTTTGCCTAATGCCTCAACAATCGAACGAATGTTCTCAATATTCTTGCCATAATCGACTAGCGTTGTTCCGACCAATGGCTTGCTCGATATGTATACTTTGCAGCTTTCATCGCCATCAGGCGAAACAGTAAGCATGAGCTTCTCGCCAAATGATTTCCATGTAGTTCCAGTCTGAGCGTGTATTACCCCTAGGTGTTTATCCTGCTGAGTCACATGGCATTTTTTTAAAATTGCTATTGATTTCAAACATGTTTCAAACCCTTGGTCAAAAGGTTGCTTCAAGGTCAGCACTTGGACCTGATGCACACCTAAGAGGGCTTCACTGTAATTCGACTGTAGCTGCTTGTTGGAAATTTGATGTAATGCTCCCAAAATCAAAGCCATAAAGATTCCGAACAATAGCCCTTCGAAAACGCCCTGAGTTATTCCATGCCAAAGACCCCCAGATAGCCCTTGCGCTCCCATGTAGAGGCCAAAAGGGATCGAGGTAAAGATGAAAATCTTTCGATAAGTGTCTGCTGTACTGCGCGTGATCATTTAGAGATTATTCCCATCAGGTCTAAAGGTTCATTTTGAAAAATATAAATTTCAAAGACAGAAATAGAACTAATTCGGCTGTTCGCCTTGTGCACTATTGCACTTTTAGACTTTTAGACCTTTAGACTCTTTGAATTATCAACCATTCTTCTGTTCGTATTGTCGACAATGCGAGTTGTTCAATCGTCTTATTTTAAAATCGCCTAGCATTTTAAAGCCCGCGTACTAGTGTGATTATTCAACGCCAATATCTTCGTTCCAGACTTTTGGATATTGGAGCTGGAACTGCTTGAGCAAATCGAAGCATTGTTCAAGATCTAAATCGATTACCTCAACACCATTGTCACGCATAAATTGAGCAGAGCTTTTAAAGGTGCGGTTCTCACCGGCAATTACCTTGCTAATACCAAATTGCACCACAGCCCCTGCACACATAGCACATGGCATCAAAGTGGAATAGATAGTGGTGTCTCTATAGCTCGCTTGTCTACCAGCATTTCGCAGGCAGTCAATTTCACCATGGGCAGTGGGGTCACCTTGCTGAACGCGACGGTTGTGACCGCGTCCAATAATTTGTCCAGCTCGTACAAGTACAGAACCTATAGGTATGCCTCCCTCAGCAAAACTTTTTTGAGCTTGCTTTATGGCTTCTTCCATAAATTGATCTGCTGGTTTGTCAGCTCTTTTTTCCATCTGTAGTTCTTCCTTCTAGTGAGCATATGTTTTGCCTAAGCCAAGCACCAAATATGGAGCGATTAATTGAAGATTTGGCTGGTCTAAGTCGCGGCCTTCTGGTCTATCGCGGTAGGGAGGAGGGTTGCCCCTCCCCACCCCGCACAGATCCGGACTAGCGGGTTTCCCGCATCCGGCTCCTACCTTAGGTCTTGACGCGAAAGCGCTCCAGTGGATAGGGATGAGTAATATGACCCCATGGTAGCCAGCGGTCAGACATTGCGTACATTCGTTCCCACGTGAAGTGGTCATTCTGACTTCTGTCGCGTAGCGCTTTTAGCCAGAAACCCACCACTCGAAATCGGAACGTGTTCAACGCCCTCAGGTTTGTCGGTACTCCATAGTAGTTGAAGTGTCCCGTCACCACTGATTTTAGCCACTGACACTGATGGAGCAATGGGAAATGTTTGCGGCTTTTAAGTTCGAGTTTTATCTCAGTTATCTTTGCTCGCAACCTCTTCTTTTCCGTCTGCCGAAGTACCACAAACATGCCATTTTTCTTGGCCCCACATATGTGAGTGAATCCCAAGAAGTTGAATGTTTCTGGCTTTCCGCCGCCACCACGCTTTTTGAAGTTGTCGATTGCGAATCGACCAAATTCAATTAATCGAGTTTTGTCGGGGTGCAGTTCAAGTTGGAACTTTTGAAGTCTCTCCTTGAGTTCACGCAAGAACCGCTCGGCATCGGATTTATATTGGAACGTCACAATGAAGTCGTCGGCATACCGCACCATCAGAATTTCTCCGCGTGCGTTCGTCCGACGCCATTTGTGCGCCCAGAGGTCAAACACATAGTGGAGGTAGATATTCGCAAGTAATGGGCTAACACTGCCCCCTTGTACGGTCCCGACCTCGCTATGAGTCACCTTCCCACCCTCAAGCACGCCGGCCTTCAACCATTTCTGGATGAGGTGCACAACGCGCTTGTCAGCTATTCTGTGCTCGATGAATTTGATTAGCCATTCGTGGTCTAAGGCATCAAAGAAGCCATGAATGTCTGCATCGAGCACCCAGCTCACCTTCTTCGTCTGAAGTCCGACGTAGAGGGCATCCAGCGCATTGTGCTGGCTGCGTCCTGGTCGAAACCCATATGAAAATCCGAGAAAGTCTGTTTCATAGATGGCATTCAAAACCAGCACCATTGCCTTTTGGACTATCTTGTCTTCTAAGGTTGGTACGCCGAGCGGTCGCTGCCGACCATCAGGCTTGGCAATGTATACCCTCTTAACAGGCTTGGCTCGGTATGCTCCTCGCTTGAGCCTTTCGGAGAGGTCTATCAGATTCTCTTCTAGGCACTCTCCGTAGTGCTCCCATGTCTCATTATCGACCCCGGCGGCGGCCTCTCGATTGATGCCGAGATATGCCTCCCACAAAGTTTCAATGTTGTAGACGTGGTGCAGAAGCGCGGTGAACCGCATCTTCTTGTTTCCTTTTGCTGCTTTGCGTATCGTCTCCAGCTCATTTTGCACACTATCCCGGCGCTGTGTCCGGAGCATGTTTTGCTCAGACGAATTCCCTTTGGTCAAGTCCCTTCCCTCCATTTGCTCCGCGGCCGTCGAGTTAGGTCCGACTTTGTTCGCAAACTTCGCAGGTACTACGGACCTGTCTGACTTCCCATCCTCGTGCATCACCGTCGTACTCCGTTAGCAGTTTCCCGGTGCGGACCAGAATTGCCAGCTCTGGCCGAGTATGGGATCTCCCGTTTTCCGCTCAAGAGGTTTCCATGCGTGCAAGTGGTCTCAGACCACGTGGGGCTCAACGCCAACTCGCGAAAGCGCTGTCGTTGATGTTGCCTTCCGCACATTATCACTGCGTCGGCGTCCCAGACTAATTTTTCGAGGCTCAATACACTGCCCGCATGTGCCCCTGTCAACACTTCGTGCATACCTCGCGGTATTGGTCACGCATGACTCGGGGTCGTTGTGATTCGCTATTTCTTCAACGTGCAACTCTTACATTTGCTGCCTCCTGCCGACTTTTAACGGCGTCCGATAATTCATATGATGTTTCGTCGGAATTTGCTAGAGCTGTAGAAGCTCATTTGGAGAGGGTTTTCGGGATTGAATTAATTCCACCCTCTCCTCTTTTTTTACTTTTTTATTTATGGGGTACCCTCGTTTTGGCACTTCTTTTAGCAGTGATCTCGCCTTGACGAGCAATTTATCAGTCGCCCCGAAAACCGCTCTGGT
>JBGAVA010000038.1:0-3323 GCA_044228355.1 Saccharimonadales bacterium (SeqCode)
AAAAAAAGAGATAGAGTGTTCGGCTTCAGGTGCGTAGAGCGTGAGGTTTAGTGTTCGGCTTGAGACCTACCAACGCCCAGGAGTTCTTTGCATAACCATGACATTTAATTGTTATTTGCATAAATTGTAGTTTTGTATATAATCTTAGCATTATGCCAGATAAAGATCGGTCCAACGAGGTGACAATCCGTCTTTCTGATGAAGAAGTACGGGCATTGCAACAGCGAGCAGAACTTGAGGATCTTTCAGCTGCTGAATTAGCTAGGCTAGCAGTCGTTAACTCGTTGGCACCCAATTCTGCAGAAACCTTAAGAAACGTTACGCGAAGTGTTCTTGGGGTAGAAATATTTGTTTTGCCGAGCCGATCTTAGTATTAGTAGAGGTTTTCTATAATTACAGGAACGTCACTCGTGCCCGATAATTCTACAGCTCCTAAAATATATTCGTCCGCAATATCGTTTAGTGTTGCATACATATTCGCTGCAAACTGCATTTGTTTCAGCTTCGCGGGTGTGATGTAATCGAGGCCACGACCCTGGTGGTCAGTTTTGCGATATTTGACCTCAAAAAACACGTGAGGACCGTAACGACGCCAACCGAGTTTCTTGCGGGCAATGATGTCTATCTCTGCGCGCGGATGCTTCCAGTTGAGCGCGACGATATCATAACCGTGCCGCTTCAGGTACTCCGCCGCCACCTTCTCGGCCGCATGCCCGCTACTATAATTTGTCATGGGACAAATTATGAATAACCAAACACCAAATCACAATAACCAAAGGTAAGTCCGCCGTGCTATTACTTGGTAATTGGCGCTTGCGAATTGGTCATTACTGCCCTTATGGGCGCAAATGATGTCCGGTGCATGTCGGTCACGCCGTGTTGCTTTAGGGCGGCAACATGTGCGGCCGTACCGTAGCCAACGTGCTTGTCAAAGCCATACTCTGGGTATTTTGCGGCGATCTCCCGCATATACCCGTCTCTCGCCACCTTTGCGATGATGCTGGCCGCACTCACCGCCGGCACACTATCATCCGCCCGTATAATCGTCTCGATATTGTGAGAGGATAATCCTTTCACATTGGTGAAGTAGTTTATGTTGCCGTCAATGATGATTTCGTCGTACTGGTCGCATGTTTTATGTAATTCTTTCATGGCGCGTAGCATGGCCAGCTGGACTGCTTTGGTAAGGCCCATTGAGTCAATTTCACCCGGGGTGACCCAGCCAACACCGTAGGCCTTCACCTGGGATCTGATGTCACCGTCCAGTTTCTCCCGCTGCTTCCGGCTGAGTTTCTTGCTGTCACGCAGACCTATGGGTCCGTCCTGTAGGTCGCTCATCGCCACGGCTGCCGCCACGAGCGGACCCGCCCAACACCCCCGCCCCACTTCGTCTAAGCCGACCGTAACCACCGCCAGACCTTGTAGCTCAGGTAAAATACCAGTGCGCCGGTGGTGTTTGCCACCAGATCCCAAGATGTGTCGGCGATGCCCTGAGGCATAAGGCCAATCACCCATAGCCACACCTCAAATAGCTCGTTTAGCACACCCAGAGACGATACCATGGCAAATAGCGCACCCAGCTCAACGTACCACTTTGGCCGCCACTTCTTCACCAGCTGTATGTATAGCCCAAGCAGCCCGCAAAACACACCCCCGCCAAAGAAATGTGTCATAAATGCCGTTTGTCTCCCGAAAATATCCGGCGGCGGCAGATACCACGAGACCGCATACACTAAACATGCGGCTGCCAGTAAAACTCTGTACCGCGAGCTTCGCAAAAGTAATGGAAGAGCAGCATACAAAGCAAGCGGTATGACTATAGAAATTATCGTAAATTGCATACAATTACTATACTCTTTCCTATGGTTATACTTTGAATATTTCAAAATCGTACCTGCAATAGCCGTTTCTATTTTTCTAGTTGCGACAAATATTGCATAAATGGCTTTAGTATGGTAGAATTACAATACTATGAATATGCGAAATATGTTGGCCGCGACGGGAACTTCAGTAGCGCTTGGGCTGACTGGCTGTAGCGGCGCACCCGAAATGACTGCCGAGGATCTCAAGGGCATGCCCATATCTCAATCTGTACACTGTGATGGCGTGGCCCTCACCATGCTTGGTCCTGACCAATACGCTGCACGAGCAACTTTTTCTGTAACAGGGAAAGCTACTCTTGGTCAATTTGCCATCTTAGGAAATGGCGGTAATGACATAAAACATATAGTAGATGCCGACGGAACAACTGCCGGTCCGATAACCTTGGATTTATCGAGAGTGCCTTCGGGCGGAAAGTCAACATTCCAAGGTGTAGGCATAACCAATACGGGTCAAGTAGCCCCTTGCAAGCCGATAACACTAGCAAAGAGCTAGACAAAACGTACTTCGCGTACAAATAAACGAAAACTCCCGGTTTTACCCGGGAGCTACTTTTTAACAGATGTGGGTTTTACCGCGGATTTAGGCTTCGGCGGCTTTGTGCGCTTCTTCTACGGCCTTTTGCTTGGCGGCGAGCTCGGCTTCTTCGGCTGCCTTTTCGGCGGCCTTGGCTTCGGCTTCGCGGGCGGCTGCTTCTTTGGCCTCTGCCTCGATGCGCTCGGCTTCGAGATCGCGGACGTCATTCACCGCCTGGCGGTCGAAGTCGACGCCAGTGAGACGGGCCGATTTACCAGTAAGACTACGCATGTAGCCGAGGTTGTTGCGGCGGACTTTGCTGCGCTTGGTAACTTCTACCTTGAGCACGAGCGGGCTATGGAGCAAAAAGCTCTTCTCTACCCCGACACCGCTGGCTATACGCCGTACGGTGATGCGGCTGGTGTGGCTATCGCGGCGGTCACAGCGGATGACTAGACCCTGAAAGATCTGCACACGCTCTTTGCTGCCTTCCTTAATCTTTTGGTGGACTTTGACAGTGTCGCCAGAGCGCACGTCTACCACTGCGCCCTTTTTGAAGGATTGCTCCAACTCTTTGATGTATTCCATATCCGTAAGATTTTACCTTATTTTACCCCTGAAAGCAACAGCAATCACTGATGACCGATTTTCGATGTTCGATGACGCTAAAGTGATGAGCCATTACCCTGTCACCTGTCACCAAACGATATCCTTTATCCATTCGCCGTGAATCCCGAGGCAATCGTGACAGGTAACACGTCAATGTTAGGCCACATGTTACAGGTCACAGGCTAATCCTACTATTTTACTATGGTACGTAAACTACGGTGATCGGTCTCCTGACCCACGCTTGTATATTACCTGTAGCCTCCAACTCCTGTTGGGGCTACAATACCCAGTGGCATGGAGGACGATCGAAATCCCAC
>JBGAVA010000039.1:0-3223 GCA_044228355.1 Saccharimonadales bacterium (SeqCode)
TCGTTTCTACAACCGACGCGAGAACTCGTCAGGATTCACTTGCCACTGGCAACTGATTCCTTCCTCAAACAACTCGCATCCATCAGACGAGTTAAGCATTACCCTCACCACCAACGACGCTTCGCTCGTGTCTACAAGAGGCCAAGACATTGGCCTCTTGGCCTGTCGGAAGTTGTAGTAACCGACAACATTCTGGCCAGGAGTTTCCACATGGCCACTACTAGCTATATCCACCTCCGCCACAGCTCCGGTGGATGTACCTCAGCGGCCTTCGGCCGCCCCTACCGTCTACCGTCCACCGTCCACCCCCCCACTCCACCCGGGACGGCAAAATAACAGAGAACCATTTCACCTCATACCCGCCAACGGTCCCTTGTTGTAACCATGTGCAATTAGCACTCTTGACTGGCGAGTGCTAATTTTGGTAGACTGGGGTTAGCGCCGGAATTATTTCCGTCCTGGTTCAAACTCAGGAGAAACTCCGGCGGGAATCTAGATAATTATCGTCGCTGCAGGCGACACAATTTCCACTCTTATCTCATGATTCATATCTCTTGACTCTAGAGCGACGTAAGGAGCGAAACATGCAACCAGACTACCAAGAATTTTCCAACTACCTGACCGAGAACGCTCGCCGTAGCTTGGCGCACGCTGGCACTATTGCGCGCGGGCTGGGTGATGCTTACATCGGTACCGAGCACCTGCTGCTGGGTCTCATGGCGCAAGATGGCAGCCTTGGCGGGAAGATCCTGGAGGACGCCGGGGTAACGCTCAAAAAAGCCCAGGTGGCACTGAAGCTGACGCCCAAAAACATCGTTATCAACATGGGTGCCAAAGGGTATAGCGAAACTGCCAAACTGACGCTGCGCATGGCCTACGATATTGCTCAGGACTACGGACAGGATTTCTGCGGGACCGAGCACATTCTCTACAGCCTGCTTTCGCAAAAAAACTCGCGGGCCAGCGTACTGCTGCGCGACATGAATATCAACACAGATTCTGTGCTGCGCGAGCTAGAAAACTTTCTGAACCGCCAGTTTGACGATGCCGACCGTGAATCGGTGGAGCCGGGCGGTCGCCGCACCTCGCGCAAACCAAACCGTGGCGGCAAAAGCTATCTCGACCAGTTTGGCACAGACCTGACGGCGCAAGCCCGGGGCGGCAAGCTCGACCCGGTGGTCGGCCGTGAGGCGCAGATTAAGCGCGTCGTGACCATCCTAAACCGCCGCACCAAGAATAATCCGGTGCTCATCGGCGAACCGGGCGTCGGCAAAACCGCCATTGTGGAGGGGCTGGCGCAGCGTATCGTCAACGAGGACGTGCCCGATAGCCTGCTCGATAAGCGGATCGTCATGCTCGATCTGGCTGCCATGGTCGCAGGCACTAAGTACCGCGGCGAGTTTGAGGAGCGGCTGAAAAAAGTCATGGCTGAGCTGGAAGGCGATAAGCGCACTGTGGTCTTTATAGATGAACTGCACCTGATAGTTGGCGCTGGCGCCGCAGAAGGCTCCATGGACGCCGGTAACATCCTGAAACCGGCACTGGCGCGCGGCAAGATTCAGGTCATCGGTGCCACGACCACCGCCGAATACACCAAGCACGTCGAAAAAGACGCAGCTCTCGAGCGCCGCTTCCAGCCCATCCAGGTGCCGGAAACGAATGTCATGGAAACAACCGCCATCTTAAAGGGTCTCCGCAAACACTACGAGGAGTTCCACGGCGTAGCCATAAGCGACGAAGTTATAGACGATACAGTTACATTCGCAAAGCGCTACATCCAAGACCGTTTTATGCCCGATAAGGCCATAGACCTACTGGACGAGACGGCGGCGGCACTGCGTGTCGAACGGGGCAAAACAAGCCCAGAAGTCCGCAAGCTGCAGAAAGAGCTCAAGCTCGTCAACGCGCGGATAGACGAAGCTGTGGACCAGGAGGATTACGAACGCGCGGCGCGCAGTAAAACCCGTGCCTCGCAAATCCAGCAGGAGCTCGATGCGCTGTACAAGGCCACCAAGACCGGTGCCAAGCTGGTCATGACGAGTGATGATGTCGCCGAAGTGGTTTCGCGCATCACCGGCGTGCCGGTGCGCAAGGTCATCAAGAGCGAGGCAAAATATTTGCTGCAGCTCGAGAAAAATATCTCGCGGTCGGTTATCGGCCAGGGCGAGGCCGTCGAGGTGGTGAGTAAGGCTATCCGGCGGAACCGCAGCGGGATTGGAGCGGCCAATCGGCCGATAGGCTCGTTCATATTCCTTGGCCCAACCGGCGTCGGTAAAACCGAACTTGCCCGGGTGCTGGCTACCGAATTCTTTGGCAGCGAGAGCGCGCTTGTGAAAATTGACATGAGTGAATTTGGCGAGCATCACAATGTCTCGCGTCTGGTGGGCGCTCCAGCAGGGTATGTCGGTTACGACGACGGCGGGCAGTTGACCGATAAAATCCGCCGGCAGCCATACAGCCTGGTCCTGTTCGACGAAATAGAAAAAGCTCACCCGGACGTTTTCAACATGCTGCTGCAGATGCTGGAAGATGGCTACATCACCGATAGCAAGGGCCGCCGGATAGACTTTACCAATACCATCGTTATCATGACCAGCAACATCGGTGCCGACAAGCTTCAGAAAGAAGCGTCCCTCGGTTTTCAGGCCGAAGCGCGGTCTGACTTTGACGATCTCGATGCCATGCACGAACAAAACAAGCAGAATGTGCTCGATCGGCTCAAAAAAGAGCTTCGCCCGGAGCTACTCAACCGCATAGACAAAACCGTCGTATTCCGCGGGCTGACGAAGAAAGATATATACAAAATCATCGACCTGCAGATAGAAGAGCTAAAAAAGCGCCTGCAAAAGCACGGCGTGAGCCTGCAGCTCACCAGCGGCGCAAAGCAGTACCTGCTCGAGCATGGGTACGATGCCAAAAACGGCGTTCGTCCCTTGCGCCGGCTCATCCAGGACACCATAGAGGATCAGCTGGCGCTGGAACTGCTGGACGAAGCGTATAGCAAGGGCGATATCGTACACATTGCCAGCAAAGACGATACCCTCACCTACACGACGGCTAGCGAATAGTATTCTGCTGTTGCTTCTCTCTAGGCTCGGTTATACTGGTTTGTATGCAGCCACGAACTAAACTCGACTTACGCAAAGCTCCCACCACCCCAGACTTACCACCAGCGTCCATAAGCCACTTTTCTCTCGTCGATGAACCTACAGGTTCACCTCCT
>JBGAVA010000003.1:0-126538 GCA_044228355.1 Saccharimonadales bacterium (SeqCode)
TTTGCCGTGGAACTCATCTTCCGAGCTGATTTCGAGGCCCTTTTTCATGGCGCCGATAGAGCCCATGCCGCGGTAGGCTTTGAAGGCGTAATCGGCCGAACCGTCGAGTATGCTGCGGAATCGAGAAGGCACCTGATCGGCTTTGACTCTCGTCACTTCACCAGGAGATTCCTCGGTAGCGGCAAATAGGCTACCCGTCATGATGGTAGATGCGCCAGCGGCCAAGGCTTTCATGACATCGCCGGAATTTACCAGACCGCCGTCGGCTACAACCGGTACGCCAGCCTTGTGGGCAACTGGCTTGATTTCAAGCAGTGCCGATAGCTGCGGCACGCCCATACCAGAGACGATGCGGGTTGAGCAGATCGCGCCCGGACCCATACCAACGCGGAGTGCGTCGGCGCCGGCGTCGATGAGCGCCTGTGCACCGTCGGCGGTAGCGACATTGCCGGCCATGACCTCTACTGAGTAATGTGCCTTTATATATTTCACTGTGTCGATAACTTTTTTGGCGTATCCGTGAGCCGAATCGACGACGATGAGGTCGACCCCAGCCGCGAGCAGTGCCTCTACGCGTTTTTCGTAGCCTGGACTGCTGCCAACTGCGGCGCCCACGATTTGCTTGGCATCTTTGACCTTTTTCACCTCGGCCGCTTGTTGTTCTATGGTTAGATTGCGGTGGATAATGCCCGCTCCGCCCTGCTCGGCCAGCGCGATGGCCAAGCGCGATTCAGTGACGGTGTCCATGGGCGCCGACACAAAAGGCGCCCGAAGCGCCAGTTTTTTGGTAAGTTTTGTTGCGAGTGAGATGTCGGCTCGGTCGAACCCGGAATAGCCGGGACGAAGGAGAACATCGTTGAATGTGAGTGAAAGAGAAAATTGTTCCATGTCTCATTCTACCGCACCAATCACCGTCTGCCAAGCCTGTCTGTGAGAAATATTACAAAAATGTGGCAGGAGCTGTTTACACCGCTGGGGGTACTCTGTTACAATCTACTAACGTAATGGCGGATCATTCAACCACCACGCCTGTCGCTGGTACGGCGCGCTCTAGTAGCGCTGTTGCCCCAATTCTGCTGGACATGGCTGACACCACGTGGCGCATGTTTCTACCGACCATCGGCCTGCTGCTTTTAGGCCGTCACTATGACCTTCGTTTTGGTACCAAGCCGTGGCTGATGCTGGCCGGAGCACTTGTGGGCGCACTAGTGGCTGCCTTTCTCATTCGCCGTCAAATGACCACACCAAGAAAACATGAAAGAGGTGAAACCAAATGATTTCACCTCATTTTTTTGCCATGGAGAAGCTGAATATTGTCCTGCCGGCCGAGCCGATTTTCCACATCGGGCCCATGCCAGTCACTAACACCATGCTACTCGGCGGTTTGAGCATAGCCGTGCTGCTTGGTATATTTTTCTACACCGCTGCCATGGTGAAAAAGGGCCGCACCAACCGGTTCGTGGGGCTGGTACAGTGGGCGTTTGAGGGTATGTACAAAGCCGTCTATGACATCGTGCCCGACCGCGCCATGGCGCGCAGCATTGCTCCGCTGGCACTCAGCATCTTTTTTACCGTCCTCATCTCCTACTGGATGGATATTTTGCCAGGCGTGGGCCATTCGGTCAGCTGGCACGGCGGCGAACTGCTGCGCTCCCTCCCGACCGACCTGAACTTCACTATTGCGCTGGCTATTACCTCTATGACAGCCGTGCAGTACTACGCCATTAAGCAGCACGGTTTCTTTGGCAATGCCGGCCGCTACCTCATAAACCCACTGAAAAACCCCATCGGTGCGTTCGAAGGTTTCCTCGAGCTTATCGGCGAGTTTTCGCGCCTGATTGCACTGAGCCTGCGACTGTTCGGCAATGCCTTTGCTGGTGCAGCCTTGCTGGCCATTGTGGCCGGACTGGCCTCTTACGCCGCGTCGGCGGTGCTGCCGTTTTTCATGGCGTTTGAGCTGTTCATTGGCTTCATCCAGGCCTATGTGTTTTACGTACTGACGCTCATTTTTGCCAGCCTAGCTACCGCGAGCCACGGCGGCTCCCACGATTCTGCTCATGACACTGCTAACACCAAGGAGGTGGCCGCAGCATAAATGAGGTTAAAACCATCCCTGTAAAATTAATCAACGAAGTTAAATAAGGAGAAATATCAATGGAAAATATCGCATTTGCACTCGCCTACGCACTACCAGCCCTGGGCGCTGCCATGGGTGTGGGGCTTATCGGTAAGGGCGCTTTGGGTGCCGCTGGCCGTAACCCAGAAAAAATCGGTGAGCTGCGTACGCTCATGATTACCGCTATCGTCTTTGCCGACTCACTGGCCATCATCGGTATCATTGTGGGCTTCTTGGCCAAGGGCTAGGGGTTAGTAGTTAGTATTTAGTAGTTAGGAATGTATGTGAACATATTTATTACACAATTTGCGAGCGAAGCGGTCCATGCCGAGGAAGCGGCCAGCCCCATCAAAGCGCTCGGGATAGACGGCAAGCTGCTGGTGTTCCAGATCATCGCCTTCGCGCTTTTGACGTGGCTACTCAGTAAGTACGTGTTCCCGGTGCTCATGAAGGCGGTCGACGAGCGCCAGAAGCGGATAGACGAAAGCAACGCTGCTGCTACTGAGGCCGCCAAACAAGCCGCCGAGGCTGAAACAAAGATTGCTGGCATGCTCAAGACGGCACGTTCCGAGGCATCTGACATCGTTGCGACGGCCAAGGAAGAAGCCGCTGGAATGCTCGCCAAGAGCGAAGAAAAGTCGAAGGTTCAGGCCGAGCGTATTGTCGCGGCGGCGCATGATTCCATAGAAAAAGACGTGCTGGCAGCCAAAAAGGCACTGCATAACGAAACGGTTGAACTCGTTGCCCAAGCAACTGAAAAAGTTGTCGGCAAAACGGTGACCGACCAAGTGGACAAGAAGCTTATCGCTGAGTCTCTGAAAGAGGTGACGAAGTGAGAGTTAAGAGATATGAGATAAGAGATAAGAAGATTGCCTCTTCGAGCGAAACGCGACTCTTATCTCGTAACTCTTATCTCATAACGCTACAGGAACGGAGCTCCTGCTAATGCAAGGGAAACTCAGCCGCCGTAAGATTGCCCAATACGTCGCTTCGCACGCCAGTAATGGCCGTGTGCCTGAGGCGGTTGTGCAAGAGGTGGCGGCTTATTTGCTAGCATCGCGCCGCTTGCGTGAGTTGCCGCTGGTAGTGAGAGCCGTAGAAGATGCGCTTGCTGAGCGTGGCGTTGTGGTGGCGACGGTTACGTCGGCTCGTCCGCTCGACGATACCCTTCGTGCGGCCGTAAAAGAGCAAGCTGGCGGCACCGAAGTGTATTTGCGTGAAGTAGTTGACCCGAGTGTCATGGGCGGTGTGCGTTTGCAGACACCAGACGCTTCTTACGATGGAACAGTGCAACATAAACTGCAGGCCTTACGTGCCGCGAAAGTATAGAGGTAGGAGTTATTATGAATGGAGAAACTGGACGGGACAAAGAAAGATACGGTAACCCTATGGGTCCAAATACGGCCGCCATCTTGCGAGTTGCCATCGCGGCACAAACGGCTGCCAAGGCACTTGGCGATCCATCACATCCGAATCAGCTACCACCCGAAGACGCTGCATTCAAAGAGCTAGAAGCTAAGTTAGGAGTCAAATAATGGCAGACATAGCAGTCACAGAAGTATCAAAAGGGCTTCGCGACGCAATCGCGCAGCTAGATAGTGGTGAAAACATGGAGTCAACCGGTGTGGTGACGCGGGTGGGCGACGGTGTGGCGTGGATACATGGTCTGCGCAGTGCCGGCTACGCCGAAGTGCTCGAGATTCAGACGAAAAACGGCGTGGTTGAAGCCTTCGCCCTGAACCTCATGGAAGATGAGATTGGTGCGGTGCTGCTGGGTAGCGACAAAGACGTCGTGGCAGGCAGTGCGGTGAAGCTGAAAGGTGTTATTTTGGAGGTCCCAGTTGGACCGGAGCTTTTGGGGCGGGTTGTAAACCCTCTCGGACAGCCCATGGACGGCGGACCAGCCATAAAGACCAAGGAAACCGGCCGCGTTGAGCGTCCCGCCATAGGTGTCATGGGCCGTAAGGGCGTCCATGAGCCGCTCATGACGGGCATTATGTCTATAGATGCTATGTTCCCTATCGGCCGCGGACAGCGCGAGCTTATCATCGGCGACCGTCAGACCGGTAAAACCGCCATCACCCTCGACACCATGATTAACCAGGGTCGTCAGAAGACTGGCGTGGTAAACATATATGTTGCCATCGGTCAGAAACTGTCTAAGGTTGCTCGACTGGTCGAGCGGCTTAAGCAAGAAGGCGTCATGGATCAGACTATCGTGGTAGCAACCGGCCCAAGTGACCCGGCTTCCCTGCTCTACCTCGCGCCGTACGCTGGTGCGGCCATGGGCGAATGGTTCCGTGACAATGCCAAGCACGCACTCATCATCTACGATGACCTTACCAAACATGCCGTAGCCTACCGCCAAATGTCACTACTGCTGCGCCGCCCACCGGGCCGCGAAGCTTTCCCGGGTGACGTGTTTTACCTGCACTCGCGCTTGCTGGAGCGCGCAGCCAAGCTCAATGATGACCTTGGGGCTGGCTCTCTGACGGCACTGCCTATCATCGAAACGCAGGCTGGTGACATTTCTGCCTACATCCCGACCAATGTTATTTCCATAACCGACGGGCAGATTTTCATGGAAACAGACCTCTTCTACCAGGGTATACGGCCAGCTATCTCGGCTGGGTTGTCTGTGTCCCGCGTGGGTGGTGCCGCTCAGACCAAGGCGGTCAAGTCGGTCGCCGGTGGTTTGAAGCTCGGTCTCAGCCAGTTCCGCGAGCTGGCCGCCTTTGCCCAGTTCGGTTCTGACCTCGACGATGCCACCAAGAAGCAGATTGAACGCGGTCAGCGCCTGACCGAGCTGCTCAAGCAGCCGCAGTATAGCCCGCTCAGCATATGGGAGCAGGTTGCGTCTATCTTTGCCGTGAACGAAGGTCACTTCGACCGCGTCCCGCGCGAGAAGATCAAGGACGCCCAGGCAGCCCTGCTGGCCAAGCTTACCAAAGAGCACGGGAAAGAAATGGACGCGCTCGGCACCGGTGACGAAAAAGTTGAGGCGGATGGCCCAACCGGCAAGCTGCTTGCCAAAGTCGCTGCTGCTGCCGCGAAAGGATTCGAAGGGTAAATGGGTAGCATGAAGTATGTAGCATGTAGTATGGAAAACCACATTGTGGTTTCTAACCCTGCTACCTGCTACCTGCTACCTGCTACATCGACCGGAGGTTGGAATGGCTAGTACCCGTCAGCTCAAAGGTCGGATTCGCTCCGTCAAAAGCACCAAGCAGATTACCAAGGCTATGCAGATGGTAGCGGCGAGCAAGATGCGCCGAGCCCAAGATGCCACCAAGGCTTCGACGCCGTATTCGCGCGTAGCTAACGAGATTCTCACGCATCTCGCCAGCCAAGGAGCCACGAAAGACCACGCCCTTTTTACGGAACGGCCGGTGAAAACCCGTCTGTTCATAGTCGTCACCAGCGACAAAGGGTTGGCCGGGGCATACAACGCGAATGTCTTAAAGACATATCTGGCAGAGCTGCGTAAGGACGAAGCCGACAAGCGTGCTAACCACACAATTGCCGTTGGCCGAAAGGCGTCTCAGTTCGCTGCCCGCCTGAAGGATGCCTCACTGCTCGGCTCGTACGATAATCTGCCAGATCAGCCGACTGGTTCTGAGATATCGGCCATCATTACACAGGCGTACGATGCGTTTGTGGGCGGACGTGTCGACGCCGTCGACCTCATATACACCGAATTTGTCAGCAGCCTGACGCAAGTACCGCGTACACACCGCATATTGCCTGCCGGGTGGACGCCTACGGAGGTGCGAGAATCGATCCGCGATGCGGTCTATGAGCCTAGCACAGAGATAGTGCTCGAGAGTGTTGTTCGACGGCTTGTGGAATCGCAGCTGTATCAGGCCTTGCTCGATGCGCGCGCCAGTGAACACAGCATGCGCATGCTGGCCATGAAAAACGCCACCGACAATGCCAGCGAGCTGGTCGATGACCTAACGCTCGAAATGAACAAGGCCCGTCAAGCGGCCATAACCCAGGAACTGGCGGAAATATCCGGCGGCGCGGAGGCCATGAAGTAGCTTGGCTACTTCATGAATGAGGTATGACGAATGAAGAATGATGTATCAAAGATCAAATCGTTTACCGATCTGACAACGTGGCAACAGGGTCATAAACTTGTGCTTATGACGTACAAAATGGTCAAGCAGTTTCCGCGAGACGAAGATTTAGGGTTAAAGATACAGATGAAACGAGCAGCCGTTTCGGTTACATCGAATATCGCCGAGGGGTTCTCAAGGGGCTCATACAAAGAAAAAAAGCGTTTCTATGACATGGCAAAAGGCTCACTTACCGAATTGCAGAATCAGTCATTGATAGCTCGAGACGTCAAGTATATTGAAGCAAGCGAGTTTACCCCCTATGCAGAACAATCTGTGACTGTACTGTCTTTACTTATCGGCTTGATCCGTTCCTCTAAAGACAAGGACAAGCAATGAAGCTTATACATCATTCGCCATTCACCATACATCATTCATTCGCAAAGGAGAAAATCACATGACAGAGACAAGCAACGGAAAAGTTATCCAAGTAGTCGGCGTGGTAGTCGACGTGGAGTTTGAGGGCACGAACCTGCCAAATATTTATGATGCGCTGGAGATCAAGCGTGAGGGCGAAACACTGACGCTGGAAGTTGCGCAGCACCTAGACGAGCACACCGTGCGAGCGGTGTCTATGCAGAGTACCGATGGCCTAAAACGCGGTGAAACTGTCACCGCTACCGGTGCGCCTATATCTGTGCCAGTGGGCGATGATACACAAGGCCGCATGTTTAACGTAGTGGGCGACCCCATCGATAGCCTGCCGGTACCCAAGGGCAAACGAGCACCGATTCACCGTGAACCGCCTACACTTGACGAGCAAAGCAGCAAGACCGAGATACTCGAAACGGGCATCAAGGTTATCGACCTGATTGCGCCGATTGCTAAGGGTGGTAAAGTCGGCCTCTTCGGTGGCGCCGGTGTGGGTAAGACCGTGCTTATCCAGGAGCTTATAAACAACATCGCCAAGTTCCACAGTGGTAACTCAGTTTTTGCTGGCGTGGGTGAGCGTACCCGCGAAGGTAACGACCTCTACCACGAAATGAAAGACGCTGGTGTGCTCGACAAAACGAGCATGGTATTTGGTCAGATGAACGAACCGCCTGGGGCGCGTCTGCGAGTGGCACTTTCTGGTCTGACCATGGCAGAAGACTTCCGTGACCAAGGAAAAGATGTGCTGCTTTTTGTGGACAACATATTCCGCTTTACCCAAGCCGGTAGTGAGGTGTCTGCCCTGCTCGGCCGTTTGCCATCAGCTGTGGGCTACCAGCCAAACTTGCAGCAAGAAATGGGTGCCCTTCAGGAGCGCATTACCTCGACCAAAAAAGGTTCAATCACTTCCATCCAGGCCGTCTATGTCCCGGCCGATGACCTGACTGACCCGGCACCAGCGACCACCTTCGCTCACCTCGACAGTACTATCGTGCTGAACCGTGGCCTGACAGAAATCGGTATCTACCCCGCCGTCGACCCGCTGGACTCCAGCTCGACCATTCTTGACCCAGAGATCGTCGGTCAGGAGCACTACGAGGTTGCCCGCGAAGTTCAGCGTGTGCTACAGCAGTACAAAGAGCTCCAGGACATCATCGCCATTTTGGGTATGGAAGAGCTGAGCGACGACCAAAAGCAGATCGTCAACCGCGCTCGCCGCTTGCAGCGTTTTATGGCTCAGCCGTTCTTTGTGGCAGAGAAATTCACCGGCAACGCTGGTGCGTTCATCAAGGTAGAAGACACCGTGCGTGACTGCCGTGATATCTTGAGCGGCAAATACGACGACAAGCCCGAAAGCTGGTTCTACATGGCCGGCGGCCCCTTAAGCAGTAAAAAGGACTAACCAACCGTGAAATTACGTCTCGTAACACTGGCCGGCACAAAAGTAGACGAAGATGTTTATGAGGTCATGCTGCCGACCGCAGCCGGTGATATCGCCGTTTTCCCTGACCACGAACCACTGGTTACTGTAGCAGTCCCCGGAGTAATTTCGGTGCGCCGCAAGCCGACCGATAGCGATGACATGCTGGAAGTTTATGCCGTCACTGGCGGCGTCATAGAGATAGACGGTAAGACCGTGCATGTGCTGGTGGATGATGCCGACCATAGTTCGGAAATCACCGAGGCCGAGGCTAAGGAAGCTCTAGAGCGTGCTTTGAAGCTCCAAGCCAGCGCCACCAACCAAGTCGAGCTCGAGAAGGCGCATCAACTGGTTGACCGCCACATGGTTCGCCTCAAAGTCGCCGACCTCCACCGCCGCCACCGAGGTAACCTTAGGTAAGTTAAAAGGGTGGGCAATGACACAGATAATTCATCTTGGGCGCCTCAGTGATAAAAAATGGCCAGGGAGTGTCTCGGCCGAAGACGTGTATGTCGACATTGGTGCAATTACCGCCGGGCTCGATCGGTACTACGTCACAACCGATCCGTTAGCACGAACTCGCTGTATTGACGGCCGCCATGATCCAGAGCTTGATGAAACACATCTTGGTCCGCAAGTGCCAGGTGGTGCGACGGGGGCGGCTCTTGCCTATCGACTTGGTGTCGATAAAGACGATTTAACGCGCGGCACATTTTATAAGGATTTTGAAATGATGCTGGCATCGTACATGCGGCTGGGCTTGACACCAGGTGGACACCGTGACGACGAAGCGCATGCCAACGGAGTGGGATGTGGTGCGATTGATGGCATAGAAAAGGTGCTAGAGTGCTTGACCGACCCGCATCTAGTTGAAGACCATAAACGTCTCGTGAGGGCTGTACTTGACACTGATTTCGACAGAGACACTTATCTGCGTGTACTTGGTGCGTCGCAGGTTCTCGGTGGTTATTCTGAGGACTTTTTTGCTGGTCGCGAAAATATTCTAGAGTTACTTGAGAATGAATGTCCTGGCAGTGTGTCGACCCTGCAGGGAGAACATAATGAAAAGCTTGTTATTATAAACTTTGTGCCCAATACTACTCTCTCGTCAAATCGATTTGCCAATGAAAACAATGGCATGCAGGCGTTTGGCTATGATGTTTGGCGCTCGCGTCAGCTAGCAGAAACCCTTTTGCCCTTACCATCGCAAGGGACTGACCGTGAGCGTTTTATCACAGCACGTGTCTCAATTACCATTGCCACTCTGATGGCCCTCACCGACGGATCGTTACAGGTGTTGTTACGATTTGCATAATGGTAACGCGGCGGCTACGGTTAATTCTGTTCGCGCAGTAGCCTGAGTACACGAGAGTTTATGCCGCTATCTAGAATTTTCTTGGCGTGCTCAGCAAGCTGCTCTTCGTTTGTATACTCAATTGCCGCATCAAATCTCCATGTGTTGTTATGGCGGCTTAAGCAGACGAGCTTCAGTAGTCGCTCGTTACTCGATGTAGCAGCCAGGGGCAAAACAGCCCTTCGAAAGTCTGCTTCTGAACCAACAAACTCAGCGCTGACACTAGTCATTGGTGCTTTTAGCTCACCACGAGCTTTCAAGAACAGATATACTGCCGTGCCGGTCATACGAAAATTAGGGTCGATAATATAATTTCGGTCTGCGGCGTCAACGAGCACATCTAAACCAAAAATTCCGTACCACCCCATAGACCGAATGCGCGGCACTAGGACATCTAAAGTATATTTTACTGAGGCTCGAGCGCTTTCTGGCAGCTTATTTGCCGGTACTCTACCACCTAGGAATGTTCCGTTGGTGCCAATGACCTGTTCGTTACAACCGATGAAGTCTGCCGGTAATGTCGCATCATGAGGGATGCCAAACAGTATGCAGTAGTTTTCTTTAATTTGAATATACTCCTCGACAATAATCCGCTCATGCAGTGATTTGAAGTCCTGGGCAGCTCGCTCTAGTTCGTCTGTGGTTTTACAAATGTGCACTCCGTCGCCAGAGCTAGACGAGGACGCTTTTAGAACGCATGGCAATGGAATAGCTTCGGTATGTTCAAGCAAGTCCACCCCAGATGTAAATGTCCGTAAGCGTTTCGGAAGCCATTCGGCGTCTATATAGTCGGGCATATTATATTTATCATTCAAATAGGCGGTTTTAGCCGGTGCTATTTGGTAATACTGGGTTAACTCAGGGTCAGTATAGGGTTGAGACATAACGAGACTACCCTGCTTCACATTATTTTTTATCCAGGCCTTGACGGCTTGGTTGCGTGCAGCACCAGTCAGGTTTAGGCTAATCTCTGGCGGCATGATGAGGGCGTCATCTGCCGGTACCGAAATACCGAGCATATGATACAAATCCATCGGAATAAACTGCGGTGTCGTTGCGGCAAAACATATGGGGCTGACATTCTGGCCGCTACAGGCAACAACGCGTGCAGCTACCAATTCCTCGGTGCTCGGGGGGACTAAGTTTAAAAACCCAGAGTCATTCCCGCTCGGGTAGCCATATAGGAACTGTGTACCCTCGGGAAAATAGGTAGACAACGAAAGTTCCCGACCGGAAGGCCGTCCGGGATTGCGAGTTGCGTAAGAAATAGTCGTATGTGTCGTTTGTTGTAATTGCATGTGATATTTATCACCTAGCTTGCGCAATTGTATAAATAATCCAGACATAATGCAAGGATTTTGGTTGTCTGAAGTACGCATATTTAATGCCATATGACTACGAGCATGACAAGATTTTACCCAAGATATATGACAGGGCTATGGCTTTGCTCTCAAAAGATTCTCTTTACAAAACTTGCATATCTCTGTAAGCTTGAAGTATCACAAATAAGTGGAGGAATAACAACTATGTTTCGTAAAAACAAGCTCGCGATGCTCGTGAGTGAATTTTTGGGCACCGGCGCCTTGGCACTGGCGGTTTTGGCGCTCACCCATTCACAACTAAGCCTGCCCTACTTCGTAGCAACGGCTGCGGGTCTCATGCTGACCGTTATGGTCGTGGCATTGGCCGGTATATCTGGCGCGGTCTTTAACCCCGCCCTGACAATCGGCCTTTGGACGGTGCGCAAGCTCAAGACGCTTCAAGCGTTGAGCTACATCATCGCTCAGTTCGCCGGTGCTGCTGCAGCGTGGTATTTGTTCGTGTACTTTACCAAGATCGAAGGCGTGAAAAACACCGATGTCTATAATGCCCGCGTTTTGGTTGCGGAAGTTACGGGAACATTTGTGTTCTCATTCGCCGTTGCTGCCGCTGTCTACCAGCGCCTCAGCCTGGGCCTGAAGGCCTTTATGGTTGGCGGTGGTTTAGTAGTCGGTGCGCTGGTTGCTTCGCTTGCTTCTATGGGTATCTTGAACCCGGCCGTAGCCATGAGCATGCACCAGTTTAGCTGGGGTACGTACGTACTCGGTCCGGTACTCGGTGCCGTAGTTGGCTTCAACCTGTACAACCTGCTCTTCGTCGAGACAGAGGTTGCCGAAGCAGCTGAAGCGGCGGAAGAGGCTAAAGTAGCTCGTCCAGCTGTCAAGACAGTCGCTGCCCAGCGCGCAGCTGTCAAAAAGACCACTGTTCGCAAGGCTCCTGCCAAAAAGAAAGCCGTCGCCAAGAAGTAATTTTTCGGTCACGGAACACTAAAAACCGCTCATCACCGAGCGGTTTTTAGCTATCTGGTTTAAAGGACACGAGTATTGCGCCAGCCAGCGGTGCGACTAGCTTTACTGGTTGGCAGGCTGGCTGGTGCGGAAGTCGCCAATGAGTGACTGTTCGAATGCCAGCATATCTTTTAGAGAGTCGCCGTAGGCGGCAGTATCCGGCATGGCCAGCGTCTGGACGCACTGCCACATGGCCGCGAGCAGTTGCTTGGTGCGGTCAACTTCCTTCTGGTCAAACCGGATGTTTTTCTGCACAATCTTGCCGCTGCCATCTGGCTCGACAAAAACCAGCCTGCCCTGCTCGACGCGGTAGCCCGCGTAGCTGTGCGAGCCCTCGACGAGCAGCTTGTAGCAGTAGAGCTGCAGCGTGTAGCGGTGGAGCTTGGCTGGGTCGTTGCCGAGCTGCCCCGTCTTGTAGTCGACGACGGTAATTGTTTTGCTAGCTTTGTCTATCTCGAGTAGGTCGATTTTCCCTCCCAGGTGAACGCCGTCCCATATAACACCCTCATCCCGGAAGGATTTTTCGGCGACATTGCCTGGCTGGAACTGTACGGCGTGCTGTTTGAGGTAGGCGCGGAGAACGTTCTCGGCGCGGTCTTTTTGTACGGCCAGCAGCTCGTCATTCATCGCTTCGCGTTCCAAATACTGCTGGGCGTGCCGAGTGGCCGCCGCGGCACTTGGCAGCTTGCCACGCAGGTTGAGTTCGTTTTGCAGCCACTGCAAAGTGTCGTGGATGGCATTGCCAAAGCTGGCATCGACAATCGGTGCGCTGGGAAAACGCAGAATTGTCCCCAGCAAAAAACTTTCCGGCCCGCCGTACTTTAGGTCTAGAAAATGAGTCAGGTGGGTCGGGCTCAGCTGGTAGCGTTTCAGGCGCTCGCTCAGGAGCTCGGTCAGCGGCGCGGTGCTATTGTAGTGCCGTTTTTGCCAGTTCATGGCCAGTGCCTCGAGGCTAGGGGGTTCGCTGTCGTCTACCACCACTGGCCGGTGAGTGTCGGGGAGGATGCGGGTTTGCCGCGTGCCGGTTTCGTCGGCCGATTCGTCGAAGTATTTAACCGCTTGGGTCAGGCGGCCGCTAAAGGTCTGTTCGTGACTGGTGAGGTGCAGGCCGTGGCGGGCGCGAGTCATCGCCACATACAGTAGCCGCAGGCGCTCGTCATCGGTGCTGCCAGCGTGGCGGATGGGCGCAAGATTTGCCGGCAGGGTCAGCCTATTGCCGATGCCGCTGGCTTTACTGCCCCAGACGCTGTCGTCGCAGGCGACCAAAAAGACGTGGTCAAACTCGAGCCCTTTTGCCTTAAAGACGGTCATGAGCTGGACAGCATTGGCCGCTTGGTTGTACGGGCTGGTATTCAGCATGGGTTGTTCGGCGGCCTCGTACGCTGCCACAAAGTGCAGTAGATCGGCCAGCTTCAGCTCCCTGCCCTCGCCGGTCTGGTGTTCTCTCAGCCGTGCTCGCAGTACAGTTAGCTGGGTGACGGTTTCGTAGAGGACGGTTTCGCCGTTTGTTTTGAAGTAGTAGTCGCGCAAGGGGCTGCGGACGCTCGGCAGCTCGCGGTCGTGCGTGGCAACATCGGTGGTGCCGATCAAGGCATCGAGCAGGTACTCGACAGATTCGGTTTCGATCTTGCCGGCCAGGGTTAGCACAAGCAAGGCAGCGTGTTTGAACTCGGGGTTTATAAGCAGCAGCTCGCTCCAGGGTTTGTGGCTGTCACTTGCCTGCCACGATGTTTTCCAGATGTCCGACGTCGAAAAATCCCAAAAATCATAGCTCAGCACCTCTGGCCAGAGGCTGTCGGCCAGCTTGTGGTTGCCGCCGTGCAACGCCAGAACCAGCTTACTCATGGTTAGTAGCTCGCGCACCACCGGGGCCTCCAGGATGTTCTCGCGTTTTTCGTAGCTAACGGCTAGTTCGCGGGCCTGCAGATACGGCACCAGGGGCTCCAAATACTTGTGCTTCGGCGCCAGCACGGCGATGCGCGACGGGTCGGTGCCGTCAGCGACGAGCTGAGCTATCTGTCCAGCGACGGCCGTGCGTTCGGCCACAGTACTGCGGTAGCTGCGCCGGGAAATCTGAACCTCTGGCTGGCCGGTGCTGGCCGAGCGAATGTCTTTGGTGACGCCCGGGAAATGGTGGTGCAGCCGCGCGTCGATTTGCCCGGCAACTTTCGCCGCTGTTTCGACTATTTTCACCTGGGATCGATAATTTTCCTCTAGAGTTATCACCTGGACGTCTTTATAGGCTTGGTAAAAATCGAGCATGTTACTATACTCGGCGCCTTGAAAAGCATAAATCGCCTGGTCGTCGTCACCAACGGCCAGGACGTTTGGCTTGCCCTCGCTGGCTGGGTTGTTGGTGAGTAGCTGTACCAGCCGGAACTGGGCAGCGTTGGTGTCCTGAAACTCGTCGAGCAGGATAAATTGGTACTGTTCCTGCAAGCTAAAGCGCAGGTCGTCATGTTGCTCCAGTACGGTTATGGCGCGCAGAATCATATCGTCGAAGTCGTAGAGCCCTTGCTCTTCCAGTTTTGCCTGGTACAACTCAAGCACGTTCGCTAGTGCCGCGACGCGCCGGGCTTCAAGCTCGCCAGCCAAGACAAACTGGTTCTGTTCGTTCTTTGCGAGCCACTTGTTTTTCCAGGCGGTCAGTGGCTTGGTCGAATTAGCGTGGTCTGCCTCTTCGAGTGCCGTTTGCAGCTCGCGGGCTGCCAAGCTTGCCAGGCTATCTATAGTTGCGCCCGCGGCTCGCGGCCCGAGACCTGTCTGCTCGACTGGCGGGCTCGCGGCTCGGTCCAATTCCCGAGCGATGTTTTCAAAAACTGGCCCTGCCACCGCCAACTTACTCGGCATCCGGGCGGCAAACGGCTGGAGCTTACGAGCGATCACGTCCTTTGTATCAGTGATGACGGCGATGTTTTCCTGCGCGATGAGACGCAGATCCTTGGGGCTAAGTAGCCCGCGTTTCACCTCGCTGATGGTGCTGACGAGATCGCCCAGGTGGTGACGAACTTGCTTGATGGGGCTGCGGTAATCGGTGGCCTCGATGATGTCCGCGAGCAGCTGCCGCTTGCCCAGTTCATCGACCGGCCGCTCCAGCCTGAGCTCCGTAAAGTACTCCGGAAAACGGCCAATGATGGTGCTGCCGAAGGAGTGATACGTGCCGATCTGGACGTCGTAGGCTTCTTGGCCGATGAACGAAACTAGCCGGTCGCGCATGTTGCGAGCGCCGCTCTCGGTGAAGGTCAGGCACAAAATATTCTGCGGCAGCGCATCGGTCGCTCGAAGTATCTGCGCCACTCGCGCACTGAGCAGCTGTGTCTTACCCGTGCCCGGCCCAGCCACCACCAAGACCGGCCCATAGACAGCATCCACCGCTCTTTTCTGAGCAGTATTCAGCCGTCGGTACGCGTCATTAAATTGCTGCATTATTCTCTCTATTTCCCATTCTAGCGTCCATTTCTGACTAGCCTACTCGCTCGTTTCAGTAGATAATCCTGCATCACACTTCCTCCCCACAGACTACCAACCACGAGCCATCCTCTCTCCTGCGCGTATACCTCTACCCAGTATACCATTCCAATATCCTAGACGTACGTCCGAGTTATTGGAATTTAGTGTCGGGGTATTTCTTCCGAAATAGTCGTAGCATGGCTTCCGCGTTGGCGAGTTTTTTAGCCTCGAATACAGTGACGTACTTGTCTACTCCGCAGCGTGCTGAAAGTAGTTCAATATCTCCTAGGCACGGGAAAGGAGTTATGTAAACGCTTCGTTGTAGTATGTAGCAGCCGTAGCGTCTCAACTCATTTTGCATACTGTGACGGGCTGTTTGGAGCTCATTGGGGATGTCGTATATGATGATGCGCCACCAACCATCCCAGATATCTTGCGGTTTCGCCACGAGTTCCTGCTCGATTTGCGTAAGACGGTTGCGAGCTTTGTCGGTAAGCTGTAGGCCGTGTTCGTACTCTCCAACCAAATAGCCGCGTTCTTTCATGTAGTACAAAACACGGCGCAATTCCCTTTCGCGCTCTCGTTTGTCTAAGTGACGGTACAGTACATCCAGGGGCTTCTTAAGCCCAAGCAGTATGTTTGGTGCTACCAGGATGGCTCCAGCCGCTACGCCAAGCGCCCCATACCGTAATATCTCATCCACCACCTTGCTGGTCGTATCATTTCTTCCCATTCCAATAAGTATAGACGTACGTCTGAGTTATTGGAATATGGAATGATGAGAGGTTACTCGTTTGTTTCGGTTGAGTTTGTTTCGGCTGACTTAATTTGGGTTGAGGTTTCTCCTTTTGACACCTACACGCCCTCGTTTTCCTGGACTTACATGCCAGAGCGACAGGCTATGGTTTCAGGATCTATGTGGTAGTACTGAAGCTTTGATGAGACGTATGGACACTGAAACAGGTTTAGCATGACAGCAGCGGTGGTTTGGGTGGCTGGACGTCTTGTGGGCCAGGGTTTATTCAGTGGTGCTGCAGACGGGGCATAGATCTTGGCGGTCCGCGTCGGCTGTCCACTGGACAACGGCGTCTTTGACGGGGAGAAATTCGCTAAAGGCCTTGAGGTCGGCGGATTTTCGGAGCCACCAACCGAGCCGGCCAGTCAGGTGAATATCGCCCCACAGCACCGATGCCCACTTGGGCCCAACCGGAGTGACGTACACCGGTTCTTTCGGGCGGTAGGCCAGCTTTGGTCGGCCCTCGTGCTCGCAGGCAAAGTTGTGTGCCACAAATTCCGCGTCGGACAGTGCCGTTTGCGCCATCCCACTGTACGGGGTTTCGGCGTTATCACCGATGACGAATATGTCTTTATGGCCCTCTGCCCGCAGGAATTCATCGACCACAACCTTTTTCCGGCCACTGAATGTGAAAACAGGCTCGGTGAAAAACGGACTGTTCGTGACGCCAGCCGTCCAGATGATGGTGTGGCTCCTGATGGGCTTGCCCGATACGGTCAATTCTTCGGCGCTGGCCCCTTCAACCTTACTGTTTAAGTACAGTCGGACGCCAAGTTTCCGCAGCCGCTTCTCTATAGCCCGGCCGACTTGCCTTGGCAGCCGTGGCATGAGGTGGGGCATCATCTCGACGAGGTCGATGTGTGCTTTGCGCTGTTTTACGCCGTGCCGAGCCATGATGTCGGCAAGGTAGGTACTGAGTTCTCCGGCCAGTTCAATCCCCGTTGGCCCGCCACCGACCACAACGTAGTTATGGTCCGGCTCATGTTCGGCTATCAGCCGGGCGTGCAGGTGACGCTTCAGCTCCTCGACCTCGCGGATCGATTTGATCCCGTAGGAGTTTTCGGCCAGGCCGGGGACGCCAAAGTAGTTCGTGACGACACCGAGGGCAAAGATGATCGTGTCGTAGGCGATGTTTCCCTTCTCCAACTTCAGCACCTTCTTATCGGGGTCTATGCCGGTAGCTTTAGCGATGATAATCTCCACAGCATCATCGGCAAAGATATCGCGCAGCGGGATGACCGACAGCTCTTCACTGCCTCCGGTGGCGGTACGGTAGAGCGTCGGGTAGTAGTAGAAATCCTCGCGCTCCGAAACCAGCGTCACGGTGTAGTACCCGAGCTTGGCTATCTCTAGCGCCGCCCGAACACCACCAAAACCACCGCCAACAATCACGATTTTTTGCCTGGGACTGGCTTTTGTATCTGTCATCTTCACCTCATTGTATCAGTTAGCATAAGCGTTATGCAACCGATGTGACTGCCAACCCGACATGTTGTAATATGTTCCGTCTGGCGTATACTGAGAAGTATGAAACAACGATCAATCGGCAAAATGTTCCTTCTTACCATCGTGACACTCGGCATCTATCGCTTATACTGGTTTGCCACAACCAGGCGCGAGATGATGAGTGTCAATAAAGACGTCAAAATCCCGCCAGTTATCTGGCTGATCGCACCCATACTATTAGTGGTGTCTACGGTGGCGCTATTTTTCGCCAGCGGTGCAGCAACTGCCACGGAAAAGCCAGCCGGCGATGCCTTAACCGCCCTACAAGTCGGCTCGGTCATTGGCTTCTATGTTGCCGTCTTGGTCGTGCCGTTCCTCATGGCCATCTGGCTCTGGAAGTACAGTAAAGGTGTTGAGCTTGTCACTAAGGAAAAAATGAGTTTTGCGATATCTTTACTGGTTTTGCTGGCCGTACCAGATGGTATAGATATTCTCATCGTTCAAGATGCGTTTAACAAGATTGCAACACGCACAGCGCCAGCGGCAAGTGGACCCGCCTGGCAAAAACCATAAAACTCTTGTACTTCGCCTCGCATGAGCTATAATCCACTGTAGTACATAAACATAACGGAGAAGCTATCGTATGGAAAAGCGCGGTCTCGGTAAATTATTTCTACTAACCTTTATAACTCTCGGCATATACGGTATTTACTGGGAAGTAAAAACCAAGGGCGAGATGAACGCTCTCGGTGCTAACATCCCCACGGCGTGGCTTATCATCGTACCATTTGCGAGCATTTGGTGGCTCTGGAAGTACTCTGAGGGAGCCGAAATGGTTACCAAAAACAAGCTCAGCGGCCCTGTCACGTTCCTCGTGCTGTGGCTGCTAGGACTCATCGGCATGCTCATCGTGCAAGATGCCTTCAACAAGGTTGAAGGAGTTGCTGCTGGCTCCGGCCCGGTCGCTCCTGCACCGTAGCCGCCCGTTGCAACAGTCTAAGTTCATTCGTTCTTAAAAGGAGAAGCTTCCGCTCTAGGGAGCTTCTTTTTTTGCTGGCAGTTATGATAAGCTTATGTTTATGGATGGGCTGAAAGAAAAACTGGTTACACACGGATTTCTAGGGGAGCTTGATGATTCGGTTGAGGCGCGGGACATCTATAGTCACGATGCCAGCATGTTTGAGCTCGTACCAGAGCTCGTCGCCGCGCCCAAGGATGCTGCCGATCTGCAGCGGCTTGTCCGCTTCGTGGCGTCCAACAAAAAGAAGCACCCCAGACTTTCGCTGACTGCCCGCGCCGCAGGGACCGATATGGCCGGAGGTGCCATAAACGAATCAATCATCGTCGATTTTGCCAGGCATTTTACGCACATCGGGCCCATAACTGGCCTGAGTGGTTCCGCTCAGCCTGGCGTGTTCTACCGTGATTTTGAGCGCGAAACGCTGAAAAAGGGCGTGCTCATGCCCTCGTACCCCGCCAGCCGTGACCTGTGTCAGATAGGCGGTATCACGGCTAATAACTCCGGCGGCGAGAAATCGCTGGAGTACGGTAAGGTCGAAAAGTTTGTGACGGAACTGAAGGTTGTCTTCGCCGACGGCAAGGAGTATACCGTCAAGCCGCTTACCAAAAAACAGCTCCAGGCCAAAATAAACCAGGGTGACTACGAGGGCAAAATCTACCAGCGCATCTACAATCTCTGCGAAGAACATTACGATGTCATCAAGGAAGCCCGGCCGAAGGTCAGCAAAAACAGCATGGGCTACGGGCTCTGGAATGTGTGGGACCGAGAAACCGGTGTGTTCGACCTGGGCCAACTCATAGTCGGCTCGGAAGGCACACTTGGGCTGGTGACTGAGACCACCTTTCGACTGGTGCCGCACCGCCCGCATTCCGGACTCCTGGTGCTGTTCCTCAAAAACATCAATCACCTGGGCGAACTTATCCCCACCGTGCTTCAGCACAAGCCAGCCACATTCGAAAGCTTTGATGATCAAACGTTGCTGCTCTCGCTGCGTTTCATGCCGGCATTTTACAAAAAACTGGGTTTCAAAGGCTTCGTGCACCTGCTGTGGAGCCTGATACCCGATGGCTTGCAGCTGCTGCGCGGCGTGCCGAAGCTCATTCTCATGGTGGAGTTTAACGGCGAGACAGAAGACGAAGTGCGGCAGCGAGTTCGGGCGCTGCACCGTGACCTGTCCAAGTTCCGTGCCCGCTACGAAATAAATGGTTTTGAGGAAGACCCCACCGAAGGTAAAAGCGAAAAGTTTTGGATTATGCGCCGCTACAGCTTCCAAATCTTGCGCAGCAAGGTAAAGGACAAGCACACCGCGCCGTACATAGATGACTTTGCCGTGCCGCCGGAACATCTGGCCGCCTTCCTGCCGCAGCTTCAAAGAATCATCAAGAAGTACAAACTATTTGCCACCATCGCTGGCCATATGGGTGACGGCAATTTCCACGTCATACCGCTCATGAAGATCGAGGACGACCGTGAACGTAAGAAAATAGAGCCGTCGCAGCGCGAAGTCAACAACCTGGTACTCAAATACGGCGGCAGCCTCAGCGGCGAGCACAACGATGGCCTGGTACGCGGCCCATGGCTAGAAGCGCAGTTCGGCAAAACCGTCCTGGCGCTCTTTAAGGAAGTCAAACACATCTTCGACCCCGAAAACATCTTCAACCCCCACAAAAAAACCGACTCCACTTGGGATTACACCTTCAGTCACATCCGGGAACATTTCTAGCCAGCCACCAACGCGGTGCCGCTCCGCTCGCGCCTACAAAAAGCCAAGACATTGGCTTTTCGACATCCGCGAACACTTTTAGTGCAGCTGCTACGGTAACGCCTCGCAAGGACGGCGCACCGCGCCACCGGTATGGGATGGGTTTCATATCGAAAAGATTTTTTAGTTAGTCAAGTTGTGAGCTCCGTAGTGAACGTGTACAATTAGACGTAAGCATGATGAGGGGTTTGCGGGCAGTTGGTAAAAAAGCAAATGGGGTGAAGTTGCCCTCTGTTCCTCGGGTATCCCGGGTGAAAATGGTCTGGCTGTGGGTTTTGGGCGGCGGTTTGGTGCTGGCGTTGCTGGTTGTTCTGTCGCTCAACCACTCATTTCCACTCCTGCAAACGCGCGGTGAGATAGCCAACAGAGAGCGCGACCTGCTGGTGTTTGCCGCCGGCCTGGCTCTGCTGGTGCTCGTCCCCGTCTACTTCATGATATTTAGCTTTGCCTGGCGCTACCGGGCTGGGCACAAGCAAGACTACAAGCCAGAGTGGGACACGCACAAGGGCTACGAGGCATTGTGGTGGGGTATACCCATCGCTATCATCGGTGTGCTGGCGGTTGTCACCTGGGTGACAAGCCATAGCCTTGACCCCTTCAAACCGCTTGCTTCTAACCAGAAGCCGCTCCAGGTGCAGGTGGTGGCACTGCAGTGGAAGTGGCTGTTTATCTACCCCGAAGAAAAGATGGCGAGCGTGGGCGAAGTGGCCTTCCCGGCCGGACGCCCCGTGGAGTTCACCATGACGAGCGATGCGCCCATGAACAGTTTCTGGATACCGCAGCTGGCCGGGCAGATTTATGTCATGAGCGGCATGTCGACCAAGCTCCACGTGGCGGCCGATGTCCCTGGTGAGTACGAAGGGTTATCGTCGAACATCAGCGGCAAAGGTTTTGCCGATATGCGCTTTACGGCGCGGGCTATGACACTCGGTGACTATCAGGCATGGGTTAGCGCTGCCCAGCAGGCAGACAAGTCGCTTTCGTGGGACGCATACGAGGCCTTGGCAAAACCGGGCGCCAGCAAACTGCAGTACTTTCGCCTTCAAGACGCGGCCATATACGACCGCGTTATAATGAAGTACATGGGTGAGCACAAGGCCAGCGACGAAGTGAAGCCAACAGAGGAAGATACCTCATCCCCGGTGAAAACACCGCAAAACGCGCCGCATACTATGACCATGGAGGGCATGCCATGAGGCAGTTTTCAGTTTTCAGTTTTCAGTTTTCAGATGCTGTCATTCTGAGCGCAGCGAAGAATCTCTTATCTCTTATCTCTTATCTCTTATCTCTGAGCCGTAGACGATCTTCCGTACCCGCTCAAGACGGCAGCTTTGGAGGCGCAGTATGATCTTCGCTGATTGGCTCGGCCGACTTGACCCCAGCTACTTCTGGCACGGCTGGGTGCAGTTTGGTGGCCAGGCTGGAGTGGTGCTGGGGCTACTGGCGCTTGTTGGGCTGCTGACGTATTTCAAAAAGTGGCAGTGGCTGTGGCGCGAATGGCTGACCACGCAAGACGCCAAGCGGATCGGGGTGATGTACATCGTCGTTTCGGTGGTTATGCTGCTGCGCGGCTTTGGCGATGCCATCATGATGAAGTTGCAGCAAGCCATGGCCAGCGGAAACTCCAGCGGCTTTCTCGACGCCGACCATTTTCAGCAGATTTTCACCGCGCACGGCACCATCATGATTTTCTTTGTGGCGATGGGGCTGATGTTTGGCATTATCAACCTGGTGCTGCCGCTCATGCTTGGCAGCCGCGATGTCGCCTTCCCTACGCTCAACTCCATCAGTTTTTACCTGTACTTGGCCGGTGTGGTGCTGGTGAATCTATCGCTCGTGTTCGGCGAATTTGGCGCTGTAGGCTGGCTGGCCTATCCACCCTTAAGCGAACTGGCCTATAGCCCCGGTCCGGGGGTCGATTACTGGCTGTGGAGTATACAGATTGCCGGTGTCGGTAGTACGCTGAGCGGCATAAACTTCATTGTGACCATCCTGAAACTGCGTTGCAAGGGTATGACGCTCATGCGCATGCCGGTATTTGCCTGGAGTGTGCTGGGGGCGATGATGTTGGTCGTAGTGGTCTTCCCTATCCTCACAGCTACGCTGTTCATGCTGTCGCTCGACCGCGCCATGGGCATGCACTATTTCACGGCTGACCTCGGTGGCAACGCCATGATGTATATAAACCTCATTTGGGCTTGGGGTCACCCGGAGGTGTACATATTGGTGCTACCGGCGTTTGGTATGTACAGCGAGATTGTTGCGACGCTGAGCCGTAAGCGCCTGTTTGGCTACACCAGCATGGTGTGGGCGCTGATGTGCATAACGGTGCTGTCTTTCCTGGTGTGGGCGCACCATTTCTTCACCATGGGCGCGGGCGGCAATGTCAATGGTTTCTTCGGCATCATGACCATGGTTATCGCCATACCGACGGGCGTAAAAGTATTTAACTGGCTGTTTACGATGTACAAGGGTCGGATAGAGTTCATGACACCGATGTGGTGGTTTATGGCGTTTGTCACCACCTTTCTCATAGGCGGAGCTACTGGCGTGCTGCTGGCCGTGCCGGCCATAGACTTCCAGGTGCACAACAGCTTGTTCCTGGTGGCCCACTTCCATAACACCATCATTAGCGGCGTGGTGTTTGGCTATCTGGCGGGTGTAGCCTACTGGTTCCCCAAGATTTTTGGTTTTCGGCTGCACGAACGGCTCGGCAAGGCGGCGGTGACGTGCTGGGTGGTTGGATTCCTGGTGACGTTCATACCCATTTATATCCTCGGTTTTATGGGCGCGACTCGGCGGCTTGACCATTATGACCCGAGCATGGGCTGGCAGTCGCTGTTTATTGTCTCGGGGATTGGCACGCTCATCATTGGGCTTGGTGTGGTGCTGCAGGTGGTCCAGCTAGGCTACAGCATATGGAAGCGCAAGGAGCTGCGTGATAAAACGGGCGACCCGTGGGATGGCCGGACGCTAGAATGGTCGGTGCCCTCGCCTGCGCCACACTATAACTTTGCGCGCCTGCCGGTTGTGTCGGCCCGCGATGCGTTCTGGGAGGCCAAGCAGGCCAAACGGTCGCTCTACAGCGGTGCTTATGAGGCGTTTGAATTGCCGCGCAGCACCGGTCTGGGCGTGTTTGTCGGCGGGTTTGCCTGCTTGCTGGGGTTTGCGGTGATCTGGCATCTGTGGTGGCTGGCAGTGCTCGCGGTGGCTGGTTTGGTGTTTGTGCTGGTGCGCCGGACGTTTGAGGAAGAGGTTGAGTACGACGTATCGGCTGCCGAAGCGAAAAAGTTGGACGCGGCACACGGAAAGGCGGCGGCATGAGCAGAAAGACTGATTCGGCTACGATGGAGTCCAAGGCTACCTTCGGCTTCTGGATCTACCTCATGACGGACTGCATACTATTTGCCAGCCTGTTTGCAACCTTTATGGTGCTACGCGGCCGGACGGCTGGCGGGCCAAGCGGTGCGGATATATTTGACTTGCCCTACGTGTTTGGCGAAACCATGGTGCTGCTCATGAGTAGTCTCGCGAGTGGTTTGGCTCTCTTGGCGGCACACCAAAAGAACCGTCGTCAGACGCTCATGTGGCTGGGAATTACCGCCCTACTTGGAGCCGTTTTCCTCGGCATGGAACTGCATGAGTTTCGGACGCTCGTGGCCGAGGGGCATAGCTGGACGCGCAGTGCCTTTCTGTCGTCCTACTTCGGGTTGGTTGGCACACACGGGCTGCACATATTTGTCGGCCTAACCTGGCTGGCCGGCACCTGGCTGTATGTCTGGAAGCGCTCATTCACTCCCCGGCTGCTGCAGCGCCTGACCATGTTTACGATGTTCTGGCACTTTCTGGATCTCGTCTGGATCGGCATATTTACCATAGTGTATCTTTTGGGGGTTATCTGATGGGGCTACGCACACACATCCACAACATGCCTGATTTTCGGCAAGCCGCCGCCGCGACGTATGTGGCCGGGTTTGCGCTGTCGGTCGCGCTGAGTGTGGGCTCGTTCGTGTTTGTGTGGGCGTATTTGGCTTCGCCGGGCGTGGTGTATAGCCGTGGGTTTCTGATTGCCCTGCTGGCTATTTTTGCGGTGGCTCAGATGGTGGTGCAGGTGATGTTTTTCCTGCATCTTTCGGCTAGTCGACGTATGCGCATGAGCCTTGTAGCGACTATGTTTACGGTGTTTGTGGTGCTCTGCCTAGTGATTGGCTCTATCTGGATTATGCAAAACCTCGATTACAATATGATGCCCGAGCACCAAACCGAGTACATGCAGACTAAAGAAGGCATAGACCGCTAGCGGCGAATCAGCAATGATCAAGCACCAATTACCAAATAATGACCAACAGTTTCAATGTCTCAATTATGCAAAAGCGCGCTGGACTGTTTGGTCATTTCGTCATGGTGACATGAGTGAATTGAGTGGTCACCCTGGAGTTTTCAGGTGCATTTGAAGGACTTTATACTGGTTGCCAAACCCGGTATCGTCGTCGGTAACGTGCTGGCCGTGGTGGGCGGGTTTTTGTTTGCTTCGGTCGAGGGCGTAGACCTGCCTGGCTTGTCTGGGGCTGTGTTTGGGACACTGCTAGTGATAGCGGCTTCATGCGTGGTCAATAACTACCAAGACCGCGATATCGACCGCAACATGACGCGGACGGCCAAACGGCCATCGGTGACAGGTGTCGTACCCTACCAAACGGCCATGGTGTACGCGGTGATTATGTACGTGCTCGGCTTTGCCCTGCTGCTCTGGCAAACGAATGCCGCGACCGCGCTGATCGGACTCTGCGGCGCAGTTTGCTACACGGTGGTCTATGGCTACGCCAAGCGCCGCACGCACTGGGGGACGTTTGTCGGGGCGTTTCCGGGGGCGACACCGCCGCTAGCTGGGTATGTGGCCGCAACTGGTCAGCTCGATCAGGCGGCAGCGCTACTGTTTATCATTATGTTTATGTGGCAGATGCCGCATTTTTACGCCGTAAGTATCTTTCGGCTAGAGGACTACAAACGGGCAAAAATCCCGGTGCTGCCTGCGGTAAAGGGTTTAAGCCGGACCGTCTGGGAGATGCGGCTATATGCGCTGGCCTTTTTGCTAGCGTGCTTTTTGCTGGCGCGGTGGGAGCAGGCCGGGTTTATGTTTGGCCTAGCACTGAGCGCACTTAGCCTGTACTGGCTGCAGCCGATGTTTAGCCCAAACTGGCGCCGCGATAGCGAGAAGATCGCCCGAACTGTCTTCAAACGCTCGCTCTACGTTCTCCTAGGTCTGTGCTTCTTCCTCTCCCTGTCCCACGTCCTGCTCTAGCTTCGAGGTGTGCGAGGTCCGACCTATCACGCTAATGTGACAGGTCGGACCTCGCACGGTTTCGATTTGCAGCAAACCTTGTACAATGTACTTATGGTTCGTTTGCAGAAAACGTGGCTTCGGCCGGTTGCGTCGCTGTTATTTACGGGGGTACTCGTCTTTTTTGTTTTACAAAACTGGCAGAAATTTGGTGAAAGTCTCCGCGTCATGCGCAGCGTGCCGCTGAATGAATTTTTCCTCAGCATTCCCCTGCTGGCGCTCACCTTCCTGCTGGCTGCGTTTGCCTACAGCTTTCTGGCCTTTCAGCGGCTGCGGCTGCGCGAACTGCTGGTTGTCGAGCTGGCCGCTGCGGCCATAAATAGGCTGGTTCCATCGGGACTGGGCGGGCTGGGAGTGCACGGTCTGTACCTGCACAATCGTAAGCACACGACCGCGCAGGCTACGGCGGTGGTGAGTATCAATAACCTGCTTGGCATGGTCATCCACCTGTCGCTGCTGGCTGTCATACTGGTGACCGGCACGGCCGGACAGTTTCGTCTGGGATGGCATTTTTCACAGGGGTGGGTTTTACTTGGTGGGGCGCTTGTGGTCGGTGCGCTGCTGTTTGTAAGACCGGTGCGTCAGAAGCTAAGACAGTTCGGTCACAATTTGCTTGTTAGCCTGCGGCGCTACGAACGCCAGCCGCACAAACTAGCCTATGCGGCCATGGCGCTGCTGGCGCTGACGCTTATATACCTTTTGATATTACACCTAGCCGCTCGCAGTTTTGGCGTGTGGCTGGGTGCACCGTCGCTGTTCCTCGTCTATACCGCCGGAGTCTTTATAGGCGCGGCCGTGCCAACTCCGGGCGGCCTAGCTGGCGTAGAAGCCGGACTCGTCGGCGGCTTCATGGCCTACGGCGTCGGCAGCACCACAGCCATCGCCATAGCCCTAGCATTCCGCCTCGTAACCTACTGGCTCCCCATCATCCCCGGAGTCGCAGCGTTTTTTGTCTCGCGTAGGCTAAAGCTACTGTGAGGTTGAATTGAATGTGTTTCTCGCGTAAAATTACCTCTTGTATAGCTGGCAATCATTGGGGGTTGGCCAAGTGTGAGACCCGCCAGTGGCGGGTCGCAAGGCCGGAAGCCCGGACGAGCTTGTGCGAGCCGAGCTGAGGAGGGGTCGCGAAAAATTTCGGAGAAATTTTATCGTGACAAGGCGCCAGGGCTGCCGTACTATAGAAGCAAGTCCGAACATTAATAAGCATCAGTCGTCGTATGAAATATTGGGGGTTGGCCAAGTGGTAAGGCACCGGGTTTTGGTCCCGGCATTCGGGGGTTCGAATCCCTCACCCCCAGCCATATAAATAGAGTCTGCCGATAGGTAGGCTCTATTTATATGTTTGAGTGAATTGGGCTGCGGATCAAGGTTGAACCACCCAAGAAGAATCTTCCCAGTTCATTTGTTCTGATAATCACGCTATACTCTTAGTATGAAAAGAGTTAGGGGCAAAGTATTTACCGTCTTGGTGATTGGTTGCGGACTGGCGCTATGCCTTGGTGCGTTTTATGCCTGGAATAAGTCTCAAAAACAGGAAATACTAAAGCCGACTGCCAGTCAGAAAGCGCAGCCGAAGAAGGTGGAGCCGAGTGGGGTGGTGAGGTTTGCGGCTATGGGCGATATGCTGGCGCACGATAGCGTGGTGGCGCAGGTTAAAAGTGGCGAGACGTATGACTTTAAGCCGTACTTCAAAAACATTCGACCACTGTACAAAGACGCCGACGCGGTGTTCTGTAATGCCGAGGGTTTGACGACTGGTGCGCAGTTCGGCATAAGCGGCTATCCTGCCTTCAACGCGCCGACCGAGTTTGCGCGTGACCTTGTGGAAGGGGCTGGCTGCAATGTCATCAGCCTGGCCAATAACCACATGAACGACAAAGGTCAGGCCGCCATAGACGCCAACGTGGCGGTGTGGGAGGGGTTGAAGCCGCTGGCGTTCGCCGGTGCCAATCGTACGCCCGAGGAACAAGCGCAGGTGAAGTATTTTACGAAAAATGGCGTTAAGGTAGCATTTGTGGCGTTTGCCGACTACAGCAATAACAAAAACCTCACCCCGTACGGCGTAAATATCTACCACCATACCGAACTGGTGCGGCGGTTGCTGGCTGAGGCTCGGGCCAATGCCGATGCCGTGATCGTTTCGGCGCACTGGGGTACGGAAGATGCCAACGCGGTCAATGCCGACCAAACGGCGGCGGCGCAGCTGTTTGCTGACAGTGGTGCCGACGTGGTTATCGGCACCGGGCCGCATGTACTGCAGCCAGTTGCGCGCTTGACGGCCGCAGACGGCCGCAAAACACTGGTGTGGTACAGCATAGGCAATATGCTGTCTTCGCAGCTTAAGGTAGATGAACTGACGGGCGTTATCGCCGGTTTTACGCTCACGAAACAGAAGAACGGCGGCGTGCTGGTCTCGGCCCCGTCGGCGCAGATTACCTTTATGAGCTATGATTGGCCGGCGGCGGATAAGGCGGCGCAGCGGTTGGCGGCGAGGAGCAATTTGCAGCTGAGGACGCTAGCTGGCAGCGGGACGGCGGCAGGGGATATGTTTGGGGTGGAGTATACTCAGGCGGAACGTGAGGGGTATGTTCGGAGTACGCTCGGCACCGAAGCAGGCGTGTCCATCACACCCTGATTGCCCCTACCAACGTCACCCCCACCAACAACCCCCAACTCCCTTCTTTTCCTCATGTTCTTTTGCTTGATCAAAAGAACCAAAACTCACCGGGGAAAATGCAAACGACCGGCTTACTTGAAAGAATGGCTTTATATCTTGGGCTTGTGCGAAACTCGCTTCGCTCAGACATTCTCCGCGCGCCATGATATAAAGCCATTCTTTCAAATCAGTCGTTATGCATCCCCGGCTTCCAGCGACCCTACACCACACAGCTTCGAAGGAAAGTACTCACTGCAGCACCAGGCCTGTTTTTTCTATTCTCCAATCCCTAATCTCTAATCCCAATTCCTTAATCCTTAATCATTCCTCGTTCATCACCATTCTCACACATGACAACATTCTGGCCAGGAGTTTCCACATGGCCACCACTAGCTATATCCACCTCCGCTACAGCTTCGGTGGATGTAATTCAGCGGCCTACGGCCGCCCCTACCGTCTACCGTCCACCATCTACCATCCAACATCCACCATCCAACATCCACCGTCCACTCCCTACGCTACTCAACCACGCCCTGACCCTTGAGCTCAGCGAGCGCTTTTTGCAGATACGGGTAGGCTTCGTCGAGCGTGAGGCCGCTTTCGTGGAGAGCGCGGGCTAGGTCGCGGCCGACGTAGCGGAAGTGCCACGGCTCGTACTGGTACTCCGTGATGGACGTTTTGTCGGCTGGGTACCGCAGGATAAACCCATACTCGTGAGCGTGCGCGGCGAGCCATTTCCCTGCCTCGGTGTCGCCAAAACACACTTCGAGGTAACACTGCCGCGAAGACAGGCTAATATCGAGCGAAAGACCTGTCTGGTGTTCACTTTGGCCGGGCCGGGCGCTGAATTTGTTGGCGGACTCTTCGCCGTACAGGCGCGAGTAGTTTGAAAAATATATCTGCTGCTGTTCGTACGAACGGTAGCCGCTGGCCAGCAGTATATCGTGGCCGGCCGCGTTTGCGGCGGTGAAAAGCGCGACAATGTCGGGCTCGATGTCTCGGCGAAGGGACTGCTCGGCGGTTGATTTGTCGGTACGCGTCTTGACGCTCGGGATGGCTAGATTAGCGGGCACATAGCCGGCGTTGGCCAGCGGGTGCTGCTTGCTCACGACGAGCCACAGGCTTGCCGGGTCTGAGTAATCTTCGGCCAGCGGCTTGAGGGGGGTTGCACCTGGGAGGCGTACCATAACAGGGGCGGGTTTCACCTTGGATTGCTGTTTGACGGTTTTAGCCACCGGCTTATCGTCTGCAGCTGAGGGGCGGAAAAATACCAGGTAGCCAGCACCGGCCAGTGCGGTGCAGAGTATAGCGGCAATAGCAAGCGACGATTTCTTCATAGCCCTAGTATAGCGCAGCCAGTGAGAATCCTACACGACCTCCGCATCAGCCGGCAGGAATTTCTTTCCCACGGCCTCTTGCTCATGGCCTAAAAAAACCGTACAATTACAGATAAGAAATCTAAGTATCAGTAGGGACTAATATGGCAGAAGAACACACTGCGGCTGACTATATAGAGCCATTGCACGTTAATGGCATGCGTGGACGTATGCTGTACTTGCCGCCTCGCCGCGGCAAAAAGAATACGCGCGAGATGTTGGTTATCTATGGGCATCATTCGTCACTTGAACGGTGGTGGGGACTGGTGCAAAATTTCAATCAGTACGGCGCTGTTACCATGCCAGACTTACCTGGTTTCGGCGGCATGGATAGTTTTCATAAGATCGGCAAGCACGCTACGCTGGATAATTACGCCGACTACATGGCCGCCTTTATCAAGCTGAGATATCGCCGGAAGAAGGTTAATATCGTCGGTATATCGTTCGGTTTCTTGGTGGCCACACGGATGCTGCAGCGGTATCCGGAACTCACAAAAAAAGTTGAATTCCTCGTGAGCGCCATGGGTTTTATGCACCGCGACAACCTCAAGTTTTCACCAGCACGCTACCGTTTCTACCGCTATCTGGCCGATGTCGTCTCGCTACCTCCATTCCCGTACATTTTTCGGCGCACCGTTCTGACGGCGCCCGTCATCCGGGCATTTTATGCTCGTACGAATAACGCCAAACATAAATTCAAACTGGCGGGCGGCGATAGATCAGTCTTAAACGCCATGATGGATATGGAAGTGTCGCTTTGGCAGGAGAATGATGTGCGGTCGTATATGCAGACCTCTACCGAACTGCTCACGGTCGATAACTGCGGCGAGAAGGTTGATCTGCCGGTTTGGCACGTATTTACACCGAATGATAACTATTTCGATAACGACATTATCGAGCAGCAAATGAGGGTTGTCTTTACCGATTTTCACCCGGCGCCATTGGCCGCCAAATCTCATTCGCCGAGCGTGATCGCAACTAAAAAAGAGGCGGCCGCGTTTGTCCCACCCGAGCTACGCAAGGTGCTGAGGACTGCACCAAAAAGCTAACAGCGATGTTCAACAGTGTATACTAGAAGGTAATTATGAAAATTGGACTGGTTTGTCCCTATAGCATCGCCAAAGGCGGTGGCGTACAAGAAGTCGTCAAGGCGCTTCAGCTTGAGTACATCAAGCAGGGCCATGAGGCGGTTATCATTACCCCGCAGCCAAAGGAGCCGTACAACGACCGCAACCACCAAGTTATCTTTCTGGGTTCGGCGGCCGATTTCAAGTCGCCCCTGGCTACGACCACTCAGGTCAGCGCCAGTGTGATGACAGATGAGATCGATAACGTCCTTGAAACCGAGCAGTTCGATATTTTGCATTTTCATGAGCCGTGGGTGCCAGTGCTCAGCCGCCAGATATTGAGTCGCAGCCAGTGCGTGAATATAGCTACGTTCCATGCCAAACTGCCCGAAACCATCGCCAGTCGTGCCCTGGCTAAAGTCGTCATCCCATACACCAAGCCGCTCCTCAAATATATCGACGCTTTCACGGCCGTGTCGGAGGCTGCCGCCGAGTATCTTCGGTCTTTGAGCGATGTCCACATAGAGATCATCCCGAATGGTATCCATCCAACTCATTTTCGCCGTCCGGCGCACCTTGCCGATAACCCGAAAAACGGTCCGACCATCTTATACGTTGGACGGCTGGAAAAGCGTAAAGGTGTCAAATATTTGCTGCTGGCCTTGCAGCTGTTGCAAGAGCGGCTGCCAGAGGCGCGTTTGGTCATTGCCGGTGACGGCGTTGACCGCGAAAAGCTTGAAGACATGGTCGAGGATCTCCAGCTTCAACACGTTGAATTCCTCGGCTTCATAGATGACCGCACGAAGCTAGAACTGCTGCATACCGCCGATCTTTTCTGCTCACCGGCGCTGTACGGCGAAAGTTTCGGGATCGTGCTGCTAGAGGCAATGTCGAGCGGACTGGTCACGGTTGCTGGCAATAATCCAGGATACGAGAGTGTCATGACTGGTCTGGGGCAGCTCTCGCTTGTCGACCCACGCGACACCAAAGAATTTGCCCATAGGCTAGAACTGTTACTGCGCGATGTCGGTATCCGGGAACTCTGGAAGAAATGGGCCAAAAAACATATCCGGCAGTTCGATTATAGCCGGGTTGCCGGTATGTACCTCGACGCCTACGAGGCTGCCATAGCGAACGGAAAGTTACGAGAAAGGCGCGCTGTCGATGAAGATTGGTTTCGTACTTGACGATACGCTAGACTCAACCGATGGCATCCAGCAGTATGTTGTTTGTGTTGGCGAGTGGCTGCGGTCTCGAGGCCACGAAGTCCATTACCTCGTGGGCGAGTCGGCTCGTGGTGACCTAGTCAATGTCCGTAGCATGTGCCGGAATGTGCGCGTCGACTTTAATGGCAACCGCTTGTCCATGCCCCGCCCTGCCGCTCGCCGCCACTTGAGGCGCGTCCTAGATGGGCTGCAGCTCGACGTGCTGCATGTACAGGTGCCCTACAGCCCGTTTATGGGCGGCCGGCTGGTTAGTCTCGCGCACAAGCAGACAGCCGTTGTCGGGACGTTTCATATTTGTCCGTTTGGCCGGGTGGCTCGGATTGGCAGTGATATCTTGGGTAAGATCAACACTACGACTGCGCGGCGGTTCGATGCCATGATGGCGGTTTCCGAGGCCGCCAGTGATTTTGCCGGGGCGTCATACGGGTTTCGTAGCCTGGTAGTCGTTAACCCGTTCCATCACGATCAGTTTTCGGTGGCACGTCGGGGCGCCGCCAGCCAGCGGCCGGTAAAAAAAGTGGTGTTTCTCGGCCGGCTGGTAACACGAAAGGGCCCGGCCGAACTCCTAAAAGCCGTGGCATATATGGAGAAACATCAGCTGAGTAAGGTCCCGTACCAGGTGATCATAGCCGGCAAGGGCAAGCTGCTCGAGCAACTACAGCGTTTCACCTGGGATGAGCATTTAACAGAGATAGTTTCCTTCCCGGGCTTCATCGCCGAGGCCGACAAGGCTTCGCTGCTGGCAAGTGCGGATGTAGCTGTTTTCCCCAGTATTAGCGGTGAAAGTTTTGGGATAAGTCTGCTCGAAGCCATGGCAGCCGGACGGGGCGCGGTACTGGCGGGTAATAACCCCGGATATGCCTCGGTTGTTGCCTCCAAAAATCAGCTCATTGAGCCGCTCGACACACCAGCCTTTGCGCAGACGTTGGCCAGCTGGTTGCAAGATGACGCTGGCAGGGCGAAGCTGGCAAAACGCCAGCAGGCCCATGTCGCTAAGTACGATATAGACGTGATTGGGCCGAAGATAGAGGCAATTTACCAGCAGGCTTTGCAAAAGCGTCGGTCTGTATGACATACTAAAGCGTATGGCAAGATTATTCAAAAAAGAAGATTCAGATTTCGAAGTCACCATATCAACGCACACGATTGTTCGTGTGATTGCGCTTACCGCCTTGGCGGTGGTGTTCTTTTACGCCGTGAAGCAAAGTGCACAAACGCTCACCCTCATAGGTGTTTCGTTTTTCCTTAGTCTCGCGCTCAATAGCCCGGTGCAGTGGCTGGCCAAGCGCCTGCCGGCCAAGAAAAAGAACCGTCGCACGCTGGCAACTGGCATATCTATAGGTGTTATCCTGCTCCTGCTGATTGGGTTTTTAGCGGCTATCATACCGCCCATTGCCAAACAAACGGCTAGTTTTGTGAGTGATCTGCCGCAGCTTATCGATCAAACGCGCAACGGCGAGGGTGTTCTTGGGGGGTTTGTCGAGAAGTATAACCTCGATTCTCAGGTCGAGAAGCTTTCTTCGCAGCTTTCATCTCGGATCGACGATGTGGGCAGCTCGGCGGTGACGGCGGTGTCGAAGATCGGCAGCAGCGTGTTCGCTACACTGACGGTTCTTGTCCTGACCATCATGATGCTCACCGAAGGACCGAAGTGGGGAAAGTTACTTGAGGATCTTATGCCGCCGAGCAAGCGTGATCGTACGCATCGTCTAGCGGCCGATATGAATAAGGTTGTACGGGGTTACGTGAACGGCCAGGTGATGCTGGCGGCTATTGCGGCCGTACTCATTGTGCCTATGCTGTTTCTTGCGCATGTTGCCTATCCGCTAGCCCTTATGGTGGTTGTGTTCGTCTGCGGACTTATCCCGATGGTGGGACATACCATCGGTGCAACCATTTGTACGCTGGTTGCGCTCTTTACCTCTCCTATTGCAGCAGTCATTGTGCTTGCGTACTACATCGTCTACCAGCAGATTGAGAATTATGTTGTTCAGCCGCGGGTACAGGCTAATTCAACGAACATGTCGCCGCTCCTAGTTTTTATAGCGGTACTTCTGGGCGCAAACTTCGGCGGCCTGCTTGGTGCGCTGGTGGCAATCCCTGTGGCTGGCTGCGTACGGGTGCTACTGCTTGATTATCTGGAGCGACGAGATATCTTATCTCCGGCCACTGTACATGACGCCAAGACTCCTGGCGGCGCACTCTAGACTAGAAACGGTACCAGCGTACCCCGCTCGGTGTATCGCGCAGGCCGATGCCCTGTCCGGCCAGCTGGTCGCGCAGTTCGTCTGATTTGGCCCAGTCGCTTGCGTCTCTGGCTTGTTTCCGCTCCTCGATGAGCCGCTTCTGGTCTTCCGAGATATCGGCCACGGAAATGTCTATGCCAAGCGTCGTTTTTATAAAATCGATAAAGTTCTTGGCGGCCGTATGGTCACCCAGAGAAACGTGGTTATCACACATATTTTTGGTGATGGCGTCGATATCGGCAGCCACCATAGGGGTGTTTAGGTCGTCCTGCAGGTTTCTCATGATCCGCTCCTGCATGTGCACAAAACTGGTTGTGAAGTTATTGCCCGTATCGCTCGCTTGCCAAACCAGGGCGGCAAATTCACGCCAGTTTTGCAGACGATTGGCAGCGGCCTGCAGATTATCCCAGGTGAAGTTCCCCTCTGTTCTATAGTGCTTCCCAAGTGCAAACAGGCGGAATGCATCCAGTGAATAACCGCGGTCTACCATGTCTTGAAGCGTGTAGATATTGCCGACCGATTTGGCCATTTTTTGGCCATCGGCCTTCAGGTGGTTATTGTGCACCCAGAACTGGCTGAAGGGTTTACGTTGTTCCGGAGGAACGCTAAGATCATTAATAACAGCTTCGGTTTGGGCGATTTCGTTTATATGGTGCACCGGTATGTGGTCTATACCGCCGGTGTGGATGTCAATCTGGTCGCCCAGTGTTTCTCTGGCTATGACGCTACACTCAAGATGCCAACCCGGGAAGCCCATGCCCCACGGGCTGTCCCACTCCATATCGCGCTTGGCGCCACCGGGTGAAAATTTCCACACGGCGAAGTCAGTGATATTACGCTTGCCTGCAACGCTAACGCGGGCGCCAGCCTCGAGCCCGTCTATATCGAGCCGAGCGAGCTTGCCGTAGTCAGGCAGTTTGCTGGTGTCGAAATACATGCCGTCGCCGTCTATCCTGTACAGGTAGCCCTTGTCGTCCAGTACTTTGGCGAAGGCAATTTGCTGATCGATCATATCGGTTGCGCGCACCAGGTGATCGGGTGGCATAAGCCCAAGCAGTTTTGCTTCACGGTCTGCGATGTCGATGTACTTGGCGGCAACGTCCCAGGCGGTCAGGCCTTCGGCGCGGGCGCCCTTTTCCATCTTGTCTTCGCCGTTGTCGTCATCGCTGGTTAGGTGTCCGACGTCGGTAATATTTTGGGTTCGTTCCACTTGGTAGCCGCTGCCCTGCAGCGTACGAACCAAGATGTCCCAGTAGATATACCCCAGCCAGTTGCCGATGTGCGGCTGGCTGTACACAGTCAGCCCGCAGGTGTAGAGCTTGACCCTGCCCTCCTCAAGCGGCTCCAACTCATCAACCTGCCGACTGAGTGTGTTGTATAGCTTCATGCGAGGTCTCCGTGTGTGGTGTCAAGCAGGTCGGTGGCGAAGCGGATGGCTTCGGTTTTGACATCGTCGTAGCTGCGGCCGTCGGTTATTTTGAAGCCAGCGGCATAGTCGTGTCCGCCGCCGCCCATGTGTTCGGCGAGCTTTGCGGCTATGGGATAGCCATTGTTGGCGCGCAGGGCGGCGGTGACGCGGCCGTCATCGTAGCATTTCAGCACGACAGCGAGGACAACGCCGCGGACTTGCAGCATATCGAACTGGATGAGCGGTGCGGGGTTGTACAGCGGGCTGTATTCGTTTATTTCCGGTTGCGGTATGTGGACGAGTGCGATTTTGCCATTTGCGTAGAACGCCGTTTTCTTTATGAGGTCGCCCTTGTAGGCGTATATCTTGGCCGGCATTTTGCCGTACTCGCGGCGGAGTTCTTCGAGCCGGGGCCGGTTGGCGCCGAGGTCAGTGAGGTCGGCCATGACGCGGTAGGTGCCAGCGGTGGTAAGGTCGTTCATGAGGCCCTGGGTGTCGCCCAGGATTGAGCTCATGATGTGCTCGGCGGCCGGGGCAGAAACTGACCAACCAAGTGAAATGCTCAGATGAAAAATGAGTTCCCCGGTGGAGGCGACGTGCTCGTCGATGATCTGCAGGTCGGTGAAATCTATCTTCTTTTCGACCGTGGCATGGTGGTCAAGTACGATGCACGGCTTGCTTTTCAGCCATGCCAGCTGGCCGCTTTTATCGAGCTTGTCGAGCAGCGTGTAGGTGCTGGCATCGACGATGATGGATAGGTCGAACTGGCTGGGCAATGCGTCGACCACGCGGTCCCACCCAGATAAATACCGCAGATAGTCCGGTACGTTCACGCCGCAGTAGAGGACGATGTCTTTGCCAAGGTCGCCCAGGATGTGTTCGAGTGCTAGGGCGCTGCCAAGCGAGTCGGCATCTGGGTTGTCGGCCTGGACAATGACAATCTTCTGAGCGGCCTCTATACTGGCTCGAATTCTATCTTCCATTACCTACTATTGTACCACCTCTGGCGCCCTCGCCGTGAAAGTGCTGACCCACGCTCATTTTTTATCACGTTGTCATTCCGACCCCATTCGGCTTCGCTCAGGGCAGGCTCCGTGGAGGAATCTCGTCAGATACTAACACGAACGGGATCTTTCGGGCGGAGTTTATCCTGAGCAAGGCCGAAGGGCTCAAGATGACAGCAAAAGATGAGCGTGGGTCAGGTGAAAGTGGGATCGCTAAACCTAATCGTACTGGACACTACCGAAACGAACCAGTTTACTATTTGTTACGATCGTGTGAATGAGTAAACTCTGCGGCGGTTTGCGGCGGGAGGTGAGGATGGTATGCTAAAAGCATGAGAAGTAAGAAAAACGAGAGAGAGAGAGTTGCATGGCATGCTGGCGGAAGCGACAGAGATGGTGCCGGTGAATTCGCTCTGGCGACACTATAAGGGCGGGACGTATAAGGTTGTGTGTATTGCCTTCGACGAAGAAACCTTAGATTTTGAGGTGGTGTATGAGCCGGTCAACCACCCGGATATACACTTTACACGCCGCTTGAGCGTGTGGCTGGAAACTGTCAAATGGCAAGGCGCCACCCTGCCCCGCTTCGAGCACATCGCCAATTGACTCTGCACAAACGTTTGGTTAAGGCTTAGGGCCAAACAATATATGTAAGGCTCTAGCTGCCTCGGCCATGGCTCGTACGCGCCATCCTCTAACTAAGCCCGCACCTTCCGTGTTTGGTTCTGGGCCTGTGTATTCGGGGTCACCAGTGATTGCATGCCCGGGCGGGAAGACGCCCCTTCCCCATCGTTCGCTCGCCGTAGGGTCGTATGTCTGCCCGCCCCATTTGTGGCCGTCTGGTGATGGTTTGCGGGTGGTACCTTCTCCGGTCATAACGTCTGTCTGCCTTCGAGGGCACGGCTGAGGGTGATTTGGTCGGCGTACTCTAGGTCTACACCTATGGGGAGGCCGCGGGCTAGGCGAGTTATTTTCACCTTGCGGTCACCGATCTGCTGCTGGATATACAGTGCGGTGGACTCGCCCTCCACACTGGCGTTAGTAGCCAGAATGATCTCCTCTACCTTGTCTTTATCGATTCGTTCAATCAATTCTTCGATATGGAGTTGATCTGGCGTGATGTCATCTATGGGCGAAACAAGACCGCCTAAAACGTGGTATGTGCCGTGAAAGCTACCAATTTTCTCTAAGGAAACAATATCGAGCGGCTCGGCCACAACGGCAACAAGCGTCTTAAGCCGCCTCGGGTCGGTATAGAGCGGCGAGACATCTTCGGAGGCATCGATGAGTGCAAATGTCTTGGGACAGTACTTCACACCCTCGTGTAGCTTATGCAAGGCATCGGCAAGCTGTTTTGTTTTGGTCGGGTCCCGTCTGACCAGATAATAAGCGTAGCGTTCAGCTGTACGAGAACCAACACCCGGTAAAGTACCGAGGGCTTCAATGAGATTCTCAAGACTATGCGGGAGAATATTCATGGATAAACCTCGTACTTAGGTAAAGCACCAATGACCAAGCACCAATCACCAAGCAATGCACAAATGACCCAATGACTAAATGCAACGTTTCTCATTTTGATTTTTCAACTATGGCATTAAATATCTTGACAAGCTCGTAGGCCTCCTGAGCAAGTAATGTGGCTTTGTCGGAAACGCTGTCCGCGTCAATCAGACCAAGCCACAAACGGCTCTCACGAGATTCTTTACGGCATATTTTTATGCGAAGAATAAAGTCTTTCCGGCTTAGAGATTCGTCGGCCTCAAGATAATTTGCAGCTACCGAACCAGAACTGCGCGCCAATTGTTTACAGTCCTCTATGTTACTGATTGTTTTCGGCACCTCTTTTATGAGGCTACGGCAATTTGCCGCAAACTTCATTGTACGATCGGCCAGGTTAAATTCTGTCATTTGGTCATTACTTGGTTATTGACGTTTGGTGCTTGGTCATTCGCAGCCTACAAGCCGAGGCTGCCGAGCATGCCCATGAAGGGTTGCATCTTTTCGGCCGCGACCTTTTGGCTCTCCGATATGGCGTCTTTCACGGCGTCTTCTACCCAGCGCTCCAGCTGCTCGATATCATCGAGGTCGACATAGTCGGGATCGATCTTGATCTTCTTGATTTTTTGCTCGCCGGTTATCTCGACACGAACGGCACCGTCACCCTGCTCTACAGTGATAACCATTTTTTGCAGATCTTTCTGGATCTTTTTTACTTGCATAAGCATCTTAGCTTGGTCAAATCGACTCATACACACCTCCGTTTATAACTACTATTGTAACAGATTATGATGGTTGTACTACTGTGTATACGGCTTTCGTTTCTGGGGCGTTTGGCCAGGCCGTGTAGTAGGCGCCGATATGGTACAGCACCGAAAAGAACCCAAGAACACCTATGAGCGCAATGCCGGTAAATCGGGCAATCGGGTTACGGGGGAAGATTGACAGCCACTGGTCAAGCAGATAAAACAATCCGCCAGCGATGGTCAGATACGTTAACGGTGTCAACATGGCAATAGTGGCGCTGCCGCCGAGAAGGATCAACACCGTACTAACCACTAGCGCCCCGAGCAAGAAGTAATTGCCTCTTAGTATCGGCTTCTTCAGCAGTAAGACAAATCCTGTGATGAACAGTATAACCTCGCCAATATTTAGCAGCGGTGCGCCGTACAACCAAAATTCGGTCGGCCAGTATCCACGGTACCCAACCGAGGAAACAAGGTGCAACGTATTCTCTGCCAGTTGCTTCAGGCTCGGTATGCTGGCGGGCAGTCCGGCGATCTCTCGCAAAATGCTTGTGTTGTGCGCCGACACCCACAGCAACGGTGCCAGCAGGACGATGCCAAGTCCCCATATGAGGCCAGTGTGCACTCGACCCATCTTGCGAAACAGCTGCAGGATACGCTTGCGCATGATGTAGAGACCAATCAGCTCAAACCACACCATGCCGGGGATGTAGAGGATAGCCGCAAGGACGGCTAGCAGGAGGTATGCCATGATGTATTCGTGCTTGGTGCGCCGGTACAAAAAAACGCAGCTTATGAGTGCTAAAGTGGCCATCTGGAGTATCAGCCCTGTTCCGTAGCGGCCAATGTGCAAAAACCCGCTGGAGCTGACGAAGAGTACTGTTGCCATGAGCGCTACTCGTTTGGAATACCAATGAAGGGCGACCCAATAAAACAACACAGCGACCCCAACGGCGAGCGACGCCGCGGCGACCCGGGTGACGAGTATGCTATGATGGCCCAGTTTCAGCCCTAGCCATACGAGGGCCTTGTACGGCGCATTGACCGGATTTTGATAGATGGTTGTCAGACTGGCTGATTGCTGTTGGCTTTGAATCTCTGTTTGGCTGTAGAGGCTGCCGGTAAGCGTGTTGAGCCCGCGAAACAAGAAGACATAGGCCAGTAGAGCTACAAATACTCCGACGAGCAGTAACCGCCAGTAACGATTTAAGAAGTTTAAGATGTTTTCCATAAGCGCTTTAACCGTAGTATACACTACCTGACCCTCGTGAGACTAGCTATTCGTTAAATGGTGTATTGTGGCTGACATCGAGCGAACGGATGCGCTGTTTATCACGGTCAAAGTAGAGTTCGACGCCGCCGGTCGGACCATTGCGGTGCTTTTTGATGAGAACGTCCATGATGTTTTTGCGCTCGCTATCTGGCTCGTAGTAATCCTCGCGGTACAAGAATGCGACGACGTCGGCGTCCTGCTCGATGGAGCCGGATTCGCGCAGGTCGGCTAGCTGCGGGATTTTCGGACTGCGGCTTTCCACCGAACGGCTCAGCTGGCTGAGGGCGATAACGGGGACATTGAGCTCGCGGGCAATGCCCTTGAGACCGCGTGAGATTTCCGATATTTCCTGGACGCGGTTGCCTTCGGCGCTGAATTTGCCGCCGCCGCTCATGAGCTGCAAGTAGTCGACGATAACCAGGCTCAGTTTTTGGGTATGTGCTTCGCGGCGGGCTTTCGTGCGCAGGTCGCTGACCGTTATGCCCGGGGAGTCATCTATGTAAATCTTGGCTTCGCTGAGGGTTCCCATGGCCTCACCGAGTCGTTCGAAATCATCATCGGTGAGCTTGCCGGTGCGCAGCGCCCAGGCGTCGACGCCGGATTCCATGGCGAGCAGCCGGTCGACGAGCTGCTCCTTGCTCATTTCCAGGCTGAAAATGAGGACAGATTCTTTGGCGAGCGTAGCGACTTTGTGTGCGAGGTTCAGGACAAAAGCGGTCTTCCCCATGGATGGCCGGGCGGCGATGATAAAGAGGTCGGAACGCTGGAACCCGGCCAGGATGTTATCGAGGTCACGGTAGCCGCTCGGTATGCCGCGGAGCTTATTTTTGTCTTTGTGGAGGTCATCGAGCCGCTCAAAACTATCGGCCAGGACCGATTCTAGACTGACCACGCTTTGTTTGACATGCTGCTGGCTGACTTCAAACAAACGAGCCTCGGCTTGCTCTATCAGCTCTGGCAAGGCCTTCGATTCGTCACGGCCGAGGTCGGCCATATCGGCGCTGGCAGCTATAAGGCGCCGCCGCAGAGATTTCTGGCCGACGATGTCGGCGTACTGTTCGACATGGGCTGCCGTCGGTACGAAGTTAGTCAGCTCCGATAGGTAGCTCGGGCCGCCGACCATCTCGAGGAAACCGTTTCCCCTCAGCTGGTCTGAGAGTGTCAGCACGTCTATGGCCGAGCGCTTTTCGTACAGGGCGCGCAGTGCTTCGTATATCCGCGCGTGCCGCGGGTCAAAAAAATCATCCACCGATATGCGATCGGCAATCTTTACAATCGCGTCTGTATCTATGAGGATAGCCCCCAGTAGTGATGCTTCAGCCTCAACATTTTGCGGCGGTACTTGTGCTGCCATCTAAACTCTTATCTCTTAACTCTTATCTCTCGCTTCTTGCCCTATGATTCTAGCAGCTCGGCGCCGCCAAAGATATTGCTTATGGTTGCAAAGGCTTCGCTCGTGGTCGGTGCCGGCTTCGGTGTGCTGTTCGTGACGCAGTGAATCTGCGTCGGCACGCCGCGCACCGATTCGACGATGTTTGCCAAAACGCTCCGGTTTTTTGGCTCATTCAGTCGCTTTTGATGAAACGCAAAGTTGAGCTCGAGCGTTAACGTATCGTCTTCGAGCTTCGGGCGAGCCATGCGGGCGATGCCGTAGAGGGTGTTATGTGTTTGTTTCAGCTGCTGCAACACGGCGTGCCAGAGGGCAGCAATGTCGTCGGTGTCTGGTTCGGGTGACTCTGGTGACGGCGCACTGCTTGAAGCTTCAGCAGCGGCTTCAGTGGTAACGGGCGGAGCCGCCTGCGCTGTCTCGTCGGGGTTCACTCTTTCTTCAGTGATAGCTGCCGGTTTTGTACTGTGTGCGGGCTGCGGTTCTGCGGGAGTTTCCTGGGAGGGAGCATCGGTGCTGCGGCTGCCGTGCTTCCCGGGCTTGTCTTTGGCGGCTGGCTCGGCAGGCTGTTTCACCTGGGACGCCTTTTCTACCTCTGCCGCGTTTTGTCCGGGACGCGTGAAAGTCAGGCTGTATTTCATGATGATTAGCTCGAGCAAGGCCTGAGGATTATGGGCGGGCGGAACGTCCAGCAGCTCGCGCAGTAGTTCTAGATGGCTCGTTTCACTCGTCCCGCTGACCAACTCCGCCCGGAGGCGGGCGCCCAACTGCAAGGCTATCATGGCTGGCTCGTAGCCTTGATCGCGCAGGGCGGCAAGGACTGTCAGACAGGCGGCGCTATCGTGTGCGGCAATCCCGTCTGCCAGGGCTTGAATGTTATCTGATGGGGCTCGGCCCAGCAACTGCTCGACGGCATCACTGGTCACATCGCCGGCTATGCTGCTGGCCTGATCGAGCAGGCTGACGCTGTCGCGAAACGAACCTTCGCCATGTTCGGCGATGAGCTCTAGGGTAGCGTCGTCTACGGCGATGTGCTCTTGCTTGGCAATGTGCCGCAGAAGGCTTACAACTGCCTGTCTCTGCGCCGGGCGAAAACTGAAGCGCTGCGTCCGGCTGATGATGGTTTCGGGCAGTTTGTGCGCTTCGGTAGTGGCCAGGATGAATACGACGTGCTCGGGCGGCTCCTCGAGCGTCTTGAGCAGCGCGTTGAAGGCCGCCTTACTGAGCATGTGAACTTCGTCGATGATGAACACCTTGTACTTGGCGCTGGCCGGAGCCGACATGATTTTGTCGCGCAGGTCACGGACGTCTTCGACGCCGTTATTGCTGGCCGCATCGATCTCGATGATGTCGAAGTGCGGTTCTTCGCTGTACGGCAGGCTGTTGATCTCGTGCGCTAGTATCCTAGCTATGGATGTTTTGCCGACGCCGCGGGGCCCGGTCAGCAGATAGGCGTGAGCAATCTTGCCCTGTTTTAGGGCATTTCCGAGCGTCGTGGTGATGTGCTCTTGCCCCACCACCTCGCTCAGTGACCGCGACCGGTATTTCCTGTATAGCGCCTTCCCCATTGTCCTATTGATTATAGATGAAGTGACAGCGATTATCGAATGTAGTTATTACAATTTGCCACGACTTTCGCACCAGCCAGCACGTCCGTCTAGCAGAGCTAGCCGCACCGCTGGCTTCTTCAGACTCCTGCACATTTTTCTTCTCCAGTACATCGGACTAGCCTCTTTTCTTGCTGCTCGGAAAGAAAAAGACAATCTTTTTCTTTCCTGCGCGGCTGCGATACCGTTCACCGTACTTCAGTACGGCTCACTCCGTGCTTCGAAGAGAAAATGCACATGAGCTTAAAGTGCGGAGGTCGTGGGCGTTTACAGAGCGGTGATGATGACGCCGGTGACGCCGAGGGAGATGGCTGTCCAGAGGAGTTTGCTGTCGTCACGTTCTTTTAAGATGAAGTGTGCGGCGACGGCCGTGAGTGGCAAAACGAAGGCCGTCAGTGAGGCGATGAGAGAAATGTTATTCGCCTGGTTGAGGGCTATGAAATAACTTATGCCGATCCCGGCTACGACGGTTCCTAGTAGGGCTGATTCTCGCATGAGTCTCGCAGATATGTGCGGTGGGTCTTTCCGGATGTACTCTTTCGTCGCAAGGAGTGTCAGCCAGACTGTCTGCAGGCCGAAGCCGTATATGAAGAACGCGCCGATATCCATGTACTGCAGGGCAGCCTTTTCCACGACAACTCCCACGCCGAGGAACGCAGCCGAGGCGAGAGTGAGCAGGACGCCTTTTACCAGATGCGTATGGGGGCTCGTCCCGTTCCGGTGCGCTCGGGCGGGCGCCCAGACGGCGAGTATGCCACTGGCGAGGATGAGCAGAGCGCCAGCCATCTGTAGGCTAGAGAGCTTTTCACCCAGAAACAACCAGCCGAGGAGGATGGTGATGAGTACGCGAACCTGGAAGATTGTTTGGTTGAGAGCGGCGGGCAGATGCTTGATGGCCATAAATGACAGCCAGATGAACACTGCCACGAGGAACGAAGCGCTGAGGAGCAGCCACACCGTCCAAGCCGACCACGAAATGTCATGCGGGAACAGCAGGCCGGCTATGACGCTGAGCGGCATAACTCCTACCAGATACGGCAGCGCCACGCTCACGCTGGGTGGAACGGTATGGGACTGAGCGTACCGGCGTCGCAGCAGGGTCGACGCAACAAACAGGATAAGATTGATACCGAGAGCAATGAGCCACATAGTAGCTTAGAGTGCAGCCTCTAGTGCAGCCCATTCGGCGGCTGCGTCGTCTTCGGGAACGTTTACAGAGACTTGATCACCTGGTTTGGCTTTGAAATATGTAACGCTGGCCAGGAGTACGCGGTAATCTTTGGTACCGACGGTTACGAAGTAGTGGCCGCCTTCGAGCTTCAGCTGTCCGACGACTTGTTTGCGCGGAATGGGGCCGATTTGCTTGTACAAAAATGCGCCGTCATCGGCTATGGTCAATTTGAGTATGTCGCCTTGAACGAGTTTGGATTTGCTGGCGTAGTTGGCTGGCACTGGGTAGGTTTTGCCGTCGCTGCCGACCATGTTTTGGCCGTCGAAGACGCCCTCTATGATCTTGCCGAGGACTTCTTCGCTGACTTTGGCTTGAATACGCTGATCATCACCAACCAGGCTTATAAGCAGCTCGTTGGCGGCAGCCAAATTAGTTTCAGCTTCCTGAATGAGCGCCCGGAGTCTTTTGATTTGTTTATCTGCTACTTCAGCCATACGCTATTTCTTTCTATTTCCCATTTTCACTTGTTCCACCGTAGGTTTACTATACCTTACCATAACCCTAGCATACTAGGATTGGCAAGTCAAAGACCTGGCGCCCACTTGGGCTGAGGTTGTGGATAAGTCGGTTGCCATTGGAGGGCGTGTATGACGTATGAAGTATGGTGAATGGCGTATGGCGTCACTTCACGTCATTCGCCATTCGTCACACCAGCTAAAAAACCGCCGTTTCCGGCGGTTTTTTAGCGGTTGCCTGTACAGGCAATTAGACCAATTCGACAGTAGCGCCAGCCTCTTCGAGGGCTTTCTTGGCAGCTTCAGCGTCTTCTTTCTTAGCCTTTTCTAGAACGACCTTTGGTGCGCCGTCTACGAGAGCCTTGGCTTCACCCAGACCGAGACCAGTCAGCTCCTTGACAGCCTTGATGACGGCAACTTTTTGTGCGCCAGCGTCTTTGAGGTTGACATCGTACTCAGCCTTTTCGTCGGCAGCAGCGGCAGCTTCGCCGCCAGCAGCAGGACCAGCCACAGCGACAGCTGCAGCAGCCGGCTCAATGCCGTACTCATCCTTGAGGATGGTCTTAAGTTCGTTTACTTCTAGAACGGTGAGCTTGGTGAGCTCTTCTGCTAATTTTTTTACATCAGCCATTGGAATTTCTCCTTTATAGAAATTAATGTTCAGGTAGCAATTTTCAATTTACAGAGAATTTTCAGGTATCATTTTTTCAGACAGTGCAGGAATGCGGCTGTTTGAAATCTGAACGTTTGCTATTTTTTCTGAAAATTGAAAAATGTAAATTGTTAATTTGTAGCTTAGGCGGTGGCTTTGTCGCGTAGGCCGTCGAGCAACGCATGGAGGTTGCCAGAGAGGCCATTTGTGACGTCGTTCACCGGTGAAAGCAACATTGCAACTGCTTCGGCAATGAGCTGGTCTTTGCCTGGCAAGTCGGCCAGTGTTTTCACTTGGGCGGCGTCCATGAACGTGCCGTCTGCGCTGTAAGCTCCAACGAACTCGAGTGTCGGGTTTGCTTTGGCAAACGCTTTGAGCGCCTGGGCGGGCGCGACCTCGTCTTCGCTGTTAAAGGCGTACAGCAGCATGCCATTGAGGCCGCTTACGTCCGCACTTTTTAGCTTGTCGTGTTCGGCCATAGCCTTGATGACGAGGCGGTTTTTGACCACCTTCACCTTGGTGCCGTTCCCGCGGGCATCGCGGCGGAGCTGCTGGAGCGCCTTCACGGTTGTGCCCTGGTATTTGGCGACCACGGTCATCTTGGCAGACTTGAGCAGGTCAGCGACTTCGCTGACGACATCGTCTTTTTGTTGTTTACTTAGTGCCATTCGTACTCCTTTGGGGTAATGAGACAAACCTGGCGGTTTTTCTCATCGCGCGGGCAAAAAGACGTGACTTTTTGTCCGGCTGCTCTTTTCCCTCTCCCGGGATTGAGCATTATTTTTTAATGGCGCGGTTTCCGAATCGACCATATCGGCTACCCTGTTACATAAGAAAAGCGCTTTGTATTACCAAAAGCGCTCTGCAAAACGAAATAAATACGATTTCGTCGCCTCGGTGACAAATCAAGAAGCTAATGCCTCAGTCACTGTCTTTGGTAACAGATTTGATTCTAGCATATACCCTTTGTATTGGCAACCACACTCTGTCCCGCTTCTACTCATTATTTGTTTTGTGGAGTTGTCTCTGGCGCTCAGCTTCTCTAGTCTGTTCTTTACTATGCCACCTGAGCATGCTATGGGTAGCTATGGCGCCCCAGCTCAGAGCAAAAACCAGTACACGATAGAAGCTGCTCGCTACAAATGTTTGAGACACCCCCCACAGTACCGTCGCAGATATTGCTATTATGTGCCAGGGGAAAATATTGCGCTGGACGAACGCTGTGCTGTCGGTTTTCGCCGTGCGTGCCTGCTGTTCGTTACGAGGCTTGGTATTATACTGGGTTGCGTTGTCGATCAGGGTATCTTTGACTCGTAGAGCTACTTGCACGAAGTTGGGAATTTCTTCTGGCGAGAGTCGCGCGCTGTAGATATAGAGGGTGTTGTTGTGTATTTCGACGTCTGCAGGATGTGTCGCAAGAACTGCTTGCTGTAGGTCTGCGGAGATGAGCCTATGTGCGTTTTCATGGTGCTGTTCCGGCAAATAGGTAGTGTAGTGGGTGTCCATCTCTGTTCCCGTGTGGCATATCTGTATGGGGTCAAGAGCTCTCGCAAACTGCTTCCCGTGTACATCCATGCTGTCAAAAAGCACATTGGGATACTCTTTACTGAGAGGAAGTTTGACCACAGAGTAGTGTAAATTTTTTGGAATGTATTTGGAGCGGCCCACCCCGTACGCTAACCCGTAAGAGACATCCCCGTACGTCCAGTCTTTTGCAGTGAGCACATTTTTTGTGGTCGTTTCATATTGCTTGATGGCGGCAAAATTTTTTGAGCAAATGTTCTTTTTATACGAGAGTTCGTAGACATAGCCGTTGCGTTTGGCCAGTTCAGCTATCTGTGTTTTTCTCTGAGTGAGGGGTTGTCTTTTGATGTATACCACCAGCAATACGCCTAAGACGTACAGTGCGCTACATGCAACAATCAGTCCTGACACAGAAGCAGGTGTTTGTAATAGCTTAACCCCGGCGGATGTCTCAGAAAATTCTACGACGAGCAGCGCAAGCAGTAAAACTATCGGTATGTGGCCAAATATACTCTGATAAGTTGGCGTACTGTGAATGAGTTTTCTCACCATGGCATAATAGCAGACGCGGAAGACATGCCCGTAGCACAATATATATGCCGGAGATTGAAGAAGCAGCTTAGCTGCTGTCTGACTCGCTGCGACTTTCCGCTTCGTCTGTTCAGCCAGTTGCCACTCGACAATTCTTTTTCGAAAGCCACAGAATACTGGCTGTCTTTCGTCTAAATCATTCAATCTCTCTGTGGAGGCGTAGGTCTATTCTTTCATGCTATCTTCTCTAACCTGCCCAAAATTGCATGGGAGTGTTCTAATGGAGTGTCCATGGCGCTACTCGGTGTTTGCCGCCAGTGCTCAAAACGAGCAATACGGTCTATACGCGACCTACTGTATTTGATAGGGTGTTCGCGATGCCTGCCCTTTCGCGATAAAGTGGGCTACCTGGCCCAAATGGTCCTTCAGAAAAGGAGGGCACACTAGTCGTGAACAAATTTTACATACAATACTAATTTAACAAATTCATATAGAGGCGTATATCGCTTATGGTGTCGCCGCTCGGGAGTGCTCGATTGCCTGGTTCTTGGGTGACTGGCGTGAAGCCGACTTTTTGGTAGACGTGGACGGCGCCGGCGTTGCTTTGCCAGCTTTCCAGCCAGAAGCCGTCGGCGTCGTAGAAGTGTCTGGTCGCTGCAATGACGGCTTGGAGGTACGGCGTGGCTAGCCCTCGCCCCTGATAGTCCTCACTAATACGCATGGCCACCGTGACCTTACCCTCCGGTATGTGCGGGGTAGTTTCCGGTCCAGCCCAAGCGTAGCCAGCCACGTTGCCGCTAGATGACTCAATGAGCAAAAACACCGCTCTGCCCTTTTCCAGCCAGCGGCTGGTGGCGTCTTGGTCGCAAAAACGAGAGGTTCCGTCCTTGATGCAGTACATACAGATGGACGGCTGTGTAGCCAGCTCGCGGATTGCATCGGCATAGTCTTTGGTAAGGCCGTGTTGTAGCTGGTAGCCGGCGTCATGTAGTTTTGCGAGGGCGGCTTGACCCACCGCATCTAAGCCGCTGGGTTTGACGTGGTCGGTGGCTTCAACGTACTGCGTTGGGAATGGTTTCATGAGACGAGCTCCTTTATGTGATGAGCCATCTCTCTGGCGAGGTTTTCGGCGTCTGGGGCTTCTACCATGACGCGGGCCAGTGGCTCGGTGCCGCTGGGGCGAACCAGGATGCGGCCAGCCTGACCCAATTCGGCAGTTTTCACCCGGACGTACTCTTCTACCTCTGGTGAGTGTAACTTGGTTTTATCTGCAACGGGGAAATTGACGAGGCACTGCGGCAGCATGGTTACTTCGTCTCGCCACTCGCTGAGGGCTTTGCCAGATACCGCCACGGCGCGCAGTACTTGGACGGCCGCCAGTAGGCCGTCGCCAGTGGTGGAGATTTCCGGCAAGATAATGTGACCGGATTGCTCGCCGCCGAGCTTTTCGCCCGTTTCTAGCAGCCGTTCTAGCACATACCGGTCGCCAACGGCGGTTCGCTCCATGCTAATGCCTTGGGCGTTCATGGCTTGCTCGGTACCAAGGTTCGACATGACGGTCGCAACGACGTGGTCGTAGCCGTTTGCGACGGCTAGCAGGTACAGGAGGTAGTCGCCGTTGCACTCACGTCCAAGCGCATCGACCATCATGAGGCGGTCAGCATCTCCGTCCACGGCGATGCCGAGGTCGCACTGCGCCTCTCGTACGGTGCGCTGTAGTTCTGCCGTATCGGTTGCGCCACAGCGGACATTGATATTCCGACCGTTCGGTTCACTGCCGACACTGACCACTTCGGCGCCAAGCCGCTCAAAGACTCGCTGACCCAGGGCGCTTGCGGCGCCGTTCGCGGTATCGACGGCTATTTTATAGACGTCGAGCTTGAGGTCCCCTGCGGTGGCGACCAGGAAATCTTCGTATTCTTTGATCATGTCCTGGTGCTCGAAGGAGCCGATACCGCGGTCGGGCACACCAGACTCTATGTCGTGATTTAGCCGTTCTTCGGCGTCATCGGGCAGCTTACTGCCGCCGGCGCTAAAGACTTTCACGCCATTGAACTCATAGGGGTTGTGGCTGGCAGTTACCATGACACCGGCCACGAACTCATCGTGTTGCGCTGTGATGTAGGCCAACCCAGGGGTAGGAATAACGCCTATGAACACTACCTTGACGCCGACACCCTGCAGTCCTCGGGCGAGCATGTCTACCAGGTGCTCAGATGACTCCCGGGTATCGCAGGCTATGACGATCTGCTCGCCGGCGCGCGCGAACTGCGCTCCAACCGCCCGGCCGATAGCCTCGGCTCCGGCATCGTCCAGCGGATACTGGCCGGCTAGGCCGCGTACACCGTCGGTGCCAAATAGTGTTCTACTCATAGCCTACCTCCATATTGTGTCATCCTGAGCGAACAAAGTGAGTCGAAGGATCTCGTCAGGCGCACCTCTAACGGGATTCCCCCACGTTGGTCGGGATGACAGTGGTGATTATAAAATGAAGCCTGTTTCATTAGTAATTCTCCAAGGTTGAGGTGTTTGGTGGCGGGTGACATGAAGGCTATTTATTAGTCACTTTGACGAATTTTTCGACCAGGAGACGGATGTCATCCTCGGTGTGGGCAGCGCTGATCTGGACGCGGATGCGGGCTTTGCCCTTCGGTACGACCGGGAAGCTGAAGCCGACGACGTAGATGCCTTCATCGAAGAGGGCTTTGGCTGTATCGACTGCCTGCTTTTCCTCGGCAAACATGATGGGTGTGATGGGGTGTTCGCTGCCAGCGACATTGAAACCGGCTTCGGTCATCAGGCTGCGGAATAAGGTGGTGTTGTCTTTGAGCTTTTTGACGAGTTCGGGGTGTTTCTGGATGTAATCGAGAGTGTAGAGCGATGCTCCGCAGGTGCCGACCTCCATGGCATTGCTAAACAGGTAGGTGCGGGAGCGCTGCCGCAGGTAGTCGACGACTTCCTTGTGGCTGGCGATAAAGGCGCCGCCAGCGCCTCCCAGCGCCTTGCCGTAGGTGCCAGTCAGGAAATCGACGCGCCCCTCGGTGCCGGTAAACTCCGGCGTGCCGCGGCCAGTGGCGCCGAGGACACCAGTGGCATGAGCGTCATCTACCATGACGAGCGCGCCGTATTTGTCGGCGAGGTCGCAGATGTCTTTGAGTGGAGCAATGTGGCCGTCCATGGAAAAGACGCCGTCGGTGGCGATAACTTTGAGCCGTTTGTCCTTAACGCTTTCGAGCTTGGCTTCAAGATCGGCCATGTCCATGTGGGCGTAAATGAGGCGTTCCGACTTGGTCAGGCGGACGGCGTCGATGATGCTGGCGTGGTTTAGCTCATCGCTGATGATGGCATCGTCCGGCCCGAAGAAGGTCTGGAACAGGCCGACATTTGCCATGAAGCAAGACGAGTAGAGGATGGCGTCATCCATGCGTAGAAACGTGGCGGTGGCGGCTTCGAGCTCTTTGTGGATGCCCTGGGTGCCGCAAATGAAGCGCACACTGGCCTGGCCAAAGCCCCATCGGGCTAGGGCGGCGTCGGACGCTTCGCGGATGCCATCGGTGCCGGAAAAGCCGAGGTAGTTATTGGCACAGAAGTTCAGCAGCTTTTTGCCATCGACGGTAATCTCGCGGCCCTGCGGCGACATAATGACGCGCTCTTCTTTCCAGAGCGACTGGTCTTTGATGCTTTGCAGTTCAGTTTCGATAATGGGTTTTAGTGCCGAGTACATGGTGTTCCTTTCTTGATTAGCCTGTTACCTGTGACGTGTCACCTTTAAAGTACCTGCGCTTTCTGGATGTCATCTTGAGCGATGTCGAAAGATCTCTTCAGTGATGAATCTAACGGGATCCCTCCACTTCGGTCGGGATGACAATGGGGTAGAAAGTGCAGGTGCTTTGGAGAAAAATGTTCTCATTATGCTTCCATGTTAAAGATGAGTTTGGGGTGCTCATTCATTTTTTGCTCAAACACGTCGGGCTTAAACTCGCTCAAGTTGATGATGGTGTCATTGCCGCCGTTCAGGATAACGTGCCAGACTTTGTCCTGGATGCCATTGCTGGCCTGCGAAAGGACGCGCTGGGAGAGTTGCCAGGTGTTGAATATTTCTCGGCCAATGATGCAGTGCAGCGTGAGGCCGGCGACGATGAGGCGTGGGAACTGCGGGATGGTCAGATCACCGTCTTTGACCCCAAAGAGGACGACGTGGCCGCCGCGGCGGGTGCAATCTATGGCGTTATTGACACTGCTGGCCGGGCCAGCCATCTCCATACTGACATCGACGCCTTTGCCGTAGGTGATTTCTTTTATGCGGTCGACAACGCTGGCGTCATGCTCCCATGGGTTTGCTTTGTCGCTTGGTTCAATCAGGATGGTTTCGTCGGCGCCGCACTGGCGAGCTAGTTCAAGATTGGCAGCGCTGACATCGACGGCGATGACTTTGGCGGCACCAAACTTCTGGGCGATGAGTATGCTGAACAGGCCGATGGGTCCGGCGCCGAAAACGGCGACGCGCTGGCCGCGGACATCGACTTTACTGAGGGCGTGGATGGCATTGCCAAACGGATCCATGATGGCCGCGACTTCGGGTCGAATGCGGTTCTTGTCTATGGCCCAGAGGTTTTTGGCGGGCAGTTTGACGTACTCGGCGAAGATGCCGTCGATGGTAATGCCCAGGATGGCTTCGTTCATACAGACATTGGCTTCGCCAACACGGCACTGGTAACATTTGCCGCAAGTAACGTGGCTGTCACCTGTGACGAGGCTGCCGACTTCTATCTTGGCGATGTTTTTTGGGTCCGGATCCCAGTAGAGTGAGTTGACTTTCGACCCGGCCTCCACGACTTCGCCGACGAACTCATGACCGACGACGCGCTGCTGCAAACCATCGCGCTCGAGGGCGCCCAAAAATTGTTGCTTAAAGGCATTGCGGTACCAGAGTCCGCGGTCACTGCCGCAGACACCAGCGTATTTCATGCGGACGATGACCGAGCTGGCGTCATCTGGGTCACGAGCTTCATCGAGGACCGGTTTATCGAGCTCTGCCAGGGCAAAGCCGCGGGATTCATCCCACGTTTGGTGTGAAGTGTCTATAACTAATCCGTGCATCGCTCTAGTTTCCTCCATTGACGCTGATAGCTCCAGTATACGCGGTGTCACACGTTTGTTACCAGTAGAATAATGACCAAGCACCAAATCCCAATGACCAAGCAATGACTGAATGTCTGAATGTCGTATTATGAAGCTCGCTTGGTCATTTGGGCTTTTGTGAATTGCTTGGTCATTGGGTATTTTGAAGCTAGCAGAAGATGCTGAGGGCGGGATTTGCGTTGACTCGGGCAAAGGTAAAGCCAGTTTTGGTGAGTTTTTGCTCTAATTTGGCGCGGTCGGCCGCTTCAAAACCGATGAGCACTTTCCCGACGTCACTGGCGGTAGAGCGGTAATGAAAGAGTGACACATTCCACGCCGTCCCGACGGTATGAAGAAACTCGCCCAGTGCCCCTGGGCGTTCTGGAAACTCCACGTGATATAGCTGTTCTGTGTCGCCGGGTCCGGGCCCGCCTATCATGTGGCGGACGTGTTCTTTGGCGATATCGTCATCTGAAAGATCTACGTGCCGAAACCCGGCCGCGTCCATACGTGCCAGTAGCGCTGCTTTGTCGTCCGCGTCTTTCACGGATATACCGGCCAGCACATGCGCACTGGATCTGTCGCGGAAACGGTACGAAAATTCGGTGATACTGCGTTTGCCTACCACATTGTCACAGAACTGTAGAAACGCACCGGGGCGCTCGGGGAGCTCGACGCTGACAAGCGCTTCTTTGCCGGAACCGATGAGGGTGCGTTCGGCAATCTGCTGCAGGCGCTCAAAACTGACATTGGCGCCCGAGCAAATGGCCACCGCATGCGAGTTCTTTGGCAGGTCGTACGCCAGTAATCCAGCTAGCCCCAGTGCGCCCGATGGCTCCACGATGCTGCGGGTTGCCTCGAAGGTGTCTTTGATGGCCGAGCAGATCTGGTCGGTCGTGACGGTTACGCAGTTATCGACCAGCCGCTCGGCTGCCGCAAACGTGTGCCGGCCGACCTGCTTTACCGCGACGCCGTCAGCGAAGATGCCGACGTGCTTCAGGACTACGCGTTCGCCGCGGGCGAGACTTTTTGTCATGGCGGCGCTATCGACCGGCTCGACGCCTACGATCTGCACATCCGGCCGCACGGCTTTGACGTAGTGGGCAACCCCGGCTATCAGCCCACCACCGCCCACCGGCACAAAGATGTGCGTGACATCGGGCAGCTGTTCGATGATTTCCTGGCCGATCGTCCCCTGGCCGGCGATGACGAGCGGGTCGTCAAATGGATGGATAAATGTTCGCTTGGTTTGCTCCGCGAGGCGACTGCATTCTTCGGCCGCTTCGCTGTAATTATCGCCCGCCAGCACCACTTCCGCCCCGTACGATTTCACCGCATCAATTTTTATGCTAGGCGTGGTGCGCGGCATAACTATGAGTGCCGATATACCAAGTTTTTGAGCCGCGAGCGCCACACCCTGGGCGTGGTTGCCCGCACTGGCAGCGATGACACCGCGCTTCTTTTCTGCCCCAGTCAGGCGACACATTTTATTGTAAGCCCCACGCAGTTTGAAGCTATGCACGGGCTGCAAATCCTCGCGCTTGAGGTATACATTGACGCCAAGTTTCCTGGTGAGTTTTCGGGCGTTTTCCAGAGGTGTTTTGTGCGCCACATCGTAGACACGCGAGGTCAGTACTTCCCGTACGATGTCATTAATGGTCATTGGGCTCACGGTGACTCCCTGGTGAGTGCCACGGCTTCCACCTCGACGAGGAGCTTGTGATCGGCCACTCGCGGCAGTTCCGCCACAGCCACACACGTTCGCGCCGGCGCGCAGCCAGCCGCTTCAAACACCTCGGCGTACACTTCGTTCATCGAGGCATAGTCCTTCATATCGGTCAAAAATACGGTTGTTTTGATGACGTCAGCCAGACTTGCACCTGCTTCTGCAAGGACGTATTCAAGATTCTCAAGCGCCTGCCTCACCTGAGCCTTGATGTCCGGCTCCGCCTTCCCCTTCACCGCCCCAATCTGCCCAGAGGTGTACACAAACCTCCCAGCCACCCGAAACGGACTATACGGCCCATAACTCTGACTCATGCTGCCAGCTCCTCTATATGGCTAGCGACACCCCCATCGTTAGGCGTTTCGATTACTACAAACATATATTGCACAGGAAAATTGCCTATTCTCTCACACAAATCGCGCTCAAACAGTATCGAACTCTGCACATCGGGATAGCCAACATAATCCTCGGCATGCATTGTTGCTGGTTCAAACAGATCAGGATACCAACCCAGAAGCTTAGAAGTTAGATTCTCACCCATCGCTTTGACCATTATTCCGCTCCACTACTTGATCAGCTGGCATAACACCAGTAGTTGTCATACCGCCTAACGGACCAGATGCCGCATCTACCGCATCTGGACGACGTTCTCTTGCTTCCTTGGCTGCCAATACCGCACCCGGGTAGTCTGTGCTACGATCTTTTCTTCCACCAGTATCATTATCAGGGGTTAAAATTTCCATGTTATTTCCTTTCTTTGATTACGAAAAATGGCTTCGGTTGAAGCCATTTGGGTTTCGGACTGTGCTGACGAGTTTATGTTCTCGAGGCTTCAACCATGCTGAAGCACAGCCCGTTAAGGCCGAGAATAATGAGCACGCTTCGCATAGCTGATTGCATAAACGCTATGGTACTTTGATTATTGATTGGAGTCAACCTTTTTGTTAAAGCCGGGCAGGAGTGGGTGCACCTCTGTAACGATTTCAGACACCATTGTAGGAATGTTTGCCACACTGTCAATCCTGACTGATAACCCACGTAAAGAGACATTCAATGACCACCGTTGTTTGTGGCCGAGGAGGGTGGCGTACCCAGATTCGGCGGTGAAGCCGCGGGCTTGGAGGGTGCTTTGGAGTGCGAGGCTTTGGTCGAAGACGGCGTCGTAGGCGTCGGTGAGGTCCGCTGCCTCGACCTCAGGGGGCATGTCGTAGCCGTAGCGTGGGGTCAGCACCTGTAAACGGACGCAAGCGAGCAAGTCTTCGGGCAGGTCGGTGACTGCGGAAAGCTCTGTCAGGAAGTCAAATTCGTACTGGGCTGACTGCAGCGCCTTGCCTTCGGGAAACTTCTGTAGATACGCCTGGAAAAGCTGCGATTTCACCTCATATGACCATTTCTCCACCGTGGCCTTCACTTCATTCATGGGAAGGTCGAGTGTTTCGTAGAGCATGGCGGGCAGCAAATCGAGCTCGTTGCGCGGGGTTGCCGAGACGAGACGCACGGGAGTTGTATCGCTACTGAAACCGTTTGGCAGCGTCTTTACTGCCGTGTCTGGCAGGTTCACCACTTCGGTTTTGTCGAGTGCCGCGCGGAGGCTTTCGGGAGCGCAGGCTACAGGCAGTAGCGGGCGCAGCAGCTGGAGAGCGTGCTTGTACGCGTCTGCGTCAGCAACGGTCTTGGGCTGTTCTTTTTGCAGGTGCAGAGCAAGCTCCTTGGCCAGTTTTCGGCGGGCGCTCAGCATGCGTTCTATGTCATCGCAGTAGTCGCACTGGAGGTCATCTGGCAGTGTGGGCGGCGTGAAGTAGGTGGTGCGGGGTTCAGTGGCCGAACCGGCTTGCTTTGCCTGTAGTATCTTGGCCGCCGGACTTTTGGCCAGCAGTTCGCTGACGGCCACCGGTTCGCTCGCCGCCTCTCCTTCCAGCTCCAGCAGGCGCGCCACGTGCCGCCAGACATCCTGGAACGTTTCATCTGCTCGGCCAGTTGCGTACACGACCGGCATGGACCGCTGGTTTGCCTCCCAGAGGTAGCCAGCGCGGATGCGCTCCAGTGTGGCAGCGTCTAGGCTATCGAAACGCTCCTTTTCACCTCGTTTTTGCACCCGTTGCTGCAGCATGTCTACCGGCGCATCGAGCACAATGGTGAGGTCGGGCCACATATCGCCAACGGCAAAACTAATGATATCGTTGAGCCGCTGGTAATCACGTATGTCGCCCCTGCCATAAAACTGAACGGCTAGGGTTGTTAGGTAGCTTCGATCTACGATGACGACTTCACCGGCTTCACGGGCTGCGCGCACTGCTTCTAGCGACTGGCTGCGGGCGGCATTGTACAGGAGGACTTCTGTGCGTGTGTTCATGGGGTACGCCGGGTCCTGAGTGAGCCTGCGGATTTCGCGCGTTGTGGCATCGGCCTGGCCATCTGGCTCGTGCATTTTGCGTGCTGGCAGACCGAGCCGCTCTAGCTCGTGCAGCAGCATGTCGGCGATGGTTGTCTTGCCAACCCCCTGCGCCCCTTCCAAAACAATATATTTGCCACGTCCCATAATTCACCGTTCATTATACAACGCTTCAATCACATTCCACATCCATTTTTTGCCAAAAATGCCCCTAAACATTCTCACTTTTCTAACGGCCGTTAGAAAAGTGAGAATAGAACGAGCCGCTGACCCACAGGCACTATTATCACATTGTTATTCTGACCCCATTCGGCTTCGCTCAGGGCAGGCTCCGTGGAGGAATCTCGTCAGATACTAACACGGACGGGATCTTTCGACTTCGCTCAAGATGACATCAAAAAGTGCATGTGGGTCAGAATGAGCAGTATGCAAAACGGTGAGCTGGTATACTGATGGGTATGATAGCGATGGTGGTGGCGATGGCTGAAGGCGGTGTGATAGGCTCGCGGAATGATTTGCCGTGGTACCTCCCTGCTGACCTAAAGCACTTTAAGGAAATTACCTCTGGACACACTGTGGTTATGGGGCGGACGACGTTTGAGTCCATTGCTGCTCGGCTGGGGAGGCCTCTGCCCAACCGGCGAAATGTGGTCTTGACGCGGGACACATCCTTTGCCCGCGAAGGTGTCGAGGTGATTCACGGCGTCTCGAATATACAAACCCTTGACGAAGATGTGTATGTCATAGGCGGGGCGCAGGTGTATGCTGCCACGCTTGATTTGGCGGATAGGTTGTATGTGACAGAAGTACACGCGCACATAGCCGGCGACGCGCACTTCCCTGCTATCGACCCAACCATTTGGCGTGAAATCTCGCGCGAACCTCACACTGCGGACGAAAAAAATCAGTATGACTACGATTTCGTCGTGTACGAACGAGTATAGCTGAAGCGCACGGATGATATACTGGTACAGGTAAGTGGAGGATAGGATGTCAGATATTTCGAGTCACATAGCGCCGGTGGCGTATAAAAAGGGTCGTCAGCCGGATGAACAGTACAAAGGTCTCTTGCGGCGCATTCGCGACACAGGCAACGCGGCAGTTTCCGGCATGGACGAGGGCTCAACAGAAGTGCTGGGCGCCATTCTGGAGTATGACCTCACAAACGGCTTTCCGCTCATAACGGAGCGTGATTTGACCAAGGTATCGACCCCGGAAGCTATCGCTGCGTACCAGTCGGATGAAACCCATCGGCCGCTAGCGGGCATGGTGAAGCAGTCGGTCGGCGAAATACTCGGCTTTATCAACGGCGCTCGCACTCAGGAAGAGCTGGAGCAGTACGGCTGTAAGTTCTGGAAGCCGTGGACATCAGACGAGGCAAAGGCCAAAAAACGCGGGCTCGAACTGGGCGATTTAGGCCCCGGCTCGTACGGCGCAGCCTTCCACGACTTTCCTACGCTTGAAGAAGGCGGATTCGACCAGTACAAGGTCATGGTGGAGCAGATCAAAGCTCGTCCCGAACTGCGCACCCACATCATTACCCCGTTCATACCGCAGTACATTTCCCGCGCTCCCGGACGGCAGCAGAAGGTGCTGGTGGTGCCGTGTCACGGGCTACAGCACTACAACATAGACGTCGCAAAGGGAGAAATGTCGCTTGTTCACTTCCAGCGTAGTGGCGATGTGCCGATAGGCGTGCCGTTCAATATGGTCCACTACGCCCTGCTGCTCATTATGGTGGCGCAGGTGACGGGCTACAAGCCGCGCAAGCTGGTGCACATCATCTCTAATGCCCACATGTATAACCAACACACCGATATGGTTGAGGAACTGCTGGCTCGACCGGCCTACCCCTTCCCGCTGCTGAAGGTCGACCCGAGTGTGAAGCGGCTGGAAGATTTCCGAACAGAACACTTCTCCATCGAGGAGTACAAGGCGCACGCGCCCATCCGCATGGGGGGCACCGCGGTCTAATGAATCAGTATCTGAATATGGACAATGCCCGTCACGATGATCAACGTGAGGTTATGCAAGCAAGCGCCGATGCTGGAGTGTGCCCATTTGACGAGGAGCATTTACCAACGTATCACAAAACACCTACTATGCGACAGGGTAAGTACTGGACAATTACTGCAAATCAGTGGCCGTACGAATACACGCGGGTGCATCTACTGGCCATTGCACGGCTGCACGTTGAATCTATCGAAGACCTGCCAGAAGGTGCGGGAGAAGAGTTATTTGATCATGTGCGCTGGGCTATCAAAGAGTTCAAGATTGACTTTGGCGGACTAGCTATGCGGTTTGGCGACGTCCGTCACAACGGCGCCTCGGTAAACCATTTGCACGCGCACATCATCGTCCCAGCCAAAGACAAACCGGCCGACGCCAAGGTCAAGTTCAAGATCAGTTAGCATTCAGGAGGGACATTTTGTCCCTCATCGCGGTTTCGGAATAAATCCGAAACACGCTCTCCTCCTCTCCCTAAAGCCTGCCTACCGGCAGGTAGGCTCGGCTGTCGCCTCGCTCGCTTCGTTCAGGACACAGGCTCCGGGGGTCCTGTAGCTAGAAGACATGGCGAACGGGATCTTTCGACTCTTCGGCTGTACAGCGGATCCGCTCAAGATGACAAGCACAGTATCTATCTCTATTGTTTGGGATATGGTTTACTTTTCTGGCGGGATATTTCTGGTGGGCTGGTTTCGATTTTGATGATTTCGACGTTGTTGGCCCGTAAGATTGATTGGCCGTCGAGGCTGGCGTAGCCCTCTACGAAGTAGCACTGGCGTATGCCGCTGGCAGCGATGAGTTTGGCGCAGGTTGGGCATGGAAAAGTCGTGACGTACATGGCTTTGCCAGATAGTTTTATGCCCTGGGCGGCGGCCTCGCCTATGAGCCGTGATTCGGCGTGGATGTCTATGCTCGTGTCTATGGCCGCGCCGCGCTGGGCTAAGATCCGCGGGTCGCCGTCGAGCACCGAGGAATACTCTGTCGGTACCGAGCCGTTGTGCGCGAGCGATATGACCTGCCCGTTCTCTACCACGGCCGCACCGACGTTGCGCCACCAGTTGGTGCTTTTGCCGGCTTCGCTGTACAGGGCGCTTATGAGTGGATCATCGGCGGCTGTCAGACTCACCGTTCTGTCTGGGCGGACTTCCTGATTCGTGTCCGTGGCCTTACGATCCCAGCGCAGGAAAACTGGCTCAAATACGACACGCCTGGCGCCAAACTCTTCTGCCAGCGCGTGCGAAATATCGTCGTCAGGCATGATGGCAGACTCTGTCTGCAGCACTTGTTTCACCTGGGAAGCATCTGTGACCTCTGTCGCGCTTCGCCCCATTCCTTTCAGTAGCGCCGCAACGTTTGCCGGCTGCAGGGCACGGATGTCTTTGCACAGGTAATCAAACCGGCTGGCTAGCACGGGTGTGCCCAGAAGGTATATGTCTGCTTCGGGGTACTGTGCAAAAAAGTCGATATAGCCCTGGTGGATGACTGGCACGTAGCATACGATATGCCGTTTGGTCATTGCTACTTTCGGCCCTTCGTTCCGGCCAGGATTTTTCGGATGATCGCCGCCGCCTTTGCTGGAAGCCCTGGCAGTGCCAGCACTTCGGTGAGGGGGTCAACGATGTTGGCGCTCCAGCTGATCTGCATGCGGCGGATCTGGGCTGAGGTGGATGTGGTGGCTTGTGGCGCCAGAACCACGACCTTACCACACAGTTTCTCGAGCTTTTTGAGCTCTGCGTCGGTGTAGGTTTCGGCGGTGACGATGAGTGTGTCGGGCTGGACTAGCTTGATGAGCCCCCATTTGGGGTCGTCTGGTTGCTTGAGGGTTATGAGGTCGACCGAGCGGAGAAAGGCGAGCATCTGCACGCGCTCTTGCTCGGGTACGATTGGCCGGGTGGGGCCTTTGCGTAGCTTCACTTTGGCGTCGGAATCGACGCCGACTATCAGGACATCGCCAAACGACTTGGCTCGCTCCATGTAGCGGGCGTGGCCGACATGTATGAGGTCGAATGTGCCGCTGGTGAGGACAAGCTTCATGCCGAGCGTCTTGAGCGCCTCGACGTACTGGCGTAATTTTTCGTGGTCACGGATAAACCGAGCCTCCGGGTTTGAGCCATAACCCAACACGCCGCGTTCGGTCGAGACAGGCTCCTCGGCAGTCATTTTTGCTATTCCCATGTGCTTCTATAGTAATACAAACCCGCAGCCCCGCCTAGCCTCACCTCATCTCAACCGTACTCCCCTATCCGACCATCCACACATTCCAATAACTCGTACGTACGTCTAGGGTATTGGAATGCGGGGTGCTCTTGGTTTTGTTTGCGGGGAGGTCGAGGGGTGTTGGTTTACAGTCTAGGCACCCTCGTCATCGTGAAGTTGTTATGGATTCTATGCGGTACTGCTAGCTTTGAGAAGATGTATGGATGCTGAAACGAGCTCAGCATGGCAGTACTGGTGGTTTGGGTGGCCGGATGGTGCGTGGGTGGGCTCGACTTCGACAGCCCGGGTGCGTACAATGAATCACGAGTTCCGTACTCTCAAGCTCATGTGCATTTTCTCTTCGAAGCACGGAAGGAACCGTGCTAAGGTACGGTGAAAGAGTACTGGAGAAGAAAAATGTGCAGGAGCTTGAGAGAAGCCAGCGGTGCGGCTAGCTCTGCTAGTCGGATGTGCTGGCCGGTGCGAAAGTCGTGTAAGAAAACGGAGGTGCTAATGGTACAAGTGCATAACATAGGTGATATGGGCGGCAGCATACTGGAGTGTGTGACGGATTTGCGTGATGTGGAGGTCCACGGCGAGCGCGAACGGTTCCGTCGCACCATGGAGCGGGTTGGGTTTTTGCTGGCAAACGAACTTAGTAAGACGCTGGACTACGACAAGATTGCCATAGAGACGCCGCTGCAGGAAACGCATGGCTTCCGGCTCGCGTCTCAGCCGGTGGTTGCGACGATTCTTCGGGCTGGCCTGCCCCTGTGGAACGGCGTCATGCAAGTCTTTCCGCTGGCGGACAGCGCTTTTCTGGCGGCGTACCGCAAGCATGATGCTACGGGCGGCTTCACCATCCAGGCGGATTACTGCACATGCCCAGACATTTCCGGTCGCACGCTCATAGTGGCCGACCCCATGCTGGCTACGGGCGCTTCCCTGCTGGACGGCATCGACAAATTCATCGAGGAAGGCGGGCAGCCGGCGAATATTCAGGTGGTAGTAGCGATAGCCAGTGAAGACGGCGTGAAAGCGGTGCGGGCAGGACTACAGGACCGCGGCTTCAAAGATGCTGCCATCTGGTGCGCCGCCATCGACCCAGTGCTCAACGCGCAGAAATACATCGTCCCCGGTCTCGGTGACGCCGGTGACCTCGCCTTCGGCTCCAAGAAGCAAGCGTAGTATTAGATGAGTTGGATGCTACTAGGTACTGGTATTGGTCTAGCTTTGATGTTATTGATTTGATTCGACTGTTGGCGGTAGTGAGTCTAATGATGAACGTTGTAATACCTGCTTACCCAGCACCCCAAGGGCGAGAAACCCAAGAGCTACGGCAATTTTTCCCAGGGACTCCGATGAGGCAAACCCATGTTCAAAACCGGCGTGGATACCAGCCCCTCCACTAATGATACCGTATGGAAAAGAGGCCACGGAAGTGAGGGTCAGTATTTTATCGGAAATAACCGCCATATCTTATTCGTTGGGGTTGACGGGGATGGAGGGGCCCATGGTGGTGGTGACGTGGACGGCTTTGATGTAGTTGCCCTTCACGCTCTGTGGCTTGGCGCCCTTTATGCTAGCCATAACGGCGGTAGCGTTTTCGAGCAGCTTGACGCCGCCGAAGCTGACTTTGCCGACTGCCAGGTGGACTATGCCGGTGCTATCGACGCGGTATTCTACACGGCCGGCCTTGGCTTCGGCAACGGCTTTGTTGACATCTGTGGTGACCGTGCCGCTTTTGGGGTTCGGCATAAGGCCGCGTGGCCCGAGCAGGCGAGCGTACTTACCTAGCTTGGGCATGTTGGCTGGGGTCGAGATGAGTGTATCGAAACTTATTTCGCCCTTTTCGAGCTGCTTGGTGATTTCCTCTAGGCCGGCGAGGTCTGCGCCGGTGACTTTGTCGTCTGAAAACACAGCTACCCGGACGGTTTTGCCGGTGCCCTGCGGCAGGACGAGGTTAGCGCGGATGTTTTGATCGGCTTGACGCGGATCGACACCAAGGTTTACATGCAGCTCGACGCTGGCGTCAAACTTCACGCTGCTGGTTTTGGTAGCCAGCTCTAGCGCTTCGGCCAGGCCATACACCTTGCCTTTTTCGATAAGTTCGGCTGACTTGCGGTAGCCTTTGCTGCGGCGCTCTAGGCGGCTGCGAGTTGGTTTGACCGGAGCCTTTGGCTTCGCCTCGGCCTCTGCTGCTTCCTCGTCGCGGTGCTTCTGGTGCTCAATCTTCTCCGCCTTTGCTTCGGCTTCGGAAAGTCCTTTGGCGCTGCGTTTGCCGGCTTTGGCCAGTTTCACCTCATTTGCGGCTTTTTCCTCTGGAGTTTCAACTTCATTTGCCTCGGCCAGGGCTTCACTCAGCTCTGCGACCGTGTTTTTGGCACTCATTTCTAGGTTTAGCGCTGCCGCCTCTGCGAGCAGCTCATCTTTTTTCTTTGCCATACTTTCTTATCTCCTTTAAGTGGTACTAGCCCCTCCGTAGCCTTCGCGAAGGAGGGTCCCACAATTATTTGATAACTTTAATAATTTCCAGTTCGTCCTGCTATTCTGTCCAACTTGGCCTGTAGTAACCCGTGGTCAATACGGACTCCAACGAAAGGCGATCCTACATAACCAAGAGGTTGTCTGACATCAGCCGTCAGAGCCGCTTTGAGTTGTTCCGTTGTAAGGGGACAAGAGTCAGAATCTTTGGGCTGGCTAGGACGGGCTACGCCATATTCCCCAAAAACTGCACTCACGGCAGCCGGCGATATACTGGCTATGTTAGCTAGAGCGTAACCTCTCGCTGCTGCAGGATCAGTGTCAACATGTCCACGATCCTCCCAGCCTGCAGGTACCGTCATAGTTAGCTCTCCACCTCGACGCCCATGCTGCGAGCGGTGCCGGCTACCATTTTCATGACGGCTTCGACATCGTCGGTGTTCATATCGTGAGCTTTTTCTTCGGCTATCTTGCGTAGGTCGGCCTGGCTGAGCTTCTTAGCGATCTTTTCGCTGTTTGGGCGGCCGCTGCCTTTTTGTATGCCCAAGGCCGCACGTATACGGTCATCTGTGGGCTCGGCGACGACACGGAAGCTCATGGTGCGGTCATCATAAATGGTGATGTGTGCAGTGACGGTTTTGCCCTGCATGTCTTTGGTGGCGTCATTGAAGGGCTGTATGAAGTCCATCATGTTCACGCCGTACTGACCGAGGGTAGAACCCACGGGCGGCGCGGCAGATGCCTGTCCGCCTTTAATTTTCATTTTTAGATTGGCCTTAACTACTTTGGCCATAGTATTTCTCCTTTCGAACGCTTAGTTTGCGGCTTTTGAAGCTATCCGCGGCGTTCTCCTACCTTTAAGTAGTGCGTAACAGAAGCATTCTAACAGATTAGAATGCAATTTACAATTCACAATTTGCAATTCTCAGAAAATTTTCAGAAATCAATTTTCAGAGGTGTCGCTGCGGCCGTTTTTTAGCGTGTTGATTATCTTCTGAAGTATCAGTATGATTTGTTGGATTTCGTCCTGCAGGTTACGAAGCGTATCGGAGTCGTCACCTGAGCGTCGGAAGAAGTTGAACCAGTAGCGAGTCTCGGACGCTTCTTTCTTGGCTATAAAAATCTTGTTGCGAAAGTCGGCCTTAGAGGATGCGTTGTTTGCTTCGACATAGTTTGCGCCAATACTGGTGGATGATTTGACAACCTGTTCAATGGGCTTCTGCAAAACGGGTTCTTTGTACGTGCGAAAATGTGCCACTGTGTTCACGCCAAAGCTTGTAAACCGCTCTTCGAGGTCGTAATATCGCTGGCTCATGTCTGCTATCTGCTACCTGAAAATTTTCTGAAAATTGCAAATTGTGAATTGAAAATTTAGACTCTTTTGACTTGGAGGCCGTCGAGTTCTACAGGAGTTTCGCGGCCAAACATGTTGACGAGGACCTTCAGCTTGCCCTTCTGGGCGTCTAGCTCGCTGACGGTGCCATCGAAGCCTTTGAAAGGTCCGTCGATGATGTTTACCACTTCGCCAATGGCGTAATCTATCTTGTGCTTTGGCTGCTCCAGACCCATGCGCTTCTGGATTTTCTCTATCTCGTCTTGGTCGAGCGGGGTTGGTTCGGTGCCACTGCCGACGAAACCGGTCACGGACGGCGTGTTGCGCACAATGTACCAGGCGTCTTCGCTCAGTTTCATCTGTACCAGCACGTAGCCCTGGAAGATGCGTTTTTCGACTATCTTTCGTTTGCCGTTTTTGATCTCGATCTGCTTTTCTTTGGGGACGAGCGCCTCGAAGATTTTATCTTTCATGTCGAGGCTTTCGGCGCGCTGGCGGATGCTTTCGGCGACCTTTTCTTCGTAGCCGCTATACGTGTGGATGGCGTACCACTGCTTGCTTGTATCGTATCGTTTGGCTGTGCTCATAAAAACTCCTTATTTAATGAGAATCTGTCTAAAGACTTTATCGAGACCATAATCTACTACCGCGATGAACAGGCCGAATAGGATGGAAAAGATTATGACGGCGCCTGTCAGGCGGCGGCTGTCGCGGAATGACGGCCAGGTGACGCCGCGTAGTTCGTGCCAGCTGTCTCGGATGTATTTGAGCCCGATGACACGGCCCAAAAACCGGAGCGGCGGTAACAGAAAAAACCATCTCAACGCATGGCCAATGTGCCGCAGGGGAAACTGGTGGGACAACCACGAGAGTGCTCGCCAGATTGCTTTGAGTGGCCAGAAAAAACCACTCCAAAAAACTTGCATAAGAGTTTGTTCTTCGCTAGCTGATTGCTGCTTTAGTTTCTTTGCCACCTGTCTTACTCACTTTCGGCGCTGAGAAGCGCTAATTAAAAAGCCTACAGTGTTGTAGGCGTCTACTGTCAAGGTTACGCTATTCACGCGTTACAGTCAAGCTGTTATAGTAGAGTTATGAATATTTGGTTGGTTATGTGGGCCGCAGCTGCTGGAGCTGAGGCTGTGCTGTATAGCCTAGCCGTTAAGCCGTTGTCTGGCAGCCGCTGGGCGCGGTGGCTGGTTGCAGCCGCTGTGGCCGGTGCGGTTGTCGCTGTAGACACCGTGCTTTTGTTCCAGGTCGGTACAGTGTGGTTGGTGCCCATGCTGCTTTTACCGTACCGGCTGGTGAATGTGGCTCGCTTTGGACGTCACCGGTTGCACGTGAATCGTTTGCGCGATGTTACCATTCGGGCGCACGGCTGGCTGGTCGCCGCGCAAGTGGTGTTAGCCGCTAGCAGCTGGCTTCTGCACGCTCAGTCCCTGACAAACCTGCTGGGTATACTCGGCGGCGTGCAGTTGTTTGTCGTGTTGGTGCTGCTGCGATCTAGCACTCAAACCTGGGAAAACGCCAAACCGAAACAACTTGACCAGCACTATACAGATAGAGAACTGCCGTCTGTGAGCATCCTCATACCAGCGCGAGACGAAACAGAGGCACTCGAAACGTGCCTATCCAGCCTGGTCGCCAATGATTACCCGAAGCTAGAGATACTAGTTCTCGATGACTGTTCGCTGAACCGCCGCACGCCGGAAATCATCCGCGGCTACGCCCATGACGGCGTGCGTTTTGTGCAGGGCAAAGTAGCGCCAGACAGTTGGATTGCTAAAAACTTTGCTTACGACCAGCTGGCCGGAGAAGCCTCGGGCGATGTGCTGCTTTTCTGCGGGGTCGATACCACATTTGAACCGCGAACCATCCGAGCGCTCGTCGAAACGCTGCTGGCTCGCAAGAAGGAAATGCTGAGCGTTCTACCGACCCGGCCAAGCGGCTCCCCCACGCTGTCTTTGCTGCAAAGTATGCGCTACTACTGGGAACTTTGCCTGCCGCGGCGGATGTTTAAGCGTCCGCCCGTGCTGAGTAGCTGCTGGCTTATCCGCAAGACATCGCTTGAGAGCTACGGCGGTTTTGCGGCAGTATCACAGAGTACGTCCCCCGAGGCTCACTTTGCTCGCAAGGCCGTGGTGAGCGATTCCTACACCTTCATACGAAGCCACGGTGACCTTCAGGTTCATTCGCTGAAAACCGTTGCCGAACAGTTCGAGACCACGGTTCGTCTGCGCTATCCGCAGCTGCACCGGCGGCTTGAGCTGGTAGCTGCAGCCAGTTTGTTTGAGCTGACGTTCTTCGTCTCGCCCTTTGTCGGGCTGGTACTGAGCCTGGCACTGCCGCACGGCGCGGCATTCTTTGCGATATGGTTTGCCTGCATCCTGACGGTCGAGGTTATGTACTACTTGATAGCCGTTCAGACCCGACTGCAAAGCGCCTGGATGGCGTTTTTGGTTGCCCCAGTCGCTTTCTTGTTCGATATATTCATGCTGCATCTGTCTATGTGGCGGTATGAGTTTGGCGAGGTAAACTGGAAGGGCCGCAACGTCTGCATCCCTGTCATGCGCGTCGAACCCTCCCTCCCCAAACTCCCAGAGTAATCCCAGTAAAGCTGCAGGGTATGCGTCTATAGCCGTGCTGCTGTAGAGATTGCGCAATCAGATTGTTTTCTGTGTGAATTTCGAGCTATAGGAAATTTCGTGGAGGCTTCTAGTTCGTTTTCTATCTGTTAAGTGGCAATAAGTAATGTCGTTTGAGTACTATCGAATAAAAAGTTGCATTCAACTAAATTGGCCGCTCTACTGCACCTTTAGAACCCATACGCTACATCTGAACTGCATATACAATGGTACGGTCAACGAAGGTCTTTGACTCTCTGTTGTACTTCCCACCGCAGGTTATCAGATTCATTCCTCTTTCAGCCCCAGTGTATGGCGAGAGGAGGGCTTTCATATCCACCTGATCGGCTGGAACTTGCTGGGTCTTCCTCACTTCGTAAACGTATTGTTTTTCGCCGCCGACTGCAAGAGTAATGCGGTCACCAGCTTGCAGTTTATGAAGATTATGGAATACACCGCCAGAGGCACGTCCGCTGTAATGGCCATCTATGAGAACCGCCCCCATTTCGCCGGGCTTGACACTACCAGTGTACCAGCCGGTATCGCTTGTGTTTGCGGGAGTTGCCAGTTCACCATTCGCTAGCACCCCCATTTGCAATACTCGTGCCTCGAGTCCAATTTTTTCGATACTCAGCAACTTCGGTAGACCTGGCGCGACGAAGTAGTTACGCTTTACATCTGGTTTTACGGGTGTCTCTGATGGTGTGTCGGTGGAACTTTGGGTAACTGCCGCAGGGGAGGTGTTTTCCTGCGGGTAGCTTGAGTCCGGGACCTTCGTTACCTCGGCGCGCACTTGGTGATTGGTTTCCAACGTGTCTATTGCGAGTACAGTCGTAATTATTAGTATCGCCGCTACGACTGCGTATCGTACTACCCAAAATGATTGCTTATGAACCGTCCTGACTGGGCTGTCTTCACGGACTACTGCACGTTCAGTCCAGCCGTCTCTACGCTCCGCTGGCCCCGGACGCGCTTCAATTTGGCGTTTTTGTGAAAAAATATAGCTGTCGTTACTGATTGGTTTCGGCTTGCAATTCTTTTGTGACGGTTGCATACCCGTGTCTTGGCGCGCTTCCCGCCGGACAGGTGTATACGACACATATTGGGTCGGCTTTGATGATAAAAAACCGTCCAAGGAAGCCTTCTGTAAAGGATGATTTACAGGGGCACTATACCACGATAAATCTATTTTTTTTGTTTCCATTTTTTTGATATTTTTACAACCTTTTTTAGTATAGCATGCAATACAAGCAGCTTGTCAACTTTTTGGGGCTAATTTCCAAATAGTCGGGTTAATGCCCAAATAACGCATATTAGCTAGTTTTTTCATCTATTATTGACAGATAAGTATGGTTTTATGCCCATACTTATCCATGAATCAGCGTGGATTTAGGTATCGTTCTACCTGTCATTATAAGCTTCATCCCATCGTACTGCCTTCAGACGGCTTAGTTTCATTAAACGTCTCTGCGCCTCAAGGTCGGTAGCTCATTGGCGACCGATGCTTGCAATTCGCCGTCTGATTGAGTCAAGCGAGCTATTTCTCGCGAGTAATATATAGGCTGCGAATGCCATAGATACGCCTACGGCAATGATTACGATTGGGTTGCGGACAAGCATGTTCCTTCCGGTATTAGGGGTGCCTGGCAGGAGCTCTACCGTTGCCGTTGCGCTGCAATCTGTTGCAGTCGTACAGTTAGAGGAGTTACCGCCTTGCACGTACGCTGTATTTGTAATACTCGCCACTACTTTGTTCGGCTTCACGGGGATCGAAACAGTCCAGCTATTAGATCCGTCCGCTTTTAATGAAGTGGTGGAAACGCAGGTAATAGCCTGCCCAACGGCTGAACATCCCGATGGCACCTCGCCGATAGTAAACTCGCTCGGGATTGTATCGGTAATAGTAATTGTTCCGCTTGTGTCGCTCCCATCGCTGCCAGCGATATTCTTAATTTCCAGGTCAAAGCTGCCTTCATCGCCAACTGTCATATGTGAATCTGATGCAGTTTTCGTGATGGAGAGTACGGGCAATATCTTGAAAGCTGGTTCTATAAGTGAAAGCACAAATCCTTGATTTGAGTACCCGGATTTTACTTGTACCGTAAGACTATTGGTTCCATGGCGGAAAATCGAGCCAGAGACCGCTGAGGTGGTTGGTGAGGCTGATTGGTAGCTCGTGTCGGTGGTCGACAAATTCATAATCTTCGAGCCATTGACATATACGTCTGCGTAATTATCAACTAAACCAGTGATGGTTAACGCAACCGTAGAAAGATCTATCTGAGGAGGGATGTTGAAATCTGTCATTTTGTAGTTCCAGACAGGCCAAGTTTTTTCATCTGGATTCTGGTTAGCTTCTATGCCGGTTCCGCCCGAAGTATCGCTTGGGTCAGGGCACGCAATACTACTCATGTGAAGTGCATTTTCTCTGGCGCCAATCCAATTCGCGTTTGTTGGGCTATACGGCCAAACATACGCAGAGCCGCCATTCCACACATTCGATCCCGTAACGTATGCCTGAGCCGGCATTGTCATTGTTTGACAATGAGGCGCCCCGGATTCGGGATTATCGACACTCGTGAGCGTCCAGTGAGGATCGTTTTCTCCCGCTGCCAGCTTTGCGCCGTTTTCATCAACTCCAGTATTCCACAATCCTGTTATTTCGGGAGCCGCTGGTGATTGTGCTTGCAAAATCGGAGCGCTTGTAATAACAAACGCTGAAATAGCGATGGCATAAACGGACTTGTGTACCCTCATAATCCCCTCTTCTCCTTAGCCTTAGTTATTATAAACAATACCACTATGAAGCCTGTCTTGTCTAGTGAAATAGCAAGATGGCTACAAGGGTGCCTAAGCAGCCCTTGAGCTAACTCGCGAGCTCCTCGATATTTTACTCAGCCTGACTCCGGCCGCTTATGCTGCCCAGCTCATACAAAGCTTAAAGAGAATAGAAAGAGTGTTGCAGAAAGTTAGAGGTTGACAGGTTCACGTTGCTCGGTTTTTCATTCATGGTGACCACGCTGGTGGCCTATTATGTAGATAGGTATACCACTTCTTCTTATGACAACGTTGGCGGGCTTATTTATGTGGCTGTTATAGCACTCTGTCTTGCAGGTTGTGCATTTTTTGTCGACAAATACTACTCAAAGAGCGAATCTGATGCAAAACAGGGCTTCTCGGGTGTTGTAATGGTTTTGCATGCAGTTTTGCTGTTCTTCTCGAATCTTACGCTTTGCGTGACAGCGCTTATTCACGCGATTATGTTGCTCAAGGGTGCTGGTGAAAACAAAACTGAACTTATCGTAAACTTACTAACCTGCGTTCTTACCCTGCCCTTTTCAGTTTCTCTGTTTCTGCGTATTGTGCGACCAAATTGGGTTCATTCGTTCGTGCGGTATTTTAAATGGGTAATGGTAGGCGCAATTATTGTGACTTCAATATTATCGCTGGCTGGTCCGTTCCAGTTTAGTAATAAAATTACGCAAGATAACTTCATTGACACGAATTTGCCAGTTATCGACAGCTTTATTAGTGATTATGCATATTACAACAATGAGCTCCCCGGTTCTCTGTTTGTAGCCGAGCAGCAGTTAGATGACGAAGATGCTAAAAAACTCATCGACAAAAAGCTCGTAGAGTACCGGATCGTCCAGGACATCGACCAGTCTTTGCCGCACGAAGAAGGTGACGCCCAGTCTTACGCGTATGAGCTGTGCGTTAACTACAGGCAGCGTCGGGGTGATGTCGATAGCAGCATTCTGTACTATGACACGACCGAACTCATAGATACTTCGTCGCACCCGTCAGGCCGTGTGTGCTACAGGGTCGGAGCATAGCGCCAATAACTAAAGGAGCATTTCCCTTGGGCTTCGCAGTTGGGTCGTATCCTGCAATGTTAATATTTGCTCAGGTAAGAAATCACTGAACCCGAGCGGCCTACTGCAGGTTGGGGACGAAGATGGAGAAGGTGGAGCCCTGGTTGAGTTCGCTTTCGAGTGAGATCTCGGCGTGGATGAGGCGGGCTAGCTTCATGGTGACGTATAGGCCAAGACCAGTGCCGCTGGTCGCCCGGGTACGGAAGTCCTCTGAGCGGAAAAATTTGTCAAACACCCGTTCCTGGTCGGCCTTGCTGATGCCGATGCCCGTGTCTGACACGGTGAACAGTACGCCGTCGCCGTGAGGCTTGGCACCAACGGTTACGCTGCCCTTTTCGGTGTATTTGATGGCATTGGTGATAAAGTTTTGCAAAATCTCACGTACATACAGTTCGCTGGAAGACAGTGTTTCTAAGTGTGGGTTGAGGTCTGCTCGAATCTGCATGCCCTTGGCCGCAACGTCCTTCTGGTAGCCATCGACCAGGCCAGATACCAGCTGGTGGACATTGATACTGGCGAGTTCGAGGGTCAGTTTACCGCGTTCAGCCCGGCTGAGAGTGGAAAGATCATTGACCATGCCGGCAAGAAACACAATCTGGTCATGTGCCTGCTTGAGCGCGTCCAGCACTGCTTGGTTTGATCCGCCCTGCTTTTCCATGATGAACTGTACGTTGCTGACATTGCCCTCGGCGATGGCGATGGGCGTACGCAGTTCGTGGCTGACGACGCTGATGAATTCATCGCGTTCTTCCTCGAGCGATTTTTCGTGCGTGATGTCGCGCAGCAGCAGTACATAGCCACGGTCTCCCTCGGCACCATACCCCAAGTGCACTGGGGCAATCGACAGGTATAAGTTGACACTGCTGCCATCATCGTAATGCAACAGGTAGTCTCGGCTAGAAGCGGCTGTTTTGGTAGCCAAAACCAACGCTTCGATGTCTACGGTCTGGCCATTTTTGTCATACAGCTGGACGAGGCGCTTCAGGGCTCGGCCTTTTATGGTACCGTTGGTGTCCAAGATGTTCAGGGCAGCGCCGTTATACAGCACGACTTTTATATTGTCGTCCACGGCAATCACCCCATCGGCCATGCTGCCGATGAGGCTCTCTAGCCGTTCATGTTCCAGCGCAGCATCGGTCGCTTTTTGTTTCCCACTCTTTTGCATAGTTCTAGTATGCCATATCGGCGGCAAAAGCAGTAGCGTTTCGGTAGCAAGAAATGGCTGGCTGACGCCATGATATAAAAGCATCCCGCAGCTTACACGTTGCGGGATGCGTGAGTATCTATGAGTACTCTTTTAATTCACTGTGCTCGGCGAATACCTTTTGAGCTGAGTCCACGTTCGACCATCAACCTTGCCGCTGACGTCTATTTTTGAATTTTTACTACTCTTCAAATACCTCTGGCACGATTTCACGGCTCTCGTAGTTGCCGCTCCATACGCGCCGTTTGCAACAAGGCCGCCGTTCGACGAACCGCAGGCCCTTAGTTTTAGCTGTACCAGTTTCACGCACTTATTTTTCATACCCTCATGGAGTAAGTACCGTGAGCATACTTCATTGTTGGCAGCCGTACCGCTAGTCAAGCTTGGCATAGAAATGTAGGTTTTGTCTTTCGCACAACGCATTTTAGCCTTGCCGTCTATGGCAACATTTACCTGACGGCTCCCGGCAGGACACGCTAACGTATGCTTCGGCGTATCGTATACTACTATATTGCTACATTTTTGAGTCGTTTTTTTCATTGTTGTGAGATCAGGCAAATCACTTGTTACCGTCTTACAATCCTGCGTAACCTTTTTACACTTCGAGACGCCGCTTTCGGTCACCAATGTGTATCCGCTCGCGCAGGTTGCTGTGGTGACTGGGTCGACATACGTCACCGCCGCACTGCTGAGTTTTGCGACAGCAGCACCGATAGCTCCTACCGCCACGATGGCTAGAAGCGGTATCAGCAGATGGTGTGAAAACCCTTTTTGGTTAATATTCATTTTTTTCCTTCCCAAAGTTAAGCTTATGTTTTGAACATAGCATAGTCGCTTTGTATCGTCAAGCTATAGCCCTCGCCGAGTCACAACGTGAGTCGTACTTGCTGGCATTTTTTTGAGAGCGCCATAGGCAAGTCTGCGTTACCAGTATACGGTTATCCGGCGATTGTCTCGTTACACATACTCAACCCGCAGCTGTTGTAGCTGCGGGTTGAATGAAAAAGCTGGCTCGTCAAGAACTCATCATTTCACTGATGAAGGCGAAATGCTGACCAGATAGTTCCATGTTTTGCTTCCAACAACACCGTTAACACTCAGATTCGCGTTCTTTGTTGCGTTCAGATGCGCTTGACATCGCTTCACAGCTGCTAATGTTTGAGGGCCAAACGTTCCTATCGCAGGCAATCCTCTATTTGATGCGACGCAGTTCCTGAGCTTCAACTGCAGGAGCTTTACGCACTTGTTTTTCGAGCCGCGTGATAGGGCATATTTTCTGCACGAACTGTTCGTTGCAGGCTGGCTGCTAGAAGGGGTTGTTTTTGGTTCTCCCGAATCTGCAGTGCCCGTAACACACCTCTTTGGCTTGGTTCTGCCTGCGCCGTCATAGGCCCACTGATCCGCTACCGTGTTAGAAGGACAGACGGTCGTGTAGGTGGGGGTTACAGTTTCAGCGAGTAGTTTACCTGGAGTAATATCAGCAACCATACAACTTTTCTTATTCGCATTTATGACATAGCCCTGGGGACAAGAAGCTGTGGTGACCGGGTCGACATATGACACCGCCGCGCTGCTCATCTTTGCGACAGCGGCACCCACCGCCCCTACAACAACTATGGCAATCAAAGGCACTAGGAGATGGTGGGAAAAACCCCGCTGGTTTAGTTTCATATGCTGTTTCCTTTGTTATGGTTTGATACAATAACATCAACATAGCACAACCATTTTACTACGTCAACGCCCGGCAGGTGTCGTTACAAGCAAACTGACGAAGCCTCATTGCCCGATGAAAAGTTTTGTGAGACAGTAAGATTTTGGCTAGATATATTTCAAAAAGACAGGTCTGAGGTTTTCTGGCGGAATACCCTTATCACGATTACGGCCAGTAGCGAAACGCTGTAGCTCTTTTTTTAGCGAAATTGACTTAATGGGCTTCATGAAACTTTTTAGGATACTTTAGCTGAAGAAACGTATCTGTCGATTCACGTTGTATTCGTAATTTTAGATAGGGGAGTTAATCGTCGAGGGGGTTGGGGGTGGGCTTGGGCACGAGGGCTGGCTGGATGTGGCGAACGCGCCTAGCAACCATGCGGGCATCGGGCAACATACGCTCAACCTCCTGCCAAAACTGGGCACTATGGTCCATGTGCTTTGTGTGGGCGAGTTCGTGGCAGATGACGTACTCTATCTGCTGCCAGCTGAGCTGCATGAGAAACAGATTGAGTGTTATATGGCCGTGGTTATCGCAGCTTCCCCAGCGCCTTTTAAGATGCTTGATAGTTACTGTTTGATACGTCATACCATGACGCTCGGCCAGACTCTTGAGCCGAGGCGGTAGCACGACGGCAGCTTCCGTTTTGAGAGCGCGGCGGGCGGCCTGCTCGGCACGAGCTTGTACGGCCAAGTCGGCCGGGTTTTCACTTGGTCGGTACGGAATGACGAGTTTTGTCGGTGTTACTTTGGTGCGGGTTTCACTTCGTTCCGGAACGAGCAAAAACTGTAGTGTGTGGAGTTTGCCAATTTTATCGCCGTCTTTCAGGGCTGGCATGGTGACCTTCTGACGCTCCTCGGCGACCCAGTCAGCATGGTTGCGGGCAAACAAAACCGCCGCAGCGTAGGGCGTCCACCTCGGCAGAGACACTCTGACGCCGGCTGGCGTCACACCCAGACGGAGCGACCGGCTGCGCGCCGATTTAATAAAACTGACTGGCCCGATGCCGGGTACGTCTATGCGCTTGCTTGCCATGGTTAGTGAATGCTAATGTTGCGGCGAGAGAGGTCAACGCGGCCAGCAGCCGGGTTCGGTACGATGTTCACCAGCCCGGGTTTGCCGAGTTGCGACGAGGCAGAATCGAGGACAACTAGCCGTTTTTCGACTAAATAGCGCATAACCGCATTTTTTTGCGTATTGAAGACGTGCTTGCCGCTTAAGACAAGGTAGTTTTCGGTGATTTCGGGATTTTGCATACCGCCGAGTAAATCACGAAAAGTCGTCAAATCCATTTCTTGAGCATAGCGGTCATCGTGCTTACGACGGTCACGTTTGCATGAGCGATTAAACGCGGAGTCAGGATCTATCTGCAGCCAAAGAAGAATGGGGTGCGCCCCAGCCTTGATAGCGAGGTTCCTAAGAGCGCGGCGTTGACTCATGCGCATGGCATTGGTGTCAAATACGACACTGATGCCGGCTTGCAAGAACTCGCTGGTCATATAGACCATAAGACTGGCCACGATGTGATTTTCATCCTTACTATAGGTCGGGCTTTCGAAGAGTTCATCACGAATACGATCTCCTTGTACGTGGGCAGCCGCAACTTGATCGCACAGCTGACGAGCAAAAAAGGTCTTGCCAGAACCAGGCATGCCGTACAACATAATCAAAAGCGGTTTGGTTGGCTGCAGTTTTCCCATAGATGTCTATAGTATATACAACATTTTATGTGTCTGACAACAGGAGTATTAAAATAGCCCTCCTCCGCTCAAGGCTTCGGAGGGCATCCTCCATAGCTCGAGTATTCGAGCGACGGAGGATGGTGCGGATGAGAGGACTAGCGGGCTACGCCCTTCTCCGCTGCGGCGTGCTCGAAGCAAGCTTCTGCGCGCGTCCTTGTTTGCGCGACCTCCCGTTCGCTTCGCTCACTTACGAGGTTCTGCGTCCTCTCTGGCTACAAACCAAGAATAAACCCCAGATTTGCATCTGAGGTTTATTCTTGGTGCGGACGAGAGGACTTGAACCTCCAAGCTTTTTAGGGCACTACCACCTCAAAGTAGCGTGTTTACCAAATTTCACCACGTCCGCTTAGCACATCCATTGTACCAGTCTGTAGTAGAAAATAACAGCGTTTTGAATAGCCCGTAGATCAGTATACATTAGTTGATTGCATCATATATGCCCCGTATCCAGCCCTGTATTTTCAAAAACAATTTTACATCGGAGACATATATATCACATACGCCGTAAGGTAATGTGTTGCGTAAATTTTTACTGGAACTATTTGGTTTGCAATATGTTTTATAAAAGCGAGTCCTGGGGATCTTTGTTATCTTGGACCAATATTTTTCAGCAGCTATGGCGTCTAGGCTTTCATGAATGTGGATATGCACGCGCAGTTTATCTTCTTTAACCTCACAGACATCCCTAAAGTAAGTGAGCATTATCAGTATAGCCCGTGGGTCACCATTTGAAAATCGAACTGTACGTTGTGTCTTACCACCCTCAGCCCAATAAAGTGCCGTGCCAATAAGCCAAACTTCTCTCCTCGTAAGGTTACCTACTTCGTTGCTTGCTCGGTCGATATGAAATTGTCTTTTCTTCGCCTCATTCTCTAACCTTGCAACTCTCCGTTTCTCGATTACTTCTGGAGCGTGCGTCTTGGCATGTAGTCGTAGCCTCTGCGCATGAGTTAAGCTAACATTTCGTACCCAAAGACTAACACTGCTCTGTGCGGCGTTTACTGTCCGGGATATCTCCTTGATAGAATATCCCTCGCGTCTCAAGCGTTGCGCCTCTTCAGAACGTTCATTCATATTAATCAGTTTACTACACAACCACGACTGACGATTTCGAATCATTGTTTTTACTTTAATCTTTGTGTAATATGATTGATATTGGGTGATTAGCTCAGTTGGCTAGAGCACTGGCTTTACACGCCGGGTGTCGGGGGTTCGAGTCCCTCATCACCCACCATTAAGAATACCGTCCTTCCGGGCGGTTTTTTCGTAATACTATACCGGTAGTTCACCGTATACTGTTGCGATGAACTCCTAACTGACTACTATAGCTTCTGGCGAGTGCGGCGGCCTTTGCGGTAGCCCCGGCGATAGTTTTGGCTACGAACCAGGCGCCGTTCGGCGTATGAGCTGAGGCCTTTGACGGCTACTAAACCCCAGATGACGTTCAGGAAAATATTGACGTAGGCGTGTTTTTGCCAAGAGTAATACATGAGAAGTCCGGCGGCTAGGAAGTTATCGAGCTCATACCAGGGAGAAGTTACTTTCCAGACGCCGCTGGTGGTCCGCCAAAAGGCAAACAGCAGCAGTAGGCCGCCGAGAAGTCCAATGTAATCGAGGGGCTGCCAATCCATACCTGCCGCCTAGCTCCGCGGCATGTGCTTATAGAGGTAGTCGAGAGAATAGTGGCTCCTGAGCAGGGGCTTGATATCCTCTGTGGAGATGCCAACTTTGACGCCCGGATTCAGAATGGCGTAGGGGTCACATATTTTTTTCAGTTTGACGAAGAGTTCGTACACCTCGGGGCCATATAGCTTCTCGAGGAACGGGCCGCGCAAGCGACCGTCGTTATGCTGACCAGTGGTCGAGCCGCCGAGTTCGGAGACGAGGGTGTAGTATTCCTCCATCAGCCGGAAGGCTTTTTGGCGGTCACCGAGCTGGGAGATATCGAGAAATGGTTGGACGTGCAAGTTGCCATCACCGGCGTGGCCCCACATGGCAACATCGAGCTGAGCGTCAGAGAATAGTTTGTAAACCCGGTTGATGAACTCATCGAGCTTGTAGACCGGTACGACGCCGTCCTCGATAAGTGGCAGAGCTTTATTCTGCTTGTCACTGTAGGAGAGTAGCGTGGCCGATGACTGCCGTATCTTCCACAGCTCGGCCTGCTGAGACGGTGTCGCCTCTTCTTTGAAACCGCTGGCATGCTTTTCGAATATGCGGTGGATACTTTTGATGGTTTTCTTTCGTTTTCTGTCGGCTGGGTTGTCGAGCTCGACAATCAGCACGGCAGCTGGCGTTGGTTCCGGCACAATGCCCTTCAGCTGATTGGGGTTAAGCTCGGAAACTATGCGCAGTAAATGTCCGTCGACGAATTCAATCGCGCTTGGCATCTGCGGTAACTGGCGCAGTGCCTGGACTGCCTCGCAGGCGCTATGGATGCTATCGAAAAATGCGGCGAACACGACAGTCTCTGGGTTGTATGCTTCGGTTTCACAGGTGATCTCGCTCACGATGCCGAGGGTGCCTTGTGAGCCCACAAAAAGCGGTGTTAGGTCAAAGCTGCCGTCACGTCTTTTGACATCGAACAGATTGTACCCAGCGACGTTTTTTGAGACCTGGCGGACAGAACGATTTATCAGCTCCCGGTTTTCTTCTATGAGCGTATCTACAGAGCGGTACACCTCTCCTTCAAAGGTGGTCAGGCCGAGTTTCTTGCTCAGCTCGCGCCTCGTAAGGCGCCGCGTTTCGATAACCTCACCGTTGGCAAGCACGACCCGAAGTGATTTCACATATTCCCTGGTGACTCCGTATTTGACCGACTTTTCACCGGCAGCGTTATTGGCCACAGCCCCACCGATGGTGCTGAATTCTATGCTAGCTGGGAATGGCGGCAAAAAGCGTTCGTGAGTTTGCAGGGTTTGCTGCAAGCGGCCGTAATTTAGCCCAGGCTCAACCACCACGACCCCTGTTTTTTGATCGAGCTCAACGATTCGGTTCATGTGCGCCGGAAATACCAGCATGATGCCGCTGCCCAGCGCTCCGCCAGACATGTCCGTGCCCCAGCCCCGGGCGGTGATGGGTATGACGCGGCCGCGTTCGGCCAGCTGCCAGGCAAAACGGCTTGTTTTGCGAACATCATTTTCATTGCGCGGATATACGATGATGCTCGGCGCAAGCGTAAATATGCTGGCATCGGTCGAGAAATACCGGCGCGCATCGACGCTTGTCATGACCTCACCCAGGAGGTGCTCTTGCAGATAGTGTGCTACTTTGCTCATATCGTCCTTACCTCTTGTCTATGCCAAGAATCATACCATAAACGGAATGGCGGGTATAGCGTTAGTTTTTCGGCGGTGTGTTCGCCGACTCACTGGACTCTGCAGGCGCTGCCGGCTCAGGTATGCTGCTCTGCTCGGGTTCGGTAGCAAGGGTTGTAGGACGACGATTTTTTCGTACCAGCCAACCAGCTAGGGCGCCGAGGAGGAGAAGCCCTGCGATTATGGCGGCATACAGCCCAACTGAACCTCGACCGCCAGACGGTGCTACGGCCGGGGCAGCCTGCTTGATAGTACTGGTGGTGGCAGCGGCAATGAGCTCGTACGACAAAACGGCGATCTTGGGAGATTCTTTGCCGCTGGCTGTGTCTAGGCCAGATACTTCGACACTATGCTTGCCGACCGGCAGTGTTTTGAGGCTTGCCAGATCAAACGACCAAGTGCCGTCTGCGCCTGCTGTGACTTTTGCTGTCACGGGGTCTGAATGTACGGTCACAACCACTGTCGAGCCAGGGCTTGCCGTGCCGCTGAGTACCAGGGGCTGACCGACCTTAACTTTCGGTGATGTGCCGGCAGTTACGACCTTGCCGTCTAGTTTTACCTCGTTTAAGGAAGGCGCGGCTGGGACGGTGGGTTCGGGAGCGGAGGTATTCTGGGTAGTTTGGGTCGTGGTCTGCGGTGTTCGCTGGGTAAGCTGCATCTCTGTCGGTAAGGTAGTGTTGCACGCCGAAGATTTTTCGGCCGCCGCCGTGACGGTAAAGCTGACAGACTGGCCATCGGTCAAGTTCAGTGTGCCGGTCGAGGCTCCGGCCCAGCCATAGCAGTTATCTGGTGTGAGGGCGGTTTGCGGATAGCAATTGTACGTAGCGCCGCTCATAAGTGATACATTCCATACGGCGACACCGCTGGCACTGGTTTTTAGGTAGTTAAAGGTCGGTGGTACGGGAGGTACACTGGACGGCGGCGTTACGACGCATGATATTTGCTGCCCGCTCACCACCGCGCCGCTACTTAATTTGGCCGTAATGGTGACCGTCGCCGAACCGGCTGCAACGGCGCTGGCCGGCAGCGGCGCAGTCAAAACCCCAATGAATAGTGCTAGTACAGAGAACCTACTTACCCGTAAAAATGCTCGTTTCATACACAAATTCTAGCACGAAATACATAATCGTTTTGGATTAAAGCCCATCGGAGTAACTTGCCTGTTTAACAGTGCAGAGATCGGCTAAACATGAGCCCTCCTTCGCTCAAGGCTTCGGAGGGCATCCTCCATAGCTCGAGTATTCGAGCGACGGAGGATGGTGCGGATGAGAGGACTTGAACCTCCACGAGTTGCCTCACTAGTACCTGAAACTAGCGCGTCTACCATTCCGCCACATCCGCATATACTGTTTATTTAGCCTGTAATGAACTTATTAGTTTAGTGTCGTCCCGGACGTGATACTATAGGCGGAATGGTAGACAAGTCTACATTTTCTGACTGACACTGCTTCGCAGTGATCGCCACTTCCGCATACATAATTAAAACCAGTAATGAACCGTTAGTTTAGTGTCGTCCCGGACGTGTTTGTTGTACCCGGCGGAATAATAGATTTGTTGCTACCGTCCGCCTTCGTACAGCTATGGTAACTTTTTTAGCGGTTTAGGGCAAGAGGTCATTTGGGGACATGGCCCGTAGTAATCGACCAGACTGGAGCCGAGTAGTAACGGTCAGCACCGGTGTTGACCGTGTGATCGGTCAGCCCGGCCACCGCACCGCGGGTAACATACAGACTATTTGGCTGGTACAACCCGAAAGCGGGGACATCATCGCGCCATGCTTTTAAGAATGACGCGTACTTCAAGGCTCGTACCACCGTGTCCTGCCGCGTACGGCCAGCTTCTAGGGCTGCATCGGCAGCCGCCGACTTATACTCAGAGAAGTTCAGCCGGTTTGGGCTTCTGGGGTCACTTTGGCTGCTATCCCAGTAAACAAACACGTCTGGGTCGGGACCGATGGATATACCGTACAGCAATGCGCTATAGCTGTGTGTCTCAAGCGAGCTTTGGAAGTCGGCCAGCGGCGCGGGGATAATCTGCGTGGTTACACCTACGGCGCTCCAGTAGCCCTTCAGCAGCGCGAGCGTTTTGAGATTGTCAGGCGTATCTTCTGCCAGAATTTGAACCGTTAATAGCTGGTTACTTTTGGCGCGCTTGCCATCTTTGTTCTTTTGCCATCCAGCTTGGTCTAGCAGTGTCGCTGCGGCTTTTGGATCGTAGCCAAATTGCTCGTAGGCTTTGTCATAGTATGGCTTTTGGCTTGCCAGAAATGGCTCACGAACGGGTAGATGTTTCTGACCTAGCTTTGCCAGTATGGCCGGCTGATCAACCGCCTGAGCGAGCGCCTTCCGGACTGCACCATCATCGAAGGGTGCCTGGGTTGTCTTGAAAAAGACCATCGTAGCCGCCGTGGTGGGCATAGCATATACGTACGAGCTTTCATCGTTTACGATGTCTTCCGAAAGGGTTTTTAGCCCGGCCATAGCCTGTATGGTACGCTTCTTGTATGCGGCCAGCATGGTATCTTCATCTTCGTACACGTGTAAAACAAAGCCGTCCAATAGCGGTGCGCCACCAGCATATTTGTCGAAACGCTTCAGGGCGATTAATGTCAGCTCGTCTGCCCCGACTGTATCGCTGCCAAGCTGCAGTGTATCCCAGGTAAATGGCCCAGAGCCAACCGGTTTAACCGTGTTGAAACTGGCGGTTCGGAGCTGGCGGACGGGTACCGGCTTGAGAATATGAGACGGTATAATCCCCGTCGTCAGTCCGTACGGGAAGGCGGTGAGGGCATTTGGCAGACGAAACACAACGGTGTTGGGGTCGGGTGCCGAAACAGCTATCCCCTGCCAGCTATACAGCAGCGGTGATTTAACATCGGGGTTTTGAATAAGCTGATAGGTAAAAACCACGTCCTGACTGGTCAGTTTGGCGCCGTCGTGCCAGCTCAGATTCGGCTTGAGGTGCACGGTGTAGGTTCTGCCGGATTCATCGACTTCGTACCGGCTGGCAAGGTCGCCGACCAGCTCGTTTGCGTCATTGTATTTGAACAAACCGGCGAAAAGTAGTCGAGACACACTGGTGTCGACCGGACCGGTGGCGTAGATAGGGTTGGCATTGCTATATACCCCGACCATGCCTTCGTGGTAGACACCGCCGGCCACGGGGCCCAGTTTGGTATGGTACTGGGTTAAGCCAACGGTCTGGAGAACGGTGAGAATTACGAGGGAAATGACTAAAAACAGCCAGCCGATGACAAACCGCTGCACATCGAGCAGGCGTTCAAGCCTATCAAAAAAGTGGTTATCAAACTTTTGTCCAGCTGTGGTGGTAGCTACTTGAACCTGTTTTTGGCGACGGCGAAATATGCGTCTTACACGTAGCTTGGTTGTGCGGTCAAGTACCATGCGCTCTGCCCACCTTAGGCCTTGTTAGATAATGATGACACCTGCTAGGAGCGCCAGAATAAATACGAGCGCCGAAACAATGGTGAGTTGATAAATTGTCTTGTCGGTGCCGCGACGTTCAGTGTTGACCTCACCGCTGCTGCCGATACCCGCACCCAGGCTCGCGCCGCGTGTTTGTACCAGTATAAGCAGTGTCATGAGCAGCATTGAGCCCACGGCTATGTAGTTGTATATACTCATCGTGTCTCCAGTATAGCAGAGCCCCGTGAAATCATGTCTATAACTTGGAGTTTAGTCATTGATTTCTAACTTCCAATATCGCTGTCACCAGGTAATTTACCAGGCCAATAATCAGACCGGTCAGTACAGCCACACTGAAACTATCGATGTGGAGCGGGCCGTACAGTTTACTGGCAAGATACACCGTAAAACCGTTTATAACCAGCATAAACAGGCCGAGCGTGAGCAAGATTGCCGGCAAACTGAGCAGGACTATGAGGGGCTTAATGGTGGCATTGATGAGCGCCAAGATTGCCCCGGCGACTACCACCACTCGAAAGCGATTCTGGTAATCGACGGTGCCGCCGAGCAGTCCTGCAGCAATCCACAAACCAAGGCTGCAGACAAACCATCGTAGTCCAAACGTCGCCAAGAAACCTCTGTTTTTTACCGCTGTCATAGCATGACCATTATACGATGTACGGGTCGTAGGAACAACTGCCGCTTAGGTTCTGGGAGCCGCTGTTTGTAATCAAAACATCATCTTCCAGGCGCAGGCCGATGCCTTCCTCGGGAATGTAGATACCTGGCTCGCAGGTCAGCACCATGCCGCTCGCCAGTGGTTGACGGTAGTCGCCGACATCGTGGACATCGAGCCCCATAAAATGCGATGTAGCGTGCGGGTAATACCGACGGATAGCGTCATGGTCACGGGCATCATCTATCAGCCGCAGCTGCTTGAGCGCTTGCCCCATCTGCGCCACAACCTGTTTTTCACACTCCCGCAGTAGTACTCCCGGCTTAAGTAGTGAGAGAGCGTACTGCTGAACATCTCTGACGGCGCTATACACCGCCGCCTGACGGCTCGTGAGCGGCTGCGTGCTGAGAGTTCGGGTAATATCGGCAGCATACTGGCCCACCTCTGCACCGGCGTCGACTACCAGGAGCTTGCCTGGTTCAAGCGGACCGTCATTCGCGATGTAGTGCAGCGTCGTACCATGAACACCGCTGGCTACGATGGGACTGTAGGCGTGCCCGGCCGCACCTCGCTGCCGAAACGCAGCCGTGATAGCCGCCTCGAGCTCATACTCATGGGCAAATTGCTTCAGGCTGGCAGCCCGCCGCAGTTGGTCGAACGTCTCTGTCGTAATCTTCACCGCCTGCGTAATTGTCTCAATCTCTGGTTGCTGCTTCACCGAACGTAGCTTGGTGAGTTCTGGGCGGATATCGTGCCACTGCAGGCCAGCCTTGAGCCGTCTCAGGCGCTCGGCCAGCCGTCGCCGTGCCGGATTGACGTAGAACGCGTAGTGCGGCTGATAGACAGGGGCAGGCATCACGGTGTAGACATCGGTGCGGTTTACCAGGGCGGCTTTTAGGCGACTCCAACCCTCAGCGCTCGGCAGAACAGTCGATATGCCAGATATTGCGGTGAGCGCGTTCTGGTCAAGGGCACCGTCGAACACGTCGCGAACAGCATCGACCGGCGGGACTATCAAGTACTCATCCGACCCGTCCATGACGAGTACAATATCCGGTTCGTTCGTCCCTGTCAGGTACCAAAAATTTTTATCCTGCGCAAACGGGAACGTCGTATCTGCGCTGCGCTGCAAAACACCGTGAGCTGTCAGGACAATCAGCTGATCCTGCGGCAGAAGCTTTTGCAGCTGGCGGCGATTATGCCGAAAAAACGATGAAGAAAATGTCGTCATATAGCTTCAGCAGTATATCAGAGACGGGTCAGACGCCACCAGAGGCTTGGGCCGACCAGTTTTTCGGGCATGGTCAGGGTAACGCTTGCCTGAACCTCGCCCGCTTGGACGGCGAGTGCGCCCACTTCCCCCGTGGCGGCTGGCGCAATACTGTGTAACGTGTGCTTTTCGGTCAGCGCGTGACCCTTCCAGCGTGTGAGCTGCAGATCGTTTTTGACACGCACCGGCGAGGTTGCACCCCACTTGGCCTTCGCAGTGCCTACCTGCTGACCGGCCGCCGCGTAGCGAATTGCCTCAAAATTATTGCCTGCGCTGGCAACCAGTTCCTGGCTGGCCGTCAGTGCATCCGACAAGCTAGTAGCGCCGAGTACGGCACCATTGAGGTGAAGCTCACCTCTTGAAAATGGCACATCCGCGGTGAAAAGCAGCGCCCCGGGGTTCTGGTCGTTGTTGCCTGTCTTGAGGCCAGTTATACCGCTACGGCCCAGTGCAGCATTGTAATTGGTGTAGTCGCCTGCCGATGGGAAACTAACAGCTCGCTGGCCGGCGATCTCCATAAGAACTGGGTTTTGCCGCGCCAATGAAGCGAGTTTGACCAGGTCAGCAGCGGTACTGACTGTCGAAGGATCGAAACCGCTGGCATCGGTCCCAACACGGGTCGATGTCAGACCGTGGCGCTCAAGGTAGGCGTTGGCGTACGCCTGGTAGGCGCCACTATCGCCAAACGCCCACACTGCCAGAGAGTCGGCAATGTTGTTAGCCGATGGAATCATGATAGCCTGCAAGGCCGCATACTCACTCAGCTGATCGCCGGTCTGCACCGGCAAGCGAGAACCATTACGTGTCACCTCTGTCTGGTAGAACGATACGTCTGCTGGGCCCATGGTCAGTAGCGGACCCTGCTGGCCGGGACTCAGCGGATATTTCTCTAGCACGCAAAGTGCAGTAATTACCTTAGCGATACTTGCCGTCGCCAGCGGCGTACCCAAACCATGCGTAGCTAGCAGACCGTAACCTTCGGCAGCCAGCGAGGCTTGCGCCGTCTCGGCATCTGGCCAGTCGAGCTGTGTTTCTTGGGCGGCAGGTAGCGGCGGTAGGCTGAGCGTCACCGTAGCGGCAGGCAACGGTCGAAGCAGCTGGAATGCCACCATGAGCACCAGGGCGACCGGCAGCAACCGCCAGCGTTTGGGCTGCTGATGGCGCCGTGATACAACACGCTGCCTAGATTGGGGCTGAACTAATCGCATACTGCACCCATCATAGCATTGTGTTTGGCACGCGTAGCAAGCCTGCGTTATACTAAAGGTAGTAAGCATAAGGAGGAGGCGAGGTAGCTGTACCAATAGCTGCTCATCGTGCGACTCCGCAAAATTAGTCCCGTTTTTATCTAACACGCATAAGGCATAACTACCCATGGCGAAAGCAAAACCAGCCCCTCGTTCCAAAACTCGCTCCAAACAGAAATCCGGCCCTGCCGCTGCCGCAAAGTCTGCTCCCCGTTCCGCCCGCCCGCGCACCCTGAGCGCCCCAAAGCGTACGCTACTGAGGCCCCGTACCTGGCGCCGCCCCAAGGTATCGTATACACCACTGCCAAAAGCCCGGCAGCTGCTGAGAGCCAGTCTCATCCGCTTGAAGGAATCGCGCAAGGCCATTCTCGGCATAACGCTCATCTACGGTATCGGCGTCGTTTTGCTGGTACGCGGTTTTTCCGCCACCCAAGATTTTGTGACGCTCAGAAATCTCCTCGACAGTCTGCTCACCGGGTCATTCGGAAAAATTCAGAGTATTGGTCTGCAACTGACGGTGTTATTCGGCGGCAGTGGCACCACTAATACCCCGAACGGCGGCGTCTACCAAACCATCCTCATGGTGGTTTGCAGCCTGGCTCTGATATGGGTCTTCCGCCAAGCCCAGGCCAAAAAGCCCGTCGGAACAAAACGGGCCTTTTACCAAGGTATGTACCCCGTCATCCCGTTTTTGCTTGTGCTACTTATTATCGGCCTCCAGCTGCTGCCCATGAGCATCGGCTCGTACCTGTACACTACCCTGATCAATACCGGTATCGCCGTTCACACCTGGGAAAAGTTACTTTCGCTGGCAGTATTTTTACTGCTGTCACTGTGGTCGCTGCGTATGTTGACCGGGTCGATGTTTGCCCTGTACATCGTTACGCTGCCCGATATGGCGCCGCTACGAGCCATTCGTAGCGCCAAGCAGCTGGTTAAAGGCAGGCGCCTGCTCATCTGGCGGAAGCTGTTGCTGCTGCCAGCGGTTATTGTCATCGGTACCAGTCTACTGGTGCTGCCTTTCCTGGTATTTCTGACTCCCGTGGTGGTGTGGGTTTTCTTCTTTATCTCTACGCTGTGGTTTGCCCTCATCCACAGCTACCTGTACACCTTGTACCGCGAGTTACTGAATCATGCCTGAGCTAACTCCTTCCGACACCACACGTGAACGCGCCGCCAAGCTGCGTGAGCTCATCGCCGACTACCGGTACCACTACCACGTGCTCGATGAATCCATCATGAGCGAGGCTGCGGCCGATAGCCTGAAGCACGAATTGTCACAGCTGGAAGAACAGTACCCAGAACTCATCACGCCAGATAGCCCGACCCAGCGTGTCGCCGGCCAGGCGCTGGATAAGTTTGTAAAAGTTGCACACAAGTACCGAATGCTGTCGTTGCAGGACGTCTTCAACCGAACTGAGGTCGAGGCATGGCTGACGCGAATCAACAAGTTGCTGCCAACGCCATTCGCCAACCGGCCATCCCAAGAGTTTTTTGTCGATCTAAAAATGGACGGGCTCGCCTGTGCGCTCATATACGAAAACGGCGAGCTGGTGCAGGCGGTGACAAGGGGTGATTCGCACATCGGCGAAGATGTCACCATGAACGTTCGCACCATCGAGAACGTGCCGCTTGCACTACGTAAGTCGGACCATTTTGACATGCTCAGAACCGGCCGGACTGAAATTCGTGGTGAAATTGTCATGTATAAAGATGACTTTGCGGCACTCAACCAGCGGCGTCAGGCTGCGGGTGAGTCGGTCTTCATGAACCCGCGCAATTTAGCGGCAGGCACGATTCGTCAGTTAGATCCGAAGCTTGTTGCCGAGCGACCGCTTCATTTTATTGGCTACGATATCCTGCGTGAATCCAATGATGAGCTTCGGCTTTTTACAGAGGTGTACGACGCGATGCGAGAGCTGGGGATTACCGTCGGTAAACCTGCCACGACACTATTTCTTGTCGATGAAGTCATGCGGTTCATCGATGAATGGTCTGAGAAACGACAAACGCTGTCATACCAAACCGACGGGGTTGTGATAAAAATTAACCAGCGAAAACTGTATGCCGAGCTGGGCGTCGTAGGTAAAACTCCGCGGGGGGCTGTGGCGTATAAGTACGCGGCTGAGGAAGCTACCACAGTGGTGAAAGATATCGTTATTTCCATCGGTCGGACGGGTGCTGCCACACCGGTAGCCGTGTTTGACCCGGTGCCGGTCGCCGGCACGACCGTACAGCATGCTAGTCTCCACAACGCCGATGAAATCGCCCGGCTCGATGTCCGCCGCGGCGATACCGTCATCATCTACAAAGCGGGCGATATCATCCCGCAGGTCGAACGCGTCCTTACCGAACTGCGGCCGAGTAACTCAAAACCACTAGACTACGAAGCAGAGCTGGCCCGCCAGTACCCAGAGCTTGAGTTTGAACGGCCGGATGGCGAGGTCGTCTACCGGGTGAAAGGTGCCACCTCAGACCTCATACTGAAACGATCGCTGGAACACTTTGCCTCCAAGGGCGCGCTCGATATCGACACGCTCGGCGAAAAAAACGTTGTGGCGCTGGTTGACGCCGGCTACGTCAAGGACCTGGCCGATATCTTCACCCTTACGAAAGAGCAGCTGCTGCAGCTCGACCGTTTCGCCGACATCTCCGCCCAAAAACTCCTTGACGCTGTTGCAGCCAAACGTCGTCCGCCGCTCGAGCGCTTTCTCTACGGCCTCGGGATTCGCCACGTCGGTATCCAGACAGCAATCGACCTGGTGAATCATTTTGGCTCGCTGGAGAATATCGCCGAAGCCACGCTCGAAGAGCTGCAATCGGTGGACGGCGTCGGCGTAGTGGTGGCCGAAAGCATTGCCGCGTGGTTTGCCGATGAAGACAACCTACAGCTGCTCACCAAGTCACATGCCTCAGGGGTAGAACCGCACTACGAAGTGAAATCAGGCAAGCTGGCTGGACTAAGTTTTGTCATTACTGGTGCGCTCGACAGCATGGGGCGCGACGAGGCGGCCGAGCGCATCCGCGCCCAAGGCGGCACCTTCCAAAGCAGCGTTGGCAAAGACACGACCTACCTGGTGGCTGGCGGTAAAGTGGGCGCAAGTAAACTCAAAAAAGCCGAAGCGTACGGCACCAAAATCATCACAGAAGCAGAGCTACTGGAGCTTATCTAGTGTGGCGGGTGGTGGCGTCGGCAATCGCTACCATCCTCGTGTTCGTTGGCTACATACCCTACATTCGTGATATCCTCCGCGGCAAAACAAAACCCCACGCCTACAGCTGGGGTATGGGCCTGCTGGTCACTGCGGTGTCGCTGTGGGGCCTGATAGTCGGCAGGGCTGGTTGGGCCATTCTGGTGCTCATCGCAATCTTGGGCATAACAGGTTACATCTTTGTTTTATCACTTTACCGCGGCGTCCGCCGAGGTACACACCTTGATAATTGGTGCTTGGCCGTCTGCGGCGCGGCCTTCCCGCTCTGGCTTGTCACCAAAAACCCGCTATACGCCGTTTTGCTACTCAATCTTATCGATGCGGCAGCATTCATACCAACACTAACCAAGGCGTACCGCCTGCCGTATTCGGAAACGTTATTTAGCTACCAGATGAACGTCATACGGTTCGCACTCGTCATTGTCGCGGTGCAACACTACACGCCAATCAACCTGATCTACCCAGTTACGTGGTTTCTTTGCAATGCCGTGTTTGTAGGTATCGTAAGCCGAAGACGGGCCGCCATATCTGGTAGCAATCCTAGCGTGAGCGTCGCGGCACGCGGCAAGTAGTAGGCCTACCCTTAGTGCATCGAGCCAGTGACTTGACTGAGCGCGTACGAGACCTGATCGGCCTGCGGCAATGTGCCGCTCCACTGCTGGTTAATGGTATCGTCGTCCATGACTATCAGTACGCAGGGGAATACCATGAGTCCATAAAACTCCTTGACTTCTAACCCGTCGCCTCGTGAAGGGTCGAGGAACACGACCTGCGTTTCATCGGGCGTTAGCGCATCGATTTCTTCGCCGTACTGTTTCAGACGCATTTCTGTTTGAGCGGTACCATCGCCAAAGATGTAGACGGCCGGCCCGGTTCTATCTGGTATATTTGTAAATTCTAATCCCATAGGTACAGTATACTGTATCCATGTCCCGACCTGTATTCATAACCGGAAACCTAGAAAAAGTTGGCCACTTGCAGCGGTTACTTGGCTTTGAGCTGGAACACATCAGTCTAGATCTGGATGAGATTCAGGCGGTTGACCCGAGTGTAGTCATCGAGCACAAAGCTCGGCAAGCGTATGCGCTGGTCAAGCGCCCGGTGCTGGTCGATGATGTCAGTATGTGGTTCGATGCATTGCATGGCCTGCCCGGTCCAATGATAAAGCTGTTTGTGCAGGCAGAAAACGGGCTGGAAAATCTCTGCCGCATGGCCGATGGTCTGGAAAGCAGACGAGCGACGGCACGAGCCTACTTTGGCATTTATGATGGCGAAACCATGGTGCACATGCACGGAGAAATCCACGGCGAGATCGCCGACCACCCGCGCGGAGACGGTGGGTTTGCCTACGGCTGGGACAAAGTGTTTTGCCCAGATGGCTACTCCGGCCGCTCCCGCGCCGAACTGACCTCCGAGCAGTACGACCAGGTTTACCAAGCTATCCGACCTATACAACAACTGAAAGACTATCTGGAGGCACAAGTATGAAGAAAAGCTCGACGTTTTACTGTTTTTCGCCGCCGGTGATGATGGTGACGTTTTTGATTGAAATGGCGCTGGCCGCCTGGACGCTTTGGCGGTACAAACATACGGTTCTGGTAAAGTTGGTAGCGATTATGCTCGTCTGTCTGGCGTTTTTCCAGTTGGCAGAGTACAACATCTGTGAAAGCTTGTTCGGCCTCTCCGATATAACCTGGGCACGCCTGGGCTATGTGGCCATTACCGCTTTGCCCGCGCTCGGCATACACATCCTCACGCTTATAGCCGGAAAGAAAGTACCGTGGCTCGTCGGCGGAGCTTATGCTGCGATGGTTGTATTTATGGCGTACTTCCTCTTTTCTACTCAAGGTCTCACCGCCAGCACGTGCGGCGGCAACTACGTTATATTCAAAACCAATAACACCGCCACATCCTGGTACACGCTGTATTACTATGGCCTAGTGGCAGTAACGCTGGCTAGTGCCTGGTGGCTCGGCCGCATGACTAAAAATCAGCGTTCACGGCAAGCGCTTTACGGGCTAACGGCAGCCTATGTCATGCTGGTCGCCCCTGTGGCCACCGTCAATATCATCAACCCAGAGCTTATCCACGCTGTACCAAGCATCATGTGCGGCTTTGCCGTGTTCCTGGCCCTGACAGTCGCCCTCTACGTCCTCCCCCGTTCTGCTCAACCCAACACCTAGATCTTTAGTAGTATTTACAAGCAGCTAATTCCTAGCGCAATACAACCAACCCCTCAAACCATCTCACCACCTCACACTACCCAACTCCACTAGCAACCCGCTCATGCTTGCAAATAACGTAACCGTACGAGTATGTTATTTGTATGGCCAGAAGTGAGACAACGAGTTTGTTCATAGACGATGTTATTAGGTTAGGCGCTGCCGCCACGCTGTTCGGTGCCGTGTTACTTGGGCCAAATATGCTTATTGCACTCGAGAAGCCGCTCGAAAAACTCTGTAGGCACCTCGACCAAAAGGATCAGGCTTTGGTAAGAGCGCGCGAGCTCAAACGAATCATATCGTACATGAAAGCCCAAGGGTATTTGGTTGGTGAGTACGAGCACGGCCTGCAACTGACCGATAAAGCCAGGAAACGACTGCTTCGCAGAGACAGTGAGCAGCTCCGTGCAAAGCCGCAGAAGGTTTGGGACAGGGTGTGGCGAATAGTCATATACGACATACCGAATACTCAGGCGGCTCAGCGGCAAGCCATACGGTTGCGCCTGCGGCAGTATGGCTGTTTTCATCTGCAGAGAAGTGTTTTGATCACCCCATTCCCGTGCTTTGACGACCTAACAACGCTAGCCGCACAGTATAACGTCGAGGAATACCTCACCTTTTTCGAAACATCTAACCTCGCCAATGACACCGTACTCGTAAAACGTTTCGCCAAAAAGTACCCCGAAACCAGCTTCGAATAACGTGCTCGTACGGTTACGTTATTTGGAGGGTGGAAGTTTGGGGTTAGGTGGGTGGTCAGAGGGGCGTGGAGAGGGAGCGGAACGGGGGTTTGGCTTGACATACTGGCGGAGTGGCATTATGCTTATGAATAGTTCGTGCGCAAATTAGCGGCGCTTGAAACAAACACCTTACAAACATACAAAGGAATTGTGCCGACGGTACGCGTGACCAGCTAGCGTACCGGAGCGGTCGTCTCTCATTAGACGCTTCACCCGCCGCGGGTGGGCGCGCACGAAACAAAAACAGGCCTACGAGGCCTGTTTTTGTTTATATTTCCGCTGCTATTGCGTTCCTGGTTAGACTGTTAGACCACCTACCCGTATGCTTATTAGATATTCACGGAATGCATTGACGTCAGAGTCGTTTAAGAATACAATGTTGCACTTTCGCCCGGCATACGATTTAAGAGTAAACATGCCGTTAATTGAGTTAAAGTTAACCTTTTTTAATTCATCGGCTTTACACGAAAACTGTTCAGCGCCCAGTCGGTCGCTCACCTGTAGCCAAGCAGAAGAATACTTGATGGTAGCGTCAGAATTGAAAAAGATCAGGCCCCACTTTATTAGCTTTACTTCCGCTTCGGCCACATCATACTCCGTGCTTGCAACAAAGCCGTTAACATTATGGCAGGGGCACGTGGAATCGAACCACGATCTAGGGTTTTGGAGACCCTTATACTAACCGTTGTACTATGCCCCTCTGGCTTAGAACAGATATGATTATACCGCCTGTGCAACGTATTTCCAATGGCATAGCGGCACCGATAGCGATATACTAACTACTATGAAATTCATGACTGAGGGAGTTGGGGTGGCTGAGGGAGCTATCTGTAGCAGCATACGTGGCAGCTTGGAGTCTGGCAAACGAGTGCTGTGGCTGGTGAGCGGTGGGTCGTGTGTGGGCCCGCAGGTAAAAATCATGGAGAAGCTTCGTGAGACGCTACCCGATGCGCTCAATTTACTGACCGTTTTGCCGGTGGATGAGCGGTACGGCGAGTATGGGCACCAGGATTCGAATAGTCAGCAGATGCGCCAGGCTGGGTTCAACCCCGGGAGCGCCGCGTGGATCGATGTGCTGAGCGAGCATCTGCCCATGCCGGAAACGGTTGAGCGGTATTCTCGGCTTGCCAGCGAGGCCTTCGCCAGTGCCGACGTGGTCACCGCGACGCTCGGTATGGGAGCAGATGCCCACACGGCTGGCATTTTACCTGGGAGCCCTGCCGTAACAGATACGGTTTCCACCGCAGTTGGCTACACATGGAGCGACTACGAGCGCATGACACTGGGCATACCTATGCTCCTTAACATCAACCAAGTTTGGTTGCTTGCCTACGGCGAAGGTAAAAAGGAAGCCCTCAAGCGATTGCAGCACAACGAAGAGTCCATCGAAAAACTGCCGGCAAAAATCCTCTATGACATTGCGGACGTCACCGTCTATAATGACTACATACAAACAGAGGAGATGGCATGATTCGGGAGTTTTTAGTTTATAGTTTTCAGTTTATAGATGATACTGCACTTTTTGCCCCATTTCTACCAACTACAAACTGTAAACTACAAACTACCATCACGATCGGGGGGATCGTATGAAAATAGTTGTTCATGGCCTCGGCCGCATGGGAATGCAGATTGCGCGTAAACTTGCTGAAAGCGGCGAACATGAGGTGTTTGCGCATAATCGTAGCCCAGAGCCACTGCAAGAGGCGGCTGGCTACGGGGTGAAACCCGTCTCTGTTATTTCTGACATCCCGGGTGAATTCGGCACCGACCGAGCTGTGGTATGGGTGATGTTACCGGCTGATATTACCGAACAGATCATACTGGACTGGACATCTCGGCTGCCGAAAGGCTCCATCATCATAAACGGGGCAAACTTTGACTTCCGTGAGACCAAAAAGCTGAACGAAAAGGTCAAGGCGGCCGGCATGGAGATGATAGATATCGGCGTCAGCGGCGGTGTCTGGGGCTACCAGAACGGCTTTCCGCTGATGTGCGGCTGCGACGACCAAGCCGCGTTTGACTTCATCCGCCCAGCACTGGAAACACTGGTCAAGCCAGGCGGTATGTACGCGCGGTTTGGTGCGAGCGGTGCTGGACACTACGTCAAGATGGTACATAACGCCATAGAGTACGGCATGATGCAGAGCCTCGGCGAAGGCTTCCGCATGCTGCATGATGGGCCGTACCAGGGTCAGATCGACCTGGCCGAGGCAGCTGACCTCTGGCAGCACCACAGCGTCATCACCAGCTGGCTGACCGAACTCAGCCGCGATGCGCTGGCCGAAAACCCAGAGCTGGAAGGTATTAGTGGCTATGTGGCCGAGAGCGGCGAAGCGCGCTGGACGCTCGAAGCCGCCAAAGACATGGGCGTGGAGCTGCCTGCCATACAAGCCGCGTTTGATGTCCGCCTCCGTTCCCAGCAGGGCGAAACGAACTTTGCCACCAAAGTGGTCGCTGCTCAGCGAAATAAGTTTGGCGGTCACAACTTAAACGGCGAGGGCAAAGCATGACGCGACATTTTTCGGTTTTCGGTTTTCGGTTTTCGGTGCAGAGTCACCACGATTCATCACCACTACAAACTACTCCGCACGGAGTTAGCGCATGAACGATTACCTCGAGCGGCCATTCGTACTCGTGATATTTGGCATCACCGGTGACCTGTCGCAGCGCAAGCTACTGCCGGCGCTGTACCATCTGGTCAAGCACCGCCAGCTGCCCGAAAAAATGAAGATTGTCGGCATCAGCCGCCACAAAGTGCCTGTGTCGGAAGTCTATGAAAACCTCCATCTGAAGATTCACGGCGATGACTTCGATAAAGCCGTGGTGGAGCAGCTACACGATGCCACCGAAATGATGCAGGTCGACCTAGAAAACGGCGATGACTACGTCCAACTGCTCGAAGACCTGCGGGTTATCTCGGACGAGCTCGGCCCGGGCGTGAGCCGGTTGTACTATTTGTCCATCCCATCGCAAGCTTTTGTCAGTGTTGTCCACCACCTGGGAGAAGCGCGACACCACGAGCCGTTTGGCCAAGACGGTGAGCGACCACGCCTACTCGTCGAGAAGCCGTTTGGCTACGACACCGAATCGGCAGAGACACTGGTCAAAGCGGCCGATGAGCACTTCGGTGAGCAGCAAACGTTCCGTATAGACCACTACCTGGCGAAGGAGACGGCGCAGAACATCTTGACCTTCCGGTTTGAGAACCCGCTTTTCCAGACCATATGGAACCGCAAGCACATCGAAAGCATAGAGGTCATAGCTTACGAGACTATCGGCATAGAAAACCGCGTGGTGTTTTACGAGCAGACGGGCGCGCTACGCGATTTCCTGCAAAGCCACTTGCTGCAGCTACTGGCGCTGATTACCATGGAAAAACCGGCGGCGTTTGAAAGCGCCGACATTCATAAGGCGAAATTGCGGCTGCTGGAGAGTATCGACACCATCGCCCCCGGCGACGTTTCGACCCGCGCTATACGTGGCCAGTACGATTCGTACCGTGCCGAGACAGGCCACCCGCACACCAATGTCGAGACGTTTGCCCGCCTCCACCTGAGTATCGATAACGAACAGTGGCGCGGCGTCCCCATGACCATCGAAACCGGCAAGGCGCTGCACGAAAAGTGCTCGGAAATTGTGGTGTCGTTCCGCCCCAACGAAGACGCGCCAGGCATAAATAAGCTGATTTTTCGCATTCAGCCCCGAGAGGGCATCACCCTTGCCCTGCAAGCCAAACGCCCAGGACTCGACCGAGGAACGGAACTGGTCAAGATGGAGTTTGACTATGACCGGACGTTTTACGGGCTGGCCGGCGAGGCTTACGAACGGGTCATCATCGATGCCGTGCGCGGCGACCAATCGCTCTTCGCGACAGCGCAGGAGGTCCTGACATCGTGGCGGATCGTTGAAAACGTCTTGAAGCACTGGGCGGCTGACGGCGATGACCTGCGAATCTACCCTGTTGGCTCACCAGCGAGCGATATTCACTAAAAAACCTGTAAAAATTCTTGCAATTTTGCTTGTGCTTGGGTTAGAATGAGCTTATACTTAAAGTTGATAAAACAACAATATTTTAAAACAGAGTAAAAACAGAGAGACGGACAATGAAGGTATTAATGCTCGGTTGGGAACTTCCGCCACATCATACCGGTGGGATGGGCATCGTCTGCTACCAGATGTGCAAACAACTCGCCCGCACAGGCGCACAGATAGAATTTGTGTTGCCATATAGTGCTGACTTCTCTCACATTGACTTTATGAAGATCAACCCTGCCCTGCCAGACGATGTTGAGCAGGTCATAGGCAACACGGCCGGCAGTACCTACGACAGCCAGTATTTCGAATATGTCCTGAGCGATGGTAACACGCGCGGTGTTGCCATGCATGAGCACCAGACAAACTATGCGAAGTACGTATCACGGCTCGTGCAGTACGGTGACTACGATGTTATCCACGCCCACGATTGGTTGACGTTCCGGGCGGCGCTGGCCGCCAAGCAAGCCTCTGGCTTGCCACTTTTTGTCCACATTCACTCTACCGAGTTCGACCGTTCGGGCGGAGGTCGCGGCAATCCTATGGTTCGTGAGATTGAGTACATTGGCCTGCACCTGGCAGACAGGATCTTTGCCGTGAGTCAAGCGACCAAAGACGTCATTGTCCGCGAGTACGATATCGACCCCAGCAAAATAGAGGTCGTGCACAATGCCATGGAGTTTGAAGCGCACGAGCTGCACGAGGACACCTCCGACAATACTTTCCGCTACCTGACTGCCATGAAAGAAGCTGGCTACGGCGTCGTCGTCAGCGCTGGCCGCCTGACCATCCAAAAGGGGCTAACCCACTTGCTGCAAGCCTTCCAGAAGGTTGTAGCCCACCGGCCGAAGAGCCTGCTACTCATCGTCGGGCCGGGCGAACAGTACCGAGAGCTTATAGAGCAATCCGCCGAACTTGGGCTGTCCGGCAATGTTATCTTTACCGGGCATCTGAATGGTACGGGCAAACAGTGGCGCGATGCCTTTCGGGTCGGCAATCTTTTCGTGATGCCGAGTGTCTCAGAACCGTTTGGTATCACACCGTTTGAAGCCCTGGCGCAGCGAACCCCAGCGCTGATAAGCAAGCAGACCGGCTCAAGCGAAATCTTGCACAGCGTTCTGAAGGTTGACTTCTGGGATATCGACGAAATGGCCAACCAGATTGCCGCGGTCCTCGACCACGAGGAGCTTGCCGCAACCCTAGCCGAAAACGGCCATGACGAGCTCATGAAACAGAGCTGGAAACAGCCGGCTGAAACGGTGCTACACCACTACCAGCGGCACGCCGCCGAACACAGGGAGCTGGCGTATGTCTGAGCAAGCAGCAAACCAACGCGCCATCGTCCTGTACCTGCACGTGCACCAGCCATTCCGGGTACGGCACTACACCATCTTCGATGCCGGCCGCAACCACGACTACTTTGCAGCCCCGGCAGGTAGCCGCGAGAACAATGCCGATATCGTGCAAAAAGTCGCTCACAAATCGTACCTCCCAACCAACGAGCGGCTCATGCGCATGATAGAGCAGAATCCGAAGTTCCGCCTCTCGCTCTCTATAACAGGGACCGTTCTAGAGCAGCTGGAAGCCTACGCGCCCGATGTACTACAAAGTTTCCAAAACCTAGTAGGCACGGGCCGAGTCGAGATAGTCGGCGAGACCTACCATCACTCACTGGCATTTTTCTATAACCGAGATGAGTTTGAAACACAGGTGCAAATGCACCGCGATATCGTGCGACGACTGTTTGGTGTGACCACAACCGCCTTTCGCAATACCGAGCTCAGCTACAACAACGACCTCGCCTACTGGGCAGATCAAACCGGGTACAAAGCCATCCTGAGCGAAGGCTGGGACCCAGTGCTGGGTTGGCGCAGCCCAAACTTCCTCTACCGGCCAGCACACACTGAGCACGTAAAGCTGCTTACCAAAAACTACAAGCTCAGTGACGACATCGCCTTCCGCTTCAGCAACAAAGACTGGGAAGAGTACCCCATGACGGTCGATAAGTTCATGTCTTGGACAAAAGACGCGTGGGATCAACCACTCCTAAACCTCTTCATGGACTATGAGACGTTTGGCGAGCACCAGTGGGAAGATAGCGGCATCTTCGACTTCCTCGAGCACCTGCCGAAGGCATGGCTGCAGACACCCGAGCACACCTTTATGACCGTTTCGGAGGCGGCAGACGCCTTTCCTGTTGCCGATACGGTTGACTGTCCGCAGACTATCACCTGGGCAGATACCGAACGCGACCTCACTGCCTGGCTGGGCAACAAGATGCAGCAAGGCGCCATCGCCAGCCTATACGGCCTGGCCGGTCAGATTCTGCAAAGCGGCGACCTGGCGCTCATAGAAGATTGGCGCAAACTGCAAACCAGCGACCATTTTTACTACATGTGTACCAAGTACTTCACCGACGGCGATGTTCACGCCTACTTTAGCCCCTACGAGTCACCCTATGAAGCCTACATTGCCTTCATGAATGCCTACCACGACCTAAAATACCGCCTCATCGAGAAAGGCCTCCCCGTCTAATGCTGCTCCGGTGGGATAAGATTAGTGTTTTGGATTTAGTTTTTAGCATCCGTCTGGTGCTTGGTGCTTGGTGCTTGGTCATTCTCAAACCGAAAGGTTTGAGCGGTGGGTAGGCCAGTTATCCTCGGTAACGGCGCGCTCACGGTCGGACTCAACGAGTTTGGGCAGGTTCATGATTTCTACTATCCGTACGTCGGGCTCGATAACTTAACAACATCGCGCAGTCTCCAGCACCGGATTGGTGTCTTCGTGGATGGCAGTTTTTCCTGGGTCGATGATGGCACGTGGGATATTCATGTCAATGTCGAGTCCGATGCGCTGGTGAGCGATGTGCACATGAGTCACGCAGGACTAGGGGTAGAGCTGCACTGTAGCGACGCGGTTGACCCGGAGTACAATGTCTTTTTCCGCAGTATCCGCATCACGCAAAAGAAAGACACCAAGCGAGACATACGCCTCTTTATGCATCAGGTGTTCGAGATATCACGCGCTGGCCGGGGCGACACTGCGCTGTATGTACCAGACGGTCCGTACATCTTGGACTATAAGGGGCGCTGCAGCTTGGTTATATTCGCGAGAGGCAGCGAAGGCAATCCTTTTGAGCAGTACTGCGTCGGCAACTATGGCATCGAGGATAAAGAAGGCAGCTGGAAAGATGCTGAGGACGGCGAGCTCTCTGGTAACGCTGTTGAGCACGGGGGTGTTGACTCTGTCATCGCCACCACCGTCTCGGTCGAACCGAACGCCGAGGCCACGGTAGAATACTGGGTCATTGCCGCCGATTCGCAGTACAGCGCCGAAAAGATCCATAATCACCTGCTGACCGGCGGTCTTGCCAGCCGGCTAGAGAAGACTCGTGATCATTGGCACAAATGGCTGCACACCTGCGCACAAAGTCTTACAAACATGCCCGAGCGTGAAAAAGTGGCTGTCAAAAAATCACTCATGGTCATAAAGGCGCACACCGACCGAAGGGGCGGTGTTATCGCGAGCTGCGATTCGAGCATTTACAACTACAACCGCGACTACTACAGCTATGTGTGGCCGCGGGACGGTGCCTACGCAATGTGGCCACTCATACGGCTCGGCTACACCGAGGAACCAAAGAAATTCTTTGAATTCTGCCGAGACATTATGAACCCAGACGGCTACATGATGCACAAATATCAGCCAGACAAGGCCATTGGCAGTACCTGGCACCCGCTGGTGCATGGCCGCCGCGCCGAACTGGCCATTCAGGAAGACGAGACCGCTATCATCCTCTATATGCTCTCGGAGTACTACGAAGAGACCGAGGACAAAGAGTTCGTGTCGAACCTCTACACAACCATGATCCAGCCCATGGCGAACTTTATGGCATCGTACCGCGATGAGGCAACCGGTCTACCTCATGCAAGCTATGACCTCTGGGAAGAAAAATTCCTAACCCATACCTATACGGCTGCGTTGGTGCACCGGGCACTGGTGTGTGCGGGCGACCTGGCAGAGTTGCTTGAATTCCCCGATGATGCCGACAGATGGCGTACGGTGGCAGCGGAGCTGGCAAAGCAAACCGCAGTCTTTACCGACCCCGAACGCGGCTATTTGCGAAAGGGCTACTTGCTTCAGGAAGACGGCTCGCTCCAGTTCGATAACACGCTCGACGTGTCCAGTGCCTACGGCGTCATGATGTTTGCAACAAAAGCGTTCGGCCCGGCCGCCGTGCGTCAGACGTACGAGGGCATAGAGAAGGTACTGCTCAACCAGTCGCCGGCCGGCGGCTCACCTCGCTACGAAGATGACCGTTATTTCGCCAGCGATCCGCCGTACAGGGGCAATCCCTGGTTCGTAACCTCGCTCTGGATTGCCCAGTACTATCTGCAGACAAACCGAGACGATGACGCGAAAAAGTTGGTCGAATGGACGCTTGCCCATGCCCTGCCCAGCGGAGCCCTCAGCGAACAAGTCAACCCAACCACCGGCGAGCCAACGTCCGTCCTCCCCCTCGTCTGGAGTCACGCCGAACTCATCAACACCCTACTAGACTTATATGGCTAAGGCTCTACGCATCCGTGTGCTGCGCTAATTCGTAGAAGTTTCTTACGATTTGTCCAAGCGCACTAAAAGGGTTCTGGTGAGTAGCAGCTGGTTCTTTGCCTGTACCTAAAGGAAACTTATCCGAGATTACGTGTAAACCTATGGAGCGCTCTTCAAAGATATTACCGCTATATTTACGAGCTGCCCTTCTAAACTGCCCCGCATTCTGCGGCCAATTGCCAGCATTGCAGACAACTAGTACTTTAGTATTAATCTCGTTGAGGCCGGCGACTTGATCTATTTCGTATGCTGCCTTTTTCATAACATCTGCGCCATGCTCCGACTCGACTGTAAATGCCCTTGCATCTATGCCCTTTTTCCCTTTTAGGAACGGGACGATAATGGAACGCAAGTAGCTTGCCTCTGTCATTCCGGGCTCGACGTCAGGTCCTTCTGCCACGTTCATGACTCGACTACCGCCTACAAGAATAACGTTTCTCGGCACCCTATCATTTGGTAACGAGGCTAGTAGCGCTGCGCGTCGCATCATCCAATTCCTAACCCCACCTGTTACAAGTGCAACATCTGCTACCAGGCTAGGCTCCTCGTTGAAGCGATAATAACGATCTACTGGCACCAGAAGTCCTGAACGTCTCACCCAGTCAGTGGCTATTCCTACGGGATCCTTACGAGTGCCCAACCCTTGTCTTACTAGGTCAATGTTATCGAGAAGAGTTTTTGCAGGGCCAACTGATCTAATGAGTTCACCCAGATTTTCAGGTGTAAGTGGTTTGTCAAGTTCGTGTCCAAAAGCGGTAGCAATTTCAGCCAGTACTCCCGGCTTATTACCGACTGCTCCTATTTCAGCTACGTCTGCTGGCGCTTCAAAATTATCAAATCGTACTTCGGCTCGATTCATTAATCAAGACTATACAACATATTGTATCGCTGTGTCAAATACTATTTCTTGGGTTTTACTTCGTTGCGGCCGAGGTTCTTTTTGGTTTCGGTGAAAACCACGTGCTTACGAAGTTTTTTGCTGTACTTGCGGAGGCTCAGCTTTTCCGGAGTGTTCATCGTATTCTTCGATGTGTAGTATATGCGCTCACCAGACTCTTCACTCACGAGGCCGATAAGTTTGCGCTTTTCATTCTTCTTTGCCATATTCAGTCCATTCTAACAGATAAGGCTGTGATTGTAAAACAAAATACCGAGTGATCAGCTCGGTATTTTACTTCCTGCAGGAAGTGTAGAAGTTTTGTAAACTTGTTCGCTAGTTTGGCTAACGATAGTTTACGGGAGGTTGACCGTTTAAGTTCGCTGTTTTACTCGCGTTCCTAAGGGTCGAAATTTTGTAAGTGTTTGGTGTTTTTGGCGCCAAAGCGCTTACTACCAACACCATACCAAACCGCTTACGTTTTGTCAAGAACATTATACATGGAGCCGTCACCGAGATTTGAACTCGGGACCCCTTCCTTACCATGGAAGTGCTCTGCCACTGAGCTATGACGGCAAAAGTGCTACTACTTCTCGTGCTGTTCAGATTTCTGTAAAGGTATCTCGGTTGAGACCCATATATCATCTGTACGGCACTCGTAAGTAACCTTTTCATACTCTTTAAAGTCTGTGCCAACTTTAAAGTTGTTGGTAATCTCCCTGCGGACTTTCCGCATGGTTTTGCTGCATTTGGGACAATTCATCTTACAAATTAGCCCTCTTATGCATTATTGGTGCAGGGTGTAGGATTCGAAGACTACTTTTGCTGCGCAAAAGACGTATGACAGAACCCTATACTCATGCTCAATCCCTTGTACATCCTGCAACGCAAGATATACAAGAAATGGTGCAGGGTGTAGGATTCGAACCTACGAAGGCATAAGCCAACAGATTTACAGTCTGTCGTGTTTGACCGCTTCACTAACCCTGCATGTAAAAAATTTGGAGCCACCTGAGGGATTCGAACCCACGACCCGCTGTTTACAAAACAGCCGCTCTGGCCAACTGAGCTAAGGTGGCAGTATCAGATGAAAGTGTAGCAAATGTGTGACTAGATGACAACCTTGCGGGGGCGGAGGATGCGGCGGGGCTTACCAGAAGGGACTATGAGCGTCTTGAGCTTCTCGGCTATCATGTCTGCTTCGGCGTCCATGCCGTGCTCTGCGTAAGCTCTCTGCAGCAATGCGTAGGTTTCCTCGTTTGGCTCGAGCTCGACGGCCCGCTGAAGCGACGCAAACATGAGCTTTTCATTGCCGAGCTTCTCGTTCACTTTGGCGTATGCCACATGCCGAGCGGCCAGATCTTCCTCGAGCTTCAGGGCTTGCTCAAAGGCAATGCCTGCCTTCTCGTAATTCTCCGTTTCGTAATAAATAAGCCCCAGGTTATGGAGGCTTGAAGGTGTCGCTTCTATGGAGCTGGCGATCTCGAAACAGTCTATGGCATCACGGTATTCTTTTTGCTTGGCGTAAAGTATGCCCAGACGGTTGTAAGCGGCTGCGTTCTTTTCGTCGATCTTTAGGATGGTCAGCAGCGCTTTTTCGGCACGTAAGAACCGGTTTTCACGCATGCCCTGGTGAGCAATATCCCAGAGCTTCCCTATCCGGTCGCCGACTTTCATAGATATATCTGACTCTGCATCGGAGCGCTTGCGGGTGTGCAGCAGCCCCATAAAACCAAACACGCTAACGGCTAGTAGTTCGTACATATCGTCCTTTCATTATACCATGCTGGCGCCGCAGCGAAGCGAAATCTGACCCACATGCACTTTTGGATGTCATCTTGAGCCCTTCGGCTTTGCTCAGGATAAACTCCGCCCGAAAGATCCCGTCCGTGTTAGTATCTGACGAGATTCCTCCACGGAGCCTGCCCTGAGCGAAGCCGAATGGGGTCGGAATGACAATGTGATAAAAGTGCATGTGGGTCAGAGGCGAGATATGGCAAAATTGGCCGCAGCACACGTGCGGGGCTACAGGGCGAGCATGAGCTCGGTCAGGACAAGCTTGGGGTTGCCATTACGCTGCAGAGCCTTTTCGGCGGTGACGGCGGCGGCCAAGACGCGTTGCCAGCGACTGAGCGTCGTACTGCTTCTCAGAACACTTGTCAGGCTAGAGGAAGCCACCGTTACCAGCATCTCCACGAATAGCACGGCGCGGCCTTTGTCCTTGAGCTCACTGTCTATCAGGGCCAAACGGCCAAACTGGTCTGAAGCCAGCGCCGTTTTGACCAGCTGAAGCACCTCGGCACCCTCGGTCTCCGTTCCGTCCAGTAAGGCTTGTGCCTTAGCCAGGCTGCCTCCGGCCAGCAGCAGCGCTTTTTCGACTGCAGCTCTGTCATGGCCCTGGCCCGAGAAATACTTCGCTATTTCGGCTACCTCCGGCAGCTTAACAGGCAGCGTCTGGACACGGGAGCGAATGGTCGGCAGTAGCTTGCCGGGTGCCGAAGACGTCAGCAGCAGTACGGTTCGTTCGGGTGGTTCCTCGAGTAGCTTAAGCAGTGCATTTTGAGCTTCTCGGGTCATGCGGTCGGCATCGTTGATGATAATTACCCGTGCCACAGGTGCTGTGCCTGGCACAGTTAGGCGCACAAAGTTTGCCAGCTCGCGCACGGGGAGGATGGGTATTGTTCCGCCCTCAGGAGTGATACAGCGCACAAATGGCTGGTCCATCACCTTGGCCGGCGCGGTCCCGAGCAGTTCAGCCGCCAGCTCTACGGCCAACTGCGTCTTGCCGGTGCCTTCGCGCCCAGTCAGGAGCACCGCATGCGTGGGCGAGGACAGATACTGGCTGAGTGCCAGCGTGGTATCGGCATGAAGCAGCAGATCAGTTTTCATCGGCCGCCTTGGTCTGAAATACAGCGGGAGCCTCCACGCGGAACACCTTACGCTCATGATCCTTCGGGATGGTAATCTCCAGTTCCTCGGCGTGCAGATACAGCCGGTCGGCTGGCTCACCCTTATACAGCACATCGCCGACTATCGGATGCCCCTGGTGCGCCAGATGAACCCGCAGCTGGTGAGTTCGGCCGGTCTCGGGCTTTAGCTCGAGCAGGCTGTATTTCCCGTTCGTCATGATGGTTTTGTAGGTTGTTTTGGCTGATTTGCCTTGCTGGCCAACCCGGAATGTCGCGGGCGCCTTTGGGTTACGTTCTATGGGCATATCTATAACGGCGGCGTCTGGCTTCATCTGCCCAGTCACGACCGCCAGATAGGTCTTCTTAGTCCTTCGCTGGGCAAACTGCTTTTGCAGCCAGCTCAGAGCCTCCGGAGTCTTCGCGCATATCATCACCCCGCTAGTCGCCCTATCGAGCCGGTGCACAATCCCCGCCCGCTCATTCGTGTGCGAGGTCGGACCTGTCACACTAGGCTGCTGTGCGAGGTCGGACCTCGCACACTTTGTGCGGAGCCAGGTGGCGACGGTCGGTTCTGGGTTGAAAGCGCCTTTGCTGTGCGTGAGCAGGCCAACAGGCTTGTTTATAACCACGCAGTCGTCGTCTTCGTACAGAACCTCTAGTTCGATATCGGGGATCTCTGTTTCTAGGCCGGCATCGTAGTCCACGACCACCTCGTCACCTGCCCGCATTTTGTACCCCGGTTTCACCTGGGATGACCCATTAACAGAGACGCGTTTCGTCTCGATGAGTTTCGCGGCATAGGCGCGGCTGAGCTGCGGCAGCATAGCCACCACCCGCTGATCTAACCGCTCCGCCCGACTTACTTCAAGATTGCTCATAGTCTAGATAGCCTTTTCTTGGCCGCAGTACCATAGATACATGTAGCCGTCATGGAATGGATCGTGATCTGGCGACACGCCATATGTAGCGTCGGTTTTATCTTTTGCTTCGCACAGACGCCCTTTTGGGTCTTTGATTGCACGAATGGAATTTAAGGAATCTAGAACCGACTCAGAATCTAGATTAAGTTCATCTTCAAACATCAGGTATCTATGGGAATCTGACTTAAATGAATATAGGTATGACAAGTGTATATTGTCTACTCTCCCTATATCTGCAATGTTTTCTTTCGTAATGATACTGGGCGTAATGAAATATTCAGACCATTCGGCAAAATATGAAGCGTTTGCCAAATCATCATCTGCTTCTAGTACTGTGATTTCCATACCATTATTCTAACAGAGGTAGACGATTATCGTAAGCCGACGGCTTGTTGGACGCGGTTAAGCGTGGCGCTCGCGATTTCGTTCATGGCTTGTTCATCGGACTCTAGCTTCTGCATGAGCGCTGCGTCATCTACTTGGGCGAGGCGATCCTGGAAGGCGCGCAGGAATTCGGAGACGGCCGTAGCGACATCAGCCTTGAGGGGACCGTACTGCGTCTGACCAGTGTAATGCGCCTTTATTTCGTCGTAGGATTTACCCGTGGCAAGCGCGAGAATCTGCATGAGGTTCGTAACGCCCGGCTGGTCTTGGTTGTCGACATCAATCTTGCCGAAGCTATCTGTTGCAGCACTGTGAATCTTTTTGGCTGCCACCTCTGGTGAATCGCCGAGGAAAATGATGCCCTTGCCCGTCTCGTCGCTCTTGCTCATCTTCTTCGTCGGGTCTTGCAGGTCTTTTATGCGCAGCCCCTGGTCTTTGCCAAAGAACGCATGTTGTTTCTGAACCGGTTCTGGCACCACAAATAGTTCGCGGGCAAACCGGCTATTCATCCGCTCGGCGATGTCCCGAGCAAACTCGAGGTGCTGCGTCTGGTCATCTCCCACCGGCACATACCGCGCCCCATACAGCAAAATATCCGCCGCCATCAGCACGGGGTAGTTAAACAAACCCATACTTATAGATTCATTGCCCAGACTGGAAGATTTATCTTTAAACTGAGTCATACGCTCCATTTGGCCAACGCCGGTAAAGCAGTCGAGTATCCAAGTTAGCTCGGAATGAGCTGGCACATAGCTTTGGCGGTAGATGTGGACGCTGGGGTTGTCTAGCGGCAAGCCAGCGGCTGCATAGAGGCGCAGGTTGTGCATAATCTGACTCTGCAGCTGGCTGTGATCTATCGGCGTCGTGAAACTGTGCAGATCTGGCACAAACAGATGCACCTCGTACTCATCTGACCGGGTTTTGGCCATATCTATCATAGGCAGCAGCGCCCCAAAGTAGTTGCCGATATGCAGATCATTATTGGCCCGAAGCCCCGTCAAAATTACTGGTTTATTCATACCTCTAGTATACCCTAGTCTTCAGACTTTTGTTCTTGCGTGACAGGCACGTGATTTACGATCATACCTCCAAGGGCTTTACCATAATCTCGGATTTCTCCTTTGCCGACTATCTCGCTAGCCGGGGGCAAGACATACCTACGTCCCTTACTATAATCTCCTGGAGTTGGTGGTCTTAGTACTTCTTCTACGCTCATATATTTACCTTTGTTTATAATAATTAGCGAAATGAAAAACCGCCGGGTGGCGGTCTCTTTAGTGGGTTCAAATTGTTTTCAGCACACAGAACAGACCGCCACAGAAGTGTCGGTAAACCAATATGAACTGGCCTGAACTGTTTTCATGGTGCTTATCCTACTATATCTTTCAGCTGAATGCAACAAGGCATTTCTATCTCGGAAGGCTAGCCGCTAACCCCTCGAGCATATTGATACCGTAGTCGAGAGGATCGGGCGGAATTAAGCCGCTTGTCGTAACATTATGATTACGTGGCATAAGAACAACAGTAGAAACTATTTCATTTGGCAATCCAAATCCATCAATCTTTGCAAAATCAAACGATAGTTGCCTTGTTTCGAAATTCCCGACTCTCCCGCTGGCGTTGTATCCAATTACCGTTACGAGCGCCTGATTGATCCCATGTACATGTGTGTCATACACCTCCCCGACTAGCCGTTTCCGGGTTATCTGAGCATTATGGAGCGAGAGTCGACCGATAGTGCTAAGCCTGCTAGCAAACCGAATTGGCGTGCTGTTCAAAGTCCCTTGCATTCCATTCAGCACAGACCTGCCTAAGCCTTGCTGCATGACTTTCAGGTAATCCAACTCACCAATGATTGCTGTAACGATTTCACCCAAAGCAACTTCACCCTGCGGTAGACCAACAAAGCCAGTCTCGGTCAGGCGGTGCTGGAGCAAATGATGCATAAGGCCACCGATATGTTCATAACGGTTCCACTCCGAAGTCTGCTCATCTTTACCCAAAATCTTATTCCGTTCTGTAAAATGACAAAAACCTCTTTCGGTAGAGGTTTTTGTTTTTTTAAACGCAAATTACTTTTAACGCTTGGTGAATTGGCGTTGTTTGCGGGCGCTCTTGAGGCCGAACTTCTTACGTTCGCGTTCGCGGCTGTCGCGACCGAGTAGTTCGGCGCGGCGCAGCGTAGCTTTGTAGTTTTCGTCCTTTTCGACCAGGGCCTTGGCTATGCCAAGGCGGATAGCATCGGCCTGACCGGCGTGACCACCCCCGCTTACTACAACGGTAACGTCATAGTCCTTCAAGGGGAGTTCCAGCACGGTAAATGGCTTGTTGATCTCACCAAGCAGCAGTTTGCTCTCGGCAAAATACTCGGCCACTGGCTTTTCATTGATGGTAATGTTGCCCTTGCCCTTCATGAGGCGCACGCGTGCTGTGGCACTTTTGCGGCGGCCAAGAGCGTAATAGTAATGACCTTTTGCTTCAGCCATGGTTATTTAGCTCCTTTCAGGCTCAAAGTTTCTGGTTTCTGTGCAGCGTGTTCGTGCTCGGCGCCAGCGTATATCTTGAGGCGCTTCAGGCGACCATCACGGAGTTTATTCGCCGGGAGCATGCCGCGAACAGCCTTGAAAATAACCTCTGTCGAATCATTCGACATAAGATCCTTAAGCTGCCGTTCACGCAGACCGCCTGGGAAGCCGCTGTGATTGTAGTACATTTTCTTTTCTTCTTTGCCGCCAGTCACTTGCAGTTTATCGGCATTCACCACGACGACAAAGTCGCCGCAATCTATGTGCTGAGTAAACATTGGCTTGCCTTTGCCCGTCAGGAGCGTTGCAACCTGCGTGGCAACACGGCCGAGCGTGGTTTCTGAGGCATCTATAACGTACCACTTGCGTGTGACGTCACTGGGTTTCGCTGAATATGTTGGCATTATCGTTCTCCGCTCTTTCTTACCTGTACGGCTGGTTTGTGGCTGAGATGCTTATCGGCTGCTTTGACCGCACGATTTGCACCTGGGACTGCCTTTTTGACAGGGGTGGCTTTCACTTCATCTTGCTCATGGTGCTGTTTCACCGGGGCCTTGGCTGCTGCGGCAGCGACAGGCGCTTGTTTGAGGTCATCGACGAAGCTTACCTCTGCCATTTCGGCGTTATCGCCGCGGCGGCTATCTGTGCGAACGATGCGAAAATAACCGCTGGTTCGGCCGCCAAGCTTTGGTGCCAGTTCGTCAACCAACCGATGCGCCGTAGCCACCGTTTGCAGTGCAGCGACGATCTGTCGGCGGTTGTGCAGGTCGCCTTTCTTAGCCTTGGTAATGAGTTTTTCGACGTACGGTACGACTGCCTTAGCCTTAGGTACCGTCGTCACGATTCGGCCGTGGATGATCAGCGCCTCGGCCAAGCTCTTGACGAGTGCTTCACGCTGGTCGCGCTCGCGGCCAAACTTTGTTCCTTTATATCCGTGTCGGTGCATCTAGAGCTCCAATTCCGCCAGTTTATCTTTGACTTCGTCGAGCGCTTTGCTGCCGAACCCTTTCAGGTCGCGCAGCTCGGCATCGGACAGGGCAAACAGATCTTGGATGGTGTGAATATCGTTATTCACGAGGGCGTTGGTGGTACGAGCCGTCAGGTTGAGGTCCTCGATGCTGGTGTTGAGCAAAGAGCCGTCGTCGCCAGCAATATCGCTGACTTCGCTCGCTGCTGCCACATCTTCTGGTGAGGGCATGCGAGTTTTACCGGCGAGTGCTGCGTACTGGTTTACCAGGATAGCAGCAGCTTCTTCAAACGCATCACGGGGTGTGATGGTTCCATCGGTGTCGACAGTCACGCTAAGTTTGTCGAGGTCGGTCATCTGGCCAACACGGGTCTTGTCTACCTTGTAGCGGCAGCGGACGACCGGGCTGAAGATGGTATCGAGGGCGACAAAATCGCTTTGCTTTTTGGCGGTGCTGTCTTCGACAGTACGATAGCCGCGGCCGGTCTCGACGACTAGGTCTATAACCAGGCTGGTTTTGTCATCGTCTATATTGGCTATGACTTGGTCGGTACTGACGACTTCGACATCGGCATTACCCTGAATATCTTTGCCGGTAACGACACCTTTACCTTTTTTGACGATACGGACAGTTTGCGCATCGTCGCCGTACACGCGGAAACGAAGGCGCTTTAGGTTGAGCATGAGCGCCACAACATCTTCTTTGACACCTTTGATGGTGGTAAATTCGTGGGTTACGCCATCGATTTTGAAGCTGGTTACGCCAGCACCACTGATGCTCGAAAGGAGCACGCGGCGCAAGCTGTTGCCAAGCGTCATGCCGTAACCGTTCTGCAGCGGTTCAATGACGAAAGTACTGCTGGTTGAGCTGTGGTCATCGACAGCTACGAGGCTGGGGGTATGAATCATTTTTGACATATGGTACGAAACGTCCTTTCCTTAGCGTGAGTAGTACTCGACGATTAGTTGTTCTTTAATCTCTGGCTCGGCGTCTTCGCGGACTGGTAAACCTACCACCTTGACTTGGACTTTCTTACGATCAACCGTTTGCCAGGTGGGGATGGTGCTGGGTGCCGGGCTGGTATCGTCGAGCTTTTTGAAATACTCGCTGCCCTTGCTGTGCTCACGCAGCTCGATGAGGTCGCCCTCGCGGACCCGTATGGACGGGATGTCGACACGGCGGCCGTTCAGCATAAAGTGACCGTGGGTGACTAACTGGCGAGCAGCCCGGCGCGACGGCGCAAAACCGGCGCGGTAAACGGTGTTATCTAACCGTCTTTCCAGGTACTGCAGCAATGTTGCGCCAGACTGTCCCGGCGTTCGGGAAGCTTCAGCCATGAGGTTGCTAAACTGTTTTTCGAGCAAACCGTAGAGACGCTTGACCTTCTGCTTCTCGCGAAGTTGCAGCGAATACTGGCTCGGCTTGTTGCGCATGCGGGCATTCACCGCCTGGCCGGGCATGTTGGTGCGCTTGGCCAGTGCCTTATGTGCCTTAGGGTGAAGGGCATAGCCTTCGCGGCGGGACATTTTGACGATAGATTGTGTATCGCGTGCCATTATGCATCTCCTTTCGGATCCGCCATTGAGCATTTAGCATTGATCATTGAACAATTATCTAACATTTGCCATTTCTCATTTGAAAACTGAAAATTGAAAGCTGAAAATTGGAGTGAAGTATTCACGGTTAGACCCTCCTTGCTTTCTTGGGCCGAACACCGCCGTGCGGCACACCGGTAACGTCAGTGATGGTTTCTATAGATATGCCCACGGTTTGCATTGCGCGGATGGCGGCATCGCGGCCAAGGCCAACGCCTTTGACGAACACGTTTACTCTGGAGAGGCCGTAGGCTTGCTTGGCAAGATTGCCGGCTTTTTCGGCGGCAACTTGGGCGGCGTAGGCCGTACCCTTTTTGGAACCGCGGAAGCCGCAAGCTCCGGCACTTGAAGCGGCCAGTGCGCCACCAGCTGCGTCAGTGAGCGTTACGATGGTGTTATTAAATGTAGCCTGAATATGCAGCTGACCAGACGAAACGCTGCGCTTTGCTTTCTTTTTCTTGGCTACGGGAGTAGTTGTCGTTGTATTTTCTGCCATAGTTTATCCTACGTCTTACTTGCAACTTTCTTAGCCGTACCACCGACAGTTACTTTTTTGCCGCGACGGGTGCGAGCATTGGTTTTGGTGCGCTGACCGCGGGACGGCAGATTGTTCTTATGGCGAAGGCCACGGTAGCTACCGATGTCCTTGAGTCGTTTGATGTTGCCGCTGACGATGCGCTGCAGTTCGCCTTCGACCGTCAAGTGCTCGTTGATATACTCTTGGATCCGGCCGATTTCAGCATCAGTCAGGTCTTTGACCCGTACGGTACGTTCAACCTTGGCAGATGCCAAAATATCATCAGCCGTCTTCGGGCCAATCCCATGTACGTAGGTCAAAGCAACCCACACCTGCTTTTCGGTCGGGATAGTAACACCAGATATTCGTGCCATACCTTAACCCTGCCTCTGCTTGTGCTTTGGTTTAAATTTGTTGATAACGTATAGACGACCCTTCCGGCGAACGATTTTGTCGTCGGGGCTGATCTTCTTAACACTTGCACGTACTTTCATGTACGGATCATCTCCTTCCTGAGGTGACTCACTGCGTAGTTGATATTAGTGGCGGCTGAACTTTCGAAGGATTGATCCGTACATCGATCCGCCGAAGTGGCGGGTCAGTCCGGATGAACCAATCCCTAGAAAGTTCAACCCTGGTAGAAACTCATCCCTTGCGGTAGGTGATTCTACCTTTGGTCAGGTCATAGGGCGTTAGCTCTACGGTGACCGCGTCGCCCGGTACGATACGGATAAAATGTTTCCGCATCTTGCCAGCGACATGCGCTATAATCTGATGGCCGTTCTCAAGCTCGACACGAAACTGAGTACCCGGCAGGGTCTCGACTATTACGCCGTTCAGTTCGATGACTTCCTTTTTACTCGCCATAGGTTATATCGTCGTTGCAGTATAGCATTTTTTACGACGGCCTGTAAAGTGTTTTTTACGAATGTGACTTCTTATTTCTGCGAGTAAGTTTCCGCGGCAAGAATTTTAGTCGTTTTCCGAGTACCGCCCCAGATTCTCCGCCGGCTGCACTGTCGTAGAAGAAATCGTCGCGGCTGTATTGGTCGTAGGTAATCATAAGGGCGCGTGATTCGACTGCCCGCAGTGTTTCCAGTGATACGGCTACCAGGATAAGGACGCTAGTGCCGCCCAGTGCCAGCGCGATGTTTTGTGGCACAAACAGCTGGGCGATGATGGGCATGATAGCAAGAAGCCCGAGGCAGATAGCACCGAAAAGGGTTAGCTTGTTGACCGTTTTTGCCAGATACCGTTCAGTTTGAGTACCAGACCGGACGCCCTCTATGAAACCGCCCTGCTTCTGTAGGTTCTCGGCAATCTCTTTGGCATTGAAGGTAATACTCGTGTAAAAGAAGGTGAAAAGAAAGACCAAGAAGAAGTACGTCACCGGATAAATATACGCTTGCCAACCGCCGGCAGCAAATGTCTCTGATGTCGGATTCTGGAACCAGGTAACCAGATTCTGCCCCAAAGTCTGCCATTTCGGATTACTACTGGATGTCATGAGCTGGCCCACAAAGCTCGGTACGCTCAGGAAAGCGATGGCGAAGATGATCGGCACCACACCGGCAGTAATGAGCTTCACCGGCAGGGTCGTAGTCACGCCGCCGTAAGCCCGATTGCCTTGCACTCGTTTGGCGTAATTCACGGTAAGCCGACGCGCGGCTTCGTTCAGCATGACAACAATCCACGTCACCAAGACAACAACGGCACATATGACAAGTGACAACCAGAAAGCCTTCTGGTTGATTGGGAGCTCACGGCCAAACAGCTCCCACTTGTTCGTTTTGTCGTATATAGAGGAAGCGATCTGGCTGATTGTACCCGGCAATGCACTGACTATACCCACCGTAATAAGCAAGGATATGCCGTTCCCGACCGATTTTTCCGTTACCAGCTCACCCATCCACATCAGCAGCATTGATCCCCCAGTGAGGGCCGCCACCATGAGTACCCACTGCCAGATGGACGTATTGGCCGTAATATCACCTATACCACCTACCTGCTGTGCGTACTGTCGCACCAGATATATAGAGCCGATGGCTTGGATAATGGCGAGCGGCAGCGTTAGCATGCGGGTGTACTGGTTTATGCGTTTTTGGCCGGACTCACCGTCTTTGCGCATGTTTTCCAGCTTTGGGATAGCCTTGGTCAGCAGCTGCATGATGATACTAGCATTGATGTACGGACCCAGCCCGGCAATCATGATAGAGAAGTTGGCCAGGGCACCGCCGCTCAATATGTTAATAAAGCTTAGCAGTTGCGGCGTGTCCTGAGAGGTAAAAAGGTTTTTTAGAACCTGCTGGAGAGTTTCCGGATCGGCCAGCGGCACGGGTATATGAGCCAATATGCGGAAAATAAGTAGTATACCAAGCACGCCAAATATGCGCTTCCGCATATTACCCTCTTTAAACGACGCAGCAATAATCTTCCAGTTCACAATTACACCTCTTTATCTGACAGTAATTCTTGTAACCAGTATACATATTTTATCGTTAGAACAAAACAAAAAGCGCCATAAAAGGCGCTTTTTGGTTAGAAGACGAGGTCTATTTGTCTTCTTTTTTCTGGGCGGGGCGCATGGGGCGTGGGACGGCCGTGAAGCTGCCGCCGGCTTTTTGGATTGCTTCCACTGCATTGACGCTGGCAGCTTGAAGTTCTACATCTACTTTCTTGCTGACTTCACCACGGAACAGGAGCTTGACGCGGACAAACTCGCCACTCGTTAGGCCGGCCTCGGCCAGGACTTTATTGTTCACCTTACCGGTGAGGCCGTTAAGCTGCTCGGTATAGATGTTTTCAGCTTTCACCCGGTAGCTACGGAAACCGCGGAGTTTCGGCAGACGCTGCATGAGCGGGTTTTGACCACCTTCGAACCCTGGGCGCTTACTAAAGCCGGTGCGCGCACCTTGACCTTTGGTACCACGGCCAGCCGTCTTACCCTGTCCGGCCGCAATACCGCGTCCTACACGCTTTGGCGACTTCTTCGCATTGGCAGTGAGTTCGTGATATTTCATTATTTAGCTCCTTTCAGTCGCAGAGTCATGAAGTATGAGTCATGAGTCATGATAGCTGCTTCGCAGCTGGTAACTAGTACTTGTCTCTTGTCTCTTGTCTCTTGTCTCATTTGGAATCCTTTTTGGGGGCTGGGTTTTTGGGGGCTGGCTTCTTAGCAGGAGTTGGCTTTTTCACCTCGGATGCCTTTTTTACAGGGGCGGCTTTTACTTCATTAGCCGATTTTGCTGTTGATTTTTTTTCTGGATTCGCTTTTTCACGGGACTGACGGGAGGCAGAATCTGATGTCTTGTCGAGACTCGCAACTCGAGACTCGCGACTCTTGTGCTTTGTAGTAACCCAGTTTTTGCTCGGCTCAAGGCTTTGCAGAGCTTCGATGGTTGCATACGCGATGTTGGTCTTGTTGCTCGACCCAAGTGATTTGCTGAGTGCATTGCTGATACCAGCAACCTCTAGCACGGTGCGAACGACGCCGCCGGCGATTAGCCCGGTACCTGGCGCGGCAGGCATGATGAGGATGTGAGCACCCGAAACCTTAGCATCTACTTCGTGGGGGATGGTGCCCTTGTACAGTATGACTGGGACGAAATGCTTCTTAGCAACTTCGGTAGCCTTGCTGACAGCGGCTGTGACATCGGCGCCCTTGGCGGTGCCTATGCCGACCTTGCCCTTGCGGTCACCTACCACGACAAGCGCGCGGAATCGGAAGCGACGACCACCCTTGACGACGCGTGCAACGCGGTCTATGTGTACGACTCGCTCGTCGAATTGCTTTTCTTCCTGAGGCTGTTGGCCACGGTTGTCACGGCGAGGTGGACGATTACCGCCCTGACGCTGACCACCGTGCTGCGAGCCACCATAGCGGTTTTGAGTTTGGGCGGCTTGCTCGGCTGCTGCTTGTGGGACTTGTGCTTCTTCGGCCATATTAGAACTCCAATCCTTTCTCCCGAGCCGCGTCGGCGAGGGCTTTGATGCGACCATGATACTTCTTGCCAGAGCGGTCAAAAACAACTGCATTGACTTTGGCTTTCTTAGCGGCTGCGGCTATTTCGGCGCCAACCCAGGCTGCCTTTTCGGTCATAGTGCCTTTAGCAGCCGTCTTGTTGCCGGCGGTAGTGACTGCGGCAAGCGTATGGTTCTTTGTGTCATCGACTATCTGGGCACTGACATTAGTATTGCTAATGTAGACACTCAAACGAGGCCGTTCGCTCGTACCGTTCACGGTAGCCCGGATGCGATTTTTGCGCTGAGCGCGCTGAACTAATTTCTGTGCGAGGCTCATGGCTATTTATCCTTTCCTGACTTACCAGACTTGCGCAAGATACGCTCGCCTTCGTACTTAATACCTTTGCCCTTGTATGGTTCCGGCTTCTTGAGGGCACGGATTTCGGCGGCGACTTGACCAACTTGCTGTTTGTCTATGCCACTGACTGTCATCTTGTTTTGCTCTACGGCCACCTGTATACCCTGAGGTATCTTGTAGATAACGTCGTGGCTGAAGCCGATATTGAGCTTTAGGTCAGCACCTTGCAACGCGACGCGGTAGCCGACGCCGTTCAGCTCTAGCTGTTTGCTGAAGCCTTGGCTGACACCGACAACCATATTGTTGATAAGCGCGCGCATCAGGCCATGGGCGGCACGCACTTTTGGCATATCATTTGCCCGGGTAACGGTAAGGACACCGTCAGCAACCTCAACTTTGATATTTTCAAGTTGAGGGGTCTCCAAGTTTCCTTTTGCCCCAGACACTTTGATAGCGTCTGAGTCGACAGTGATTGTCACACCGCTTGGGATTTGGATGGGTAGTTTTCCTACTCGACTCATTTCTTTCCTTTCATGAATGATGTATGACGAATGATGAATATTGTATTTTCATACTTCATACCTCATTCTTCATACCTTATTCTTTAATACACTTGGCAGATTAGCTCTCCGCCAACTCCTTGTTGCTTGGCTTCTTCGCCGGTCATGAGACCCTTAGAAGTCGATATGATGAGGACACCGCGGCCGCGTTTGACCTGCGGCATTTCACGAGCGTTGGTGTAGGCACGTCGGCCGGGTTTGCTGAGACGCTTGATCTCGGTAATACGCGCGTTTTCACCATCTAGATTGATGGTTATGTGTAGCTGCTTGCCAACACTGAGGTCGGCAACACTCACGTCATGGAGAAAACCATTGTTTTTCAGTGAAATGGCGACGTTTTCTTTGATCTTGCTGTGTGGCAGGCTGACTTCGTTTTTCCCAACGGCGATAGCGTTGCGGATGCGGGTCAGCATGTCGGATATTGGGTCGGTAGTGGTGACACTCATGCGTTACCTTCTTTCTGATTTAGCAGAGCACAGGGAGCAGATGACAGAAATGTAGCAGGTTGCAGATGGCAGACACGGACAGACGAGGTTTGTCTGCTACCTGATATCTGGAAAATTTCTGCTACCTGATACTTGTTATCTGAAAAATGATGCGAAGCGTTCATTACCAGCTCGCTTTCGTTACACCAGGGATTTCACCCTTGCTTGCATGTTCACGGAACGATAGACGGCTGAGGCCAAACTGGCGCATGTAGGCATGCGGCCGGCCCGTCTCAACGCAGCGATTCTTGCGCCGCGTAGGGCTGCTATTGCGTGGCAGCTTAGCCAAGCCTTCGTAATCGCCAAGCTCTTTGAGCTCTTTGCGCTTCGCAGCGTACTGCTCTATCATCTTGATGCGCTTTTTATCTCGTGCAAGATTTGATTTCCTAGCCATTATGCAGCTCCTTTCAGTCGCAGAGTCATGAAGTATGAGTCATGAGTCATGACAGCTGCTTCGCAGCTGGTAACTAGTTCTTGTCTCTTGTCTCTTGTCTCTTGTCTCATTTGGAATTCTCCTTCTCGAATGGCATGCCGAATTTCTGCAGCAGTGCCTTACTGTGCGCTTTATCTTCACACCTCACGACAAAGACAGCCTGCAGACCGTGCGGCGTGGTTGTCTCCTCGAAAGTAAGCTCTGGGAAAACGCTTTGATCGGTCATGCCGATGCTGTAGTTACCCTGCTTGTCGAAAGCCTTGTTGCTGACACCATGGAAGTCGCGTAGGCGCGGCAGTACAATGTTAATGAGGCGATCCATAAATTCGTACATACGCTCGCCGCGCAGCGTAAGCTTGAGGCCGATCATGTTGCCCTCGCGGAGCTTGAATCCTGCGATTGAGTTTTTAGCCACAGTCTCCACCGGTTCCTGGCCAGTCACCTTGCGAAGCGTATTCTTAGCAGCTTCGATGGTCTTTTTGTCGTCCTTGGCCTTGCCGAGCCCGACATTTACCACAATCTTTTCGAGCTTTGGCACCTGGTGGGCATTTTTGAGGCCTAGTTCCTTCATAAGCTCAGCGGCAAATTTCGTGTTGTACTCAGTTTTTAGACGAGCAGCATACTTTTGAGTCTGTTTCTTCGGTGCGGTTCTTTCTGCTGTTTCAGCCATTATTTGCTCCCTCCGGTCACGGTAGTATGTAGTATGTAGTATGTAGTATGGGATTTCCGCGAAGCGGCCATACTACCTGCTACCTGATGCATGCTACTCATTACAGTACCTTCGCTTCTTTCTTGGTCTCAACCTTTTTGGCTGCAACCTCAATCTTCACTTCTTTGCCGCTCGCTTTGTAGACGCGCGTCTTGCTGCCGTCTTTTTCCAGCTTGTACCCTATACGGGTTGGCTTTTTGGTGGTCGGGTCCACTACGGCAACTTTGCTCACCCAGATCGGCTTGGTAATTTCCAGAATGCCGCCTTGGGGATGTGCCTGGTTCGGTTTCTGGTGCTTTTTCACGATATTGACACCTTCGACAGTGACTTTATTTTCAGCAGCATGGGTTGTCAAAACTTTACCTTGTTTCCCCTTATACTTACCAGAAAGTACCTGTACGAGATCACCCTTTTTCAGTCGAATTTTGTACATCTTCTTGTCTCTTGTCTCTTGCTTCTTGTCTCTCATTTACAGTACCTCCGGTGCCAAGCTAATGATTTTGGCGTAACCCATGTCGCGCAGCTCGCGCGGAACCGGGCCAAATATACGAGTGCCCTTCGGGTTTTTATCTTCACCGATGATGACAGCGGCGTTATCGTCAAATTTGATGGTACTGCCGTCTTTGCGCTTGATCTCTTTCTGAGTGCGAACCACAACAGCCCTAACAACTGACTTCTTCTTTACGGTACCGGTCGGGCTTGCTTGCTTGACGGTGGCAGTGATGACATCACCAACCTTGGCATAGCGCCGACGCGTGCCGCCGAGGACCCGGATGCACAAGATTTCCTTGGCGCCTGAGTTATCGCACACGACCAGACGTGTCTCTTGCTGAACCATGTTATTTATCCTCAGCTTTCTCTGGCTTGTCAGTCACGCCTGGTACGACTGGTTCAGCCTCGACATGTTTGACTTCTGCCTTTTCTATGACAGCCTGAAGCGTAAATCGCTTGCGGCGGCTGATTGGCCGTGTCTCGACCACAATTACCGTGTCACCCACCTGTGCTTCGTTCTTCTCGTCATGTGCCATAAACTTCTTGCTAGTCGAATACTGCTTCCGGTACAGCGGATGAGTTTTTTTCTCGCGTACAGTAATGACGATGGTCTTATCTGTCTTATTACTGGAGACCACGCCGGTTATAGTTTTGGCCATTATGCGTTCCTCCCTTTGGTCGGGGTAGTGGGTAGTATGTAGCATGTAGTATGGTCAGTCCGCGGATATTCCATGCTACCTGCTACCTGCTGCATGCTACTCATGATTTCGTCTCCTTTACTAGATTGTCACTCAGGACGGTTAACATGCGGGCCAGGTCTTTGCGCTTGTTGCGGACGGTTCTGACGTTCTGGTTGTCGCCCATATACACGTGACGGCGCAGTTCGGCAATTTCATCCCGAAGCTTATTGGTTTCTTTCGTGAGCTCAGCGGTACTGAGTTTGCGGATATCAGCAATTTTCATCTTATGCGCCCTCCTTCACGATAAACTTTGTCTTTACGGGCAATTTATGCCCGGCCAGTCGCATCGCCTCCCGAGCTGTTTCCTCGGTGACACCCTGCATTTCAAACATAACGGTACCTGGGCGTACTTTGGCGACAAAAAACTCTGGCGAACCCTTACCACTACCCATTTTGACGTCAAGCGGTTTGCGCGTGACTGGCGTGTGCGGAAAGATACGGATCCAGATTTTGCCACCGCGCTTGATATAGCGAGTCATAGCCTGACGGGCAGATTCGATCTGGCGGCTGGTGATACGCTCGTGACCTTGAGCCTGGAGCGCATACTCACCGTAAGCAATGTAGTTGCCGGCTGTGGCAACACCGCGGATTTTGCCCTTGCGCACCTTGCGGAATTTGGTTCTCTTGGGTAACAACATCAGAAAGCTCCTTTCTGATTTAGCAGAGAGCAGGAAACAGATGACAGAAATTTATCAGATAACATTTGGCAGACATTAATAGCTGAAGTCTGTCTGATATCTGAAATCTGCTCAATTTCTGATACCTGATACCTGATACCTGCAAAATGGAAGGACGTAGTCATCATTTGTCCCCCTTGTAGATCCATACCTTGATGCCGATGATACCAGCGCCTGGCCAGTTAGCCCGAGCTGATGCAAAGTCTATGTCGGCACGAATGGTGTGAAGCGGCACAGAACCAACAGCTTCCTTTTCACGGCGGCTCATTTCGGCACCGTTCAAACGACCGGCTACTTCTATACGTATACCCTTTGCGCCAGCCCGCATGGTTGCGGCTGATGCGCTTTTGATAGCCCGGCGGAAGCTCATGCGACGCTCTAGCTGGTGAGCGATGTTTTCTGCGACGAGCTTGGCGTAGAGATCAGGCTTTTTAACTTCCTCGATGTTGACTCTGGAAGGTACACCGTACACAGCCTCGATTGCCGCTTTTAGCTCCTGAGCCCCCTGGCCGCCCCGGCCGATAACCACACCGGCCTTTGCGGTAGCGATAGTGACCGTTACGAGATTCGGCGAACGCTCTATATCTACTTTGTTTATCGCGCCACGCGAACCAAACTTGTCCTGGATGAGCTTACGGACTTTGAGGTCCATAGCGAGGTAGTTGGCGTACTCACGCTTGCCAACAAACCACTTGCTCCGCCAATCTTTGTTGGCCTGCAGGCGCATGCTAATGGGGTTAACTTTCTGACCCATCACCGACCTCCTTCGGAGGTAATAACCAAATCACAAGCACCAATTTCCAATAGGGAACATTTGGTCATTGTGTATTGAGTATTGTTTGGTAATTGGTGCTTGGTCATTGGTGCTTTCATGACTTCTGCTCCTTATTTACAGTTGGGGTAACCTTTTTGGCTGGGCGCTGCTCGCCGTCGACAAGCACGCGAATGTGGCTGGAGCGCTTCATATATGGCAGAGCACGGCCCATAGCGGCCGGGCGGTAACGCTTCATGCGTGCTCCGTGGTTGACGGTAATTTCGGTGATAATCAGCGTGTCTGCCTTGTAATTGTGGTTGTGACTGGCATTTGCCTGAGCACTCTTGATGGTTTTGAGGACAGGAAGTGCAGCACGGCGAGGTGTGTGCTCGAGGATGACGAGCGCATCGGCGACAGTGCGACCACGGACGAGCGCAGCAACAGCTGCAACCTTGCGCGGGCTTAAGCGAACGCCTTTGGATTCTGCTTTAACTGCCATATTCTATTTCCCCTTCGCTAACTTACCGCCGTGGCTGCGGAACTTACGGGTTGGGCTGAATTCGCCCAGCTTGTGGCCGACCATGTTTTCGGTGACGAAGACAGGCACATGAACCTTGCCGTTATGGACGGCAAACGTCTTGCCGACAAAGTCTGGCGCAATCGTGCTGGCACGCGCCCAAGTTTTGATGATAGTACGATCCTCTGGACCAAGCGCCGCAACTTTCTTTGCGAGCTTCGGATCGATAAACGGCCCTTTCTTCAGTGATCTGCTCATCGTTTCACTCCTCGCAGCTCAGAGTCAAGAGACAAGAGATAAGAGACAAGAGTCCCGTTATCCCGAGCTTGACTTTCTTGAGCGAGCTTCTTAACTCTTAACTCATAACTCATAACTCTTTCTCCTATTTCCTCTTGGCCGCGTGGCGGCTTCTTACGATCATATTGTTGGTGCTCTTGCGGCGGCGAGTCTTAAACCCAAGCGTCTTCTGACCCCATGGGGTACGAGGCGCTTTGGCCATACGGTGACGACCACCGTCACCACCACCGTGCGGGTGATCGACTGCGTTCATGACCACACCGCGCACGCCTGGGCGCTTGCCCAAGTGGCGATTGCGGCCAGCCTTACCGATCTTCACATTCTGGTGCTGTTCGTTGCCGACGACACCGACAGAAGCCGTGCAAGTCAGGAGGAACCGGCGAACTTCGCCGCTCGGCATACGCACCTGGGCGTACTCACCCTCTTTGGCCATCAGCATAGCGCTATTGCCAGCGCTGCGGACAGCTTGAGCACCACGGCCTGGCTTCAGCTCCAGGGCATGGATGGTGGTACCAACGGGGATGTTGGCGAGTGGCAAGCGGTTGCCCATTTCTATCGAGGCTTCGTCATGAGCACTCAGCTTTTGGCCTTGTTGCATGCCACTAGCTGCCAAAATGTAGTGGTAGACACCCCTATCGTCCTTGATTCGGGCTATTCGGGCACTACGGTTGGGGTCGTACTCAATGTGTTCGACTACGCCTTCACCCTTAAAATCGAAGTTGACTAGCCGGTAGTGCTTGCGAGCACCGCCGCCCTGGTGACGAGTGGTGATCCGCCCCTGGTTGTTGCGACCACTGCCGCGCTTCACGCTTTTCACGAGTGAGCGAAGTGGCTTTTTCGTTGTCACACCAGAGAAGTCCTGGCTGCTCATACCGCGGCGGCCGGGAGTAGTTGGATTGTATTGCTTAATAGCCATTATGCAGCTCCTTTCAGTCGCAGAGTCATGAAGTATGAGTCATGAGTCATGATAGCTGCTTCGCAGCTGGTAACTAGTTCTTGTCTCTTGTCTCTTGTCTCTTGTCTCATTTGGAATCCTTCTTGCCGACGAGTTTCTTGAGACCTTTTGGCTTTGTATCTGCCTTTGTCTCAGAAGCTTTCTTGGCCTTTTCAGCGGCTTTGGCTTCTTTGGCCATCTCCTCTTCGGCAGCAGCAAAGAATGGCAGATGACTGCCGGCAGCTAGCGTAACGTAGGCTTTCTTGGAGTCGGCCTGGATACCTTTGCGGTTGCTACTGCGCTTGCCAGTCAGGTTCATGACACGCTTGACCTTGCCTTTGCGGTTTACGACTCGGACTGCTTTGACTTTGACATCAAACTGTTTTTCAACCGCACTTGCAACTTCGTATCTGTTGAGTTCACTTGGGACGTCAATGACAAACGTATTGGTCGTCTGACTGAGTCCAAAGGCCTTTTCGCTCAAACGGGGTTTAAGTGTATGCATGTTATTTCACCTCCGTTTTCTTAGCTGGCTTCAGCCATGTTTCAACAACCTTCAACGCGTCAGCAGTGATGACGATGTGGTCAGCGTTCATGATGTCAAAAACATTCAGGTACTTCGCGCTAACCAGTATGACGTTCTGCAGATTTGCCGTAGCATTGACTAGTTCGGGCGTCTTAGTCTCGACGACGACCAGAACGTCACGCGTCACGCCGACTTTAGCCAGCAGTTTAGCCATGTCGCCAGTCTTGCCGTCTTTGCTTGCCAGTTTTTCGAGGACAATCAGTTTGCCACTGGTGCTCGCGAGGCTGAGCGCCTGGCGTGTTGCGACTCGTTTGCTAGTCGTCGAAATCTTCTTTGTATAATTTTCTTCGCCGGTTGGGCCGAAGACGATACCACCGCCTCGCCAGATAGGGTTGCGTGAGCTACCGAACCGCGCCCGGCCAGTGCCCTTCTGCTTCCACGGTTTCTTGCCACCACCCCGAACCAGACCGCGTGTCTTTACGACAGCCAGGTTGCTTCGACCGTTGGCCAAGTAGGCTTCGTAGGCCTGGCGAAGAAGCTGGTGGTTTTTGACTTCGACACCAAAGACTTCCTTGGACAGCTTCACCGGAGTTGTTGCTTTCGTTCCACTAGCAGTGTATGTAGGAGTAGACATTACAAAGCTCCTTTCTGATTTAGCAGAGAACAGGGAGCAGATGACAGAAATGTAGCAGGTTGCAGATGGCAGACACGGACAGACGAGGTTTGTCTGCTACCTGATATCTGGAAAATTTCTGCTACCTGATACTTGTTATCTGAAAAATGGAGTACACGCATATTACGACTCCTCCCCGCGAATTATAACGATGCCTTTGCGCGGACCAGGAACGGCACCGACAACGCCTATGTAGCCTTTTTCGGCATCAACCAGCGCTACCTTGAGGTTTCGCACCGTGACTTGGTCGTGACCGAGGTGACCGGCCATTTTCTTGCCAGGCAGAATGTGCTGGGGATACATCGAGCCGATAGAACCCGGTCGGCGGTAGCTGCGGCCACCGTGTGTCTTGCGACCGCGGTGGAAATTGTGGCGGCGAATGGTGCCAGCCCAACCCTTACCCTTGCTAGTGCCGGTGACGTGGACGGTGTCACCAACTGAAAAGACCTCGGCGTTGATTTCTGTTCCAACAGTGAGGTCTTCGGTGATTTCTGGGACGCGGAACTCGCGCATAATACGCACGATACGCTTGGCGCCCTTGAGATGTCCGGCTTGCGGCTTTGCTACTTTTGCTTCGTTCACTTCCTCGCAGCCGATCTGTACAGACGTGTAGCCGTCTGTTTCATCGGTTTTCACCTGTGTAATCACACAGGGACTAGCGGAAAGCAAGGTAACAGCCTGCATCACGCCATCTTCAGCGATGGTAGATGTCATGCCAACCTTTCTGGTTATGAGTGCTTTCATAGTGCTCGCGCGGGTTCGCAAGGAACCCACACTCTCCTTTGTTTATAAGAGTTATTTAGTGTTGATACTCACCTTCGCCGCGATTTAATGTCTTGTACAGTGACATTAAGAAAATGGTGGCTGGTGGTTTCCACTCTGTAGTTATGTACAGAAGCAGACCTACCTCACATCACCATGCGGAAATGTTTGTATGTAAGCACCAGATTACCACACAACCCAAACCCCTGTCAACCCGTTGCAAAAACCACACCATGATTGATGCTACCCGTCGCTTGCTGGTTTGTATGTAAAAGATAAACTTACAAGATAGTCTCTGTTGTATCGGGTGAACCAAGGAATTCAGCGAGAGTTTCAGGAGTTTCGCCAAATATATCGAGCTCATAGGCCGTTAGACGGACAATGCCGCCGTCTGTCAGAGACAAATTTCTGCCTTGGGGAGAAATTGCTGTGACGCCTACTCTGCCCAGCACTCCTGGTACAGTACCGTTATTCCAACCTGGATATCGTTCGTCTCGGTTTGCCATATGATTGCTCCGTTTATTGATTGCTATCGTTTTATTATAATAACATACATAAGTTGTTTATGCAAGTATAATCTTTCTCTGTCGACACAAATATTGGGTATCCGTGTACGGAAACTGGGTTACATCTTGATTTCGACGTCGCAGCCGGCGGGGAGGGAGAGGTTCATGAGGCTGTCGATAGTCTTGGGGGTGGGCTCGAAGACGTCTATTAGGCGCTTGTGGACGCGCATCTCAAACTGTTCGCGGCCTTTTTTGAAAACGTGTGGGCTTTTTACCACCGTAAAGGTGCTTTTGCGGGTCGGCAGCGGGATGGGTCCAGCCAGGCTGGCGCCGGTGCGCAGTGCTGTGTCGACGATCTGCTTGGCGGCTTGGTCGATGATTTTGTGGTCGTAGGCCTTCAGACGAATGCGAATCCGTTGTTTGCCTGTTGGGGTTTGGGTGGCGTCTGCCATGGTGTAAAAACCTCCGGTTTTTAGTAGTTAGTAGTTAGTAGTTAGTAGTTAGGGGGTCCCAGGCTACAAACTGCTGCAAACTGCCAGCTTCACCTGGCTTGGCTTTGTAACACCTTACGCCTTCACTTGGGACGACGCACGGCTTTTATTCAAAGCTACTGGTTTACGGGGGTATCGTATCACTTTTGCTGCATAAATGCAACGCGCTGCTTACATCTTTTTACGAAATCGCATAACTGAGGTGGCTTTTTTGTGGAGAGGTTGTTTTGGGGGTTTTGCGGTGTACTCGGCGAAGATGGCGTCTATGAAGTCATCCATCTCGTCATCGGTCATGTCGAGGTCGGGGCCACCATCACCGCTGTCATCGCCCCGGTAGCGCACCGTGCTCGTACCGGTCTGAAAACTGTGCATACGGTCGTACGCCCGTCTGGTGAGCGGGTCTTTCAGCGTGGCGTAAGCTTTATTCAGCAGCTGCATATGCTCAAGCGAGCCGCCCATATCGGGATGTTGCTGCTTGGCCAACCGCATGAAAGCGACCCGTACCTCAGACGCCGGAACGTCAAAGCCCACTCCAAGCAGTTCATAGTAGTCGACAAACACATCTCCGCTCTGCATAGTTCTAGTATACCTGATATCCGAGAAGAGGAGGTTACGTCAGCTGACCCACGCTCGTTTTTATCGCATTGTCTTTCCGACCCCATTCGGCTTCGCTCAGGGCAGGCTCTGTGGAGGAATCTCGTTAGATGCGGACACGGACGGGATCTTTCGGGCGAAGTTTATCCTGAGCAAAGCCGAAGGGCTCAAGATGACAGCAAAAAAGTGAGCCTCATATATCAAAGTCAACTCTTCATGGCTAATTTCACATCATATGGCTTGCCGCTCAACCAGACAGCCCGAACTGTGAGCAACAATTTTCTGGCCACGGCTATTATTGCCGTAGTATGCGTTTTCCCCTCGACCCGCTTCTTCACGTACAACGCTTTGAAATACGGATCGTGCTGCCTGGCCACATTGGCCGAGATGAATAGGCTCCTTCGCAAGTAACTTGATCCGCGTTTAGTCAGATGGCCAGTACTGTTCAGTGTATGACCGCTCTGTCTGATTTTTAAGTCTAGACCGGCATAGGCCACCAGCCGGCATGCTTTTGTGAACCGCTCCATCGTCTGGAGCTCACCAATAAGACTGGCAGCAACATATGGACCAACGCCCGGTATGGATTGGAGCAAACGGTACGTTTCACCCTGTACGCTACGAGCAAGCTCCTGGTAGAGTTTGTCTCTCGCTTCATTGATGGCCGTACGGATACCAGCAAGCAGCTCGGCTGCCTCATCGGATATTGTAATGCCTGTCTGTTCGGTCAAATGTGCATTGTGGCGAGCAAGCGAACCGTCAAGCTGCCCGAGTTTCTGCACGGAGCGTACGAGGGCTTTAG
>JBGAVA010000040.1:0-3174 GCA_044228355.1 Saccharimonadales bacterium (SeqCode)
CATAATCTCCCTGTTCGTCCTCTCCGCCATCTCTAAAGTCGCCCAGAACTCGTAGATACCGCAAAACCGACCTTCAAGCAAAAGCATTATTGACAAATAGTCAATTCATTGCTATAATCAGAAGTATGGGTATAATAAATAGATTCAGAGAAGCTAGTCCTCGTCCGAAAAAAGATATATTTACTGCAGCCGATGATGATTGGCCAGAGCCACATGACATGGCTAGTTCTGGCCGATGTCGGGGCACCGAGGACGACTTAGTAGCCGCAGCAAAGTCTCAAGTGCTAGGTGGCGTAACAGAAAATGGATGGCCAGATCCAAGCCTTACAACACCTCCGGAGGATCAGGCTATAGCTGTAGCCGCAACTGAGGTAGAGATGCGTAGGCTAGCCACTAGTCTTGGCAGATTCTACATTGAACCACCTAGGCAGCGCTAGATAACGTTAAATATTCGTATGACGGCCGGCCAAGGAGACATAAGCGGGTTGACGTAAGCGATATTTATTGCTATAATATGAAACGTGTCTGAAATACCGAAAAAACCTCAACAAACTTTACAAACAGGTGATCCAACGCTGTATCCAGATGCTCATCCGGGAGCGCCTCGCGACCCAGACGTTCTTGTTGATCTCTTTGATGCTGTAGTCAAACAGATCGAGGGAGCTGATAGACCTGTAGGCTCCGAAGCCATGTCTGTGGAAAAAGCTAGGAATATTATCCGAGCATTTCGTAGTGGAGAAAAAGTTGACCAGGACGAGCTAAGCAACGCAAGAAGAATTATTGGAGCTCAAACGTCTGATGAGTAGACTAGAATACGCAAAAATTGTATAATCAAAAGCGTTATGGCGAAAAAGAAAAAACAGAATAAGAAAAAGGCAGCAGCACCTGTCGAAAAAGAACCCTCACCGGTGGTGGGCTACATCCTCGCGGTTGTGTGCATACTGGCGGCGATATTTATATTCCTAGGCGGCTTCAATGCCGGCGGCAGTTTGCCCAAGGGGCTGTTCGGTGCCGTTAGCTGGCTATTTGGCTGGGCGGCGTGGCTGGTGCCCATCACGCTTTTGTACTGGGGGTACTACAAATTTACCAATGACGACCACCGCGTGCCGCGCGGCCGGGTTTTTAGCATGTATATGTTCCTCGTACTTATGTCGGCTTGGTTTTTCACCGCTTTTGCCAAAACCAAGGATGAGCCGGGGATCGCCACGCAAACCATCGGTGGCAACGGCGGGCACGTCGGCGATGCAGTGGGCGATGCAGTGCTGGGTGCACTCGACAAAGTACCGGCCAGCCTGCTTTTCTTTGCCTTTGGACTGCTGACGTTCTTTTTTGCCTTCGGCATATCTCCTAAAGTGCTACTAAACCTGGGTGCACTTTTCCGCCGCGGTGAAAAAGAGGAAGAGGGCGAGCTGGCGGCGCTCAAGGCCAAGGCGGCTGAGAGCGGTTTCCAGCTGAATGAGGGCGTGCCGGTGGTGAAACACAGTGAGGGTGGCTTGGACAAAGAGCAGATCCATCACTCATCGTTCCGTAACACCGCGCAAAAGCTGGCCACAACCGAAAACCACGAAGCCTTGACCACGGCGAGCGACCCAGACTGGAAGCTTCCCGGTATAGAGCTGCTCGACCAGAAGCAAGACAAGGCCGATGCCGGCAATGTGGAAGGGAACGCGCGCATCATAAAGGAAACGTTCGCGAACTTTGCCATAGATGTCGAGATGGAAGGGGCCAATATCGGCCCGCGCGTCACGCAGTATACGCTGCGGCCGCCTACCGGTGTGAAACTGACCAAAATTACCGCACTTGAAAACAACCTGGCGCTAGACCTCGCGGCTACAACCATCCGCATGGAAGCGCCTATCCCCGGCAAGCGAGCCGTTGGGATAGAAGTGCCGAACGTAAAGGGTGCGACCGTGCGGCTGAGTTCCATCATTCAGTCCCGAGAATGGGCGGAGAGTACCGGGCCGCTCACCTTTGCGATAGGCAAAGACATAGTCGGACATTCTGTGGTGGCAGATCTGGCACGTATGCCACACCTCCTGGTGGCTGGCCAGACCGGATCTGGTAAGTCTGTCATGATAAACGATATTCTCACCAGTCTTTTGTACCGTAACAGCCCGAGCGATCTCAAACTCATCTTGGTTGACCCCAAACAGGTGGAATTAACGCCGTATAACGACCTGCCGCACCTGCTGACCCCCGTGATTCATGAGCCAGAAAAGTGCATCTCGGCGCTCAAATGGGCGGTGGCAGAGATGGAGCGACGGCTGCGGACCATGGCGGGCGTAAGCAAGCGAAATATCGAGGAGTACAATCTTGTGCGGCCAGACGAGAAGATGCCGTACGTGGTTATCGTCATAGACGAGCTGTCTGATCTCATGATGATGGCGGCACGAGACGTAGAGGCGCTCATAGTGAGGGTAGCCCAGAAGGCTCGGGCGGCCGGTATACACCTTATTCTGGCTACGCAGCGCCCAAGCGTGAACGTTATAACTGGCCTCATCAAGGCGAATGTGCCGGCGCGGATTGCCTTTACGACGGTCAGCCAGGTAGATAGCCGCACCATCATAGACCAAATGGGCGCCGAAAAGCTGCTAGGCCGCGGCGACATGCTCTACCAGACTTCGGAGATGCCTGCGCCCAAGCGTGTCCAGGCCGCTTTTGTGAGCGACGGCGAAACGGTAAAGGTGAATGACTTCATACGCGAGCAACGCGCACCCGACTATAACGACGAGGTTGTCAGCCAGCCAGTGCAGATCGGCAAGGGCGGCGTGGTTGTGGCAGAAGATCCGCACGGCAGCAATGCCGACGAGGACATGTTTAGGGACGCGGTGCGTGTGGTGATAGAAAGCCGCAAAGCGAGTACAAGTTTGCTGCAACGGCGGCTGCGGATTGGCTACGGGCGGGCCGCCCGGCTAATGGAAGAGATGGAAGAGCAGGGTATAATCGGTGCGGCCGATGGTTCTCGCCCGCGCGATGTACTGGTGAGCAGCCTCGACCAAGTATTTGGCGGCGGTGATAGTGCCGGTGATGATGCCGGCGCAGACCTCGATGACTACGGCGTACCGGTAGAACCCACCGACCGCGACGAATACCTCGCTCGGTAGCAAATTTTGTTGCTCAGACGACCAGTGTCCTTTATACGATACACATAAATTATGTGTTCAATCTATGTAT
>JBGAVA010000041.1:0-3105 GCA_044228355.1 Saccharimonadales bacterium (SeqCode)
CTCGGAACAAGCGTGTAGGAGGCATTCTCAAGCCGGTAAAGCGTCAGCCCTTGCAGGTTCCAGCTTTCGATAAGCTGATTCAAAGCGGCCAGCGCATCCGACCGCTCGTTCGCGTCTGGCGCCTCTCCGGCCGCGACTGCGCCTATCTTGCGCAGCGCAGAGGTTACAAGCTGAAGGGCAGTTGTCATTTTTTGTTATCCGTTGCCTGGAGCGTGATGACGCCGGGTAGATTATTGGCGAGGGTAGTACTGCGCTGCCGTGTTGTTGGCATGGTGTAGTGGTCTCCATGTGGCGTTTGCGCGGGCTGTAAAGCTGTTAAAGCGGAGTGTCGGGTTGTCGACACTATTAGCGATATTTTTCCATATGTTTATCCGCAGACCTCTGCTTGCTCAATCAACCATATCGTCCACTGCGGGATCAATACCGCAAGAGCGAAAATATTGAGTAGGTGTCATTACCTCCACGTCACCAGACAACTCATACTCCGCTATCATTGCGCACCAGCGCTTTAGGTGCTCCTCATAATACGAGGTAGGTCCTGGATATGTATCACCGCCTCCTCCAGCCACGGCGTTGTGCATATACACCATCACAGCCTGGCCCCGCAAGATACACCCTCGCAGGGCTGCATCAGCATTCCAGGAGTTTTGTGTTTCTATTGCTATGCACGGCAGATACAGAGGGCCAAGACCTGGTATCCACGACGACATGAAGTTGCCGCGCAAGCCTCGTGCCAGCTTATACCCCTGTGCCCTCATTTCCGCAACTACAGCGTCATTATAATCGTTATATGGGTACGCCATATAACGCCCGATGCTGGGGATTCCGTTTGCCCTTCCGTAGTTTCGGATTTCACGAATTAGCCGCTGTAGCTCAAGAGTTGTCGCAGTGGTAAAGCTGTTGTGCGACGCACCATGCCCCCATAACTCATCACCCTCAGCTTGCAGCTTTTTCAGATCAGAAAGAGATAATCGACCGCTCGTAAGCCCCGATGTAGTTGATGCTACTATATTATGCACAGCATTCCAGCCGTATCTTCTTAGCACCGGCGTAAATATGCTTAGTGTGGAACCTACCCCATCGTCAGTGCCAAAAATAACAACAGAGGTACACCATTTTTTTTTCGCTGTATGTATTGCGCCAACGTGAATTGTGCGCCCTCCGCAATTCTCAAATATTAAATGCAGAGATCGTACTGTGCTATTAGATGCCGTTGTTCCAACACCAGCCCATTGCAGAGGCACCACCGATGAGCTTGTTCCAGCAAGATTTCCGTACTCATTGGCGCCAATTTGCGTTTCTGTATTTTTAACACTGAGAATGTTCCAACCTTTTCTCAGCCATGTGTTATTCCATGTGGCCCAACGGTAGCTGTTACCATCCGGTGACACAAGGTCAGATGTCATGAGGCGCACCCTTGGCGCATCTGCGCCGACTGGGGTTGACTCTAACCACACCGGCACCAAGTACACGTCATCGTCCGGCAGCGAAAACGGAGAAGACAAATTATTGAACGTCAATCTCTGTCCAGCATTGTCCGATGCGCCGAATATAATTTTGCATGTTCCCAGACCGGTGGTAGGGTCAAGCTTTTCTTGACTCGCCGTGGCCGTCGTGTCGCCAGTGAATACTACACCATAAGATACCGCCCCCAAATCAGACACTGGGACAGCGCGGATAGTGGGCGGTATCTTTACGAGTCTGTTGAATCGCGTAGCATTTTCAGTTTTGCTGTGTAACGCGCTTGACTCGTGGAGGTTTGGGCCATAGTTGACTGCCATTTATTTCAGCACCTCAATTACTGCGTAGGCCAAATAGAGGTACTCACCAGCAGTATTATGCTGCAACTCAACTCGACAAGGCAATGGTGCGTTAAAATCCGTCACTGCGTCTGTAACAACAGACGACAGGCCATAATCTACCTGATTTGTAAGGCCTCGAATTTTGTTACCGTCACATACCGCTGTGATTGCCGTGAAGCCGTTAGCGCTGTTTGTAAGTATGCTTCTTCCTTGCTGGTCTGATACTCCTGTAAAGAAAAACATGTATTTTGCACCAGCCCCTGGCGACCCTTGCCGGAACGACGATAGCCGAAGGCGCGATCCACTTTGCAGAGACGATCCTGGCAGTGTTAGGCTGCACCCCTCCACTCTGTCAATAAACGCGTTTCCACTATTGATTGACTCGCTCGTAAAATCTACGCCAAGCGCTCCATCTGGCAGCGCAAATTGCAGCGAGTTTGCGGTCAGGTAGAGAAAGTTTTTATACCAGCCGGAAGCAAGGCTTGGGCATCCAGGAAAGAAAAAGTCGCACCCGTCGAACGTCGTGGGTGGGATTCCATGGGCGGTCGCTGTCACTGTGACGACCAGCCCGGCTCTTGTCGCTGTAGAGCCTGCGACTAAGGACGCCAACAGGCGACCGGCAGTGAGGCTCGGGAATTTGTATGTCAGCGACGAGCCAATTGCAGCAAGCTCCGCTGCGAGGTTGGCGGTTGTTTGTGTGGGCTGTCTTGAAAGAGACAGCGCCCTGGCGACATTGAAATCATCAAGCGGGCTGGTTCCGGCCAGAGGATCGTCGTCAAAAACAGCCGCGTCGGCCACGGAGACGTAGCCGGCATTCCACAGACTTCGCGCGTGCTCGCGCTCAATCGACGGGTAATATGTTCCCTCAATCAACGGGCGTCCGAACATGTCCGCCCTACCATTTTTTATGCAAGTAACAGCAACATTAGCCATTCTCTATACTCCAAATGCGCCGGGGAGAACCCCGGCGCTCCGTGGTTAAAGGCCGTCGTTTAGACCGTGTAGTACTTGCAGGCCAGCTCGGGATACGTCGCGGCCCACCCGAACAGCACATCGAGACGAGTTACTACGTTGTCGTTCGTGCCGTCGTAGAAGTCCGTCACCTTGATCGTGTAACCGTTGTGCGAGATTTGCTCAACGCGCGCGCCGGTGCCGTCCGGAGGCGTTGCCATCGGAACCATGGCGAGGGTAAACGCGTCCTCGTGGAATCCCACATTGCAGCCGTAGGAAGTCGAAGCCGCTCCCTTGATCACATACGGCTGGCCAGTCGTCGGCGAAGCCGTGACGTTCTGATATGGCCCAC
>JBGAVA010000042.1:0-2744 GCA_044228355.1 Saccharimonadales bacterium (SeqCode)
AACGAAAGACAAAAAGTGTTCGGCTTCAAAACCGCATTTTGCTTACCGGGTGTTCGGCTTCATTTCCGCATGCGCGCTGGATGTTGGGCAGGTCGCGGTCGAGCCAGGCGAGGCGGGCGGTGATTTCTTCGTAGCCGACCGTTATGTTGCGTTTTAGCATGGGCTGGTCGAGTTTGCTGTCGAACAGATCGTGGTACTTTTGCTCATACCCGCGCGTGTTCACAACGGTGGCGGCGTAGCGGGGGAGGTAGTCGTAGGATTTGTCGTTCTCGAAGGTTTTTTGCAGCCACGGCCACTCGTCGACCATCCACTGCCAGGCGATGTCGCGAGTGTAGCGGTTGCGCATGAGGTATATCAGCCAGCGGTCAACATCTTGCGGCTTGATGAGCTTGCTGTCTTTGAGGCGGGTAAGGAGCTTGGCGGCGAGCTTTGGACTGCGCGTAGCAGTCAGAGCGTCGCAAGCATCACCACGCAGTTCGCTATTTTGCGTGCTGTCATGAAGGTTTAGGAGAAAATCAAAGGCCTCCATGTCGCCCTCTTTTATCACGATGGACATAACGAGGGCGCGGAGCTCGGCAGGGACAGCACCGGCGTCTTTCTGGTATGCGGCAAATAGCTTGCGGGCTCGGGCAAGAATGGCCGGATCTTCGCCGTACGCACCGAGTCCCAAAACCAGACCGCGGAGCTTGGTGTCGGCCGTTGGCTCACCCGGTTTTTCGGTCCAGCCGAGGCGCTTTACCTGCTTTGTTACGAGGTCGCGGCTGAGCTGCTTTATCTTTGGTTCCAGTAGTTCATCGAGGTCAACAAACCGGCGAACCTCGCTAGCGACAAGACCCATGATGTCCCACACCGGCTCGCTCGACTCGTCTTTGTAGGCGGTCAGCAGTTCTAAGGTGTCGGCATAACTCTGATATCCTGCTCGTGCCAGCATGGCGCTGCCGCTGAGTAACATCAGTCGGTCGGGTTCGGATATGGCCTGCTTCTCAACCTGCGCTTCTATATCCTGGCGGGTTCGCTCGCTCTGGTAGTCGACCAGGTAGTGTCCCCGCGCCCCCACATTTACGTTCAGAGGACTGTCCTCTGAACGTGTGAATTTCACCTGGGATGAGTCAAATACCTCTGGCGCGTTCGCCGCATTTGCAAAAAGTGGTACTGGCCACAGGCGTGATGTGTCGGCTTTGGACTGGTCGTCGAGAAAGTGCTCTTGGGTGAGCTCTACGCTGGTACCATTCTGCGTAACGTGCACGACCGGGAAGCCAGAACGGGTTAGCCAGGGTGTCATAAAAGCGCCGATGTCTTTCCCGCTTGCCTGGCTGAGGGCTGCCCACAGATCATCGCCAGTGGTGTTGCCGTAGGCATGTTGCTTGAAGTACTCGCTTAAGCCCCGGCGAAAGGCTGCTTCGCCGATGTAATTTTTCATCATGTACAAGAGCCGGCCGCCTTTGGCGTAGACGATGCTGCCGTCGAAGAGGGTGCTGATTTCATCGGGGTGGTGGACGTCGACATGCACCGACTGGACGCCGTAGGTGGCATCACGTCGAAATGCGCTCAGGCCTTCGCTGGCGATAAACTGGTTCCAGACGTGCCACTCGGGGAACATGGCGTCAACGCACTGGTACTCCATCATGTTGGCGAAAGATTCGTTGAGCCATAGGTCATCCCACCATTTCATGGTGACGAGGTTGCCAAACCACTGGTGGCTGGTTTCGTGAGCTACGACCAGGGCGATGTACTCGCGCGTGCTCTGGCTGGTTTCGCCCGGGTAGTCGAGCAGGACGCGCTCGCGGTAGGTTATGAGACCCCAGTTTTCCATGGCACCGCTGCTAAAATCTGGCAGGGCGACGTGGTCGGCTTTGGGTAGCGGGTAGGGGACGCCAAAGTAATCTTCGAAATATTCGATACTCCTGGTCGCTGCATCTAGGGCGAAGTCGAGCGACTCGGTCGGCTGTACGGTGGTTGCCCACACATTAACCTCTACGCCAGATGTTGTTTTGGCAGACTTTTTGTGCAGGTCTCCGGTCACAAACGCGAGCAGGTAGGTCGACATCCTAGGTGTTGGTTCGAAAGTCGTCTCCCGTCTCCCCTCTTCCGTCTGCCGTCTTGTCGCAGGGGTGTTTCCTAGTACCTCCACACCTTCCCGCGTGCCAAGCGTCAGCTCGAACACGGCCTTTGCCTCGGGCTCATCTATACACGGAAAAGCCTCACGGGCGTGGTGGCTCTCGAACTGGGTGGCGAAGAGTTTTTGCTCTTTGCCGTCGGCGTCTTTCCAGTAGCATGGGTAGATGCCGGTCATGCCATCGGTAATGTTGCCCTCAAACTCCATGGTCACCACGTACTCGCCAGGGTAAGCCATGGCCTCGGTATGGAGCCGGACTTCCTGCAGAGTTTTCTGATGGTTGATGCGTTTTAGTGCTAGCTCGGTTTCGCCTTTTTTGTCCCGTCGTACCACTTTTCCAGAGGTGACCTTCACCCCATTGGCATGGAAGGTCAGCCGCTGACTTGGGCGCCCAACTTTCTTGCCGGTAATGACCACTTGACCCGTGAACCGCATATGCTCTTCATCAAGCCGAATAACCAACTCATACTTCTCCGGCTGAAACTGTGTGTATAACCTTGTCACGGATTTACTCATAGTCAAATTGTATCACGATAAAATATCCATATTGTCACCGTAAAATCTCACCCCAAATGCGACTTTTCATGCACTTTCGCTAGTGCTAGTGTAGCAGCCTTGGGGTCTCTTG
>JBGAVA010000043.1:0-2644 GCA_044228355.1 Saccharimonadales bacterium (SeqCode)
AGATGGGGCGTGGGATAAGTTACGGAACGTTCAGCTACACAACTTGAGTGCTGGGTGGTGGAGCTTACACGGCCCTGTCAGCAATGGTTTGATTATGCTGATCAACTTTGTGAACTACCATAAGTTTCGCCAGGCTTGGCAAGACTACCGTATGGATCCCAAGACGTTCAGCATCCGAGCAGCTGCAGCCGAAGAAAAGCGGCTCAGTCGTACCCCTCTGCAGCGTATCGCTAGATACGCCGCGTGGCTAGTGGTCGTGGCAATAGGAATGTTCCTTATCGGCGTTTTACTATACTTTCTAGATTAGCGCCAAGGTCAAAAGCCGCCAGTTGCTCACGCACCGACCAGGCTAGCCCGGCCAAACGAGGCGGCATACGACGCCCCTTCAAGGTAATAGCACTCAGCCGCCGTTCGATACGGTACGGGCCGCCGCTCAGCTGAAGCTGTGCCAAGATACCACTCTGGATTTTTTCGGTCACTAGCGTTTCCGGCAAGATACAGGCACCACGCCCTCTGTGAACCATGCTCAACATAACATCAGTGCTGGTTGAATATAACACTGGAGCGATTTTTACCCGGTCCCTCTCTAGCGCGACGGCAATTACGTTATGGGTAGCTGACGTCTGAATGTAGCTAATGAATGGCAGCGGTTTGCCAGCATTCAGAATCACCTGTAATTCTTCAACCGCCTCGGCATGACAGACAAGTGTCAGCTTGTCCGCACCGATAGCGACCGTTTGCATGCCTGCGTCTTTTTCGTCATCGGCGACCACTACGGCAAGGTCCAGTTTGGAGCTCTGAACAGCAGCGCGCAGATTGGCCGAATTAGCCACGTACAGGCTGAGTTCGGTTTGCTGCTCCAGCGTGCGAAGCGGTTCGTCGTGAGCACACACCAGGGCAGCCACGCTGTCGATGAGCCCTACCCGCAAAGGGATCTTTTCCTCGCCTTGCTCGGCAAGCTGCAAATGCAAATTGTGCTCAATGGCGCGATGTTCAAGCGCGGCAGCATATACTGACCGTCCGGCTTCAGTTAGCGTTATACCCTGGCGACTGGCTGACTGAATTAGCTTTGCTTTGAGAGCTCTTTCTAGCTTGGCAATCGCCACGCTGAGAGCGGGTTGTGATATGTGCAACATCGCGGCCGCCTTGGTAAAACTACCCGTTTCCACTATGGCCGCAAATTTATGCAAACGATCTTCCATTAGCAATAATTATAGCAAATGTAAATACTATGTATTGGAATAATGGCTGAAGCATCCCTAGAATTGTAGAGATAAGGAGTATATATGGCTAAAAAAGATACTATCAAGGTTGCGGTTGTAGGCGTGGGAAACTGTTTTTCGTCGCTTTACCAGGGGTTTGAGTACTACCGACAGCACAAGGGAGATAACATCCCCGGTGTCATGTACGCCGATATCGGCGGCTACCGCACCAGCGATATTGAGGTCGTCGCGGCGTTTGACGTCGATACGCGTAAAGTAGGCAAGCCAGTGGGCGAAGCCATCTTCGCTCAGCCCAACTGTGCCCGCGTATTCCAGGAAAAGGTGCCGGCCGGACCGGTCGTACAGATGGGCAATCCGCTCGACGGTGTCAGCGACTACATGCAGGAGCAGCCAGAAGCATTTGGCTTCCGCGTGGCCGAGAACAAGCCTGTCGATATCGTGCAGGTGCTAAAGGACACAGAGGCCGACATACTCATCAACTACCTGCCGGTTGGGTCTCAAGAAGCGACCGAGTTCTACGCCCAGTGCGCCATAGACGCCGGCGTGGCGTTTCTGAACTGCATCCCCGTTTTCATCGCCAGCGACCCCAAGTGGGAGCAGAAGTTCATCGACGCCGGTCTTCCGCTCATCGGCGATGACATGCGCAGCCAGATAGGCGCCAGCGTGGTCAGTCAAGTGCTGCAAGAGCTTGCCTTTGACCGCGGCGCCGAGGTGGAGTTCCACCAGCAGCTCAACATCGGTGGCAACACCGACTTCAACAACATGATGGTGCAGTCACGCCTGGCCAGCAAAAAGAAGAGTAAAGAAAACGTCATCCGCGCCCAAAACGATATACGCGGTATACCCGTGCCAGAACACAGCCTGTTCGCCGGCCCGAGCACCTTCCTGCCGTACCTCAAGGACAACAAAGTCGCCTACTTCAACATCCGGCTCAAAGGCTTTGGCGGCGCGCCGATCACCATGGATCTCAAACTGTCGGTGCAAGACAGTGAAAACAGTGCCGGCGTGGTGATAGACGCCATTCGCTACCTGAAAGTTGCCCGCGAACTCGGCGTCGTTGGCGCCCTGCGAGGCCCGAGCGCCTGGACACAAAAGACCCCGCCCGAGCAAATGATGTACACCGATGCCAAAGCCGAGTGCGAAGCCCTGGCTAAACGCAAAATTACCGCCAGCGTCCAGCGACAAGTGAAGAAATAGGCGCTTGGGTTTTGGTACTTGAACCTTGAATGGGGTGAAGTGGTTATCTGTTAATACGCCGTCCCGGGTGAATTGGACGTTGGAGGTTGGACGTTGGACGTTGGGGGCGGCCGTAGGCCGCTAGGAAACATCCACCGGAGCCATGGCGGAGGTGGATATAACTAAGAACGGCCATGTGGAGGCTCCCGGTTTCGAATGTTGTCAGCTTTTACAACTTCCGACAG
>JBGAVA010000044.1:0-2379 GCA_044228355.1 Saccharimonadales bacterium (SeqCode)
CTTGTAGTGCCGTTTGCTTTTTGTATTTTTCTATTATGGAGTTGTCGTTGGGTGTGTTTTATGTTTCCTGTTGCTATTGCAACTGTTTTGGTTAGGTTTTTACTTGCTATACTTTCTTTTTCACAGTTTTTTATCACTTGGGCGCATACCTTCCCCTACCCGTAAAGCCTTAGCTTTTCGCACAGGAAACGATTGGTTGGCTTATGCCCAAATACTGCTTCGGTGGCCCGCGTTCGCCAAAAGTCAGCAGCGTCACCATCGTAGGTGTTTTACAGTAGGGACAGCAATGCAGCTTTGTCCTTACTTCTACGGCTTTGCTTTTGATATGCAGTTGAGCCTGGAGGGCTGCCAGTTTATTGCGCTTCCACGTACTGCTCAGTATGCCGAAATGACGTATGCGTACAAAACGGTGGGGCAATATATGCCGGGCAAAACGCCGCACAAACTCTCCGTGGCTTAAGGCCATTTCTTTTACCTTACCGCCTGTTTTGTAGTCCTTGTAGCTAAAGACCACTTCCCTTTCGCTTACCTGCTTTATTCTGCTATTGCTGATGGCTACCTTGTGCGTGTATCTACCCAAATATTCTATCACACTTTGAGGATGGCCAAATGGCCGCTTGGCATACACCACCCAGGGCTTGGTAAACAGGCAATCGAAGAGTTCTTTATCCTTTATTCCTTGGCTTCTCAACTCCGACACATATTTGGCTCTAAACATCTTGCTCATGGCTTTTACGGAAAACAAAAACTTGCCATCGCAACGCATAGCCTTAAACCGTCCGTTTTTCATCACTCCACCTCCCGGCACTATACAGTGCAAGTGAGGATGCAAACTTAATTGCTGTCCCCACGTGTGAAGGATTGCTATCATGCCCATCTGTAGTTGACGTGTTGCTCCGAATGCTTGCAACGTCTGCCATGCACCGGAAAATAAAGCATCGTACACCAACTTCGGTTGATGCATCGCCAGAGTATTTAATTCACTTGGCAACGTAAATACTACATGAAAATAGGGCACCGCCAGCAGCTCCTGTTCCCGCTTTTGTATCCACAATTCCCGCTTATGTCCCTGGCATTTAGGACAATGACGATTGCGGCAACTGTTGTAGCTGATGCGTACCGTACCACACGATGTACATGCATCCACATGACCTCCTAATGCTGAAGTCCGACATTCCTTTATGGCTCGTAAATGTTTGAGTTGATAGCTGCTTAAGCCTATTTGTTCTATGCCACTGCCTATACCTTGCAATACCGTGGCTACTTCCGCTTCGCACATTGGGCAAACAAACTATCCAGTGGACTAAACATCTTTCTGTTGTCTAATTGCGTGAGCTTCAGGTACTCCATCGTCGTCTCTATGCAGGAATGGCCTAACAACTCCTGTAGCGTAACGATGTTCATCCCATCTTCCAGCAAATGGCATGCATAACTATGCCTTAGCGTATGTGTATGTACCGCTTTTTTGATGCCCGCCTGCTTGGCAATATTGCTTATTGCCCACTGTATGCCCCGCTGGCTATACCTGCTATCGAAGCTATCACTCCCGTTTTGACGGGACATACCTCCATTGCCCTCAAACAAATGTGTTCTCGGACGGGAGGCTTCTATATACCTTCTCATGCCCCGAATAAGATGTTCAGATAAGGGAAGTATCCTGTCTTTATTGCCTTTGCTTTGTACTACATGCAGCAGCTTCCTGTCAAAATCTATATGCGTGAGCTGCAAGTTCAACACCTCATTGCACCGCAAGCCACAACCATATATCAATGCCACAAGAATTTTGTGCTTGAGCAGTTGCGGCGTGGTCAGCATCCGCCATACCTCTTCTTTGCTCAACACCGTAGGCAGCTTCGTACTCTTGGCTATGCTGGGCAAATGCAAGTGCTCGTAGGGCAAGCCCTCACTCTTTAACAGAAATCGCAACCCATACACCGTATGCTTGAAATACGTCTGGGAGGGTGTCTTGCTGCGTTGTTGCAACAGGTACAAATAGTCTTTGATTTGTTCTTCATCCAACTCCGTAGGCAAACATTGGAAGTGTAAAGCCACTGCCGCCACATGTCTGCCGTAGTTCTCATAAGTCTTGGCACTGCGGCCCAAAAGGCTCATCTGGCGTTGGAAACGGGACAGCATTGCCGTAAAACCCGGCACTTCTTCGCACGCGCGGTTAAGATACTTGTTAGTTCTTAACGCTTCAGGTAATTTTTTTTGTCATAGTATAAAAATTTATTCGCTAAATTTACTGATAATAACGGAAAGGCTACCGGAGGTTTAGTTCAACAGGCGTTTGGCTCAATGGCGGGTGAAGTGGTTAATTGAACATTCTACCTCGCATCAACTTTTGTGGTGTATTGACATTTCTGTGCTCCGAAATCC
>JBGAVA010000045.1:0-2195 GCA_044228355.1 Saccharimonadales bacterium (SeqCode)
AGTTGTAAAAGCTGACAACATTCGAAACCGGGAGCCTCCACATGGCCGTTCTTAGTTATATCCACCTCCGCCACAGCTTCGGTGGATGGTTTCCTAGCGGCCTACGGCCGCCCCTACCGTCTACCGTCTACCCTCCACCATCCAACGTCCAACATCCACCATCCACCCTCCAATTCACCCGGGACGGCAAAATAACAGAGAACCATTTCACCCCATTGTGATCCGGGGGAGCAAACCACTTGTGTTTACCGGTGTAATGTGCTAGGGTAGAGTGAGTCTTATAAAGACTAACACCGATAAAACAAAAACATTTAACAGCTCGTGCGAGCCAACGACGTCAAAAACCGTTGGGAGCTTTATGTGGCAAAACCACCCCTGTAATATGGGGTGGTTTTGGTGTATACTGACGGTACATGCAGGAAGCGAAGCGGTTAGCGGTTTTTATAGACGCATCAAACTTATGGCAAGCCCAGAAAACGAAGGGGCAATTTATTGACTATAAAAAACTCTTGTTGTTTTTACGGAACATATCTGGCGCTACGATAATAAAGGTTTTTTACTATACTGCTTATCCGGCTAACGCAACACGGGATTATGATTTGAGCGGGAAGCATAAATTCTATACATATCTCAAAAAAGGGCTGGGCTTTACGGTCATAAAAAAGGAGCTGAAACAAATCAAAACACTGACATCCAGCGGTATCGTCTACGAAGAGAAGGGGAATATGGATGTTGAGTTGACGATTGATGCAGTTGACGTAATCGACGAGTATGATGAAGCCATACTCTGTACTGGTGATTCAGATTTCTTGGCGCTGGTGCGGTATATGCATGTCCGGGGAAAGTTTGTGCGGATAGTGTCATCGCGTAACAATGTGTCGCGAGAACTACTATCCGGCGGTGACGCATATATAGATGTGCTTGAGACGGAGGAAGATATATGGATGCAAAAGGCAGTGCAGCAGGAGCCAAAAGCAGATAGGATAAAGGAAAAAATTAACGGCCCTCGCAGGGAGGACCGCTCTCGGACGTAGTACCCTTCCGGTTATCGCTAACCAAAAGACATCCGTAAGCATAGCATAATGAAACGAGAAAATCAATGAGAGTCCAAATCATCACACTGTTTCCAGAAATGTTCACGGGCGTGCTCGGCAGTAGCATGCTGTGGAAGGCGGCTGACCGTGATATTGTGCAGTATGAGTTCATAAACTTGCGGGATTTTGGGCTTGGCCCGCGCCAGCAGGTCGATGATACGCCGTATGGCGGCGGCGATGGCATGTTACTGAAGCCGGAGCCGCTGGTGGCGGCTATAGAGTATGCAAAAAATCGAGTCACGAGCCCGCCTGCCGAGCGGGCAGGTCACGAGCCCGCCTGCCGAGCGGGCAGGTCACGAGTCGCGGTCATCTTGCCGACGCCCAGAGGGAAGGTGTACAAGCAGTCCGATGCCAAGCGGCTGGCAGCAGAGATAGACGAGCTTATCATCGTCTGTCCGCGGTACGAGGGTTATGACGAGCGGGTCACGCAGTGGGTCGACGAGCAGTTTTGCATAGGTAATTACGTGCTGACTGGCGGCGAACTGCCGGCTATGGTTATCATCGACAGTGTCGTGCGCTTGCTGCCCGGCGTGCTGGGCGGTGAAACTAGTGCCGAGGTGGAGTCTTTTCAGGACGACGACGTGAGCATAGAGTACCCCCAGTACACCCGCCCAGCCGACTTCCGCGGCCTAAAAGTCCCGGAGGTCCTCCAAAACGGCAACCACGCCGCCATCGCCCAGTGGCGCAAAAGTCAGGTCGACGCTAGCTAAATTTCAGTTTGATGCCATCACGATTAGGTAAATTTTCGACACGAAGATCAGGCGATTCTAAATGTGACATAGGGAAAGGTGAGCCGGTTTCCAGATTTGTTACGAAGTATCTTGTACATATTCCGAATGGTGGTAAGTCAATAGGTCTATCTGTCTTGTCGACGGCTTGCCATTTTTTAACTCCTGGGTAATATCCCAGGCGAGGTGCTACCCCATCTGCCATCATTAGACCAGTTACTTTCATTAGAGAGATTAACAGTCTCGCCCTAGCGTCGTTTGGCCAAATTCCCGTAAATATCTTATCCGGCTCTGGCACTTCGGAAAATTCCCACTAAAAATGCGACACCCGTATACTTTCGTTGTTAGGACCAACTAATAACGAAAGGAGTGT
>JBGAVA010000046.1:0-2122 GCA_044228355.1 Saccharimonadales bacterium (SeqCode)
ATTGCGACACTCTCCTTTCATTAGTTTAGTACCTAACGAAAGTATACGGGTGTCGCATTTTTAGTGGGAATTTTCCGTCACAGGGTTTTTTTGTAGTATACTTGCGACTAAGTTCCTAAGGAGTACGTAGGTATGATTGGTGCTAGTGGAAGCGAAAGGGGGCAATGCCCAAAGAAAGTGGCCCGCATGGCTGACATCTTTGCTAATAGGCCCGATGTAGATCCGCTCGATGTGCTTACTGGTCACCTACGCGCGCTTCCAGGGCAAGTGGCATGTGATTGCCCAGAAGGGCCTCAACCAAGGACTGTCCTTGGCCATAATTTGCCAAAGTTCTGTGGCCAGGTATGTGGCAAAATGGTTGAAATCGGGTAGAACACGAGGTATTTACAGCAAGGTAAGCTACGTGCTACAATGTAGGTGTAATGGTCGGCCGGCAGGTCGGCTTTTTTCATAAGAACGGTAGGTTTTACTTGGGGCGTGGCTGATTGCCCTCCAAACTACTAACTACCAACTACTAACTACAAAAGCGACCGAAGGGAGCGAATGATGGACATGGATTTTAAACAACTAGCGGTAGCCATACAGGCTATAGCCGAGGAAAAAAACTTACCGGAAGATACGGTCAAGGAAGTGGTGGAGCAGGCTCTGGCCGCTGCCTACCGGCGTGACTACGGCGACCGCGAGCAAGAAGTGCGCGTGAGCATGAACCTGCATAGCGGCGAGGTAGATGCCTACGTCAGTAAAGAAGTTGTCGAAAAAGTCGGCGACGAAGACTTCGAGATTAGCCTGGCAGATGCCAAGAAGCTGAAAAAAGATGCTGCCATAGGCGAATTTGTAGAACTGCACGAAAAAGTGACCACCTTCGGCCGCGTGGCCGCCCAAACAGCGAAGCAGGTGATACTACAGCGGCTGCGTGAGGCCGAGCGCGAGATTGTGCTTGCCGAGTACGAAGACAAAATCGGTACCGTCATAAACGCCATGGTTTCGCGTGTGGAGGGTATGATCGTCCGGCTCGAACTGGGCAAAGCCCAGGGGATCATGCCGAAAAGCGAGCAGATCCAGGGTGAGCGCTACTACCCAAGCCAGCGCCTCAAAGTATTTCTAAAAGATGTCGAACGCGGCCCGCGCGGCCCACAGCTAGTGGTTTCCCGCGGCAATACCCAGTTTATGGAGTGGCTATTCCGCGCTGAGGTGCCAGAGCTAGAAGCCGGTGCGGTAGAGATAAAGAACATCGCCCGTGAGGCCGGCGTGCGCAGCAAGATTGCCGTGGCCAGCACCGTACCCGGTGTCGACCCTGTCGGTACCTTTGTGGGCGGTCATGGTACTCGCGTGAATGCGGTGGTGGGCGAAGTTGGCGAGCAAGAGAAGATAGATATCATCGTCTTTGCCGAAGACACCGCGCAGTACATCATGAATGCGCTGAGCCCGACCAAAGTCAACCGCGTAGCCATAGACGAAGGCGCCAAGCGCGCGAAAGTGTTTGTACCAGAGGATCAGCTGAGTATAGCTATCGGCCGCGGCGGTCAGAATGTGCGGCTTGCCAGCAAGCTTGTGGGCTATGAGCTAGATATTGAGGCTGAAAAAGATGCCGTGGTAGAGGGTGAAGCACAAGTGAAAGAGCTGCCAAAGCAGCCGAAGCTGAAGAAGAAGGAACAGCTGGAAAGCTCCCTCCTCGAAGCCATCGAAGAACACGGGGAATAGCAGGCGTGGAGAGTCGGCATAATCGATTAAGAAATACGACGGCTACCCTCTGTTTTGCGATGGCATTTATCTGGTTTGTTATTGCGGCGCTATTAGTCTGGAGGATGCAATCGCCTGGGTATGCCATGATACAAGATGAGGCCGAAAGGCGCAGAGAGTATACTTATTTTGCGGTAATTACCGGTACCCTTGGAGTAAGTTTTCTCACAAGCGGCCTGATTATGATAAAGCGGGGATAGGTACAGCGTCTTACGGTATATTGGTTGTCTTAATCTTGCCGCAAAATTATAAAATGCAGGCTCTCCCGTCCGTCTGCCGACCAACCGAATGCGGTATTTCGCCCACAGGGCGACCTCCTTTTCTTGCCGCAAGAAAAGGAGGCAAAAGAGCTCGGCCAAAAGCTCCAACTCTTGGCAGAACT
>JBGAVA010000047.1:0-1211 GCA_044228355.1 Saccharimonadales bacterium (SeqCode)
TATTTGCTGTTAAGCGACTTGACGTTACCAAAGTACACCTGGCCATTATTTAGGAATACTGCTTGGTATTGCTTGCTGTTGACATATTTGAACTCGTCGCCGCTAGAGTTGCCACGAGCAAACAACACACTGAGTAGAAGGAGTAGAACTGCTACGCCAAATAGAACGGCTACACTGAGAACATTTAGCCACTTTGGTGCGTCTGTACTGTTTGCTCGTTTGCTTGCTGGGTGCGGTGCGGAAACAGTGCTTGCCACGGGAGCCGCTTCTTGCTTGCTTGCTGAAGTCGAACCGAATTGTCTAAAATCCATTTTTCCACCTTTAAGACGTTAAATACTTACAACCATAAGTGTAATATACCGTTCCCGCGGACGCAATACTAAAACCCACAAGGTGTTGTGATTGGTACCCAGGGTGTTGACAAACAGATTGCGACCGATGTATCGTAGGGGTACTAACGTAAAGTTAAGAGAGGGAGATTCCTATGGCAGGATACACGCACAAGAATTCAAAGGGTGTTACATATCACCTAAACTCAAAGAAAGTCACACTTCGTGGCGGCAAAGAGCAGACTATTTACTACTTCAGTAAAGATGATCGCCCAGAAGCATGCCAACTTCCCGCTGGCTTTAGCGTGAACGAAAACCCACGCAACGGTTTCCTAACCGTCAAGCGCGGTTAGTCTACTGCTCAGCACATAAAACGTCCGGTGAAAACCGGGCGTTTTTGTTTGGGCCCGTACAAAGCTTCATAAATACGTAAGTAAAATGAGCGGCCCGAAGAAACAAAAGTAGTAGAGTGCCTGTATGCGCCAAGACATGGTAGCCAGGTGTTTTATTTGCAGTATTGCCAAAAGGAGCAGTTGGCATACCAAACCGACCACGAAGCTAAATCGTACGGTGTTAGAGGTGGGCAACGAGGTAAAAATGAGCCATTCGGCCGGAATGAGGAGTAGCCCGGACAAGCCCGCGAGAGTACGATGTGTTTCGACTCGCCAGCCATGGGTTTCAGGAATCAGCGTGCAGGCTACTTGTAGGGCAGAAGAAGCAAGAGTTGCGAAGAAAACACTCGAGGGTAGGGCAAACTCTGGCAATAGCCAAGCGTGCACAAACCATAACAACAAGGGCAGTGTGACACGAGTTTCGCACTTTCACCCATTCAACCGGGCAGCCAGCGCAAGCTGGATGCCTGGTTTTATGACCTCCCAATCT
>JBGAVA010000048.1:0-1080 GCA_044228355.1 Saccharimonadales bacterium (SeqCode)
CAGGAATTACGCGCTTGCCAAATAGGCCCGCGTAGCGGGTCTGGTAATCTCAGCTTTTTGTTCGTACCAGCTTCTACCGGTTCGTTGCCGTATTCTCTCTAGCTTTAAGAAAGCTACCATACTACTAAAGATGTGGATCTTTTGAGCATGAGTACGCTGTGCGCTACAGTTACCGACTCCTGTTGTTTGTTTCAGACCATGATGAAAGGTCTCGACTGGCCAACGCTGCCGCCAGTGTTCGACCAGCGTCCCATAGTCATCAATGCTTGTGTCACTGCTCGCAATGTACCTCGTGTCCCCATTCTTGAGAACCAGCCGACATACTACTATCTCCCCGTAGCCTTTCAGCCAGACGTGCTTGACGGTTCCGTCGTCAAGATCCAAGTCACTGACGGCCACGTGTTGACCGGGAGCAGTTGAAACTAAGCGATTACGTTTGAGATCGGTTACCCAATGCCAGTCTTTCTTTCGGATAGCCTTCAGGTTATCCAGTCCACCGTACCAACTGTCAAACAATACATACCGAGGAGTGAAGCCTCGTTTCTCGGCCTTATCCAACATGTCCCTAAAGTGATCATTCTTACCTTTGCCATCATGGTCAGGTGCGTATAGACGATAGTCAATAGGTACGTACTCAGTGGTAGCTTCGCCATCAGCGTTCGGTACTGTGTCCGTCCAGAGCAGATTCACAATGCCAATGCCGTTAATCTCTCGGTGCTCACGTCCAGAATATTGATGCCGAGCAAGATCAATGTTACGGGCAAAGGGCTTTGACACTACAGTATCGTCCAGTGCTAAGTAGCCCGTCTCTACCTTCACCAAAGGCTTGGCGTATCGCCACAGATCCTGTGGACGAAAGTCAGCTTTCATGAGCCACCGAGTCACACTGTCGTGGCTCATTTTACCACTCGGTTCAACTCGAGATAGCTCAACACCAGAATATCTGTTCTGGTTGGCAATGAGAAAGTCACGATACAGATTCAGGTTACATTTTTGTTTTTGAGACATGCCTATTCTTCCTTTCGGAAGATAGTGTGCGCCTAGACGGCGCACTAGTTCAAGTTAAATGCGTAATTCCTG
>JBGAVA010000049.1:0-1020 GCA_044228355.1 Saccharimonadales bacterium (SeqCode)
CGTAAAATCTCACCCCAAATGCGACTTTTCATGCACTTTCGCTAGTGCTAGTGTAGCAGCCTTGGGGTCTCTTGCGTAGAATTCAGTGAATTGTCTCGGCGTCATCGTATTGGGTAATCCCATGTGCCATCGTCTTTCTATGTAATGCTTCGTGAAGGCATCGGCTCGCTCTTGGAGTTTTGGGATATCTTCTTGCCGGTATTCTCCTCTTGGGAAACATTCGCTCCTGAGCGCCTTGTTGAAGTTCTCAATATGGCTCTGTTCGTTCTTCTTGTACGGCCTACTGTACCGATGGTTGCTTCCTGCGGCAGAAACAGCTTCGGTGAATACACGCTGAAACTCGCTCCCATTATCCGACTGATGTGTCTGTACGGAACCGTAGAAGGCACCGTGGACAGCGAAGGCTCGTGCGCCGGTCTCCATCTCTAGGTTATCTGCGATGACAACACTCGGTTCTTTGGTGAATATGTCTATGGCGGTGTAGGCATACACGTCAGCCTGCTTGCCGCCTAAGTCCACTGTGTCGTGTTCAATGACTTCACGGGGAGCAGAAGCGGTCACAATAGCCTGATGCTTCTTGTAGCGCTGCACGCCGACAGCGGCATTAGTAAAGCGTCGGTGGAGCCAGCGATATATGGTTGATAGGGCAAGAGAGATACCGTGGTTTTCTTTCAGCTCCTTCTGAATCTTCGTACCGCACCAGCCGAACTCATTACGGATGTCGACAACTTTCTGGATGATGTATTCGGGAGTTTGGCGAGATGGTCGGCGGTGCTTACACGTTTTCTTTCTTTTCAAGAACAAACGAATACCAACCTGGCGGATCTTTCTGAACCAACGGTAAATGGTTGCTCTGTGCTTACTGACCACGGCACATATCTGTTCCATGGTCGATCCGGCCTGGTGCATATTCCAAGCCACTTCGTATTGTGTTAGTGTACGCATTGCGACACTCTCCTTTCATTAGTTTAGTACCTAACGAAAGTATACGGGTGTCGCATTTTTAGTGGGAATTTTCCG
>JBGAVA010000004.1:0-76571 GCA_044228355.1 Saccharimonadales bacterium (SeqCode)
AAACTGTTGAAGCTTTTTGTCGGTCACTAAGCGCTTCAGCTGAATCTTCGCCTGCTTACGTCGAACGGCAGCTTTGGACTGAGCCTTCACGGCGTCATAGGAACCGGACACTTTGTTGCGGTTCAGTTCATCACTAATGGTACCGACGCCTCTTCCTAAGGCAATGGCAATCGCACGAATACTGCGTCCTTTGTCTCTGAGCGATTGAATCTCGTTACGTTCGTAGCCGGATAGATGAGTGTAGTTTTTTCATAGTCATACCGTATCGCAGACCAGTGAACAAACCATGAGTAAAAAAGACAAAAACGAAAGACAAAAAGTGTTCGGCTTCAAAACCGCATTTTGCTTACCGGGTGTTCGGCTTCATTTCCGCATGCGCGCACCCGCGCCCATTCCCCGCCGGTCTTCCACATCCCCACTACTCCCGATCTTGTCCCATAACGCCATATGTGTCTCCTTGTCGTTCTAGTGTACTACCATTTTGTATATACAATGTTTTATGTCATAATTATATAATGCGTTCCCTTGAAGCTATCAGAGTCGACCCTTTTTTGAGAAAATTACCGAGACAACAAATAGTCATCGTTGGGAGTGTTACGCTCGCACTTTACAAAGACATGGCTGGCATTGATAAAGCTGAGAGATATTTGCGCATAGATGATCTCGACCTCTGTATCGAAGGCGCAAATTATAATTCTTTATTTCGCAGGTCGAAGCCTAAGGGTCGGACTAGCGTACGTCGTCCATGGGCGCAAAATGCCTACCGCGGCGTCGAAACACTCCGACGTGAACATAGGGTTAATGGGCTCAAAAGACCCGTTCAGCTTGATGTCGGCTCATCGGTATTCACATGGTCACATGATCAGTTGCTGCCCGATGCACTTGAGTATAACGGCTACAGCGTACTCAATCCCTTTCGCCAGCTCGCATGGTACGGAGCGCTTGGACGTAAAAAAGACGACATCAAAATCGAGATGCTACGCGAACTAATCATTCCTACACTTGCTGATAGCCCGGATCTTACGCTGCCAGTGCCAGTTGAGCTGCAATGTTTAGCCCAGGACGTACTGGGTCGGGCGGCCTAGACTCGGCCGGGTAATGCGCAGTAGATTCAACTGCCAATCCTGCAATTTCTCTCACGCCAGCTACCGGGGCCTCGTCTGCCGAGCGGTATAGATTCCGCACAGGTAAGCCCCTATTGCGACCCGCTGCAACGAGCCAGTCATAATCTAAACGAGTTCGCTCAGACTGGTCGCCACGTGCAACCGTGAGTACTTTGTTGGGATCAGTCGAGGCATCACAGCAGGGCCACACCAACTCTCGCAGTTTGTCCGATAGTTCATTTGGCTGGCCATCCACGTTATCTCGGTGGGTCACTATAGCCTCCATAACCCCCTCCCCTATATGACGGTAACCCCCGACTTCTAAGCGTGTCACTTCCTTCAAATCCTCCGTACCCATCCATACGCGCGCCCGTATGACACGCACAAAGGCTAGCTCATTTATATATAGCGCACTACCGAGTTCACCCTCAGCCGCTTTCAACCCTTCCGGGTCAAGCATGCCCCCAAGCATGCCGGCCAATTCCAGCTCTCTAGTTGCAATAACCTCTCGCTGGGCGATTGGGTCAACTGCTTGGTTTGCACTACATGTTTCTGACATTTTTATTTTTTGTTTACTCAGTTAGCTTACACGAAGTTGATGTAAATGTCGGTGACTAAACGCACATAACTTATTATCTTTCTTTTTACCTCGCACTAGCCGTCGGTGCCCGTTGCCATTAATTCGTTCTGCCGTGATAAGCCGAGACGTCCCAGATACTCCTCCCGCGTTGGCATACGATCTGGATTCATGAATAGCATATCATCATGCTCAACTACCATCCCGATTAACAATGCGAGGCGTTGGCTATATGGGTGGCCACTAATTAGATCTGTGTATTCACCCATATCAATCTCACGTTGTCCGCTAGGAGTTGTCAGCGTGGTCTTAATGGGTGTTTGCCATTCCGGTTTCGTATGCTCGGTAACTGGGATGGTTTCTTCCACCGTACGACGTGTAATATGCGTATACGGTCGTCCTTCTTCGTCAAACCTCACTTCACGTCGAGGAATTTCGACGGTTCTGCGAGCCAATAGAAAAGCCCTGGCTTGCGACATAGTAAATCCCTCTAGTTCATGTCCTGTCAGAATACGCAGCATTTCAACCACAAGTGTTTTTGCCCTATCGTGGTCAGGCGCAAACTTCCCTGACTCTTCCAGGCCAGTCACGAGCTGGGCAAGTCTTTCAACCCGCTCGTCCGGTTTTTTTGTGACCTTACCTATCGGAATTACTTCAGCAAGTGGTTTTGCCATACGGGGTTAATCAATTCTTTACCCTTAATAGTTTTTATTTGAGAGACGTACCTTATATCCACTCTCGTTATACGCTGGGGTGAGCTGGTTGGCTGTAATAATTCTCACATACTACCTAACTAAATGGTGCTGGATGAGTTCGGCCAGCGTGCTGTAGTGCGTGGCGCAGAGCCAGGTGGTGAAGGCAATGAGTACCGGCAGTACGATGACGTTTTCGATCCATTTGCCAGTGGTCACGCGCAGGCGGCGGATGGGCGGAAAGCCAAATTTGAACGGCAGTGGCAGGAGCCACGGCACACCCTCTTTGGTGAGACTATCCATAATGAGGTGAGAGACAACACCGGTCAGAAAGGCTTCCCAGACGAAATGGATGTCTACATTTGGCATAATCGGCTGGATGATTTGCAGCAGCAAGAGTGCCAGTGCCGCAAAAACACCCACGCCCAGCAGGGAGTGGCAGAAAAAGCGGTGGCCGCCCACCAGCGCGCCGAATACCCGGCCAAAGTAGCGTCCCACCGGCAGGTTGCGCCACAGCGGGGCTGTGGGCTGGTCTATGTCTGGCGCTATACCGCCCAGCTGGTTTGCCAGCACGGCGGTAAGGCCCGTGGCTATCGTCATCTTGCCGGGCGGCACCGCCAGCACCCACAGTGTGAGAGCAGTGAGCGCAGCTACGTCATGTGTCCGTGCAGTCATACCGCTAGTATAGCGGAAATGACCAAGTACCAAATCCCGATACCCAGCCAATTCACAAATGACTGAATAACCAAGTGCGAATAGCCCTTGAGCTAACGTTTAGTCATTAGGTCATTGAAGCATTTGGTCATTGATTGGTCATTGGTGCTTGCGGCCTGGTTATTCCTTAGCAAGGGGTCGCAGGTATTGACGAAGGATGACAGCCTTTTTCTCGCCGACGACCTTGGCGAGCTCCCAGTCTCGTGCCTGTATGACACCGCGCACGCTGCCAAACGTTTTGAGCAGTTTCTTGCGTGTGGCCGGGCCGATGGTGGGGATATCGTCTAGCACGCTGGCAGTTTGCTGCTTTACCTTGAGCGTCGAATGGTAGCTCACAGCAAACCGATGCGATTCATCGCGTATTCGCTGGATAAGCTTCAACGTGTCAGTGAATGGGCTCGGCGTAGTGCCGCCACGGAGGTTTTTGCTGTGCGCGCCGGCATTTGACTGACCCACGTGTAGATTTACGATGTAGAAATCACCTTGCATTCGAACCTCCACGCCATCTACCGGCTGGCGCACGAGCGTTTCGAGGTACGCGGTATTCACATGCGAATCGGTCGCATGCACGACCAGTTCTTCCTCGCGCTTTGCCATACTGACCGCCGGGACAGACACATCCTGCTGTTTCATAGCGGCGATTGCTGCGGCGAGCTGGCCGGGGCCGCCATCTATGAGCAGTAGGCTGGGCATACCCCAATCTTTGCGGTGCTTTTCGCTAAAACGACGCACGAGGGTTTCACGCATATTGCCGACGTCGTCATTACGCTGCGATGTCTTAAACTTGCGGTACTCGCCTTTGTTACTCACCCCGTTGGTAAATACCACCATGCTCGCCACCACGTTCGTGCCGGACATATGTGATATATCAAATCCTTCGATTCGTTTTGGCGGCTCACTGAGGCCAAGCAGTGTTTGCAATTGCACCAGCGCTTGGTCTTTTGAGATATCGAGGAACTCTTTGTCGCTGAATATCACTTGCTTGCCGAGGTTCTGAAGTGCCGACATTTGGTTTCGCAGCTTTGCCGCCAGCTCAAAGTTTTGTGCCTTGCTCGCAGCCTTCATCTCTTTCTCGACCTGTTTGATGATGGTATCTCGCTTGCCTTCGATGACCGCAATCAGCTTTCGCAAGTTTGCTCGGTAATCTGCCAGGTTCGTTTTGCCCTCCTCGAGTCCCGGGTCAAGCCCGAGGTGATAGTACAGGCTCACGCGCTTTTGCCCGGTGGGCTTGGTGTAAGCGAATGGAAAGATACGCCGCAGCAGCTTGAGCGCTTGCCGCACGCTGTAGGTGCTAAAGTATGGGCCGAAGTACCGCGCGCCGTCATCTAGCGGACGCCGCGTGGTACTCACGGTGGGGTAGTCGCTATCGTAGTCTATACGTATATAGCTCATGGCTTTATCGTCGCGTAGCAAGATATTGTAGCGCGGCATGTAGCGCCGGATCATTTCCGCCTCGAGGAAAAGCGCCTCTAGCTCGCTCTCCACTTCCATCCAGTCGGTATCGGCTATCTCGGCGACAAGCGCTTCGGTTTTAGGGTCACGGTTGCGACTGGCCTGAAAATACTGCCGCACGCGGTTGCGCAGCACGGCAGCCTTCCCCACATATATAATCTCCCCTGCCGCGTCCTTATGAAAATACACCCCAGGGGTCTTGGGCAGTGTTAGCAGTTTCTCTTCGAGCCTTTTCATAGCATCATTATACCGAAAGGCATACTTAGGACATCATCTGCTCATACGTATCAAATAATCTAAGGGCATTCTCTGGTTTCCAGTTTAATACCGTACTACCAAATACCTTGTGCATGCCGCTAACCGTCGGGAGATTGGTACCCGTGACAAGAGCTAATTTCCCCATCTCGATAGTATTTCTCATGATTTCGACAAGGCTGCCGGCGAATTGTTCATTTGGAACGTTATATGCCAAACACTCAAGATGGTAGGAGAAAGCCGACTCTGGAGAAATCAGTCTGTCTCCAACAAAAATATTTCGCATTATTTTCATAGCACGCACCAACTGTTTATACATCCCGTCAGTTTCTAACTGTTTTTGCCTTCCATTCGCTAGGTGGAGCCACGGAAAGTTTACAATGTGACTGCCTTCATCAAATAAAGTCCAGAATTCTATAGCCTCTATAGGTGTACCGTCGCGCTTATCTACAACGGTCTTCTGTAAAACAGGCATAATATCAATAGATATGCCATCAATGTCATCCATATTTAGGCACTTGTTGGTTGGAGTGACCCTGTGCGAACCATATTTCTCGGCTAGGACCGTTTCTACTAATTGCCTTGCTCTTAGCCAAAGCTGCCAACGTTGCGCGTCGGCTACCCCTAATGGCTCTGGGAATACTGCTAATAAGTCAATGTCACTGGTCGTTACGTTGGTCTCATTCGCAGACGAACCTGTCAGAACTACTTTTACCCCTTGCTCAACCAAACGGACGTCAGACGAAAGTTCTTCACCAACTTCCCCAATCCCTGTAGCTGGGCACTCTAAGCCTCCGATGACTATTGGTGACTCAAAAAAAAGTCGCCTTCCTTCTAAGGTCGTGACTGACATAGATGATATATTATAGCATAAACATATATATTACGCAACTACTTCGAAACCGGCAAGAGTAGTCTCGTCGATGCAACGTACTCTTTCCAGCCTTCGCGTTTTCTTAGACGAGCTTCTTTGAGTGGTATGCCGGAGATGTAGACGATGAGGTAGGTTATGAGGGCAGCACCGCCTAGGGCGACCCAGCCGTATGGGGTACCGAGCGCTATGAGTGCTATACCCCACCACATGGTTATCTCACCAAAATAGTTGGGGTAGCGGGCGTTTTTCCAAAGGCCTTCGCTCATGAGTTTCCCTTTGTTCTTAGGGTTTGCCAAAAAGCTCGCTAGCTGCCTGTCTGCCACTGCTTCACACAAAAACCCAGCCAGCCACACCACCAGCCCCAGTGAGGCCAGCAGCGACCAATCGGTGTTGCGGGTGAGATTGACATGCATAACCGGCACACAAACCAGCAGCGCCAGGAGCGCTTGCACCAGGTAGACCCGCAGAAATGTGTTGAGCGCTAGGTTGCCACGCCAGTTTTTCCGAAGTTCTACGTAGCGCTCATCTTCGTGTGCCGTACGCCGGATACGCCTGCCGATGTGCCACGCCAGCCGCGACCCCCAAACTGCCACCAGACCCGTCACCACGCCCTGCACCCAGCCTCCTTCGCCCAGCACATAGCTGGTAGCGGCTATGACCATAAAGCACAAGCCCCAGCCGACATCGACCATATCATACCGTTTCAGCCGGTTCGCTACCACGAACAGCCCCGTCATAAAACAGCAGGCAAAAAGCAAGCACATAAGGACGTTTGGCATAACAATGTCCCACATATCTTTCTGTAACAATGTCGCAATACACAAACCTATGTACAGCGTATATACGACCGGGAAGAAACGTTTCATCGGTTGCATATGAGGAATGTTACACCTGCAACGACAGCCGTGAGCAGCGCGCCCCAGGCGAGATCAACCACCACCACCTTGGCCGTGAAGCCCTTCATGGTTGCTAGATTAGTAAGGTCGTAGGTAGCGTAGGCCACGAAGCCAAAGAGTGCACCTCGGGTGAGCGCGTAAGACAGCGAATCCTTTTCAAGCGCTGGAGAAATGACAAAGGTCACCACGCCTACTACGTATATGACGTAAAACAGCACCGCTGCCGTCATATTCGGCTTATCGAGCAAGAGTTTGCCTATCTGCGACCGGTAAAATGTCTTTGCTACGGTGCCGAGCCAGATAAAATCCAGCACGCCCATCACCCCGCTCGCGACCAGTAGTTGTACGACGATATTTGACATGTTTATACCCCCTTTTCTTGCTTCAGTGTAGCATAGTGTTTGCGCTGCGCCTCGGGCAGATGTTCGATAGCGTAGCGGAGGGTGGTGCGTGGCATGGTGGCGGCATGCTGGTCGAGAAAATCGAGCAGCAGCTGGCGGTCGCAGCGTTTGCCAACTTCGCGCAGCGTCCAGCCGACGGCTTTATGCATGAGATCGTGTTTGTCGTAGAGAAGCAGCTCGGCCAGCTCCAGTGAGGTCGATGGGTCGCCCTTCGCGATATACGCGAAGGTACTGATGATGCTGACGCGGCGCTCCCACAAGTTGTTGCTTTTGGCCAGTTCATACAGCACGGAACGGTTATTTTGTACGTGCTCGCCAACGATGTGCCGGCAGGTCACGTCTACTAGGTCCCAATTGTTCACATTTCCCCGCATTAGCTGGCCCATATAGAGGTCAAATATAGCTTTTTTCACTTGCACGGTCGCCCGCGGGTACTGCAGGGTCAGTATGATAAGCCCAGTCATGCGATGTTCATGCACCGGACTTTCGATGAGCTTCTTTACCTCGGCCAGTGGCAAGTCGCGGTACTCCCTGCATACTTTACGGATTGCTGGTACGCGCACGCCTATGAACTGATCGCCCTCGCCGTACTGCCCCAGCCCGGTCTTAAAAAACCGCTGCAAATTCACCGCATCGGCATCGGACGCATACTTCGCTAGCTTGTGCGTTATATCTTTTGCAAGCAGCTTCATTTTTTCTACCTATTTGCGCGCGCTACCATAGCAAATTGCATAAAATACGCTTCGAGCGTTGGGTCTTCACGGTCGTTTAAGATGACCTCAGCAAACTGTTCGCGCGCTATCAGCAGTTCGTATGGCGACCTGCCCTGCGCAACCCAAGCGTCCACGGTGGCGTTCATAAGATCCATGCCTCGGTAAAATGCGCTGAGGCTGCGTTCGGTTTTGGTCTGGCGTTTGGCAGCTATGGCGCGGCCGACTTCTGAGCCGATATTACCCATCTGGTTAAAGACGTCTAATTTCGCCCAAGCACCGCGGTCAAACACGTGGCTACTCATGGACAACCTCGGCTATGATATCGATAATCTCTTGCCTGACATTTTTGTCCAGCACGTCCTTAGACGGATTACCCTGGCTGGGCCGAATATTTATCATGGAATCAAACTCTATGAAATCGTCAGTGCCGTAATCTGCCGGGTGGAGGTTGATGCCCCAAATATCGTTCTGCTTTGACCCACCCTCCAAAAGGGCTTGCTCGCCGTCATAGTGCATGGGCATATTGACTATAACCAGCCGCTTTGCTACGTCCACATCGGCCTTTACAAGTTCGCCAAACATGTTTTCGGCCATCTCCTGAAGCTCGGCAAGTGATATATTATCAACAATTTTCATCTGTTATGATTATACCATGGACGAGCTCCCGCCGGACTGCCCTGGCCAGTTCTTAAAAAAACCGCTGCAAATTCACCGCATCGGCATCGGACGCAAAGCCTTGCAGCGCACTCTCAACATCATCCGCCGTCATAGCTGTATTGTATCAGTCTCGAAGGTTGTACATATAGAACGAGTCGCTACGGTAAGTCAGTGAAAGTAAGTGGACCGGCGTAACCAGAAAAGTTGCCGGGGAAATCGGTGGCGCGCAAAGTTATGGTATACGTGACGCCCGGGTCGGTGTATACCGTGGCGTGCGTACCGCTCGTCCACTTGAAGTTCGGTTCGGGGGTAACATAGATTTCGTATTCGAGGTCAATGTTTGGTGTCGCCGAATTATCAGTAGAATCCGTCCAGGTAAAGTACGCCTTTGTAGAATCCTGACCAAACATGTGAAAGTTAGTTGGCGTTGTCGGTGGTTCTGTATCGCTCAAGGTAGCGACGTATAGCGGTGCAGAACCGGGATTAACATTGCCTAGCTTATCGACAACATATACGACGTAACTGTACGTCATGCCCGGGAAAACCCAGTCATCAACTAGTGATGTAGTGGTCGTAGTACCAACGGCATAATTATTTACGCTCATAACTTTGTAATACGCTATGCCATCCGAATCCGCCCCAGGACTGAAATTGAGTGTTATGGTCCGCATACCGACGTTGGTGGCGTATAAGTTTGTGGCCGGACTTTGGGTAGGTCCAGGTGGTGTCGTGGTTGGCGGTGGCGTGCTGGTTTGCCCGCCTGACGTAGTCTGGTTCTGCGGGGCTGCCGGTGAGGGCGCAGGCCGCGAAGTACTCGGCGTGCGTGCAGGATTTGTCGATGGATTCTGCGCAGTAGCGCTAGTGTCAGGCGCGTCGGACGGAGGTGCCACCGTATCACCACGCTGAGTTTCTGTTGTCTTGCTGGGTTGCCGTGGGGTTAATTCTGCTTGCTTGGTAGGTTCAGGCGAAGGCGTACGAAAGGCATAAAAGGCTGTAGCCATCGACGCTACCAGTAGACACAAAACAACTAGGGTGAACACTGCGTGAGTTTTAGTGTAGCTCAGCATGCGAGTGGGAAGCGGTGGACGAACTTTATTTTTGACTATCATATTTGTGTTAACCGTTACATGGTATTGTAGTACGATTATCTATAACCACAAGTAGAAAATGCCTGAGATCCAACAACTAGCTCTCCTACGCAGTCGTGGTGTAATCAGCGTAGTAGTTCGGCGATTTTCCGGGCGGTGTTGATGCTGCACAGTATCACGGAACTATTAGACAGGGGGTTCTGCAGATATCTAAAAAAGGGTTTATGCGAGCCATTAGGTATCGTGTTGGTCATGTAGCCAGACTTTACCATGTCGTCTTATCAAGATTGAAATTAGATACTGACTGGTTTATGGACATCAAGTGTAACTATTTTAACGTATAGTTTGTATATAGGATATGCAAGATGATACTGAAGCGGAACTAATCGAGCGCAGCCGAGACGTGACACAGAAGCATACGGCGCACTAGTAGAGAGGTACAAAACGGCACTATACCACCACTGTTTTGCGCTCGTACGTAACGAAGATACCGCCGAAGACATCGCGCAGGAGTCATTCATAGCCGCTTACTATGCCCTGGATAGATTCAATCCAAAAAAGGGAAAGCTGAGCACCTGGCTATTCAAGATAGCCACCAATAAAGCACTGAATTGGCTCAAACGCGAAGCGCGTTCGGTTGCCGCGAGCGACGAGCTTATCGCCACAATAGCATCGACTCAACCCGGCCCGGCTGAAGCGGCGCTGCACCAGGAGCTGCACAGCGCGGTAGAGCGTTTACAGCCAAAGTACCGCGCCGTGATAAGCCTGTACTACTGGCAGGGTCTAAGCTACCACGATATTGCCAGCGTCCTCGGTGCACCGGAAGGCAGCGTGAAAGTATGGATGCAACGTGCAAAGCATAGTCTACGAAAGGAGTTAGCATGAAATCTAACGAGGACATCGAACTATTACTGTCTAGTCAGGCAGCACCGAAACCAAAACGTAACCTTAGGCCTGACTTCACCCAGCGTCTCGTACTCGACTTAAGGGAAAATCCGAAACCAAAACGCCGCCCATGGTGGCAGCAATATCTACCGTTTCACACACCTGCTACCGCCTTCGCAAGCATCGCTGTGGTCGTAATCTTGAGCGGTACGGCCTACGCCACTACCGATGGTTTTACCAAACTGCCATCGTTCCTAAACATACGTCATGCCAAGGAGCAAACACTAGCCAATGGCGATAGGCTTCTTTCTATCGACACACAGGATTGCAAGATTGAACAGTGGGATGAGACAGAGAAGAAACTCGTCGCGAGTGATAGAACGTATCTTTACCGCTTAAAAGCCGGCTCGACGATGACGGCAGATCAGGTAGCACAGATGCTTCAGGGTAAATGCGAATTCGAAGCTCAAACTAGCAGTGGTATCCGCCAATCAGCCTTAGCCGCATACACCGCAACCCATCCAGCAGACAAAAACAGTCTGGTCGGTGGCTACGCCAATGAAATCATAACTGCCATCACCTCGCATAGCCTGAGTACCCACGGCGAAGTGCAATATAACGGTAGTCTGAAAAAATATGACCTGACTTTTCGTACTATCTCACCAGATGTGATAGTTACCGAAGGCAGCCAGAGTATTGGCTGGGGCGATCTGCGCGTAGGCGATAGCATAGCCTACGTTTATCGGGCGACTGATGGTGCGCTAGATGGCGCCGAGACGACACCGACGTGGGAGCTGCCTACGAACGAAGCCACTATTGTATATGTTGAGAAGAACTCCCCGAACGTCCGAGCCTACTTCGACTATACGACTTACTACGGAATTGCCTTCGAGGAAGTCGTCCCCTGTCAAGATGGCTTAAACGGCTACTGCGCCAAATACGGACCGCTCGCACCTCCCCGAACCGAGCTGGACAATTCACCGGCTTCCGTGGCTATTCAAGATGCATACATGTACCTTAGTAACAGCTACGGTCAGTACATTAACTCGACTAATCCAGCCGCAGCGAAAGACCTTCGTCGTAAGTTCGTCGAATCCTTTACGCCCGAACTGGCTAAAACGATTGCGGATTCGCCTGATTACACGGCCGCTCTTTGCGGACACACCATGACCGAATTTTTCACACCGCAACATGCCAAACAATCGGGCGAAGACATCGTGAGAGACATCCTTTTTACCTCCAAAGACGGTGACAGCTTCACCGTAACCCTAACGGCCAACGTGCAAACAAATCTCATAACTAACATATCTTGCGGGTAATAAAGCACTGGCTGGTTCTGGCTATCCAGAAATCAACTGGGCGAGTTTGCGGGCGGTGTTGACATTGCGCAGCGTCATTTGTGCGTATAACTTTGTGCCGACTATTTTTGGCAGTGAGCCGCGCGAGTAGTACCTGCGCTCGATGTTCCATAGGAACGCACCAGGGACATAAAGACCAGTTTCGACATCGGCATTACAACCAACCTTCATGACTACAGTTGCGTCGTCAACTTCTGGAAACAAGTAGCAGACATCTGATTTTTGGTCGGCGTCATTACGCCAGCTCTCTGGGATAGACTTGGCTATCCGGCAGACTGTGTTGGCATCTAGCAGCAACACTGGCACGTCGAGGCCAAACGTGGCCGCGATGCGCTTTTGCACCTCAGCCGCACTCGGTTTGGTGCGTGCCGTAAAGATCACATTGCCAGTATTCAGGTACGTCACAACGTCCTGAAAACCCATCTCTGTAAACAGGTCTTTCAGCCGGTCCATTTCGACGCGGTTGTTGCCGCCGACGTTTATCCCTCTGAGTAGTGCAGCATAGCGCATCTAAACCTCCTTTACGATATCGTTCATGTGACGCCGTGTCTTGGGCTTGGGCGGATCTATGCGGTAACCCAAAGCCAGCATAACCACCGGTAGGTCTTGGTCTGGGTCGATCAGCTTCTGACCAGCAAGAAGCTGAGTGACTTTTTCGACGTTGAAACCCTCGATAGCACACGAGTCGATACCCCGCATGGCGGCCACCGTCATCATGTTTGCCATGGCAATGTACGCTTGCCGCGCCGCCCACTCATGTAGAAGCTGCGGCGCATCCAACCGGCCGTAGCTGTTCCTTAGCCACTTCTCGTACCACGTTAGGTAGTCCTCTGCCTCGGCGTCGCTCATGCCCCTCACAGACATGAGGATGTGCTTCGCATAGGACTGGCCGGGCATCATGGCAGCGGATGTTTTGGCGGCAAATATCAGGAAATGACTGGCTGTTGGCAACTGACCTTGGGCGCCCGAGCACAGATCTACTAAATCTCCGCGAAGGTTCTCGTCCGCAACAAGGATATGCCACGGCTCCAGCCCAAACGAACTCGGCGACAAACGCGCTGCCTCCAGGATGATTTCAAATTCGGCTTTCGGAATTTTTCTGTCCGGGTCGAAACGTTTTGCAGCATGCCGAAACTGAAACGCAGCAATTATCTCATCCCGGCCAACTTTCATATCCATAAGACTACTGTAGCACGTTGCCACATCAAAGATACATGTTAATGCAACTCGGCAACAACTATCTTCTTCATCTGCATCATTTTTGTATGACATACGGGCTAGATATGAGCTCATTCATATTTTCCGGTATGATCTGCCCGCTAATGTCGAGCTGACCCTTGCGCTCAGGGTATCCTTTCAGATGACAGTCGTCTAAAAGCTTCTGTACCTTTTGTGTATACGGTGCAGTTTATGCGTGGAATTTCTGGCCGGTTTGCATGCGTTCAAACATTTTTTGGCGCACGCGGGCAGCTCTTTCGGTCCCGACGGCTGTCGCTAACCTATAATCGACCGCGTATTTATTTGTCTTGTCGAGCGACTCGTAAAACTTGAGTGCCTGCGGGTCGGTTGCCAGCAAGTCCATAAAAGCCTGCGGCGCCTGCATAGTCGCCTGACCAGCATAGGCCGCACCCCACCGACCATCGGCTTTGGCGGCCTCAACGTGTAGCAAGCCGCTGGGTTGCATCTCGCCGCTCGCAATCAAACGTTCTACCCGCGCGACATTTACCTTAGACCACACGCTTTTCGGGCGACGCGGCGTGTAGCGTACGACATATGACTCGTCATCGTACTTATTCAGCAAACCATCTATCCAGCCCCAACAGATCGCAACGTCGACAGCTTCATCGTGAGTAATGGTGGGCTTTTGCGACGCCTTTTTGTAGTAACGCAACCAAAAGCCTCCGCTGCCGCTACGGTGATTTTCGGCCAGCCACGCATAAAATGACTGCTTGTCGGTGAAGCTATAAACAGGCAGTTCCTTATGCATTAGTCTCATATTGATAATCCCTAGTTGGCCTCTCCTAGGTCGGCAACAACGATCTTCTTCATTTGCATCATGCGCTGCCATGCTGCCTGGTTGTATGTACCATCTGGTTTGGTCATGAGAGTGTCCATATTTTCTGGTACGATCTGCCAGCTCAAGCCGAAGCGGTCTTTGCACCAGCCGCACTGCTCACTCTCTGGGACGTGTGATAGTTTCGACCATAGGTCATCGATCTCTGCCTGATCTTTGCAGGCAACCGAAAATGAAATCGCTTCGGTGAAGTGAAACTCAGGACCGGCATTGATCGCCACAAAGGTCTGTCCGGCCAGCTCAAACATAATGGTTAGCTCTTTGCCGGCAAGTGGTTGCTGAAAATCCAGTAGCCCCTCAGTGGGATAGTACGTTGTTGCGACCACCCGACTATTTGCAAATGCCGAAACATAGAAATCCACCGCTTCTTTAGCATTACCATCGAACCATAGGTTCGGCGTGATTTTTTGTAGTGTTGCCATATGGATTCTCCTTATAACCGCTCAGTTATCGTTACTTTCACCGTGTCGCCGACGCGCTTATCGAGCGCTGCAAGCATCGCTGCCGTCACAGGCAGCATGTGCGTGCCATCACCCTTTGCCATGAATGAACTACGAAATGCCCGGTCGTCAAATGTACCCCGCACCTTTACCGTACCTCTCGTACCAAACGCATCGACCGAGTCAGGCCAAACCACATACGTCCAGCCACCCTTACCTGGAAACTGGTAAACTTCTGATGAAAAAACGATTGGGTTCATAGATTATTGCATAGCGCTCAGTACCCAAGCCGCAACCATAAGGCAAGCCAGCGAGCCGCCCGCCATGATGCCGATGCGCCGAGGTATCCACTTGGCATCGACCCCGCCAAAAATCACCGCTGAAACTTGGGTCGGCACGACAAACCCGAGCCACACCCAAAACGCGATTTTATAGGCAGCAACATCTGGCTGCGCCACAATGAAATGAGCCAGTATGTATGACGTTACTAGCGTCACCAGCAGCTGAAGACCGTAGTACGGCCCCATTTTTGACTGCATGTCTTTTTGCTCTTTTTTAGACAATTTATCGAACCCAAACATCTCACCCCATTGTTTGCCAAACACAGCCATATACCACACTGCCCCGACGATAAATTGCGCAGCGGTAGCCACCAGCACCGCACCAACATTAATTGACATTCCAAAATCCTCCTTTATTTAGATTGTAGCGCGTAGCCCACAAAAACAAAGTGTAATATCTTACAATATGTATTGGCTTTGCTAGGATGGCACTGCGTGAGGATGCGCAAGTGAGAACGCAGTAGAAGGCACTCGTACATATTGTTCCACGCAAGCGGTCACGACCGTTCGGTAGGTGTCGAGCACGTCCGGCACGATTTCGCCCCGCTGTCCTGCCTGCTTCATTTCTTCCAGCGTCAGCCATCGGATATCGGCCGATTCTCCCTCGCTCGGCTGACCGGCCGGCAATGACTCCGCCACAAACCCGTAGGCGATATCTGTGTGATAGTGCCGTACGCTAAACATATGTGTATTCAGCGAGAGTGGTAGCGGATGAACCACGTAGTGCGGCGAGTCAAACGATACATCATTTGGTTGTAGCACAAAAAGCTCGGCGAATCTGTAGCCACACTCTTCTAGCAGTTCATGCTGCAGTGCCTGCCATGGTGTTTCATCCAGTTCGACATGGCCGCCGACCTGGAGAAGTTTGTGAAGTTTTTTGTGCATATGCACCAGGCATTTCCACTCGCCGCCGTCACAACGCACTATGTACGCACTCACCGTCAAATCGTGCTGCCCCGGCTCGGTATGTATATGCGGCACTTATGTATTCCCCTTAACCACCTTGCGATATTCCCCTTCCATCATGTAGGAAGTTGTATCCTTTACTCTATCGACAAACAAAACGCCATTCAGATGGTCGGTCTCATGCTGAAAAACGTGAGCAGGCAGGCCGGTGAGCTCTTCATGATGTTCATTGCCATTTTCATCCAACCAAGCTGCTTGAATACGCGCATACCGGAGGGCTTTTCCGAACAATGTATTTCTACCAAACCCGGTGCTTAGGCAGCCCTCCCACATCGCCCTCCGACGACCCACGCCTAGATAGCTCGGATTTATAATAACTTGTCGAAAATACCCAGCATCTGGTCGTACCGCCGTTGGTTTAATCATAATTACAGCCACGGCGACCGATACACCAACCTGAGGCGCTGCAAGACCAACTCCATATTTTTTTACTTCACTTGTATGTTGCATATCTGTTATGAGCTGCCTGATTTCACTTCGTTGCAAATCTTCATGAGTTAGCAGTTTGGCCTTCTGCCGCAAAATGGGGTCACCGAATTGTCTCAGTGATAGTACTTTCATGCTAAACCTTCGAGCCGGGCGAAGCCTTTGCGGATGGCGAGGATTTCTGGGTCAGTTTCATCCTTCGAGTCGGTAAATGTCTGAGCGAGTTCGTCGGGTGCAAACCAGCCGTGAGCGCTGTGGTCTTCTGGATTTGGATGGATGTTTTCGAGCGGGTCGGTGAACTGCGCCATGTATATAACCTCTATGGAATGCGACCGCTTCACTTCGTTCATATACGTAAACACCTCAAGTACATCACCTATCTCAACGTGCAGGCCAAACTCTTCCATGATCTCGCGCGCCAGGCCCTCCCGCATGTCCTCGCCGTAGTCTATGTGCCCACCGGGCAGCTCCCAGACGCCTGGTAGAAACTTTTTGCTATCTGCACGCCGTGCCAAAAACACCTTTTTCACCCCGTCGAACTCATGCCACACAAACGCGCAGGCCGTAAACACCTGCTGCCCCTCCGCCAGGGTCTCACTGTCATGCTGCACCATCATTTTCTCCTGTAGACATCTCTTCTGTGCTCGATATATAGAACAGCGATTGTATCATCTATAACATCAAAAATCACACGATAATCACCGATACGAAACCGGTACGAGCCCCCTCCGGTGAAATTTTTCAAGGGTTCTGCGTAGCTGAGCGGATCAGACATGTCTGAAAAATATTTCAGTTTCTTGCCAATTCGATTTTTTAGCATCGGGTTTAAATGCAGAAAGTCTTTTTCGGCGCGCCGTGAAAAAAGTACACGCATAGATTATTTGTTCATGAGGTCTTCAAGAGTCACCGTATCACCCGTCGCAATTTCAGCACGAGCCGCAGCCACCTTTTTTTGCAAGCGTGGATTTGTCGCCGCGAGATAATCTTCGTAGGCATCACGGTCAATCATGACCACGCCGCTACCGCCCCTTTGGTTAACAATGACTGCCGTCCCGTTATTAGCCGTCCTTATTGCATCTGCCAAGTTCGCTCGAAGTGTAGCCACATTTGTCTCTGTTATGCTCATGATCAAATTCCTTTCATGTACATTTCAAGTGTACATGAAAGGAGCTGTTTTGTCAAAGCATATCGGCGATTGCTAGAAGATTGGCTTTGTTAGCCTATAATGCCACTCGATAGAAGTGGTCACCTTTTCGCCAATTCAACCTTGGAACACCACAGCTCGCGCCGCATTTGAAGTCAATGAAATACGCCGTAACGCCGTTTTGAAGCTGCACGGCTGTACCCGGTTCGGGTGTCCCGATGGGACTTGAGCTTATAAAAATGTCCCCGAAATAACATGCCGTTGCATTACCCTCGCAGTTTGGGGAATAGTCAAAGCTCAACGAATAACGACCGCTGAGGGTTGAGCCATATACGGGATACAGTGTCACATTTAACTGATTCTGAATTTTGCGCACGATATCTTCAGGCTGTTTCCCGGTCGCGATTTCAAATAGCGAAGTCACGGGTTGTGCTGGATTGTTACTGACAGATGGCTCGTCCGGCAGATTTGCGCGGTAAATCCAGAATGCTCCAGCCAAACAAATAGCCACGAACACGACGATCCAAACAAAAAGACGCTTAAGGCTTAGCCGTCGCATGTTTGGCTTCTTTCAGCTGACAAGCTTCCGTATGGTATAGCTTTTTGGGGTCTTTTTTGCAGGGTTCGCAGATGAGGACGAGGTCATTGCAGATGGGGTTGGCACAGTTTTCGTAGTTGCTGGTTTTGCCACCGCAGTGAATGCAAACACCGATAGTTTTGGCATCCGGGGTGAAATTCACGCCCATCCGGCCATCAAACACATAGAGTTGGCCTTCCCACAGGCCGTCGTCACCGTACGCTTCACCGTATTTTACGATGCCGCCGTCTATCTGGTAGACATCTTTGAAGCCGCGTTGTTTCATCATGGCGCTTAGCAGTTCACAGCGCACACCGCCGGTACAGTAGCTGATGACTTTCTTGTTTTTCAGCTCGTCGTATTTGCCGCTTTCCAGCTCGCGTTTGAAGTCGCGCGAGGTACGCGTATCGGGTACGACGGCGTTTTTGAAACGTCCCACGGCCGCCTCATACTGATTACGGCCGTCGAAAAACACCACGTCGTCGCCGTACTTCTCCACCATCTCATTGACCTGCTGCGGCTTGAGATGCGGACCGGTACCCACAACGCCTTTCTCGTCCACCTCTATCTCATCCCATGTCTCAAACGCCACGAGCTCTTTCTTCACCTTCACGCTCATGCGCGGAAAGTTCTCGCGCCCGCCGTCACTCCATTTCCACAGAATATCTTTGAACCCGGGAAATTCTTTGCTCTTTTTGACATACGTCTTTAGGTCCTCTAGATCGCCGCCCACCGTGCCATTGATGCCCTGCGTGCTCACCAGAATCCGCCCATGCAGGTTCAGGCTATCGCACAACGTCTTCTGCCACAGCTTCAGCAGCTCCGGGTCTTTTACCGGCGTAAATTTGTAGTACAGTAGAATCTTTTGCATGAATCTCAGTATAACGTAAAATTAGGAGTATGGCTCGCGACAACGACACGGATGGGTTTCTCGGCATCACTTACATACCGCATGGCAATGACCACGCCGTGGCAGTATCTGACTCTGCAGCACAAGAAAAATCCTCAGACAAACCAAAGAAGTCCGTTAAACGTTCCGATACCACCAGTGCTGAAGTGCAAAAAATGCATGAGCAGCTGGCCGCTCTAGAAAAAGAGCTACAAGATTATGAACTCGAAACCGAAGAGCGACTGAAGCACCTCGAGCGCATGGCCGGTCACCCCATCACTGCTGAGGAAAAAGTCTTCCGCATACAAGAAGACTCATGACCACACACTGTGGCGCTCAGTGTGTTCACCATAGTACGCACCCAGAGATGAGCGGCGAGCCCGCAGTAGTATACGTCTGCCGGCAGCACTCCGCGTATAGACGCCGCGACATTTTCCGACTCTCACATGCCATTCTACGAGGAAATGGTCCACGTACTTTCGCTTGGTAGAGAGGATTGGCGGCATGGCGAACGAACTCCACCCGCCTGGTAGCCACCAATTCCTGCCCCGAGCCTGCAGCAAATAGCGCGGATTGCGGATGGGCGACACCAGCTCACCCAGTGCGTCCAAAAACAGATCGCTTTCGTAGGGCTGTGCCCCAACAAGCAGTGTTTCGACGCTGCCATCAGTATGGCGCCTGGTTTCAACCCGTAAACCACTGCGTGGCGTCGAAATAAACCCATACTTGCACATGGTCGACAGCAGCGCCTCCCCAACTTGCTGCATGCTTCGCTCGGGGCTGAAGTGACGCAGCATACGGACAATGAGCCGCAGCGCAAACCCAAATGTTACGACTAGAGCAATGGCCGCAAACAGAACTACCCCTCCTGCGCCGCTGTCCGCCAGCGCCCTCGCCACCCGCAGGCTGTCGGGCAGCAGCGCCGCGAATGTAGCGACACCAGCGTAGAGTGCCGCAGCAAAACCTCTGAAAAAGACAGGGCCACGCGGCAGCTTCGCTCGATCTGTCTCCATGGAATGCGTAATCTGGCCGATTCGCCCGGCCGCCAGGGCTCGCCGCCACGACTCGGCCATAGCGCTCCGGTTGCTAGCCAGCGCGTACGTTTTGGCGTTCGCCGCCTGAGCATGCTGGAACAGCTTTCGAACCACGTATGGACCGGCGGGCAGCCCACTGGCTCGGCCAAGGCCTGACTCGATTTGGTCCGCCTGGTAATTCGGCGCCACAAAACTTGCAAATCGGCGCTTCAGTGTCCGATACTCCGCACCCAGATCATCTGCCATTTTGCCCTGCAATGGGTTTAGTGCCATATGCTCGGGCATAATCGTCAGGACATGCCAAATGTTCGCCGTTTTCTGCGGCTCCGGCGGGTACACGCGTATGGCTCGACCGCGCATTTGGTTCGAAAGCATAGAGGTACCAACAAAGCTGGCCAGCACCAGTGTGTTGATGGCTGGCGCATCCCAGCCCTCGCCCAGCAGCGATTTCGTCCCAACGATACACTGCACTTTTCCTTCGGTAAATAGCGCCGTCATGGCAGCCACAATATGCTGCCGCGCTGCCGTTTCCACATTGCAGACCACATAGCTGTCATCGAGCGTGAAGGGACTAAAACTGACACCCAGCTTCTTTACCCGTGTCTTTCCGACCAGCTCTTGCAGCACCGCCTGAAAATCGGTTTGCAGCTGCTGCGGTATAACTACGATTGTACCGGTCAGGACGGCCAGCTGCAGACCAGCTGTTTTCGCGGCACTCGCCCGCAATGTCTCAAATATGGGCAGCACGCCGACCGAGCTTGTCCGTTCACCGGCTTGTGGTTCATCGAGCCATTCACGCCGGATAAAATCGGTCAGCACCACGCAGCGCAACCCCGCACCGAGCTGCTGCTGTTCGGCGACCACGATATCGCGGACAGCCTGCACCTTCGATAGGCTGTTCCTGAGCACTCGAGCTATCTGCATATTATCGATAACCGTTACCTGACGCCCGTCAACCATACCGATCTGCGCTGCAGCCGTACGCAGTCGTTTAACAAGTGCTTCATTTTGCTCGGTCACAAACAGCCGGTCGCCGTACAGTATGCCCTGCAGCAGCACCTCCAGCTGACGTCCATCGAACCGAGGCAGCAAGCGAAATGAATGTCCGCATATAAGCCTAAGTAGCGGTTTTGCTGCTTTTTTCTGTCCGGCAGCATACAGAAACGAACCCATAGCCGTGTAGTAGTCTGGCTCGTCGAGCACGATACGCTCACGCTCGGACGACGCCGCGTTACACGCCGGATGCGCCAGAAGCGCCGCTATGCACTGCTGATCGTGCAGTAGATTCTGCGCAAATGTACCTATGGCCTCTCGGATAGTCTTCACCGCCGCAATCTCTTCAGTGCTCGGCAATGCGTAGTACACATAATCTTGGTGGGGACACAGTTCGCGGCGTGCCACCAGCTCGGGTACCGACACTTCCATGTCGACCGGCCCGCAAAAACTGCTGTACCGTTTCCACTCCAAGGCATCGGCATCGTACGGCGGCGTCGCTGTGAGGGCGATAACTACCGATTTTTCCAGCCCCGTACGCAGTGCAATAAGCGCCTTCCACCACTCGTTCCGCAGGTGATGTGCCTCATCGACGATGATAGTCTGCACGCCCTTGTCTTTCAGCTGCGCGAGGAGCTTGGGTATCTCGACAGGAGGCGGTGCTGGCACGGGTTCAGGTTCGACCTCTGGTTCCTCGACCGGCTCTTCTCCTGGCAAATAAATAGTTTCGCTCACCGGTGTAGACAGCGTTTCGGCCACGCTAACCGCCGCATCTTGCTCGGCCGCTTCGGCATCGTCTGTTTCCTCTTCGGGCTCAATGAACACTTCCTGCGACCCAGGCGCTTCCGGTTCAGACGTCTTTTTCTCTTTCTTTTCGAGCATTCGGCTGGCCAGCCCCTGGTACGTCACCACGGTTACCTTGCCTGGCTTGTTTATATCGGTCGATATCCAGGCTGGCTTTACTTTGCTGCCAGGTAAAAACAGGTCAACGAACCGGTCGACCCACTGGTTACGAATGGCGATGGTCGGTACCAAAATGATGGTAGGCTTATCTATGCGCCGCATGAGCTCAAGCCCGAGCACTGTTTTGCCCGACCCAGGAGCCGCCACAATGTGTAGCCGCCCATCCTGTATAAACTGCTGCGCTCCAGCGAGCACCCGCGCTTGATAATCCCGCCACGGGTACCCAAAACGCACACTTTTATCAAACATACTGCTTGTAGTATACAGCACCACTTACCACGAATTAAGAAGGCCTGACCCACATGCACTTTTTGATGTCATCTTGAGCGAAGTCGAAAGATCCCGTCCGTGTTAGTATCTGACGAGATTCCTCCACGGAGCCTGCCCTGAGCGAAGCCGAACGGGGTCGGAATGACAATGTGATAAAAGTGCATGTGGGTCAGTAAGAAGGCACATATGCATTTCACCTGGGGCATGGTATTTCACAGATAACAGTTTAACTTCATTTCCCTATTGCATTCACTCAACAGTGGTAGTATAGTTGTAAGTCTTACAAACGTAACGGAAAGGCGTTACCAACATGATAGATACAACTTTTGGCTGGGAATTTGACGCCTTCACCGTCGGCGTTTGAACTCTTCGGGCCAGAGATAAGAGATAAGAGATAAGAGTGGGACTTCGCGTAGCGACACGGTGATTATGATAGTACCGCTTTCACGCGAATGAAGATGGCTATACACTAGATATAAGCGTGGTCGGCCAAAGGAGGGCCGCACCCATGAAAAAAGTAAGACCAAACAAAGATGAAGGTATGGAAGTAGCCCTGCGCTACTACATACACTGCGTCCGAAAATATCCCCGTTACATACTGGGTGTCATTCTCGTCATGCCGCTGACTTCCCTTTTTAGCCGTTACATCCCGCCGCTTATACTCGCACATGTCATCAACCAGTTGACGGCAAAAAAACTTCCCAGCGACATATGGACTACGTTCGGCGACGAAATACTTTTGTACTTTTTTGTTCTGCTTATCGGCATCGGGCTGTGGCGAGGCATAGATTATTTTATGTGGCGGCTAGAACAAAATGTCCGCCAGGATATATCTGAACATGTCTTCCGGCACTTGCTGGCCCAGAGCTTGGACTTTCACGCCAATAATTTCGGCGGCTCGCTGGTCTCGCAAACAAACAAGCTGCTCAATGGCTACATCCGCATACAAGACAGTACCATCTACCAGGCGTACCCCATGCTGTGGGGTTTTGTGTGGGCTATAGTCATAGTCACCCCCAAAGCACCGCTGTATTCGGTGTTCTTAGGGTGTTTGATTGTGCTGTTTTTGGCGGTTTCGACTCTCCAGGCCAGAGGGATCTTCCGGCACCTTTCACAAGCAGCCGCAGCTGAGAGCCGAGAAACCGGCCAGCTGGCAGATGCCATCACCAGCATAGGTGTGATCAAAAGTTTCGCTCGCCGCGACTATGAGATGAGGCGCTTCCATGAGGCAACTAGCCGAACAAAACATTACGTAAAGGTATTTGCCCGCGCTCACCAACGGCAGATGAATATCATGGGCGTCATGAACCGCGTCATCATCGGCGGATCATTGGTCGTAGCTCTGGTTTCGGTCGTGCATCACCACGCCGATATCGGAACAGCCTTTTTAATCTTCAGCTACACCGCCACCATAGCCGAGCAGCTATTTGAGTTTGGCAATGCCACCCTCCGCTCGTACAACCGCGCCCTGAGCGACGCACGCGAAATGGCCGTCAAGCTCACCCTGGAGCCAAGCGTCAAAGACCCCCGCGTACCGGAACCGCTCTCCGTAGAAGACGGAGCGATTGAGTTTGAGGATGTGACATTCATACATAGCGGCGCGGAAGATGCCATATTTGAGAAGTTTAGCCTGGCCATTGAACCCGGCGAGAAGATTGGGCTGGTCGGTCACAGCGGCTCGGGCAAGACCACGTTTACCCGCCTGCTGCAACGGTTTTCCGACATCCAGGACGGCGCCGTCCGCATAGACGGCCAAGACATATCGCAGATCACCCAAGAAGACCTGCACTCCGTCATAGCCTACGTACCCCAGGAACCGCTGCTCTTTCACCGCACCATACGAGAAAACATCGCTTACGGAAAATTGGACGCCGACGAAGCCGACATCAAGGAAGCTGCCAAGTTTGCTCACGCCCACGAATTTATCCGCACCTTGCCAAAGGGGTACGATACCCTCGTCGGCGAGCGCGGCGTCAAACTGAGCGGCGGGCAACGCCAGCGTATAGCCATAGCCAGAGCCATGCTAAAGGATGCACCGATACTGGTGCTCGACGAAGCGACTTCGGCACTCGACAGTGAAAGCGAGGCACTCATCCAGGATGCGCTGTGGAAGCTCATGGAGGGCCGCACGGCCATAGTCATCGCCCACCGCCTGTCCACTGTGCAGAAAATGGACCGCATAGTCGTGCTAGACGACGGCAAGATTGTCGAAGAAGGCAGCCACAAACAACTTCTGGCCCGCAAAGGTACCTACGCCAAACTCTGGGCGCACCAAAGCGGAGGGTTCATAGATGAATAAGCCAGAGAACACCAGGTTGATATCCCTCCGCTCATTGCTCGCTTTTTGCCGGCCATATCGTTTTGGCATCATACTAACCATTGGAACGTTGATGTTTTCGGCTGCCCTGCTAGCATTAATCCCGGTATTTTTGGGTAAGCTGGTTGGCGTCCTCAGCCAACAACCGCTCAGTACTCACGATGCGTGGTTTTACGCTTGGATGCTCATAGCCTGCAGTTTCACCCACGATGTCACTTGGCGCCTAGGCGAGTTCGCCTATCGACGCTATGTAAACCCTGTGAGTTTTGCGTATGAAACGCACCTTTTTCGGGCGGTTATAGAAAAGCCGTATCCGTATTTCGTCGATAAGTTCACTGGAAAAATATCCTCATACATATCTACTCTCCGCAGTGAATTACATACTCTATTTGACCAAGCCAGCTTTAACTACAGTAGCTCTTTTGTAAACATCGTCGCCATCTTAATCGTCCTCAGCACGGTAAACTGGCAAACCGGCGTAGTTTTTGCCGCAGGAATCGCCGGCATGTTTCTGGTTGGCCATCACTTACTTCATAACAGTATGAAGTACCAGAAAATCGAAACTGACATCGCTGCAACTAAGAACGGCCGAATCATTGATGCCATATCAAACTTCATGAGTGTGAAGGCATTCCGTACCGAAGCGACCGAGCTTGCAGCGATGCGCCTACAGCAACAAAAAACTGTCGATGCCAGTCAACGTGCCGTGCTCTGGATTATCATATTCTGGGCCGGCATGTCGGTATTCGTGCGCGACCTGATATGGCCAGCTGTCATAGTCATGAATCTGATTTTCTTCCTGCATGGCAGTCTTAGCCTAGCCGATTTCACCATCATTCTATCCACGGCACTGATTTTCACAGCTACAGTGTGGGATGCAGTGTGGAACATATCTCAGTTTGGATTAATGATGGCAAAGACCGATGAAGCCCACACCTATCTTTTTGGAAATCAAATAGTAAAAGCTACCGGCTCTGAAGTCCAAACAAGGATAATTCCTTTCAGAAAAGCCTTTGAAATCCGAGGGTTATCTTTCGCGTACCCCGACAAGCCCGACGAGGAGGTGCTGCACGATATATCGCTTAGCCTCAAACAGGGAGAAAAACTGGGCATCGTCGGCCGGAGCGGCAGCGGGAAAAGCACTCTCACCAAACTGCTGCTAGACTACTACGAAGTGAAAAATGAGCCGTTTTACTTCGATAACAAAAGCGTCCCAAGTGAAACTGTCGCCCGCTCAATCGCATTCGTGCCGCAAGACACGACGCTCTTTCACCGCAGCATAGCCGAAAATATTTCGTACGGGTCACCGGAAGACGTAACTAACGATATGGTAATTGCTGCAGCCAAACAGGCCGAAGCCGATGAATTCATCATTAAACTGGCCGACGGCTACGATACTTTGGTCGGCGAGCGCGGCGTCAAACTGAGCGGCGGGCAACGTCAGCGTATAGCCATAGCCCGGGCAATCTTGCGCGATGCTCCCATACTGGTGCTCGACGAAGCCACCAGTTCGCTCGACAGTGAAAGTGAGTTGCACATCCAGCGCGCGCTGGAAAATCTCTGGCACGACAAGACAGTCATCGCCATCGCCCACCGCCTCAGCACGCTGCGTAAAATGGATCGTATCATCGTGATGGACAGTGGCCGGATAGTCGAAGAAGGCACCCACCACCAGCTGCTCGAACAAAACGGTACCTACGCCAAACTCTGGGCGCATCAGAGCGGAGGGTTCATAGATGAGTAAACTAAAAACAGCTGACAAGGACTGTCCTTGTCAGGTAGGCTCCAGGTGAAAAAGCCCCTCGTTTAACAGAGGGGCTTTTGATATCCCGAGTGAAATTACTCTTTGGGAGCTTCGGCTGGTTGGGACTCGGCAGCAGGTGCTTCGCCCTCGGCTGCTTCAGCTGCCGGAGCGGCTTCTTCGGCGCCACCACCGGCTTCGTCGTTCGCCGCAGCCAGTGCGCTCGGTTCAAAGACAGTCGCAAGCGTGTGGTTTGGCTCGGTGACAACCACGACGCCCTCTGGCACGTCCAGGTCAGCCACGGTCGCTTGGTCGCCAACAGCAACTAGTTTTTCGGCGTCATAGAAAAGTACATCTGGCAAATCTTTTGGTAAAGCCTTGACCTCGACTTCTTCGAGCTGGGTCAGGACTATGAGACCACCGCGCTCGGCAGGTGTGGCTTCATTGCCTTCAGCGTACCGCGGCTTGACTGGGATCTGCGCATCTACCTTCTGGTTGGCGCTCACGGCGTTGAAGACCACGTGAGTGATGGTATTGAGCCGAGGGTCAAAGGTGGCGCTACGGATAAGTGTGGTGTACTTTTTGCCACCAACGCTGATCTCGACAGGGTGGTGACGACCAGCCGTGCTGAAAACTTTGTATATGCTCTGGTACTCAGCCTGGATGTGAACGGAGTCTTTGCCGTGGTCGTGGATAACAGCCGGCACAACGCCCTGCTTACGTAAACGTTTTACGGCCTTGCCGAGTGTGTCGCGCGGTTCAACCGCCAATGAAATAGTGTCGGATGACATAGTGAACATTCCTCTCTTTACAGTCAACATAGATTATACCAGCATTGGGAGAAAAAACGAAGGTAAGCTACAATACTTTCCATGCCCGACTTTATAGAGATCGTCCGCAGCGGCGGTTTACCTATGCTTTTTCTCATCATCTACGCCGAATCGGGTATGATGGTCGGCTTTTTCTTCCCCGGTGACACGCTCCTCTTTAGCGCCGGCATACTAGCTTCGGCCGGCGTACTGCCCATTTTCTGGACTGTAGTCATCATCGCCATCGCCGCCATAGCCGGTGATAATACCGGATACCATATAGGCCGACACCTTGGGCCACGCTTGTTCAAAAAAGAAGACGGCCTCATCTTTCGCAAAGACCTCATCATGAAAGCCGAGAAGTTCTATGAGAAATACGGCACCAAGACCATGTTGGTTGCTCACTTTGTCCCTGTGATTCGCAGTTTTGCGCCCGTCACGGCTGGCGCCGGCAAGATGAACTACAAACAGTTCGTGGTATACGACGCCATAGGCGATATCGCCTGGGCAACCAGCATTACCCTGCTCGGCTACTACGTCGGCAGCCGCATACCTGGGGTCGAAAAGTATATCGAACCAGTCCTCATAGGCATCATCTTCGTTACCCTGGTGCCCACCCTCTACCACGCCCTAAAAGACCCCAAAATCCGCGCCCGCCTGCTGCGCAGGGACAGCCTCAAGAGACATGAGTCAAGAGACATGAGTTCTCCATCCCAGGTGAAGCCAACAGAGAAAAAATAGCCCTACGAGGTGAAACCAATTTTCAGTTTTCAATTTTCAGTTTTCGTTGATTGAGACATTTAGCCAAAGCATCATGAGCGCATGGTTGTGGTTATTTTTTGGAAAATCAAGACAAATTCGTGACATTCCTGCCACAAGATACGTAGCTCGTCCTTTCTAGACGGCATCGCCGTACCAAGCATTCGTAACCAGTGCTGAGTTTCTTGTGCTTCTTTTTTACAGATATGTATTTTGTTTCGAAAATCTTTACGCGAACTCGCGCCATTGGCCTCCATATAGTTCGCCCCTATACTGGTAGCCGATCTGACAAGTTGGCTGATCAATGGTCGCGTAACGGTCGTCAGTTGTATTGACGAACAAAGTATAATCACGCTCTCCCCGAATTTTGCAGTACGTTCTTCGAGAATATATTGCTTGTTTGGATCCGGCATAAACAGATTCTACCGCCTGATCATAAAAACCCAAAGCATTACCAAAATTGTGAGAAATGAAAATTGAATGAAAAACTAGAAACTGAAAACTAGAAACTGAAAACTAGTCTTCTAGCATTCGTTTTAGGTATTGGCCGGTGTAGGATTGCGACACTGTTGCAATTTTTTCAGGAGTGCCTTCCGCTACGATGGTACCGCCGGCGTGGCCGCCCTCTGGCCCCATGTCTATCAGCCAGTCAGCGCTTTTTATAACGTCTAGGTTGTGTTCGATGACGACCATGCTATTGCCTGCTGTCACCAGGGCGTGGAGGACATGCAGAAGCTTTTCCACATCGGCCATGTGAAGGCCAGTGGTTGGTTCATCCAGGATGTACAGGGTGCGGCCAGTCGGACGCCGCGATAGTTCAGACGCCAGCTTGATTCGCTGTGCCTCACCGCCGCTGAGTGTTGTTGCGGGCTGGCCGAGCGCTATATAGCCCAGGCCGACATCGACGAGTGTTTGCAGCTTTCGGGCAATGGCGGGGATGTTTTCAAAAAAGTCGAGCGCCTGCTCACAGGTCATTTCCAGCACATCGCTGATGGTTTTGCCTTTGTAGTGGATCTCCAGCGCCTCGCGGTTGTAGCGTTTGCCATGGCAGACCTCGCAGGACACGTATACGTCGGGCAAAAAGTGCATTTCGATTTTGATAATGCCATCGCCTGCGCAGTTTTCGCAGCGCCCGCCCTTGACATTGAAACTAAACCGACCGGCAGCGTAGCCGCGCAGTTTGGCTTCTGGCACGCTGGCAAAAAGTTCGCGAATGGGGGTAAAAAGGCCGGTGTAGGTAGCCGGGTTTGACCGGGGCGTGCGGCCGATGGGCGACTGGTCGATGATGATGGCCTTGTCGAGATGCTCTATGCCCTCTATGTCATCGTGGTATCCGGGCACCGTGGAAGCGTGGTGCAAACGTGCCTGAAGTTCCTTGGCCAGGATGTCGTTGATGAGGCTGGATTTGCCGCTGCCGCTTACGCCGCTCACCACGACGAGTTCGCCGAGCGGGATTTCTACCGTGAGATCTTTGAGGTTGTTTTCGCGGGCGCCCACGATGCGGATGGATTTGCCACTGCCCTTGCGTCGCTTTTTGGGCACCTCTATCTTCCGTTTGCCGCTTAGGTACTGTCCGGTGATGCTTGCCGGGGATTTTTCGACTTCGGCCGGCGTACCGTGGGCGACCACATGGCCACCGTGTATACCCGCACCCGGGCCGATATCGAGCAAGTAGTCAGCCGTACGAATAGTGTCTTCATCGTGCTCGACCACCAGAACGGTGTTGCCTAGGTCGCGCAGACGCTTGAGTGTCGTGATAAGCCGGCCGTTATCGCGCTGGTGCAGGCCGATGCTCGGTTCGTCGAGTACGTAGAGTACGCCCATCAGACCAGAGCCGATCTGGGTGGCCAGCCGGATGCGTTGAGCCTCCCCGCCAGACAGCGTGGTGGCACTGCGCAGGAGCGTCAGGTAGTTGAGCCCGACATCTTGCAGAAACTGCAGGCGAGCCGATATTTCTTTCAGAACGAGTCGCGCAATCTTCATCTCCAGGTCGTTGAGTTCCAGAGTCTTGAAATAGTCGAGCGCGTCGTCTATGGAGAGCTCGCATATGTCCATGATGGACTGGCCACCGATGGTCACGGCGAGCACCTCTGGCTTCAGACGGCGACCCTGGCAAGACCCGCAGGGCTTTTCCTGCATAAAGCGTTCTATGTCGCGGCGCATGAAATCACTCTCGGTTTCTTTGTGCCGCCGCTCGAGATTTGGGATCACGCCCTCGTAAGTAGAGTTGAACGCTCGGCCATGACCAAGTGAAACTTTGTACACTTCGTCTCCGGTGCCGTACAAAATGCGGTGAAGATTGGCCTCAGAAATCTGCGCGGTTGGCTCGTGCAGGGTAAAGCCGTGTTTTTCGCCAACGGCCTGCAGCTTGCGAACGTACCAGTTATCCATGTTTATGCGGTTGTACGGGCGAATGGCGCCTTCGGCGATGGTCAGGCGGCCATTTGGGATGACAAGCTCGGGGTCAACCACAAGGCGACTGCCCAGCCCGGTACATGTCGGGCAGGCACCGTGCGGACTATTGAAACTAAACGTCCGAGGTTCCAGCTCGGGTATGGCGACTTCGGGGTGGTCGATACAGGCGTACATGAGACTGAACGTTTGCAGTTCGTCGCTATCGGCATTCAGGACGGCCAGTTTACCCTCGGCGATATCGAGCGCCTGTTCGACGCTTTGGGCTAAACGGGTGCGCGATTCGGCGTCATTGACCAGACGGTCCACGACGACTTGGATGTTGTGACGAATGTTTTTATCGAGCTCTGGAAATTCGTCGAGCGCGTACACCACGCCGTCCACGCGCACCCGGGCAAAGCCAGCCCGCTGATACTGCTCTGGGATATGCTCAAACTGACCCTTTTTATCGATGACGATGGGTGAAAGAATCATCAGCCGAGCGTTTTCGGGGAACTGCATGACTTGGTCGACGATGTTGGCCGTGGTTTGGCGCGCCACCGGCTTGCCGCAGACCGGACAGTGCGGCACGCCTATGCGCGCGAAGAGGAGGCGCAGGTAATCATAGATCTCGGTCACCGTCGCGACGGTACTGCGCGGATTGCGACTGGTTGATTTCTGGTCGATGGATATAGCAGGGCTGAGGCCGTCTATCTGGTCGACATCAGGCTTTTCCATGAGACCAAGGAACTGGCGGGCATAGGCGCTGAGAGATTCGACGTAGCGACGCTGACCTTCGGCATAGATGGTGTCGAAAGCCAGACTGGACTTGCCCGAGCCGCTGAGGCCAGTGATGACCACCAGCTTTTCCCGCGGGATCGTCACGTCTATGTTTTTGAGGTTATGCTCCCGCGCCCCCTTGATGGTGATCTCGTCATGCGTCATAAGTCGGTACAGTATACGCTAAAAATCTGTTTTTTTCTAGCGTGGCTGACCCACGCACACTTCACCACATTGTCATTCCGACCCCATTCGGCTTCGCTCAGGGCAGGCTCCGCGGAGGGGTCTCGTCAGATACTAATACGGACGGGATCTTTCGACTTCGCTCAAGATGACATCAGAAAGAGTATGCGCAGGTTAGCTAGCGTGGTTACACGCGGCTACGGTACAATACCCCTCATGAACTACTTCAAAAAGCAGACCAAACGTGTACTGACCGATGCGGCCGGGTACTTGCTGGTGGTGGCAGCAGCGCTAACTGGGTGGCTGCCGGGACCGGGCGGTATACCGCTTTTGATTGCTGGGTTGGGACTGCTGAGCATCAATAACAAGTGGGCAATGGACCTGCGTGAGTATGTCCTGAGGAACGGCGGTAAGATAGTCCAGCTCATATTCCCCAAGCACCCTGTCGCTCAGTGGGCCTATGACCTGGTTGCCATTGCCCTATTCGCCGTAGCAGCCTATCTGGGCTGGAAGCACGCCGTCTGGTGGCAGGTATCGTTGGCAGCCAGCGCCTTTTTTGCCGCTACCTTTATATCCCTCATGAACCGAGAGCGGCTGGCGAACTTCCGGAAACGCCGATAGCCTCTGCTTTGTCGGGGCAACCATAAGCATATTATAGTATATTGTTGCTTTTTTTATTATTTTGTGATACTATTCAATCATCAAGGTGAGGACACGGTGGTGAGCATAGAAGAAGGCGTCGTTTTAGGACAAATCCCGGGCACAGATTACCAGCCCCAGTTTTATTTTTGGTTCTTACTGGCAGGATTTGTTTTTGCCGTCTGGCTAGCCATAGAGACTTTTGAGCGCCAGAGTGTAAAAGATCGGGTGCGGGCACTTATGACCACAAGCGAACGTATCGACCCCATCTCTATCCAGTTCGCTGGTACAGCAGTGCCGACTATTAGTCCGGACTACCTGCCGCCGAGCGTACTAGTCAGTCCCACCGTCGTCCAGAAGCGGCATAATACTTTCCGCGTACAACTGAAGCTCCTCCAACAGAAAGCGTTTGCCGCCCTCGGCGTCGGCGTCGCTCAGCTCTTTCAGTCGATGCATAAATCGGCTCAACCGGCTTTTCTCGCCGCCATCAAGCAACATATGGTGCCGGTGCAGCTCCCAAGCCGCACGCTCTTCATCAGTCAGCTTAAGCGGATAGTTTCTCGCCTTGAACAGTGGGAGCAGGTCTCTGAGGCGTTCGTCGTGAAACTCAGCCGCTTGGTCTGGCGTGAGTTCCGACGCCTGAGCAGCGCGCACGACTGGGAGTAGCCTGGCATCATGCTGGTCATAAAACCCGTCGTAAAGACGGCTGTCTACAGTGAGAGTTTGCACCTGCTGGCGCTTGGTTTGCTCGGCGTCAAGGATGGTGAGGGCGTCTAAAACGTTCCGGGCAAATTCCGGGTGATTCTGCAGCGCGGCATGATGTTTTTTGGTACGTGCTAGGTCTATAGCGATACGCTGCTGCGAGCGGGCATCGAGCACGCTGAGCGGCGCAACGGCTGGACAGCGGTTGAACTGCATGGTTTTGACAGGTAATCGCGGCGGCGCATCTGGCTCGCGCGTCCATACCCATCGCTCGGCAAGCTCTTTTGCGGGCATCTCTAGAAACGGCGACGGGTCATAGCGGAGGTCATACACCAGGGCACCCTGCTTCTTAGGATGACCGGCAATCCTGACTGCGACCGTCGTTTTTTCTGCGTTAGTATCGTACTTGCCGCTGCTGTAGACAAACGGTTCATCGTTCTCGACGAGCTGTTTGACGAGAGATTTGTCGCGCATCTTGAGCAGCCAAGCAAACAGCTTTGGCTGATTGTTCTGGATAAGTCTGGCTATCTCTATGGACGCATCGACATCGGCCAGGGCATCGTGTGCCCGGCTGTGTTCGATACCGTTTGCTTTTGTGAGTAGCTCCAGCCGGTTACCTGGTTTGCCGTCCACCACCGGCCACTTCATCCCCTCCGGCCTGAGCGCCCGCGTCATCCTGACGACATCCAGCAAATCCCAGCGCCCGCGTCCATCCCGCCACTGCCACTCGTACGGGTCGTAGAAATTGCGGTAGTGCAGGTAGCGCATGAATTCATCATCAAACCGTACGGTATTGAAACCGACAAAAATGGTGCCTGGTTTTGCAACATCGTCGCAAAAAAGCTTGAGAAACTCTAGTTCGGTAAGTCCTTCGGAGATGGTCTGCTGAGGGGTTATGCCGGTTAGCAGAACGGCATCGGGCTGAGGCAAGATATCATCTGCCATTTTTATAAAGACATTGACCGGCTCGCCGACAGGACGAAGGTCAAGTGTCGTACGCCGGCCAGCAAACTGCATCACCCGATCCTCGCGTGGGTTTATACCACTCGTCTCTAGGTCATACCAAAATAACGTCTGCTGACTACTCATGTACTAGACAGTTTAGCACCTCTAGTGGCCTTTCGCACGGAGCACAGCAACACGCAAACGCGATGTCAGTACCCAGGCAAGCCGGTGCTTTGTCCATAGCTGCTTCGATCTTGGGTCGAAAGAACCTGGATAGCCAGCAAGTGTAATGGGATCGATGCCAAGTACGCCCGCCTGGCGTAATATATTACCCATGTTATAAGCTGAGGAAATCAAAAGTGGCGATCCTTTGATACCCTTTTCGCGCATATAGTCCACTAGCTGCTGCAGCTCACCAAAAGTCCCGAGGTTTTCGCCTCTGTTAGTTGCCGATACGCCCTCAAAACTTCCCACTAAACGAGCTTCGGGAGTATACCGTGGTAATACACTTGCGATACTCGCGCTTGCAAATAGGGGGTAGCCCTGGATAGGCTTTTGGCAGCAGTAGTACTCGATAATCTCTCTGTTGGGTCGCAGTCCCGGATCACTTCCGAACTCTTGCAGTACAACGCATCCGATATCATCACGCACTCCAACTATTGGATATTTACCGTTAATTGAGCCCTCGGGCGAGGCATGTAAAACGAACTCCCTACCGACAGTCATTGCACTAGCCAAGCTCAAAATTCAAAGCTCCTCCGGCCCATCTCGATTATATCGCCGGGTTTTGCACCGCGACGCGATAGCTCATGGAGTACGCCCATTTTTTTGAGGATATCACGTAATCGACGAATGGATTCTTCGTTTTCAAAATCGGTTCGGGCTGCAAATTTGTCGACTCTGCCACCAAACACTCTGTAGCCGGTATCTGTTTTCTCTACTGTCCAGGCGTCCGTGGTTGCTAAGCGCAAGACTGGTAAGCCTTCGTCGGGAGTGACTGCTGCCGCGGTCTTTTTGGCTCGTTCGGTTTGGACGAGTTTGAGCGTGGCGTATAGCAGTTCTTTCACGCCTTGATGTGCTTGTGCCGAAATAGCATAGATGGGCGTAGTCTTCGGGATGAGTTTGCGCAGTTGCTGCTCGGCCTCGGCGACGAGCTCGGGCAGACTCGCATCTGTCTTGGTCAAGACGACGATTTTCGCCCGGGATGCCAAATCTACAGAGTAGGCTTTTACTTCATTTTCGATGGTTCGAAAATCAGCCGCAATGTCATTACTAGTAACATCGACCATGTGCAGCAGCACCGCGGTGCGTTCAACATGACGCAAAAATTCGTCGCCCAGCCCCTTCCCTTCGGCCGCTCCCTCGATAAGTCCTGGGATATCGGCTATGAGCATACTGCCCGCTCCAGGCAGGTCAGCCACGCCTAGGTTCGGCGTGAGGGTGGTGAAGGGATAATCGGCTATCTCCGGCCGGGCGTTACTCACGACCGATAAAAACGTTGATTTACCAGCGTTCGGCAGACCGACGAGTCCGACATCGGCAATCAATTTCAGTTCGAGCCGCAAGTCTCGTACCCCGCCCTCGCCGCCCGGCTCGGCAAACTTTGGCGCCTGGCGAACACTGCTAATAAAGTGAGCATTGCCAAAGCCACCACGGCCACCAGCCGCAATAACCGCCTCTTGCCCGTCCTGCGATAAATCGACCAACTCCTCACCGTCCTCATAGACAACAGTCCCGACCGGCACGGCAACCCGCAGATCTTTACCACCGCGGCCATGCTTACGCCGCTTGTCGCCGTCACCGCCCGGTTCAGCTGCCAATTCCCGGTGGTACCGAAAATCCATCAGGGTGTTCTGGTTACGGCTCGCCACAAAAATGACGTCGCCGCCCTTGCCGCCGTCGCCACCATCTGGCCCCCCTCTATCGACAAATTTTTCATGCCGAAAGCTGACCCGGCCATTGCCGCCATTACCCGCTGCCACCCGTACTGTTGCGGTATCGATGAACTTCATGGGTACAGTATACCCTGATTGCCTCTGTTACTCCAGGCTATAGCTTCCGCGGCAGCGCGTGCCGTCCAGCAAAGCTGGCCGTACCACTCAGTATAAAAGCATTACCGCGTAATGTAGTTTGGATAGGCGCTAACGGAGACTATGGCCGAACCCACTCGACCCCAACCAGCAAAACCGTTCATGTCGCTCACCTTCATGGTACCGTTTTCGTATACCTCATCGACCATGCCAACATGGCCGGCCCAGCCGGCAGAAGTTTGGAAGATGGCACCGGCTGTAGGCGTAGAGCTGACATTCCAGCCGCTCAGACGGGCATAATAAGCCCATGTATTGGCATTGCCCCAGTTGCTCGGAGCGCCACCACGAGAAGCCGCATACCAGGTACACCAACCCCAGGGATAGCCGTTGGCGCTGTATTGAGGCACGAAACTGCCGGCGACAGCTGTGTAGGTGGAGTTGCTGGTTTGGCGAGTCACTACAGGTATAATTTTCCCGTCGCGAACGATAATCCGCCGGCCGACGGTGAGACCATTTTCGGCATCGTTATCTTGGATAATTTTATCGGCCGTGGTGTGGTAGGCCGTGGCGATACTCTGCGGCGTATCACCCGATTTTACCGTATAGACAATACCACTCACTGGCGGCATAACCAATTTGGTACCAACGTTTACGCTGTCCGTCGACAAGCCATTCGACCAACGAATGCTTTCTGAGGTAACGCCGAATTTTTGCGCTAGGCTCGGTACTGTGTCGCCAGCGACAACGGTGTATTCGGTGATATCGCGCCAGCTTTTTTGCGCCGTGGTAACAACCTGGGGTTTTACTGCTACGCCAGTATCACTGGCACTGACCACTACGGCCACGTGAGCGCTTTGCGCTTGGTTGATGATGGGTGTCTTTTCGGGCACATTGGCTGCTTTGGCAACATTAGCGGCCACGTCGAAAGAAGTCAGGCGGTCAACTGGACTGACTGCTGTTTCTGCCGAAACACGTGAGGCAACTACAGATGGCTTAACAGTCTCGGAGCTGGTTGCCACAAAAAACAGCACTGCAGCGAGAACAACCAGATTTGCTCCGACCAAACCGAAGCGAATCAAGCGTTTTTTTACCGCCTTACGGCGCAAGGTTCGTTGCAGGCGAGAACTGGCTAGTTGCCGGCGACGTTGTAAGTGTTGGGCCAAACTCGACCCGGATTGTAGTGTACTAATATGATTTCTCCTGGTATGTTCGGCTCTGGGAGCGAACTATACACGAAGCTTTTGTACGAGTCTTACGTTGCTATTATACTTCTTGCCGGCTTTCAGGCGGCAGTGTTGGTAGTGTTCGTGCGTCGTACAAAAGATAACCACCGGCGCTTTCCCTCTGGAGCCTGCGCGAGTGGCTACCGATACATAGTACGCGTTTGGTGGGCCAAATGCAACCCCTCAGCCTATGTCTACCCCTGTTATTCCTGGCAGAGTTTATGGCAATATTTTGCTGCCAATGCCTCGTGCTCAGCCACGGTTTTCGAAAAATATGTCGTGCCGTCATCGCCAGTCACGAAGAAGAGCCAGTCCGTCTGCGCTGGGTTGGCAACTGCGTCCAGTGAGCTTTTACTCACATTACTTATGGGTGTTGGCGGCAAGCCAGTATGAATACGGGTATTGTACGGCGTATCGTAGGTGACGTCTTTGCCTTTGCCTGCCAGAACCGAACCGTAGTAGGCTGTCACGTCGCTGCCCAGCGGCATCCCGACCGATAGGCGCTTCAAAAACACCTGGGCGGCTTGGGCGCGGTCGGATTGGTTTGTGACCTCCTGTTCGACTATGGAGGCGACTATCAGGCCCTGGTACAGCGTCAGGTTTTGACGCTTGAAGCCAGCCATGACTTGCGGCGTTAGCTGTTTTTGCAGCTGTACAATTGACTGCTCGACAATATCTTTGGCTGTAGTCTTGGCTGTACGCTGGAAAGAATCAGGATACAAATAGCCCTCTAGGTTGGCGCCTGCTGGCTTGGTAGAAAAGATGGCCGTTTTTTCATACTGGCCTGGCTGTAAAGCGGCATCGACTTCCGCTTCGGAAAAGCCCTGGTTTATGAGCGATCCGCGAATTTTATCGAGCCGCTGACCGGGCAGGATGGTTACTAAACTAGTCGCAACTTTGCCGTGAGTTAGCTGCGTTATGATATCGGGCACACTTTGTGCGGGGCTTATTTCGTAGGTGCCGGCTTGCAGGTATCGGCTGACTTTATGGAAACGGGCGTAGTACTCAAAAGCTCGCACGTTCCGGATAAGACCATTTTGCTTTAGATCGGTAGCGATACTTTTCACGCTATCTCCCGATTCGACCGTAACCGAAACAGTACCGCTGCCGCCAACTGGCCGTAACCCCGCCCGGTAATCACGCCAGAACAGAAAACCGGCGATCAAAGCAGCGACAACCAGTAGCGCCAGAAAGCCGACCAGCCACTTCCGTATGATTTGCTTTGTCGTTTTTCCGTAGCCATGTGCCCGATATGCCATGTTAGACTCCTTGCTCTTCAAAATATCGTTCTAGTATCAGGGCGGCCGACATAGCGTCGATGTCGTGCTTGGCATATGGCTTATTCATAGCCCGCAGTGCCGCCTCGGCTTCCTCACTCGATAGCGTTTCGTCGGCAGTCGCCACGGGCACGGTCAAGACGGCGCTCAGCTGCCGCGCAAAAGCTTCGCACGCTTCGCTCTGCTGACTCGTGCTGCCGTCCATGTTGCGAGGCACACCCACCACTACTTGCCCTGCTTTTTCGCAGGCAACGAGTTCCTTGAGACACGCCTCGAGTGTATCGTCATTGGTAAGTGTGGTGAGCGGCCGCGGCAATCTGGCAATCCGCTGCGCGATGGCAACGCCGACCCGTTTTGCGCCGTAATCAATACCGAGAACGTAATCCGACATACGTTATTTCACGTCCGTCGGTTTCAGTATGTCGATGGTGATTTTCTGCACGTCTTTTGGCGCACTGCTCACCCAAAATGGACTGTATTTTACCTGCACTTCGGTGACGCCTGGCAGTTCGCCGATGAGCTGCTTGATATCACCAGCCTTTTTGCCGGCCACTTGTTTTTTTAGCTGCTCAACGTTTATCTCGGGGCCAGCCACCGACTGCACCTTCACGGCTACAACAGCCGAGGTGGGCGAGCCAGGCGCCTGCTGGCTGAATACTGCCTTGGCGACACCATCATCGAGAATCTTTTGCTTTTTGTTATCGATCTGTTTCTTCACGTTTGCTACCACGAGTGACTGTAGATCGGCCTGCTGCATACCCAGCATAGTGTACGGGGTGACGGCTGTGACGGTCACCGTTTCCGCGGCATCACCGACCTTGGCGCTCGTGGTAACTTGCGGTTCGCCAGCTATAAAGGTTGATGGCACTGGCAGCAGCCCCTTTGCCTTAAGACTTGCCTGTAATTCTTGTTTTTGCTGGGCAGCATCTTGGGCTGCTATTTTTGATTTGGCCGTATCGATATCTGACTGAGAGATAACTTTTACGATAAGATCCGTACCGCCAGCCATAGCAGCAGAAGACTTGGCCGTAACCCCACCGATAGACAGCGTGAAGCTTGACGGTGCGATGTTATATGAAGCACCGGCCTTCAAGGCGACCACGTTCACGACGCTCGAAGTATCGCTGAGGCTCTTGCAGGTTCCGCCGCTGGTGAAAGCACTGGTATCGAGCACAGCCGAAGCCTGAGTAATGTATGTCATGCCGCCGGAGCTGAGTCCCGTGCCTGCTGGCACGGTAATGGTGTCACCACTTGCGCTACAGTTGGTGAGCGTTACTTTGCCGCTCGCTTTTTGACCGTTATTTTGCTGGCCGGTAGCTGCGCCCTGCTGGCTTGCGGTTTTCTGGACTGTCTGTGCAGTGGCTGGGATGATATTGTTTTCGCTGTCGATTGTTTTGGCCGCTGCATCGAGGGTGATATTCAGGTTCGATTTTACCACCTGCGAGTTCGTTTCGATTGTGACAGCCGCCCTAGGCATGACCCTTGTGGCAAAGACCCAGCCAGTGATGAGCAGTGCCAGCAGCAGAACGCCTAGCAGCATACGCAAACGAAATGCGTCGAAGTTTGGCACAGCCAGCTTTTTGTTTTTTTTGACCGCTACAACAGCTGGCTTCTCAGTCATAGCCTCATCGGCCGCAGGAGCATCTATAATCACTTCTTCCGGTTCGGCGGCAGATAGCCCAGCGAGCTCCCCTACGGGGGTATTGGCTGCGGCGTCCGGGTCGAAATCGGCCGTCTCTGGCTCGGGAGCGCCACTATTGTCAGTGACTTCCAGCGGTTCATCGACACTTTCCGGTTCATCGCTCGGCTGATCTGGCAACGGTGGAATAGACGGTTTACTGGAAGGCGTCTCGGCGACATGCAGGCCAACCATACCGGCAAGCGGCAGCAGGCTGGCTTCGCTCGTCACCAGCACCAGGTTTTTGCTCGACTGTTCGGCCGTGCGCTTTAGTAGCTTCATATTGACAACGCTTTGCATCACCGAAGCACGTTTCGGCAACACTAAGGCTATGATGCTACCCTTGGAGCTTTGGACTTTGTCTATAATGGCGGTAATTTCGTCGTCGACATCGATGTAAATGGTTGCCTTGGATGCAGTACCCGCAACCGTACTCAGTTTCGGCGAATCCATTTTTATGGCGACTGGTTTGGCTGCTGGTTTTTTTGCTACTTTCGCTTTCGGCGATTTGGTCGTTTTCAGCTTGAGCTTGCCGGATGCGCCGGTGATTACTTTGATCTCAGACATGGAGAATCCTATCGAGCTTATCTTTCATGGTGTCACCGCTGCTACCGGTATATTGTACCGTATCGAGCCCAACGCGGAGTAGTCCCATGGCGGTCACGTAGGTATGGTCGGTAACTTTGCCTGTTTGATCATTGATACCAACGACTTGGTCGGGGTGAATGTGCTCGACGATGGGTTTCCGGGCAAACGGAAGCCGCGTGTACCAATCACTGTCGTGCAGACGATCCATGAGCATTTGCAGGCTTGAACCGCCGCCGCACAGATAAAGTCGGTGGGGCAAATAGTCGAGCTTGGTAAATTCGCTGAGCGCGAGCTCTACGCCAGCAATCCAGACATCCAGCACCTTGCCCAGTGACTTCTCGACCGCCTCGGCCTTGCCGGACGGCACGCTGTTCACTGCCAGACCCAGCTTGAGCTGCTCGGCATCATCGAATTCTACGCCCAGTTCCCGTTCGACCGACCGTGTGTAGGCGCGGCCGCCGATACCAAACATTTTGGTACCTTGCACACCGCCTTCGTTCACGACCGCAATATCAGTGGTGCCACCACCGACATCCATAAGCACAGCACTCATAGTGGCCGACTGGTCGTCGCCTATGACGGCTCGGGCAACAGCAAATGGTTCAGCAGCTACCGCCACGAGGTCGAGGTCCAGCTGTTCGGCGGTACGTTCAAGTGCACCGATGTGGATAAGCGGCGCAAACGCCGTGTAGAGCTGCACCAGCACGTCCTTCCCCTGAAATCCAACCGGACTCGTCACCGGGTAACCATCTATTTCCATACCTACTAGGGCACTATTGACCAGTTTCACGCTGACCTGCTTCCCGCCAAGCTCCCAGGCCAGTTGCTGTTTGGCCTTTGCTTCGGCCCGCTGTTGAACCAGGTGAATGATGCGCTCCACTTCGACCATGTCCATAGCCTTTTCGGGGGTTTTTCGCACTACCCGCACGGTGGTAGTTGTGCCTTTTACCAGCTCGCCAGCGATACCGATAACTGCGCTACGCACACTGACTCCAGCCTGCTGTTCGGCTTCGTTTAGGGCCGCGTCGCAGTTTTCCACCACGCCGCCGATGTCAGCAATGGCTCCAGCCTGCATGTCACTGAGTTTCTGATGAGCCCGACCCGCGCCGACGATGTCTATCCCGGACTCTGTGACCTGCCCTATCAAGGCCTTGACGTACTCTGTGCCGATATCGAGCGCAACTAAATACTTTTCAGTCGGCGCGGGAACTCGCCGCAATTGCACCCGACTCTTCGCCGCCGAAGCCACAGAAACAGCACTATCTTTAAGACTCTTGACCCTATCAAGCATATGGTTTCCATTTTAGCATACACTGGTTATTGTGAGTAAATTTGCATAATTAGACTTTTATTTTTATATGAATATTTATATAATCAAATTATGAACTTTTCAGGAGAATCGGCCAGCAGTGCATCGGCTGAGCTTTTTGCCGTGGCAGTAAGCACGCTAGAACACACCATTACGCCGCTCACACACAAAACTGAAGTTCGGCTGCGAGCGGAGCTTGAGTTATTACCAGCCCCCCCTACTAACCACCCTGGCAAATATATTCCGCTTGTAAAACCTGGGAGCGACTGGAATGTAACGATTTCGTACGTGCCCCAGCTGGACGCGCTCGGATTGACTCGGGTGAGAGTACCTTCAGAAGAAGGCACGGCAATAACTCATTTAGAAATAGCGCCTTCTTTTCCGGATGTCTTTTTGGGGTTTCATGTACCCGCCGCTAACCCAAACAATATTACCCCGATTTCTGGTATTGACGGTGAGCCCGTGGCTTTCAAAAAGAGTCACATTAAGCAGATAACAGACACGCTTATCGCTCCCTTTCCAGTTTTTTTGCCCGGAGAATCACCTGCTGCTACTCAGCAAAAGCTCGCCGACCTAAGGGATCGGGCCTTAGGCTGGCACACTGTAGATCGGGCTACCAAACCACTTAGTCCCAGTACGCAACTCACAGTTGAAAAACATGTCCTACGTGCAAGTGGGTCTCCGGATGCAGCTATGAGCACAAGTACTTCAGAATACCTAACCTTGCTTGTAAACGTTATCCGAGAGAGAGTTTCTGCTGATGGGCAACGGAGCCAAGTCGTCGTTGCTTTTCATGGCAATGACTACTTTATGCATGAGCCCGATATAACCGGACGCATACTCAGCCCTTCCGGTGAAAGCCCGAGTGGTTACGTAGTATCTGACCCCTACAGACCAGCCCAAACTGATGCCGAGAAGCGTCGTCTTGTAACATCTCTCACCAACGTACTGCTTGATGATCTGAGTCGGTAGAAGTTGCTCCTCACCGAACAGACTGCTATATGTGCTGAACATGATTCTTACGATCTTATGCTAATGCGCTGTGATGAGGTCAGAAGAGTCCGGTGGATTCTTTCTGTAGACACGAATGAAATGTCGTCGCTCACACCATTGCCGCTTTAATTCTCCTGATACCAGCCGAAGAGGCTTCCTCTTTGAGGATTTTGTAGCGTTTGCCGTTTGGTGTACCGTCGTCATCTTGGGCGAGCTGAGCAGTGTGGTCGACGTGCGGGCCGCCGCAGATCTCGAGACTAACGATATTGTCGTCCTTGCCCATCTGGTAGACCTTGACCGTTTCGCCGTAGCGCTCGCCAAATGGACCGATTGCGCCCATGTCGAGCGCCTGCTGGGTTGGATACTCAGTAAATTTCACTGGGTGATCTTCGACTATCCATTGGTTTACGAGGTCCTCAGCCCGCTTTATCTCCTCTGGTGTCATCTTGCGGTCGAGGTTGAAGTCGAAACGCAGACGCTCTTCTGTGATGTTGCTGCCATGCTGGCGCAGTTCTGGGCCAAATATCTCGCGCAGCGCCGACTGCAACAGGTGCGTACCGGTGTGGTAGCGTTTGTGCTGCATGGTATGACCGCCGAGTCCTCCTTTGAACGTTCCCTTGGCCGCAGTTTGACTACGTGCCCTCTGCTCGGCCATCTTGGCCTCAAACTGCTCACGCCAGTTTTTGGTTAACGCAATCCCCTGTACCCCCGCCTCCTCGGTACTCAGTTCAACTGGGAATCCGTAGGTGTCATAAAGCGTGAATACTTCCTCGCCAGTTAAATCACCGTCTTCAGCAAACTTTTTCAGCTGCTGTAAGCCCTTACGGAGAGTTTGGCGGAAGGTTTTTTCCTCTTTTACGAGGACAGCGATGACGTTTTCGCGGTTTTCTTTGACCTCCGGGAAATCTGCTTCGTATATGTCGGCTATGACGGGGACGACGGCTTCGAGGAAGTTCTGCTCTATACCCAACTCAAACGCAAAACGGATAGCGCGACGCAGCAAACGGCGCATAACGTAGCCCTGCTCTTTGTTGCTCGGCGTGACACCATCGACCGCCAAGAACGTCGCTGCACGCAAGTGATCGGCAATGACGCGCATGCTCTCGGTGTGGCTATCATACTTTTTGCCGCTGATAGTCTCCAGTTTTTCGATGATCGGCCAGATAATGCTTGTCTTGAACATGTCGGATGAATTCAGCTGTGCCGCGGCGATGCGTTCTAGGCCAGCACCAAAGTCAACATTCTGAGCCGGTAGCTTTTCGAAGCCTTTTTCGGTGCGCACGTACTCCATAAACACCGAGTTGCCAATCTCCAGGAAGCGGCCACAGTCGCAGTTCGGGTGACAATGTTCGCCCCATCTTGGATCGTGCTGGATGAAATCAAACTCATAAAATACTTCGCTGTCCGGGCCACCCGGCTCACCCACTGGCATATCGCCGATCTTGCCAGCGCGGCACCACCAGTTTTTGCTGGCGTCGTAATAGAAAATCCGCCCGCCCTGCATGCCCTTGGCGTAGCCGTTTGCTTCGGAGCCAATTTCGACGGCTTTTGCCTCGATGCCTTTGTCTTTAAAAAGTCGCTGCCATATCTCGGCCGACTGCGTATCGCGTGGGATGTCCTGTGCGTCATCACCGATAAACGCCGTGACGTACAGTTTCTGCGGGTCAAGCCCGACCACGTCAGTCAGAAATTCAAAGAACCACGGTAGCTGCTCCACCTTGAAATAATCACCGAGACTCCAGTTGCCCAGCATCTCAAAAAATGTCGTGTGACGGTTATCGCCAACCTCATCGATATCTTGGGCGCGCAGGCAAGTCTGACTGTCGACCAACCGCACACCCTTCGGATGTTTTTCGCCGAGCAAGTACGGCAACAGCGGTTGCATGCCGCTGCCGGTAAAGAGTGTCGTTGGGTCGTTATCTGGTACCAGCCGCGCCCGCGGTATCACCACATGTTCGCGCTCAGTAAAAAACTGTAAGTAAGCCTTGCGTATATCTTGTGCATTCATGCACCCATTGTACCAGAGAACTGGGGGGCCGGTTTACGGAATCTACCGGCGAAGGGAATAATAGGCGCGGGCAACGCGGCGCTGGTGTAGTCTAAGCGCAAGTCCGCTGAGCAGGAGCAGCCCAAACGAGGCAACCACACCAGCGCGGACGCGAATATCTATGGCTGCAAAATCAAAACGGCTGGAGGACGCTTTTTGCACTTTAGTCACGGCCGCAACTTGGACGCGCGGTGCTATCATACGCTGCAAGGCCGCCCCGCGCGAGTAGTACATATCGCCGAGTGAGTTAACCGACACATGTGAACCGCCGACTAGGTATTTCGCCGATAGCGTATCGGCATTCACCTGGTAGATTTTACCCGCGACGGAGGCCAGCAGTTTGCCCTGCCAAAAAAGCAAGTTGCCCGACTGACCGGTTACCGAAAGTGCGTGTCGGTTTACCACTGCCAGTGTCTGCGGATCGACTTCAAACAGCGTAGAGCCAGCCACGCCGTAGATGTGGCCATTCGGGCCGACGGCGAGGCTAGAGATGTCTTTAGCGCCCGGAACTGGCACCGATCTTGTCACCACCGCTTGACGCGTAGTGTCGTAGCTTACCAGTTCTGCCGAACCAGTTGCGCTTATGCCGCCAGCAAATACCTGCCCTTTTAGATAGACCAGGCTGCCGACGGTTTGGTTCTGCAAGACAACTTGCGGCGCAAGACTGACACTGCCGCTCGCCACGCCGTACAGGCCGATGGCGCCTGTCGGAGCCGATCCGCCCTGGCTCAAACCGTATGCTAGCTTGCCGCTGGCAGCCGGAGCAAGTGCCGAGACGCTGCCCGAGCCAACTTTTACGCCCGCATCAAAAACCGGCGTTGTTGTTTGCGCCCCTGGGCTGTAGCGCACCAGATAGCCCGTGTCAGTGCCGGCAACGACGGTTTTATTGCTGCTCGCTAGGCTTGTGAAAGCCGCGCCGGGCAAACCCACCAGTTTACGCAGCATCGTTTTGTCTCGGTCGAGCTGGAGCATAGCCGTACCCGGGACGGCCGAGGCGGCAAACACCGTGTCATCCGAGCCAACAACTGTAAAATCTACCCGGTGATAGCCACCAGTCAGCGGCGACGGCGCGAGCAGTTTGAATGACCGCCCGGCAGTATTTACTATGCCGAGTCGCCCCGAACGGCTCACTACCACGCAGCGGGTTTCGTCTATCCAGCATGCACTCGCCGGTACCAGCCCCTGCGCATTCACCTTGGAGGCTGTCTGCTTCGTCGCCGGGTCATACTGACTCAGTGAGCCAAAGAAAACGGGCCGTGGCTGCGGCTCGGCCGGAGCGGCCACGGGGGCTTGCGCTTGCAGAACCGAACCCGCTGGCGGAGTAACCGTTTCGGGACTGGTGTTCGTCGTACCGGGTTGCTGGGTTGGCTTGGTATCATTGCCAGGCGTAGATGGTTGCGTCTGACCGTTATTTGACGGGGTGGTCGGTGCCGATGGACCAGTTGCTGGCGGAGTTGTGGTGTTATTTGGACTCTCTGTAGCCGGCTGCGTGCCAGTTGCCTGAGTCTGAGCCCCGGCTACTTGCGGGGTGGTCGGTTGTGGATCGACTGGCTTCGCTTGAGGAACTTCCTGCGGCAATGGCGCTGTTATTCGGCCTAAACTGGGCCGCTGATCTACGAGCGCCGCGTGTTTGACGTCATAAACAAGGGTAAGTGCCGGCGTACTTGCGAGACTGGCATAGAGATAGCCGTCTACTACCGCCTCGACCGTTACGGCACTGGCCGCCGGAACTCCTGGGATGGCAAATGATGTTTGCGCGCCACTCTCAGCATTCAGGGCAAAGACAGCCGCTCCCGCCCCTTCGCTTCCCAGGTATACCGTTTTGTCTGCATACGCCACTCCGCCGCGTGCGGTCGGTACCGTGCCAAAATCGCGCCAGCGGCCCGTTTGGGCGTTGAAGCTGTACATCCTGCTACCACCAGAAGCCTGCGCCAGCCAGTAGCTAACCGTGTCATCACCCAGTGTTGCTCCGGTAAAACCAAGCGGCTCAGTGTGCTGTGGGGTGAGCTCAACTGCAGTTTGCTTGTCGGGGTCGACATCGTAGATATACCCCGCAGCCGTACCGACGAGCACGTGACGATTTGGCAGTGTCACGTAGGCCTGGCCGCACGTTTCGATACCGTCCATCCTCTGCTCGGCCATGATGAGACGTTTTTGTGTCTTGAGATTCACTATTTCCAGCGGTGTATTGACACCGCACACAATTGCGACTGCCAGCGGCGTGCCAGTTTTGTCGCGGGTCACACCCAGTCCTTCGACCACTGTCGACACAAATGGTTTCTGGGCGACCAACTCCTCGGCAGCCTGTTGCGCTCTAGCGACTGGGGCGGCCACAACAAACATCAGCCAAGCGGCTACTGACAGACCATACCCTATCCGAGTTTTATTCGACAATGCGCGGCGCAAAGAGAGAGACATGAGCTATAACCTTTTTCTTTTTGTACTGTTTATTTATGGAAGTACTTGCTTATGGTAACAAACCAAAATACCCCCGTCAAGTGGCAAATATAACATCTTGCATATGTTGTGATTGTTACTGCAATATGACGGCTACACGACTATGCCGCCGCCGAGAACGCGGCTGCCGTCGTAGAGGACGGCGGATTGGCCAGGTGTGATAGCCCTGACAGGCTGCTCCAGGTGAAGCTCACCTCTGTTTTTTTGGTCATCCCAGGTGAAAGTGGCCGGTACAAGCTCGGCTCGGTAGCGGGTGCGCACTTGGTAGGTTTTGCCGGGTTCTGGCGGACTGTTGATCCAGTGTGGCTCCGTGAGTACAAGCATATCGTGCCAGAGCTTCGGATCCTGGATGTCGGTCGTGACGTACACTTCATTTTTGGCCATATCTTTGCCTGTGACATAGTACGGCAGCCCGCCGCCCACACCGAGTCCCTGCCGCTGGCCTATGGTGTAGAAAATGGCGCCGTCGTGCTCGCCGATCCGTACGCCATGCTGGTCGAGAATATCGCCGTGCGGCTGCTCGCCGAGCTCGTGCAGCAGGAAATCTTTTATACCCACCTTGCCAACAAAGCATATGCCCTGGCTGTCTTTTTTGGCAGCCGTTGCGAGGCCGCGCTCGGCGGCGGCAGCCCGCACCTCCGCCTTGGTAGTGAAGCCACCGATGGGCATAAGACTCCGCGCCAAGGCATCTTCCGTCACGCGGTAGAGGAAGTAGGTTTGGTCTTTGTCGACGTTGGCCGCTACGTGGAGCGAAGCCCGATATTGTTTTTCAAGAGGGGCTCGCCCCTCTTGGGGTGTCAATATCGCTTCGCTCATTGCCAGCCCCCACTCCCCCGGCCGCTGTTCGCGGCCGCTCGCGCTGTGCGCTCGTAGCGACGCCAAAGTATCACCAGTTGTCTCCATTTTGGTTATTGGGGTTTGGGGTTTGGTGCTTTCGCTACAATTGTGCACAATTGTAGCGTAGTGGCCCGTGGCAATCATGTCAGCACCGTCAGCCAGCGCAGCAGCCAGAAAAAGCTTGAACTTCACCTCTTGGTTACACATGATATCGGGGTTAGGAGTCAGGCCGCGCTGGTAGGCATCGAGCATGTAGTCGACTACTTTCTGCCGGTATTCGGTCTCGAAATCGTACAGTTTAAATGGTATGTCGAGCTGTACGGCGACGCGCTTGGCATCTTGGTAATCCTCTTTCCATGGGCAAACCATACCGGGGAGATCCTGCGACCAGTTTTTCATGTACACGCCCGTGACGTCATAGCCCTGCTCTACCAGCAAGGCCGCCGTCAGCGAGCTATCCACCCCGCCGCTTAACCCAACGTAGACTTTCATGAGAATAAGTATCGGGTATCGGGTAGTAACTAGCAAGTCTGCGGTTTCGAGATTACCCTGTCACCTGTAGCGCGTAACCCAGCATTAGCCATTAGCCTGTCACCTGTAGCGCGTAACCCAGCATTAGCCATTAGCCTGTCACCTGTAACCATATATTACCCTGTTGCGATGAGCATTTGAATCACAATGCGGCTCAATGGTTACACGCTAATTGCTACTGTTTGGTGACAGGTTATAGGGTAATGGCCAATTTTTATGACCTTTACCTCTGAATCTCATTGCCGTACAGGCGGGCTTGCTCATCAAGCTGCTTGTGTATGGCGGTCAACTCGTAGCGCTTCCCGACCCAGAACATCGCAAAGATTATCGGCACCATGAGAAGGATCGGCCACCAGATGTAGATTACTTTTGTAGAGCCACCGGCACTACTGCCTTTTGCATTACTACCGGTTGAACTCTGGGTCACAGTACCCGCACCAACTCCTACCAGCTGCAAGAACGCGGCAGCACCGGTTGAATCTGTTGCTTTTACGACGACTCGGTATATGCCGGCCGATTTGTAGGTATGTGTTATATCGAACGCACCTGGGAAGGGCTGGCTTTTTAGATCTGCGGCCGTACCGTCACCCCAGTCAATACTGATAGCGTATGGACCGGTGCCACCACTGAGGATTATCGGCCAGGTCAGCAGCTGGCCAACAGGGGCGCCGAGCTTGGCAAGGTTACTAGATAGGTTTATACGCTGTCCAAAGGCAGCAAACTGTGAGTCCTGGAAGGTAACGGTTATTTTATTACTCTCGGGACCCGCCTGGTCTAGGCTGTCGTAAACGATTGCGACTAGGTCATTCTGGCCGCTAAACAAATCAACCTGCAAGCTGTAGCTGCCTGCCTTACAATCCACCGAACCAATAAAGATGTTATTGCTAAATAGTTTTACCAACAAGCCGGTTGTACATAAACCGCTCACGGTAATGGGGGTTTCCGTAAAAGTACGTCCTGATGCGGGAGTAGAGATGGTCGCTGGTGTAGTCGGCGGCGGGCTGGGAATCTTCCCCTGCAAACCGGTCGTACCGGACTGTTGCGGCTCAGGACTGCCGACTTGCCCGTGCGCCATACTCACCAACCCCAGCCAGAGCAGCATGCTGAGGATGAGGGTTGGGAAAACGAGTGGGTAACGATTTTTAATCATAGACAATGCTTATGCTTTGGCTTTAGCATACCCGATACAGACGGCAAATACCAGCGTAACGGTGAGAGTACTCCCTAGCGCCGATTAGCCCGCCGAACGACATTGGCGTTGTAGCGTTTGATGGCTTTTGGCAGGCCGACTACTGCCCACACCAGTCCTGCAACGAGCAGCAAACCGATCACTATGAACAAGAGCGGCAGCACAAAGAAGCTGGTTTTGCCGCTCAGGAGCTGTCCGTTTGATCCGTAGCCGAAGTTACCCTCAAGTGTATAGCTCCCCCATAGTCCGACCTTGTCTAATTTAACCGTGAATCGACGAACGCTGTCTGGCAAAACGTTCCCGCGCGGATCCTCACTGTTGATTTCCATCGTCTGAACAACTTTGCCACCTTTTTTGAGTATCATCTTCCCGAACGGTTGCTCATGGACATTACCAGCATTCTTGAACCGCGCAACCCCATAGAGTTTTTTATTCGAGGTAAAGAAAGAACTACCGGCACTTGCGTCTTCGCCCGAGCGTACATCGAGCCCAACGAGCGTTACGTTCTCTACAATGTCCCCGGGAACCCTTACCAATATAAGCGAACCAACGCTGGCAGACAATGTAACGTTTTTCCCTGCGGCAGATCCAGCCGGCGTAAATCGTACAGCCCCATAGTAACCCCCGCCAGCAACATCTTTTGGCATGGTTATGGTTACCTTGACCTCTTTTGTTTTACCGGCTGCAATATCTACATTCGCAACAGGAGCAATATACCGCTTCAGGCTATGGCTTGGGGCAAATTTATCAGCATCCAGAATAAGCGCTGGCTGGCCAAGCTCGTTATTACCAGCTACGAAGTCATTTATGATGGCCTGATATGTCGCATCGGTACTCGTCAGGTTTTGGACGGTAAGCGTCAACTGCCGAGATTCACCCGGAGCGAGCGTATACTCTGTCCTGACAGGCGAAACACGAATACCATTACCCGAAGTACCGCCTGCTCCAATCTGCTGTGCCAAGGCTGCGCTCGGCAGAAGTGTGACTAACCCAATATATGAAACAACTGTAACTATCCCTAACCTGAGTCGTGAAATTTTGTACATACTTCCCTCTTTTATTAGTATTTCCCTTATGGTAACAGACATTGTCAGGCTTGCCAATTACTATTATTCGAAAAATGGGTGCCTGACTAGACTTAAGCTAAACCTCGCCCAATTACCCAAGGAGCTAAAACGTCGCAAGCGCGATATACATCAGTGTTGTCACATAGATTCCCGGCGCTTGATCTTTCGAGATGTTCACCATATAGCTTGCCGTATACAGTCGGTACTCGTCAGGTACGGTCGATGCTGCGATAACGTCACCCGAGTTGAAGTGGAAGTAGTTTGGTATGTTGTAGTTCGCCATCGGTTGTCCAAGCCCACTGCCCTGTGGGTCACGACCAGCGTTAGGGCTGCTATTCATGCGCAAGTTCATGCCAAATTGAGCAACGCCTGGGCGTGACACGTCACTTGACGTAAGCGGCGGGATGGTATTAACACCAGACGTCAAGGTTGTTCCGAGCGCCCGAATTGTATAGCCCCCATCTGCGTTAGTTGCTGCCAGCATCTGAGTTTGCCCGGTTCTGGCGGTCGAGACACTAAAGTTGCCAAAATCAATGTAATTACCGGCAGCAGTATCACAATCATAGGGCTGAATGGTATTTCCTATGCAGAATAGCAGAAATGGCGGCACGACCGTCTGAACACTCACACCACTCGGCAAAATGGCAATTGCCAGCCCGCCGAAATCACTGTTCGAACCCGTGGCATCATCGGTCGCAAACGTCTCCAGTCTTCCGTAGTATGTCCCCGGCGCCGAGGGGTTTACTATCCCCGATAGTGTATAGGTTGAACTACCGGTCATTGCAGCTGCTGGTGTCCGCGACAGCACAAGCTCATTGGCAGTTGAGCTTGGATGGATGACAAACCCCGTCATACCGCTCTGGGAAACAAGTACGGCCGCTGTCATGTCTAGTCCCGCCGGACCGGTGCACGGCTGGCCAACAAACGGGTCTTCCCTACAAAGTTGCAGACGAATCGATCCAACCGCGCCAGAGCCTATCCCGTTAAACCGTATTTCATACTGTGCCGTTTGCCCTACGATGTTAGTGTTCATGGCAAGAGCTCGCCGCGCAATTTGCAAGGAATACACCTCAGAAACCGGTAACAGCTCTGCGCCAAGCAGAGCTGTTAGGAGTCCGAAGGCTACGAGCCAAAACCGCAGCCTTCGTACCATATCTTTACATTTTCCTTTCGGGGTTTAGAACGTACCCACACCTATCAGGCTAAAGTTCTCAGTATAGATACCGGCTGGAGTGGTAAGAGAAGCTGTTGCTGCAAAGGTAATGGTGTTATTGACACTGTTTGCCTGGGCGCTTGACTCAGCTATCTTACTACCGTACGTGTAGGTCACGTTGTCGTTGCTGGTTGTCGTGTCCATGATGTAGGTCGGGGCAGTCGTCTTCCAGCGAGCAACGGCCGTGTTTGTACCAGTGCCACCGCTTTGAGCTGTACCGTCACTGACAGTCGCACCGAAAGCTGCAGTGCCCGCAGTAATGGTTGTACCCGCTGCGCTACCACCGTCTACTGCCGGGATACCACATGTGGTGCCACCGTCGCGGCTCAAACCACCGCAGGAGTTACTGGCACGTAGGTAAAGGGCGTAGCCATTGAGTGCATTCGTTGAGATCTGTGAGTAGATTGGGGTGGTGTAAACGCTGCTTGTATCCAAGACGTTGGTGGGTCCACCGTTACCAATGTAGACCGTTGGGGCAGCTGCACCAGCACATGAGAGACCGCTGTAAGCAGCAGAGGATGTGCAGAGTGTAAGTGACTCCATGACCCTGGCCGTGATCTTGATGGGGGCAGTTGTAGACAGTGCGATACCGCCGTAGTCAACGTAGTTACCAACGCTCGTTGCACTTGAGTAGGTACCGTAGGTGGCATCGGCGTAGGTAGTGACACGAGCATAGAATGGGCCGGTGGTAGACGGATTTGTGATACCGTTGAACTCAAACGTAAACGCGCCGGCTGCTTGCGAACTGGTGTTTGTCATCTTCCACTGTGAAGCAGATGGTGTCAGTGACCAGGTACCGTTAGCTGTCAGCGTAGCCGAGCCGGTAGCAAAACCAGTTGGCGCTGTACAGGTGTCTGAAATGAGGGGCGAAGCACTACAGAAGTCGACAACAAAGCTTTGCATAGCGCCGACAGTCGTAAACTTCAGGACGTATTTCACTGCTGTACCGCTTCCGACACCAGAAGTGACCGTACCGTCACTCGGCCCGGAATCGCTCATTTGGATAGAGCGAGATGTGACCTGGGCGGCCAAGACCGTTTTAGCTGATAGGAATGAGGGAGCTGCGCTACCAACTAACAGCGCCAGCGCCATCAGGGCTGCAGTCGGGCGTCGTAGCGACTTATAGTTGATATTCATGTATGTTTCTCCTTTGTTGTAAAAACATTATTAATATTTACATCACTAATGTAGCAAGTTTATTTTTGGATTGCAATACACAAAACAGATAAAATAAGCTTATTGTTGTAAAAAATAATAAGAAACGTTGTTAAAAAGATATTTGAGATTACACAAAAGTATGCCGACCTAGGATCAAAGCGAGCGCTTCATGGCCAGGTTCGCTAGACGAGTTTCGGCACTAAAACGTAGCCGTAACGACGATGGATTGATTTGTCGTATAGGTACCGCCGGGTGTGATACCAGCTATATTCATGATGTAGGAGATGGTGTAGTCAGTGTAGCCCGAGCTACTAGCCGATTCGGCGATGACCGCGCCGTCGACATACCGAAAACTGTCTACTGTACCATACCCGGTTGCGTACGTACCGAACGAGAAGGTTCCGTCGGGTTGTTGCACAGGATTGGCGCCAATGTTCGGCGCTGTGTTATCACGAAGGTTTAGGCCAAATTGTTCGGTTCCCGGACTAGAGGCTCCACCTGCCGCCATCGGCATGATCTCATGCGCTCCATTCTTGGGAGCGGTTCCGGCGATCTGCACCACGTAACCATGCGCCAGGTATGATTTCACGGTGAAGGCCGCGTAGTCGAAGCCCGTTGTGCTGGCGCTGATAGCCCCCAGATCTACACTAGACTTTGTGATGGTCGCCTCGACCCAAGGAGTTCTGTCGGTGTTGAAACCGGCTTGGGCTTGGTAGGCGGTGCCCTTGGTATTGCCGACGGTTAGCTCGCCAGCGGACTGTTTGGCGCAGTACTGATTGCCAGAGCAGGCATTGAGCTCCCCGCCAGTTCCGAAAAACGCCTCATTGATCTGATAATTCGAAGAGGAAGATTGCTGCGCAAACGCGGTTGTAGCCGTCAAAAACAACAGAGACGCAACAAGGCAAAACGTTATATGAAATATTGTCTGTATTTGCTTTCTCATAGTACTCGTGTTTATTTTCGCTCATTTCCCTCCAATACGCAAATCCCCCGCCCTTCCCCGTTCCATTCCCAATTCCCAAATCCCAATTCCCAATTCCCAATTCTCTTCAAATGCGGTATGATTACAGTAAGCATAAGCGTAAGAGACATATATGGCAGACGAAAACAAGCAGCAAGGTGAGGGTGCAGCCGGCCAGGATAATAGCCTGGAGACTTCAGGTGCCACCAGTTCACTAGAAAGCACCGATACCAATAGCCTCGAGGACAGCGTCTCCTCAACTGGTAAGATAGTCGACGCCGCGCCAGATGCAGCCCCCGCTGGTTCTTTCGCCCAGCGCCTTGTGAGAAAGCTAAATATATACCTGCTCCTGTTTATATTCCTGCTGGTTGTGGCCGGCAGCATCATAGGGGTAACGTACCTGGCCAGCAAAAAAACCAATGTCAACACCGTGAAAACCCAATCCCTCAGCAGCGACACCCTGAAACAGCTTGCCACCACAGACGTAACCGTCGGCCAACCAAAGCAAATCCTCAGCGTGCAAAGTAATGCCGTCTTTGCTGGAAAAGTACTCATACGCGACAGCTTGGAGGTAGCTGGTCCCATCCAGGTTGGTGGCAGTTTAAGCGTACCGGGTATAACCGTGTCCGGAAATAGCATTTTTGAACAAATCCAAGTGAATAAAAACCTGGTGGTTCAGGGAGACACTAGCATGCAGGGGCAGCTCGCCGTCCAAAAGAACTTGAGTGTTAGCGGCAGCGGAACATTTGGTGGGCCAATTACCGCTCCAGCCATCACGGTTAATACCCTGCAGATGAACGGCAGCCTGACGCTGACTAAGCATATTATCATCGGCGGCTCCACTCCCGACCGCGATAATGGTCCAGCGCTGGGCGGCGGCGGTACCGTCGCGCTAAGCGGTTCAGACATTGCAGGCAGTGTGAACATCAACACCGGCACCAGTCCAGTCGCAGGCTGTTTCGTCACCGTCAACTTCACCCAAAAATACAATGCCACCCCGAATGTACTGGCCACACCAGTCGGCTCGAACGCCGCGCTTGTTGGGTACTATGTCAACCGCAGCACGACCAACTTTAGTATCTGCGCTGCCAACAACCCCCCCGCCAACTCAAGCTTCGGCTTTGACTATTTCATTGTTGAGTAAATCTACCCTTATTGAAAGTGCATACTGTTGAGTAACTCGTAAAACACGTTGTAGTCCGGGTTGATGTTGTTATCGGTGTAGGTAATAAATACTTTGTATGTCCTGCCCGACGCCGTCGTTACGATTATCGTATTTATGCCGTCATTCGATATAGTGCCGACAACTGCCCGGGCCGAGTTACTCATGTCGCATAGAAAATCAACCTCTTGCCACTTTGCCGGGCTAATTCCCGTCCGTTGATCTTTATTTGTGCCATCTGTAAACGTCGTACAGTTATCCGAGACCGAATCGTGCGAAAGTAGCCCATTTGAGCTATCAACGACAATCGCTTTATTCACCCCAAAATGCTGCGGCGGGTTGTCTATGTAGATTTCCAGTATACGAGCATTCTTCACGTCCTTATAAACATACCTGGGCGAATAAGCCGTTTGCGGGACTGGGGTTTCTTTCCAACCCGATGTAGCCTCAAACGTAAGTTCTGGTTTGGTGATAACCTGCCGCCGTTCCGTCGTCGGCGCGTATGCTTTGCTAACGGATGGAGAACTTTTTGTGTCTTGCTTTGGCGCAATCCTTACATGAAACAAAATATATAGAAAAGCGGCGAAAAAAAGCACCAGCAGCAACCAAAGTAGTCGCTTTTTTAGTTTCGCGTGTTTATGAGCTCGTTTATCGAAATGATACATATGTATCTCCGCTTGTACTATACCATATGCGGTATGCCACCAGGCAAGTGACAGGTAGACTCACTGCTGGAACGTCGGTTGCCGTAGCTTTAGATATCCAAAAACACCACAACACTATCGGCTTTCACATGCATCAGGCCGTTTTGGATACGGATTTTTTCTTCGTTCGTTTTGGTGCGAACCACAATATCGCAGGTCGTCAACAGGGTTATGAAATAATGGTGTTTCGGAAGAATGTCGAATGGCCCCGTCTGGTTTTCGGCACTAATGCTCTCGGCTTCGCCCTCAAAATAGACCTTCGACGGCGAATAAACCTTGACGAACATGCTGCCCGTAGCAGCTACCGCTTCGCTACTGTCGGGCTTACCGTCTTCTACAATTTCGCCGGTGCTGGCATCTTGCCTGGTGGCCATTAGACAATTATTTCCTCTATACTCTTCAGCGTTTCCTCGCGCGTGAAGTAATCGCCCTGTATGCCATTGTGCTTCGTCATAACGTTCATATTTTGCGAGAAATTGGCGATGAGCTTCTTGGCCTTGGCGTAGTCTGCCCGGTCGGCTGGCGACAACTCGTTTTCGCCGATGATGGCGATGATACCCTTGAGCGACTCGTACTTCTGGAGCAGTGCCTGCACTTGCACGCTCAGCATATAGTGCCGCTCACCCACGATTTCCGGCGTAAGCAACGAAGACGAAGTGAGGGTGAGGTCAACCGCCGGACGGACGCCTTGTTCGGCGACCTTACGACTAAGTACGATGATGGAATCCATCTCGTGCTGGATAAACTGCACCGCCGGGTCGGAAATGTCATCGGCCGGCACGTAGATGGTTTGTACGGAGGTTATGGAGCCATTTTCGTTGGAGCTCAAGCGGTCTTGCAGCACTTTCACATCTGAAAATACCGTCGGCTCGTAGCCGCCTTCGTTCGGCACTTGGTCGAGAATGGTGCTAAGCTCGTTCCGCGCCTGGATGTAGCGGAACATGTTGTCGGCAAAGAACAGAATATCTTTATGCTGCTCGTCGCGAAAATATTCGGCAGCGGCCGTGGCCGAGATGCCTATAAGCGAACGCTGCACCGGGTTTTCATTCATCTGTGCAAAGAACATGACGGTGTTTTTCAGCAGATCGTTTTCGCGCAGCGTATCCCACAGTTCGTGTCCTTCGCGGATACGCTCACCGATCCCGGCAAAGAACGACAGACTGCCGCCGCTTTTCGCGGTGTTATTGATAAGCTCCATGGTGGTCACCGTCTTGCCCACGCCAGCGCCGCCGATCACGCCAATCTTGCGGCCTTTTACGAACGGCGTCAAAAAGTCGATCACCTTCAGCCCCGTTTCCAATATCTCCGGTTTGGCCACCGAGAAGTTCGTACTCCGACCGGGCAATTTCAAGATGTCTTTTCGTTTCACATCATCGCCCGTAATAGGTGGCTGGCCGTCCAGCGGATCACCCAGCGCATTCAGAATCCGACCGATGGTAACCTCGCCGAGCGGAATTTCGATACCCTTGCCCGACCGCTGCACGCCAGTGCCTTTCAGCAGGCTGCGATCAGTTCGAACGTTCAAGCAAAAGGCGATGCCGCCCACCTCAAGGTGGTCCACCAGCAACTGCGTTTTCTGCTCGTTATCGACTATCAATATCTCGTTGATATCCGGCGGGTCAGCGTCGAACAGCACCCGCACCACTAGATCTTTGATAGAAACAATTACGCCAGCCACCGCTCACCCCTTTCAACCGCTGCATATTCTAACCCCCAAGCACCAAGCCCCAAGCATTTGGCATATGCAGTTTTCAATTCACAATGTGCATTTTTCAGACAATTTTCAATTCCCAGGTAGCATACAGCTGTTATCCATGGCGATTGATGCTTGCGAACTTTCTGAAAACTGAAAACTGAAAACTGAAAACTGTTCATACTGTTGCTCCCGCTTTGATCTTCTTCATCCCGTTGATTATCTCCTTCAGGCGCTCATCTTTCACGCCGCGGCGGGCGCGGTTGTACGCCAGGTGAAGTTCGGCTTTTGACTCGTCGGCACGCTGGTGTGAGGCGCTCATGGCACGGAATCTGGAGGCATACTGAGCCAGCTTCGACTGTAGTATCAGCTGGGCTAGGGCAATCTTCATCATCGAGCGTTCCAAGTGAGCAGCCACAGCAAAGCTGGTCGGCTCAAATATATAGTTTACTTCACTAATCACCTCGTCTGGCTTATCGCTCGCCATACCGGCCGTCTTCACCGCCATAGAAAGTGATATGCGTTTCACCTCCTGGTTCATCAGCGATATGTACTGCTGGTAAAACACGCTGCATTTTTTGTACTCCTGCACTTCGTGGATAATGGGCGTGACATTGATGTTTTTATCTTTACTGGGCAGCTTGTAGTACTTACGGAAGCTAATGCCGCGCTGACTGAGCTGCATGGCACCATGGTGGCCAATGACAATGATATCATTCTTTTCCGGACTGTAATCTTCCAGCATGTGCTGGACTAGTTTCTGGTCGATATCACCGCTAAAACCACCCTCTGCCGTGATGATGATGTACAGCTCTTTGTCGAGTATCACTTTCGATTTGTCATTTTCTTCTCGGCCGAAGCTAAATAAGCTATCTACCCGCAGCTGCGTGTATATCTTCCAAAGTTCATCAAAAAACTTGGTCGATTCCAGCACCTGGTTTTTCGTCTGGGAGATCCGCATACTGGCGATACCCTCGAACACACTGGTCAGCTCCACCAGTGTCGCCATACTAGCTTCGTCTTTGGCGATTTCGTTAGGACGCCTCACTGGTCGCTCCTTTCAGTCGCTCCAAATCCCAAGCACCAAGCACCAAACCCCAAACTCTGTTTATCGGAAGTTGGAAATGGACTGTTCATGGTTTTTTCTCCGGTTTTACGGCATCCATAACCTGTCCGGTGGACCGCTTGGCTTCTTGTTTCTCCAGCTCAACCGACATCATTTCATCGACCTTTTTTTCTTCGCTATCTGACGGTTCGGGTGTAGGCGCTTCTGCGGCTGGCTTGTCGGCTGGTTTGTTCGTCTTATTCGCCCGGGAAAACAGTGAGTGTACGAAGTCAGTTTTCTGAGACTTTGTATCTTTCTGGTCTGGCTCATCCTTGGGCTTACCGGACGATGCCGATTCGGCTGTGTCTTCTTTTGCTTCCTCTTTTTCAGCCGCCTCGCTAGACTCAGGTTTAACCGAGTTTTTTACTTCATTTTCTTTGGCTTCACTTGGTTCTGCCTGGGCGGCAGCAGTATCACCAGTGTTATTTGGTTCGCTAGCAGGTTCGGATTTTACTTCATTTTCGCTGGCTTCACTTGGTTTGTCTGCCTGCGGTTTTGTCTCGATAGTATCCCCGGCTATTTCTTGCTTGTTTTCGGCGGGCTTTTCACCGCTCTCGGACGAGTCTTTTTTGGCTTGCTTCGATTCGTTCACGGCTGGTTTGCTATCTTTCGGCTCGGATTTCGGTGCATCGGCCGCTGGCTTATCGTCTTTCGACTCCGGTTTCGGTGCGTTCTTGACACATTCTTTGAGCAGCATTTCGTGTACGGAGTCGTATTCTTCGTCGGAGGTGACCTTTTTGGCAAAATCGTTCGAATTGAGTTTCAGGGCACTCATGTCCAGTACTGCGCCATCCTCGAGGTGCAGCACGATATCGAGCATGAGCTGCTGCGCCATCAGCGAATAGGTGTCGCCCGGCGCCTGCGTAAGTAGCTCAAAGACACGCTTACCTGTCGCGAGGGCTTTTTTGGCTTCCGGACCGAGTTCGGAACCGAAGTGCGAAAATTCTTCCGCCTGGCGGTACGTTGCCAGCATTTTTAGCGTTTCGGCTGCCAGCGCTTTTTGCCGTTTGTTGTGGCCTACACCGCCGGCGCGAGTCACACTTAGACCCATGCTGAGTGCCGGCCGGATACCGTTGCGGAAAATATCCATGTCGAGAATCCACTGGCCATCGGTGATAGACATGATGTTGGTGGGGAGGTACGCCGTAATGTCGCCGTTTGCCGCATGCACCACCGGTATGGAGGTGAGACACTTGCCGGTACTGTCGAGCCGGCCGGCCCGTTCGAGCAAGCTGGAGTGTGCGTAGAACATATCGCCTGGGTAGCTATCGCGGCCGGGGCTGACGCCGGAAAGCAGCGCCACCTCGCGGTAGGCGTGCGCGTGGCTGGTGAGGTCATCGTACACGATGATGGTATCTTGGTCACACTTTTGCCAGAGGTACTCGGCCATGGCGCAGGCTACGTACGGCGCGATGTAGCTCATGATAAGAGACTCGAACATGGTACTCACCACCACGATGGCTTTTTCGAGGCCGCCGTTTTCTTGCAGGCGCGTCAGCAGGGTATCGACATCGCTGCGGCGTTTGGCTATGAGGCAGTACACCACAATCTGGTCGGTGCGCTTTTGGTTGATGGCCAGCTGTGTTACCACGGTGCTTTTGCCGGATTTGCTATCGCCCAGCAGCGCCATGCGCTGTCCGCGCACCAATGGAAACAGGGCATCTATGGCAGTCACGCCACTTTCCAGCTGGTCTTCGACCAATTTGCGCTGGTAGATAGGGGGTGCGATGTTGAAAACCGGCCAAACACTATCGGCCGGGATGGGGCCTTTGCCGTCGAGCGGGTCACCTGTGACCGATACCACGCGGCCGACGAAATCTTTACCGACCTTACAGACGAGCTGGTCATGCTGCAGCACCGCCACCATGCCGACCCGGAGCGTTTCCGAACCGAGATGAAGCACCAGGACATGGTCCGGATGAACTTGGCTTATAAAGCCCTTGCTGCCATCTTCAAACATAACCAGGGCATGAAGCGCCGCCGGCTGTAGACCACTCACCTGAATGAGGAATTTCTCGACAGCCACCACCTCACCGACCGGCTTGCCGGACTCGACAAGTTTGGCAAAATGCTGGTTCCCGAAGCTCATGCCGGAACCTCCGCCGCTTCCGCCGGTATTTGGACTGTCTCATTTACCACCGGACCAACTGGCTTGTTCAGAAGCTTCATGAGCATTTCACGGTTGCCGGTAAAACGTTTGCCGAGCGACATGTCGAAGTACCTGTTTTCGGTTCTCAGCACACAACCCGCACCTATCCCTGGCTGAAGGCCCACAGCCACCAGCACGTGAGGATGCATGTTTGTCCTGAGCCAGCCGACGAGTTTCAGTAAAAACTCGGCCGACGGGTTGGCGCTGAAGCTCATGTGTATCCGCGGCGCCTCTTTGCGCAGCAGTTTCAAAAACTCCGCCAAACTCTCACGTTGGTGGTGCTGTGTGAGGTCGAGTTTGTTTTCCTCGGCTACTTTGTCGAGCAGAGCACTGAGCTTTGGCAGCTGCAAACCGTCTTCGGCTTGACCCGTCCGCAGGTGCTGGCCCTGCATGGCATTCTCAATAGCATCAAGCTCGCGTATCAACCTACCTAAATCCACCAGTCCGGTAACGGCTGTCGGCAGTACGGGGGCCGCGGTTCTCTCAGGCGCCATGCATAATATCCTGAACTATTGCTTCACGGTTTGCTTCAAGATCGGTCAGTATGTATTCCAGCTGATCATTCAGATCAATCTGGTCACCGATGGCAGCCAGCACATAGTGGTTAATGATATCGGTCATGTTCTGTTCAAACCGTTCGACCAACTGCTTCTTTTCGGTGAGGATCTGCTGCTGAACCTGAGCGCCGAGCTGCGTACGCTGCTCTTCTATGGCGGTGTTGGTTTTCTGGATAGAATCGATGGCTAGCTGTTTGGCATCGTTGATCGACTGTTCGTACTTGGCAAATTCTTCTTTGAGGTTACGGGTAATCTCTTCCTTCATGTACTCGTTCAGCTGGCTGGTTGTCAGCCGGAGGTCCTGCTGAAGGAACATAGCGTTTTCGGAAATAATCTTCTCGAAGTGAAGCCGACCTCTGTTACGAAGCTCTTCCCGGAAGGTATCGTTAAAGATGTGCTCGACATCTTCTTCGGCAGCTTTTTCGATATCTCCGGTTGTCTTTTTCTTCGGCCCAGCACTACCCAAGCGCACCGCTAACCACACAAACGCCAGTGTCGCAGCAAACAAACTGCCGATGATAAGTGCCAGCTGCCATATTGTCATGCTCGTCGTCCCACCCTTGTCATGCTTATGGTTATAACTTCAGTAATAAGTATATCGCGAACAGCCCAATAACAAAAACAATTAACCCCAGTACGACCACCTGGATCAGACCTCGTAAGATTGATTTTTTGGCCAGTGGGTTACGACCGATGGAAACCAAGCTGCTGCGAACACCGCCGTACAGCAAACTACCAGCCATGAATATGGTGATGAGCAAGACGGCGAGACTGACATACAAACGTATGGTACTAACCGGTTTGCCAGCGATGTTTTCACCTGATTTGCGCAGAAAAGCTGGCACCGGCGGCCCTTCGACGCTGGCCGCAAACGGATTGCGAGAAATGCCGATGTCGACCTGTGCAAGGCCAATCGTCACTTCCCTGTTACCGCCCGAAGTAGCCAACTGAGCCGTTCCGCTGACATTTTTTTCACCGTCAAACGCTGTCAGCGCCTTGCCCAAGATGACGGACTGGCCGGCATCAGCCTTCATGCCGATACCATCCAGCGCCGAGATACTGATGATATCGCCCTTTTTAATCGGGCCGTTTTGCGTACTGACGAGGGCATCGTACTTTCCGTTACTGGCTACGTAGACTTGGTTGGCCGTGTTGTCGCCACCCAGTGATACCACTGTGTCATTGGCCGATACAACGACACCGTGCATAGCCTTGTCACGCTTGTTCGTCAGCGGGGTTACTTTGGTGGAATCCTTGGGGTCAAGCATGACAATCATACCCTTTTGCACCGTACCCGTGACGCCGTACCCCTGAGATACCGTCTGGGCCGCTACGGGTAGCAGACCGGCACAGAACACCACAAGACCAACCAGCAGACTAGCGCCAGTGATTTTCCGATATTGGATTTCCGTTCGCCACATTTCATTCCAAGTATAACCGTTTTGTATCCGTTGTGCCATAGTTTTTTACGGCCGTTTTTGCGGCCGCCTGGCTGCTTTCGCCCACCAGTGATTCATTCCTGGTTCTTAGCAAATGCGCTATACTGGTCTCATGTCTATCACCAAAGCAATTATCCCCGTTGCCGGCTGGGGAACACGCCGACTACCCATCACGAAAGCCATCGAAAAATGTATGCTTCCGGTCGGTAATCGACCAATCGTCGACTATGTTGTTCAAGATTGTGTTGCCGCCGGAATCACCGATATCTACTTCGTTGTCGGCGAACAGAGTGAGCAGCTCCACGCCTACTACCGAGACAATGTCGAGCTTACCGACTACCTTACCCGAAACGGCAAACAAGACCTGCTGCCACTCATCCAGACCCCATCCGTCCGTTTTCACTACATCGTACAGCCAAGCTATGGCAAATACGGGACAGCCGTTCCGGTAGACCTGGCCATGCCGTACGTGGCGGAAGGCGAATCCATCGTTGTCGTTATGGGCGATGACTGTCTCTATAACCCCGATGGCAGCTCAGATATCGCCCGGCTGATCCAGGCGACCCCCGACGGCCAAAGCGCTATATTAGGCGTGCCAATCCCGGCCGATGATACATCCATCCAGCGTTACGGCCATATCGTATCTGATGAGGCGGGCAATCTAGTCCGGATCATAGAGCACCCAGACCCGATGCCCGAGCAGTTTATGAAAAATGTTAGCAAGTACGTGCTGAACTACGACATGCAGAGGGCCGTGAGCGGTTACGTCGCCGAGGATATCGACCCCGGCAAAGAGTACTACATTTTCCACCCGTTCCAGAAAGTCATCGAGCAGGGCGGTATCATGAAAGTCGTCCCCGCCACTGGCCAATACCTCGATGCCGGCACCGTAGAGGGCTGGCTCGCCGCCAACCAAGTCGTCATACGACAAACTCTATAGGACGGACCCATTTTCAGAGGACAGTCCTCTGAAAGTGGGTTTACTACAGGGGGAAGATTATCGCGTACAGATGTATGGACGTTGTTTTATTTACTTTTTGTTATGTCTGTTAGGGCTTGGGTGAATGCTTCGATATCTTGCTTCGAAGTTCCGCGGCCGAGGGTGATACGCAGCGAACTGCGAGCAGCCTCGTCGCTAAGATCCATGGCGCGCAGTACGTGACTTGGTTCTTCGCTGCTGGCACTACACGCCGAACCGGCGGCGGCCAGAAAACCCCGCTGCTCCAGCTGCAAAAGCACACGCTCGTTATCAAAACCAGGCAAGGTTAGGTGGATATTATTTGGCAGGCGGTGTTTGAGCGAACCATTAACGATTGCACCTGGGATTTTTGCGTTCAAGAGGCGAAAAGCGTGATTTTTCACTTCATTGAGTCTTTCGGACTCGCCGCTACGCATGTGCTGAGCTTTGTCGAGCGCCGTAGCAAAGCCGACCGCACCGGCAACGTTCTCTGTGCCGCTGCGCAACCCCCGCTCTTGGCCGCCGCCGCGAATAATCGGCGCGAGCTTCACATGACTTCCCGCATACAGCGCACCTGTCTGCTTCGGTCCGTAGATTTTGCCGCCGTTCAGCGTCATCATATCTACGCCCAGCTTCTCCACATGCAAATCGAGGTAATTAGCAGCCTGGCAGGCATCGGTATGGAAATATAGCGGCAGATTGTTCCCTGCGGCTTTTCTGGCCGAGCGAATTTCGTGGGTCATGGCGGCAATCTGGCGCAAGGGCTGGATGGTACCGACTTCGTTATTCGCTTGCATGACGCTGACCAGAACAGTTTTTTCGGTAATTTTGCGGCGCAGATCGTCCAGGTCTACCCTACCCTGCTCTGAAACAAGCGCAACGGAGCAATTAAACTGCTGCGCCGAAGCCAGGACCGATTCGTGCTCAATACCGCTCACCGTAACGAAGCAATTTGGAAAATGTGCCATCACGCCGGCTACAGCTAGATTGTTCCCTTCTGTGCCGCCGGCTGTAAAAATAACTTCGGTCGGCCGAGCACCAAGCCAGTGCGCCACACCCGCTCGCGCCGCCTCCAGCGCTTCCCTTGCCTGCCGCGCCGGCAAATACGTGGCTGATGGATTATAAAACACATCTGAAAAATACGGCCTTATTGCCGCCAAAACTTCTTCATCAACCGGCGTCGCCGCCGCATGGTCCAGATAGATCATACCGTTATTTTACACCCCGGCTTGCGCTAAAAGCGGATCGAATTTGGCGTGCATACGACGCTGATATTCTTTGATAGCAGCGCCGAAGCGTTGAGCTTCTTCGAGAGACACAGGCTGATAGGGCTGGCCATCTTGGGCTTTAAAAATACCCTGCGGCCGAATATCGTAACGCGTGGTGCGAATCTTGCGAGCGCCGTCCTTATCGGTCCATTCTTCGTGCCATACCCATGTATGGCGGTCAAGGCAGAAAAATTCACGCCGCGTCCCCGCCGGAATATCACCAAAAACTTCGCCGCCCATTTTTGCTAAGTCACGGAGAATGTTTCGATGAATGACAGCTTTACGCTCTTCAGTATCTTGCGTAGAAAGAACGCTAAGCAGCTTGCGCAACATTGGAAGTCTCCCCCGGTTCTCCGTACGCGCCAGCCACTCGCGCCCTAATAGCGTCTAGGTTAGTTACTGTGGCTTCAGGTGCATTACTTGCTGGTTCTGCGGGTCGTTCCGATTCTGCCGGTGTTCTATTGGACGGGAAGCCGAGATATGCGAAAGCTGCATCAGCACTATCGATTTGCACTGGTACTTGGTTTACAGACTCAGGCGTCAGCTTGATAGCACTGCCAGCGACACCTTTTTGGATAGCAGGAAGATGATTCATAAACCCATGGCGGGAAACGGCAAAGGCACCTTCTTCGACAGACTGGTCGACCGTGTCCACAACACTTTGGATGAGAATTCGCTCAAGCTCACTAACCATAGGGGCTCTGTTGACAGCCTCTGGGGTTTTACCGATTGTACCGGGGAATAGTGGAAATTTCATATACGCTGTAGGTTGAATAGTTCCTTGGCATTTGAGGTTGTGACTGCGGCTAGCTGCTCGAGGTTTTCACCCCGTAATGCTGCTAGAAACTCCGCCGTTTGCACCACATGCTTCGGCTCACAGATTGTACCACGAAAGGGCTTCGGCGTCAAGAAGGGAGCATCTGTTTCTAACAGGAGTGAGTGTTGTGGAATTGTGCGATATGTCACAAGCTGTGCTTCGTCTTTGGTAAACGTGGCGATGCCGTTTACGCCTATGTATAGACCCCGCTCAACCGCCCGCTCCATATTCCCTTGGGTATCAGTGAAACTGTGCAGGACACCTCGTACGCCTCGGTAGCTGTCGAAGATGCGCCAAAAATCATGAAAAGCGCCATGCTCCTGCTCCGCAGATGAGGCATCGCGCACATGGAAACTCAGCGGCATGCCATGTTCTAGCGCCAGTTCTATCTGAAACCGCAGCACCGCTTCCTGCTCCGCCTGCGGCGAATGCCCATAGTAGTAGTCCAGTCCGCACTCCCCCACCGCCACCACCTTCGGCTCCCTCGCCAACTCCAAAAACCTATCACGCCATCTTTCCTCTATTTCCAAGGTCCGTCCTTGGAAATGGGAGGTTTGTGGTGTGGTATAGTTTTTGGCTTCGTGGGGGTGGAGACCGATGGCCGCCCAAACGCCTTCGTGGCGCTGGGCAAACTGCACAGCAAGCTCGCTATCGGCCAGCGTGGTGCCGATGACTATCAGCCTGGTGACGCCAGCCTCTTGGGCAGCGCGCAACACGGCTTCCGAGCTGCGTTCGGCCTTGTCGGAGAACCATTTGTCATGCACCGGGGTCAGTGCAGTATCAAGTTCGTGCACATGGCAGTGCGTGTCGAAAAATTCTAGCGGCATCTGGCGCTACTCCTTATGCTGGCGTCTCGAACTTCGGGAACAGGGTACCTTCGATGGGATGCACCATGCCGTCTTTGAACAGTGCCTGGATCTTCGCAGCGGTGGCCGGCAGAAACGGCTCGAGCAACTCGGCAATCTCTAGCAGGTCGCTCACAAACCCAGCCAAAACCTCCCGCAGGTGATCGGCATCGTCAGTTTTGGCAATTTCCCATGGCTTTTCGGTGTCTATGAGCTGGTTGAGGCCGCGCACCTGTTCCCACACGCTGTCGAGCGCGCGGTCGAACTTACACAGCTCAATCGCTTCGCCGTAGGCACCCATATCGTGCTCTGGCTTGGGGATATCGCCGACCACACCACCCTGATACTTCTGTACCATGGCGACGGTACGCTGCACGGCGTTACCAAGTTCGTTGGCCAGCTCGTTGTTATAGGCGGCCTCGAACGCTTCCCAGCTAAAATCACCGTCGTCGTAGCTTGGGATGTGCCTGAGGAAATAGTACCGGAAGGCATCTGCGCCGTATTTTGCGATGATGTCATTCGGGCTCACGGAGTTACCGAGTGATTTGCTCATTTTTTTACTGTCGACCGTGACATAGCCGTGGACGTAAAGTTGCCTGGCAAGCGGCAGCCCGAGCCCGAGCAAGATCCCCGGGAAAATGGCGGCATGGAAACGCAAAATGCCCTTGCCAACCACCTGGACATTGGCTGGCCAAAACTGCTTAAAGTCGTCGTGCTCCGGGTAGCCGAGAACGGTTATGTAGTTCAGCAGCGCCTCAAACCACACGTACATGACCTGTGCGGAGTCGCCGGGTACGGGTATGCCCCAGTCTATCTTGTCTTTGGGCCGCGAGATGCTTATATCGTCCAAGCCCTCGTGCAGTAGCGATAAAATCTCGTTGCGGCGCGTTGCTGGCGTCACTAAAAACTCGTTTTTCTCGATAGCCTCTCGAATCTGCTCAGTGTAATTACTGAGACGGAAGAAATAATTTTCTTCTTCGATCTTCTCGTACGGCCGGTTGTGGTCCGGGCAAACACCCTTGTTTTCCTGTACGACCGTCTCGGTAAAAAACTCTTCGTCGCCAGTACAGTACCAGCCGACGTACTTGTTTTTGTAGATATCTTGCTTCAGCGCCTTCCAGATGATTTGCGAGCGCTGTTCGTGACCTTTATCGGTTGTGCGGATGAATCTGTCGGGCTTGACTTCTAGCGCTTCTATGAGGTCGCGGAATTTCTGCGACATTTGGTCAGCCAGCGCCTGCGGCGTTACCTTAAGCTCAACAGCCTTTTCGGCAATCTTGCCGCCGTGCTCGTCTGTCCCGGTGCTAAAAATAGTCGTTTCACCGCGCGCCCGTGCCGCTCGTGCCAGCACATCGGCCATGACAAATTCCATGGCGTGCCCAAGGTGCGGTTCGCCGTTGACGTAGGGTATGGAAGTGGTTACGTAGTATTTGCTCATCTGTCTATTCTACCTTATTTTTTAGAGTTAAGAGATAGGAGATATGAGTTAAGAGATTTTATGCCCGCGTGGGCATGAAGTGCATTTTCACTTGGGATGACAATATAACAGAGAGGTGTTTCATCTGGGATACAGTATAGAAGGATGGCTACATTTTTACGAATAAACCGTAGCTAGAGGTTACCTGATCACTTCCGAGGTCACTGAACACGTACGGGCGAAGGGTGCCGTCGGCTGTCGTAGTGTACAACTGGAGTACGATGTTTTGCTTGGGGTGGTTGCGGCGAAGCATGTCAAATGCTGTGCACAGTTCTGCAGTGTCTATACTACCGTCTGAGACGCGCGTCGAGATCGGCTTAGCCAATCGGAAGCCCTCGTCACGAAGCTGGCGGAAGAGCATACCACCCGACTGGCCGTCGAACACATACGGGATTTCATCGGCGCACTGTTGGAGATAGGCAATCTTTGAGCGTAACGGCGCAGCGGCACTGCCTGTCAGTACTCTACTTTCCGGTAGTACGGCAAGGTTGGTTGATTGTACATTCTGTAGCATCAAGGCAAATGCGAAAGATGCGAGCAGCACGGCGCCGTAAACAAACCTATGTTTCTTTTGTCGCAGTCTCCACGCAGCCATAGCTACCAGAACGAAAAGTAAGCAGTACACAATATACGACAGCCAGTTAAGCGGCCAAGCCGGGACATCTTGCGGCTGCACCGTCCAGCTTCGCACAGGACCAATCGACGTCTGCATGACATTCCAGCCCTCCTCCGGTTTGTCTCCTGCGAGTAGCAGCATCATGGCAGTTATGCCTGAGCTGACCGCAAGTATGACGGCAACAAAACATACCGCAAGTAGCAGTGTCTGCCGCCACCCTCCCGCGGCCAGACGGCGAATGGCGCACCAAGCCCGGCTCGTGCTACGCGTAAGGCTCGGGAATCGTTGGGTGAGAGGCTCAAACGGTTGCCTCGGCTCGGGCACGCCGACCAGCTCTATCGCCTCAGACAAACGCTTTTTGGAGATGGGCTTGGGGCCGCCCGTCAGCAGTACATCACGCAGACCCTCGACATTCTGACGGTACGCGCCCGGACGAAAGCGCGTTGCACGCTGAAGCTTTTTCAGGTACTCGAGCAACTCTGGCTCAGCAGCGGATGAGATGACGAAATCTTGACCCTGTAACGAAACGACTGTGGTTTTCATGGTTTTCCTCCCAAGTGTGTTTGTATGATTTTCAAAAACGATCGGTACTCGGAAAGCTTTTGCTGTCCATGTTTGGTGAGGCGGTAGTAGCGGCGCGGCGTCTGGCCCGGCTCTACCTGCCAGTCAGAAGCCAGCAGCCCATCTTTTTCCATACGGTTTAGCAGCGGATAGAGTGTGCCGACTTTCGACGTAAACGGCGTTTTGCTGAGGGCAATGAGTAGTTCCGCGCCGTACTTCTTGCCGTTTTCAAGCTCGGCCAGCACCGCAACATGCAGCATGCCTCTGATGATTTGCTGCTGTTCGGTCGACATGTTTTTATTTGTCATAGTACTATTTTGTATAATAGTACGTGCTTATGCTTGCAGTCAAGAGATTTGATAGGATTATTTCAAAAGCTTAGTGACTTCTTTGGCTTCGGCGGGGTCGAGGTCGGCAAAGAGTTCGGTGTCGTATTTTTCGCTCACCTGGTAGATGTAATCGTCCTGGGTGCGCGGTACGGCGTGGTAGTGAATGTGACGCACGCTGAGTTTGCCCTTTTGCATAAACGGCCGGTAATTTTGCCGGACATCTACGCCGTCTCCGAGTTTGGCGTCGATGATTTTTTGGGTGACGATGTCTAGAAGTTCAAAAATATCGCGGCGCTCATCGGCCGTCAACATCCACGGTTCTTCGACGTGCCGTTTGGGAATGACGAGTGCGTGGCCCGGTACCTTGCGTGGATTACTCAGCAGCGCAAAGGCATGTTCGTTTTCCTTCAGTACTCGTTCCTGGGCATTGCAAAAAGGACAGTCCGACGTAGATTTCATTTGATTAGTATAGCACCGGTCAGTCGTCGACGTCTTTTAGCTCATTGTAGGCTACAAAGAGAGCGCCAAACACAATCAGCTGGAGAACAACCACTATCCACGATCGGCCTCCTGAAAATAAAATGCCGTTAGAAGAAAACGAACTCAGCCCAACCACGAGTAAGTTCTGGCCGATAAGCGCCAGCAAGATAATCGTAACGATCATGGCACGCCTGACGCTAGCCGTGAACAGCAGGTACACAAAAAGCGCCATATAAACCAAGATTGGTATGAGGATCGGCGATACCAAGCGGAAAAACGTCCCGCTCATGTATTGGTGCGATACAGAATAAATAAGATACAGCACGAAGCCGAATAACCCAATTCCACCAACTGCGGCAATCTGCAGCATAGAGACTCGCGCGGCGACTCGGCCAGTCACCGACTGTTCTGGCTCATTCAGCGGCATTTTTTGGCCGATACGGTAGGTCTGCTCGGGGGTGGCTGGAAGTGAGACAGACACGGCTGGAGTAACAGATGGGGCTACGGGCGCAGCGGTCACGACTGGGCCAGTTGGGGCCACCGGCGATGGCGGTGATACGTTCACGGCAACTGGGACGGTCACGGCGCCAGGTTGTTGGCCTCCCGCGCCTAAGTCTGTTTCCACCGCACGAGGAATGGCCGGAGCCGCAGAATAGCCAGATAAGTCATTCACTGGGCTAAGGATGACTTTTTTTGCGGTGGAAAGCGTTTTCTGCTCGTTACCAGCGGGTTGATTTGCCCCTGGAGCTGGAGTTTGCCCTCCGGCGACAAAACTGTCGTCGGCCGTTTTCATCCGCGCTTCTTCCAGTGCGGCCTGTTCTGCCGGAGAAAGATGCGGTTGAGTTGCAGGCTGATCTTCGTCCATTTCTAATTAGCTATACACCTTACGCTTATACTACATCAGTTGCTCGAATCTGTCATGTCAGCGAGCCGTGTGTCGCGCAGGAGTCTACGAGAGTCTATTGGCGTTTTTCCAGAATCAGCGCCGTGCTGTATGCACTTTCCATATTATCGTCAGGCCCGTTTTTGATGCGTTTGTAGGCCTTACTGAGCGGGAAAAATGTCATTTTCCCTTTTTCTACCCCCATCGACTGCCAATCTAGCGGTGTGTCACTCAGTAACTTCCAGTGCCAGCCGTGCCGTCGCACCATCACAATGCCTACGTACGAACCAAACCATTTGCTCATTTGGATAGCGGCTTTATCGTCTAGTTTCTTGGCTTTACGACTATCGTGCAGCTGGCTCAGCATGTCCTCGACAGCGGCAATACTATCAGCGCTATAGTCGAGCGTCTGGCTGAATTGCTGAGCAGCCATATCGACAGCATCAAGAGCGATGGCAGTATAATGGTAGACTGCAAGCTGCTCGGGAGTCGGGTGTTCGCCGAGTGTGTCTTTTATCTTCTGTATTTCTGCCGCAACATTTTCATACTCAGACGCTGTGTCGGCGCTCTTTTTCTTAAAACCAAACATATTTTCTCCTTAAGATTCATGGTAGTGAGGAGGGACTTGCCTCTGGCAACTTCCAGGCTTCGGGTCCGGCCAGTGCCACTGGCATTGGCGTTCAAGTCCCATGCTCAGACCAACTGAAAACAGCCCCTTGTCGGTCACTGTATACAGCTGGTGGGCGAGGAGGGACTTGAACCCTCAAGACTTTTGGTCATTTGATTTTAAGTCAAACGCGTATACCAATTCCGCCACTCGCCCTTGTCGAGCCGTACGCAACAGTCTTGTTTTTGTTTAAGCGCAAAAAGCTTAGACCTTACACTACGGTTCTCGTCTCATTTTTTCAAACAGTCAACTTCGTTCCTTGGTTTGAAAAACTGCGTGGTTGAACCACACTTATTCTATCAAATATTGTGTCGAGTCTACGTAGAAATATTACTAATAACTTTGCCTGCTGATAGAATCAATCTTAGATCAATCGGTTCTACCAGCTGCCGCCGGAGCCGCCGCCGCCGAAAGAGCCGCCGCCAAATCCGCCAAATCCGCCGGAGTCGCCGCCAAATCCACCGCTGCCGCCAAAAAATCCGCCGCCGCTGTGCCAAAACCCGGTATTGTCGCCGCTGGCTGCCCGCGCCCGATAGTTTTTAGAGAGCACGTAGTCGAGCAGCAAGCCTAGAACCAATCCCAGACTAAACACAACAGAGGCCAAAACCGCGGCCGCGGTGAAAAACATGATTGTACCCGGTACGGCGCCGATGACACCGCCCGCCCACCAGCTCTTGCTGCGTGCCAGAAAGGACGCCAGATAGGCAAACACAAAAAAGGCAGCATATATGAGCGGCTCCAGCCAGCCGGAACCGCTTGTTTGCGAGCGGGACTCACTGAGTCGTTCCCCGCCGATGACGGCGATCATTGCGTCCACGCCAGCTGTTATGCCGCCGGTGTAATTTTCGGCCTTAAACTGCGGCGTGATTTTCTGGCGGATGATGAGGCTGCTTTGCAGGTCGGTGAGATACGGTTCTAGCCCGCGGCCAACCTGTATCCGCAGCTTGCGGTCCTCTAGCGCCACAAACAGCAGCGCGCCGTTATTGGCTTCTTTGCTGCCTATGCCCCAGCTTTGTGCGACACGGAAACTATAGTCAAAATCATCTTCGCCCTGCAGCGACTGGACGGTTAGTACGGCAATCTCATTACCGGTTTTGGCCTTGTAGTCGATGAGTTTTTGGCTGAGTTGGGCCTCGGCCGCATCGTCGATGATGTTCGCTTGGTCGAGAATGGCGGTTTGCGACGGCGCGGGCGGCACATCGAGCGCCGAAACTGTCGTCACGGCCAAGCCAGACACGACAAGCGCGCCAACCATACCAAGCCATAGTTTCAACCGATGCATATCGTAAGGCCGCGGCCGCTACTAGTTGCTAGCCGGTGCTGGTTGGGTTAAGTTCACTTTGGGTGCTACATCGGCGCCAGGAGCTGCCGTGTAGAGTTGCCTTTTTTCGAAGCCAAATAGCCCTGCTAGGATGTTTTTGGGGAAGCGCTGGATCATGGTGTTGTAGGTGGTCGCAACGGCACTGTAGTTATCGCGCTCAACTTTGACGCGGTTTTCCGTGCCTTCCAGCTGTATCATCAGGTTTTGCACGGTTTCATTGCTCTTGAGCTCTGGGTAGTTTTCCATGATGACGAGCAGCCGACTGAGGGCGCTTTCGTACTGCCCAGCGGCCGCAAGGCGATCTTCAGTCGTTTTAGCTCCGCCGTACTGTGTGCGGGCGGCGGCGATATCGCCGAAGACTTTTTGTTCCTGCGCCTGTGCACCCTTGACGCTTTCGACCAGGTTCGGTACCAGGTCAAACCGGCGCTGGTAGGCGCTGTCGAGCTGTGCCGCTGCTTGATCCACTTTGTTACGCTGCGTCACCATGCCGTTGTAGCCGCCGACAAACCAGCCGAGCAGCGACAAAAACAGCACGCCGAGCACGGCAGCGATTGTCATACCTTTTGATAGTTTCATGCCTTTTCCTCCGTTAGTACTCACGATTATAGCACTTCTGGCCAGCACTGCCGACTATGCTTTTTGGACTATATCGAAACGAAACAGTTTACTAATTTACACGATCGTAACATTAAGTAAACTGTGGGAGTCGGTCGTGTGCTGACCCACATTCGCATCGTCTCCGCTATTGCAGCGGATCGTTTAAGTCGTGGCACCAAAAAGCGCATATAGATCAGCCCATTAGCCTTGTCGCCATTCCGCTTATGGTGTTATGATGGGCGTAATGTGGGTACAACTCCCCAATCCGTTTGACAGTATCGGCCTATCCGCCCTGGTTGCGGCAGTGCCCATCGTGGCGCTGTGCGTCATGCTGCTCAGCCGCAAAGTGGCCGGATGGATCGCCAGCCTTATTACCCTGGTCCTGGCGCTAGTAGTTGCCATGACCGCGTTCAACATGCCGGCCGAGCTGGCAGTACTTTCTACGGCTTACGGCGCACTGCAGGGCCTCTTCCCCATCGGCTGGATTGTGCTAAACGCCGTGCTTTTATATAACATCTCGGTGCGCACTGGCAGCTTTGCCATCGTACGCGACACCATAGAATCTATTACGGTCGACCGTCGGCTGCAGGCGCTGCTGATCGCCTTCTGTTTCGGGGCATTTCTGGAAGGTTCGGCCGGGTTCGGCGCGCCGGTGGCCATAACGGCGGGTATGCTGGTGGGCCTTGGTTTTGAAGCACTCTACGCAGCCGGGATTTGCCTGATAGCCAATACGGCGCCGGTGGCGTTCGGCGGCATAGGCATCGCCGTCATCACCGCAGGGACGGTGACGGGCATAGATCCAAACCTCATCAGTCGCATGGTTGGACATCAGTTGCCCTTCATCGCCGCCATCATCCCGCTTTGGCTGACGGTGCTCATTTCGGGCTGGAAAGGAGCCAAGGAAATCTGGCCAGCCCTGGTTGTCGCGGGCGGATCCTACGCCTTCACCATGTATGTGGTGGCCTCGTTTGTCGGGCCAATGCTGCCAGATATCCTCTCGGCTGTGGTGTCCATAAGCGCCATGGTGCTGCTGCTAAAATTCTGGCAGCCCAAGTCGGTCTGGCGCTTCCCGAAAGAACGTCACCTGACGTCGCAGGTCCGGCGGAAAGCGCACGGGCATTCGGTGAGCACCATCATCCGCGCCTGGACGCCGTTTGTCCTGCTGGTGGTGTTTGTCGGCAACTGGGGCAGCACCGGCATAAAGGCGCTGCTCGACCACACTACAGCGAAGATTCCGTTTGGCGCGCTCGATCACGCCATCCTTATCGGCGATAAGCCAAAAGAAGTTATCTATAATTTCGGCTGGCTCTCTGCGGCCGGTACGGCCATTTTATTCGCTGCCATCCTCTCTGCGGTTTTGCTGCGTATGCCATGGCGGGATTTCTGGCAAACCGTGCGCCACACCCTGAATGAACTGGCCAAGCCGCTGCTGACCATCGCCGCGGTGGTTGGGTTTGCCTATCTCGCGAATTTCTCTGGCATGTCGGCAGCGTTGGGCAAAGCCCTCACAGTCACCGGACATTGGTTCCCGCTCATTGCTCCGCTGCTGGGCTGGCTGGGCGTCTTTATCACCGGCAGCGACACGTCGTCGAACGCACTATTCGGCGGCATACAGCAGCAAACTGCAAAGGTACTGGGCATAGACCCCACGCTTACGGTGGCGGCCAATACCAGCGGCGGCGTGACGGCAAAGATGATTTCACCGCAGAGTATCGCCGTAGCTACTGGTGCAACCGGACTGACCGGCCAGGAAGGGACGCTCTTCCGTTTTACCATTCTGCATAGCTTGGCGCTTGTCAGCCTTATCGGCATCATGACGTACGTTCAGGCGTACTATGTGCCGTGGATGATCCCGCAAGCGCACGGCGCAGCGGCCGCTGGCGGAACCAGTGGTGTTGGCTCCGGCGAGCTTGGACTAATAGTCATTTCTGTCGTAATGATAGCAGCCACAGCCGCGGTCGCCCTACGCAGTCGCCTGCCCGCCCCGAAGCACGATAGCAGTACTTCTGTCACAGAGTGAGGTAAAACTCGTCTCTGTTATATATACATCCCAGGTGAAAACGCTCAACTGATAAACGACCAACGTGCAACAAACAATCAACACCCAACTAACAACCCCTGCGGCCGAAGGCCGCTAGAGAAGCATCCACCGGAGCTGTGGCGGAGGTGGATATAGCTAGTGGTGGCCATGTGTAAGCTCCTGGCTGAAGTGTTGTCAGTGTTTACAACTTGCCCGAAGGGTCGGCAGACACTTAGCGTTAGCGTTCGTGTCTGCCGGTTGTAAACCTGAGCAACAGCTTCACCAAGAGCTGGAGCCTTTGGCCGAGGTTTCTCGCTTCCTCTTTTCCGGCAAAAGAGGAAGTCGCCTGCAGGCGCGAGAGCCTGCATTCACTGATCGACAGATAGGCCTGCCTGCCGGAAGGCAGGCGCGAGAGGCGGCATTTATAAAATCCGGGCAAGTGCCTTGGGACTAGAAATCACCTTATCTATGAGCGCATCTCGGCACGGATCACCAGTTTTATCACTCAGCGCAAAGATTGGTTTGCTAAGCGCGCTGGCAAAGGCCATTTCCATCGTCACACTCGCCCCCACATAATCATCCTTATTAAACACATAGCAAACCTCGGCCTTTCGTATCCAGTCAAAATGCTCGAGCGTCAGGCCCTTAAATACCTTGCTGGTTATAAACTCGGAATGAAACGTGTCGGTTTCTGCCACTATGTCACGCTCGCTCGGAAAACTAGGGGCAAAAACCAGCACGCCCAGCTTCTCCAGCTCAGCACAAAGCACCGCAATTTCCTTCCGGTACTTTTTACTACCGCACACAACAACTGATTTCATAAGCAATACTGGAGGCACGTATGGGAGTTGCACCCATCTACGCGGTTTTGCAGACCGCTGCGTAACTGCTCCGCCAACGCGCCAAGTGATTTAGATTATAGCGCAGTACCCTATATGATGCCACCTCTTGCAAGATACCGATTGAGTCGTTATAATTCTCACCTGTTACGCGGGTGTAGCTCAGTTGTTTAGAGTGAGAACTGCCGATGGCAGTTCGCAAGGCGACTTTCCGGTGCGAGCTTCGCTCGCAACAGTGAAATCGCGGGGTCGCGGAACGTGACCGTCCTTGCCAGGCCAAGAAGGCACTTCGTTAATTTCGCTTCGTACTTTACAATTAGTATTACCTACATGCGGGTGTAGCTCAGTTGTTTAGAGCGCGTCCTTGCCAAGGACGAGGCCAGGGGTTAGAGTCCCCTCACCCGCACCATACAAAGAACGTCCCTTGCGGGCGTTTTTTGTATGGTCGGTGAGAAAAACAGAACTGCTTCAGTTTTGT
>JBGAVA010000005.1:0-54737 GCA_044228355.1 Saccharimonadales bacterium (SeqCode)
CTGACAACATTCGAAACCGGGAGCCTCCACATGGCCGTTCTTAGCTATATCCACCTCCGCCATGGCTTCGGTGGATGATCCCTAGCGGCCTTCGGCCGCTTCTTGACTCATGACTCATGTCTCATCGCTCTTCTTATCTCTTATCTCATATCTCTGATATCATGAAGGTATGAAACTAACGAAGTTTGGGCATAGTTGCGTGCTGGTGGAGGCGGAGGAAAATGGAAAACCGCGGGTGGCGCTTTTTGACCCAGGCGGTTGGAGTGAGTTGCCGCTGGAAACCATAGAGTGGATCGACGACGTCTTTATATCTCATATCCACGGTGATCACTGCGACCCAGAGAAGCTGCGCCGTATCGTGGCAAAGTTCCCCGATGTGCGGATAACGGCCCCTACAGAGGTGGTGACTATGCTGCGCCAGCAAGGTTTCAGGCAGGCGGCAGATATCATGCCGGAAGGGGCAGTGGCTTTTGCCAGCCCACACGAAGAAGTGCGGCCGTTTGGGGCTGTCGTACCAGAGGAGCTCGGAATCCACTTTTTGGGTGCCTACACACACCCGGGCGACTCGCATCATTTCCTGCAGACCATGCCAGTGCTGGCCTTGCCTGTAGTGGCGCCGTGGGGCTCGACCCGCCGGGCGGTGGAACTGGCCATAGAACTCAAGCCGAAGTATGTTTTGCCAGTGCATGACTGGTTTCTTTCTGATGAGGCAAGGGAGTGGACGTACCAGGGTATGGCTGGTGTGTTTGCCGAGCAGGGCATAACTCTCCTGAGGCCAAAAAATGGCGTCCCCCTCGAAGTGCAACTTTCGTAGCCTAACCGCTGCGGTCACCGCCGCAGATAACTGCGCGGTCCCGCCCTTGTCTGCCGGCAGGCAGGCGTGCGCCACAACCAAAATGCAGGCTCTCGCGCCTGCAGGCGACTTCCTTTCTGTGCTGCCACAGAAAGGAAGCTAAAGAAACCAGGCCAAAAGCTCCAACTCTTGGCAGAACTGTTGTTCGTTTCTACAACCGACGTGACAACTCCTCATAGCTACTATGCCACCGGCATACAGGCTATTCGTCAAACAACTCACATCCATCAGACGAGGTAAGCATTAATACGCCACCAACGACGCTTCGCTCGTGCCTACAAGAGGCCAAGACATTGGCCTCTTGGCCTGTCGGAAGTTGTAGAAACCGACAACATTCTGGCCAGGAGTTTCCACATGGCCATTCTTAGCTATATCCACCTTCGCCGAGGCTTCGGTGGATGCACCTAGCGGCCTTCGGCCGCATTCCAACGTCCAACCTCCAACGTCCACTATCCACCGTCTACCCCCCACCGTCCACCTTCTACCCTCCACCCCCTATAACTGGGAATATACAAAAACACAGAGTTGACAAAACGGTTATGTTTTGCTATTATAAGACAGTTCTATAAGAAACAAACACTATGTCAACAACAAAAAAGAAACAATCTTGGCTACGCATGCACCCTGTACACTTCCACGTGGGGATGTATGTGGCCATAGCCGCACTGCTAATCACTGCTATGAAAAGTAGCGAAGGTATAGTGGCTGCGGTGTACCGCGAACACGGACAGGGCGGCAATATACTGAGTGAAACGCATCTGCGCGAAGCCGAAACCCACACTGCCCACGCTCAACTAAGCCTGGCCCGACCCGCCAGAGTAAGCGGAACATAAACTTGCCCACTTGACAAATAAGCATGAAAGGAGTATAATACAACCGATTATGACATATAAGGAAAAATCTTCTCCGAATTATACAAGACGACGCGTAATATTTGGCGCAGGTGTGGCGGCAATGGGATTTGCAGCATTAGCAGGAGGCGGTCTGTTTGGGGATGTCTTTGTTGAAAATATCCGTGAAAAGCAGGTAGCTACTAAATTCTCCGATCCAGATATCTATAATAAGCTCGTCGGTGAGGGGCTTGTCGATCCTCGAACGCAGAGAGTTGTCGAGAATGTAACAAATAGCAGCGATCCAGATATCGAGCCATTTAAGTTTGCTCTAACTGACGGTAGGGTCGTGACAGTTGGTAAGATTGAGCCAGGCGATACCGCAACATCAATTGCACACAGGCTTGCACCTAAGTTGGATGATCTTACGAATCCCACGAATGTTATCGTAGCACAGACGGGTATAGAGGGTAGCTCAAAAAAACTTGAAGTCGGCAAAGCATATTATGTGCCAGAGGCAGTTCTAGTATACGGGGCTAAATAGATGATAGCCAGCCATATTGTATGATTTTATCTTTTGATTGGGACATTAGGGGGGAAGTGGTGTGAAAATCACCACTTTTTTATCATTATGTCTATTGTAGTGGGTGGAAGTGGGTAGTACACTGTTGGCAGTGGGTAAAAGTAGGTAGCCCCACAAAAAGGCTCTCTCACTTCAAAAAACAAAAACACTCACCGTACCATTAAAAAAACAACCATATGACACAGGTGGATTACTTCCAGCGCAAACTAGACGATAAACGGCGGTTAACCATACCGACCGAGCTTCGTGACATGTTTGCCAGCGGGGCAGTCATAACCCGTGGCTTTGGTAAATATCTGCACCTGTACCCCAAAGATGTTTGGAACAACCTGGTCGAGCCACGGCTGGCCGGCGACATCTTGGATGAGCGGATAGCAGACCTGAACGTGCAATTTCGCACCGGCAAGGTCGAGCAGTCACTCGATGGCAAACAGGGGCGGATAACGCTCGAACAGCACTTACTCGACTATGCCGGCATCAACAAAGACGTCGCGGCGGTAAGTGTGGGCAATTACTGGCGTTTAGTAGCGGCCGAATAGGGCATAGTGTCCCGCTCGGCATGGAAAGCACATTTACAAATAATAGCAGCAGGTAGTATGCAGCATGTAGCAGGGGAATTTACTTTCGCTACATAGTTATACTCTATCTGCACGCGCAAGTCAGGGAGCTAGCAAAAGTATGGACATTCATGCTACATGCTACCTGCTACATCTTGCGGTCACCTATTCGGCAGTCAACCGGTGGATATCATAAGGCACCACTGTTTAAAAAAGCCCTTGTTCTTTCCATAAAACACCTCCCAAAACTCCACCTCACACATAAGTCTCTCACTTTGTTTCCGGGAAGTCGGAAGCCTTACAAGATTTTTGAAATCTTACTAAACTTTTGCTTCCTTACATACGGACCGGGAACACCAACAAAAACAAAAACTACAAAAAACAAAACGTTGGCTGCTGAATAGGTGATAACCAAAAACAAAAATCACCATCCTGCCTTGTTTCTCTCCTTTTAGTAATCTGTTCACAGGCTACTAAAAAGCGGAAACTTTGGAGGAAAAAAACAAACACAAATATAAAAAGATACGACATGCACTATGTCACAAACCATACACAAGCCCGTGCTGCTCGAGGCAGTGCTCACGTACCTAGCGCCAGAGAAGGGGGAATCTTACCTCGACCTGACGGCTGGCTACGGGGGACACGCGACGGCAGTGCTGGTCCGTACCAACTCTCCGGAGGCGATGACCTTGGTCGATCGCGACGAGACTGCGATAGCAGCGCTCGCTCCGCTTGGAGAGAGAGGTGCAACTGTGGTTCATGCCAGTTTCGAAGAGGCCTCGAAAGCTCTGCAGGAGCAGGGCGAGAGCTTCGCTATGATACTGGCGGACTTGGGTGTATCGTCGTTGCACCTTGATACGTCGTCACGCGGCTTTTCATTCGCTCAAGACGGTCCGCTCGATATGCGAATGGACCAGGAGAGTGAGTTAACAGCCGAGACCATCGTAAACAGCTACGCTCAGGCCGATCTGGAACGAATCCTCCGCACCTACGGTGAAGAACCGAGGGCGCGCCGGGTGGCCGCTGCTATTGTGGCAGCTAGGCCGATCCTTTCGACCGCAGGGCTGGCAGACGTCATTGCTCGGACCCTCGGGCGGGGAGGTAAAACTCACCCGGCAACCCGAAGTTTCCAGGCAATCCGCATTGCGGTAAATGACGAACTCGGGCAGCTAGAACGGAGCTTGCCGATATGGCTTGATCTCCTGAGGCCAGGCGGACGGCTTGCCGTCATCAGCTTCCATAGCCTCGAGGATCGCCTCGTCAAACAGGCGTTCGCCGATGTAGCCGGAGATACGTACGATGCCGGATATAAGCTGCTCACCAAGCATCCAGTCACGGCCGACGACACTGAAATAGTTTTTAATCCGCGGTCGCGTAGTGCAAAACTGCGCGTGCTGCAGCGAAAATAAAAAAAAGAAAGGGAACTCGATATGCCTATACGGGTCAAAAGTAGCTCCCGAGCCTACAAAGTCCACGTCAAAGTGGGCCACTAAGGCTAGGCTGCTGGTGGGGTGTCAAAGCCCCACCGGCTCCCAACAAATGCACCAAAAGAGGACAGTCCTCTTAAAAAAAGAGAAAAACAAAAACACATATATGACATATTCATCAACTATGGCGCTGGGGCGCCAACAGATGGCTGTGCGTGGCCATAATTCTGTGAGCTTTCGGACGACCACCAAGCGTCTCGGGCCGGTTAGCAACACAATCGTGCTGATCGTCCTGGCATGCCTGCTCGGATTGCTCTATCTCACGCAAGTGACCAAGACAAACGCGTATGGTTACACGATCAACACCTTACAGCATCAAAAAGCTAGCCTCCAAACAGAGCACGATGACTTAGCGGCTGCTTCAGCCCGCTTGCAGTCACTGACGACCGCGCAGAACTCGGCAGAAGCCAAGGCGCTCGTGGCGGTAGCTCCCTCGGGCAGTGTACAATAAGCTGCTTACGGTATACTTATACACATGGATCAGAGGCAGCAGATCGAAGTGAACCCAATACTTCGTGCCAGACTGTGGTACGCTTGTTTGCTGGTGGTTTTTGCGGTTTTCGTGCTGCGGCTATTTTATCTGGAGATTATCAATTACGACCACTACAAATCGTTGGCCATGAGCGATCAGGTGAGAGAGTACGATGTCTTGCCGGAGCGGGGGGTGATATCGGCTGAATTGAATGGCCAGACGGTGCCGCTGGTGCTGAATCAGGCGCTGTATACGGTGTTTGCTGACCCAAGTATCATAAAAGACGCCACCAAGACGGCCAACGCTGTAGCCGGCGTGCTGGGTATGGATCCCGCAAAAGTGCTCGAGAAGTTCAAAACAAAAGATACACGCTACGTTGTGCTGAAAAAAAAGGTTAGTCCAGAGGTCCGCCGCAAGGTTCTGGCGCTGAAATACCCTGGGATTGCCGCACAGCAGGTCAACTACCGGGTGTATCCCCAGGGCACACTAGCCGCTCAGGTGCTTGGTTTTGTGAACGATGACGGGGAAGGTAAGTATGGCCTGGAACAAGCCCTGGACGAGCAGCTGGCGGGTCAAAAGGGCCGTTTGAAGGCTATAACCGATGTGAACGGTGTGCCGCTGGCTGCCAGTAGCGATAATTTGCTGATTCAGCCCAAAGCCGGCGAAGATATCACCACGACCCTAGATATCGGCATGCAAACGCAGGTGGAGCAGATAGTCAAAAAAGCCCAAGAAAAATTCCGATCGAAAAATGTCAGTGCCGTGGTGCTCGAAACCAATACTGGGGCAGTCAAGGCCATGGCGAATTACCCGACGTTTGACCCGACAAAATATCAGGAGGTTGAGGACGGCACGGTATTTCAAAACTACAGCGTCGCTAGTCCCATTGAACCAGGTTCGATAACCAAAATACTGACTGTTGCAGCGGCGCTGGACCAAGGGGTAATAGGAGCCGATACCAAATACTATGACCCCGGCAGCTGGACCATAGATGGTGCTCGGGTGCTGAATGTGGCTGAGGGGACCGGTACGGGCACGCAGAGTATCAGGAGTCTGCTGAATTTATCCCTGAACACTGGTGCGACCTGGACGTTGATGCAGCTGGGGGGCGGCAAGCTGAACGAACAAGGGCGTACAGCTTTGCACCGGTATTTCGTTGATCATTACCGGCTCAGTAAGCCGACCGGGATAGAGCAGGGGTACGAGGGGGTCGGCTTTGTGCCAGAGCCAGAGGATAAAGATAACGGCATAAACATCTCTTACGCCAATATGTCATTCGGCCAGGCCTATTCGGCTTCGGCGGTGCAGATGGGCGCTGCCCTCAGCGCCATCGTAAACGGTGGGACGTACTACCAGCCGCGCTTAGTGGCGAGTGTGACAGCGGCTGATGGTAAAACGACCAAGACGTCCCCTAAGGTGGTTCGCCGGGACGTGGTATCGGCAAAGACCAGTGCTGATATGCGTGGGCTGCTGGAGTATGTCACCGTCGAGCATGCCAAAGGCGGCTTTCGCTATATGGATTTTGGCGATAACTATGCGGTGGGCGGCAAAACTGGTACGGCACAGATTATAGATGAAAAAACGCACCTCTACCGAGAGGACGCCTTTAATGGTACATTCATGGGCTATGTGGGCGGTGACCTGCCGCAGTACACGGTGGTTGTGTACAATATCGAGCCGCACGGCTACGGCGGTTTTGCGGGTGCCCAGACGGGCCAGCCCGTGTTCGCCGATATTGCCCACATGCTGATCAATAACTACGATGTAACGCCGAAGCGGGGACGTTAGGCGCGCCGAGATGGCTACGATATACTAGGTATGACACGACAGACAGATATGAAACAGCAAAAAAACATCGATTCATCGAACGCACCAAGCCTTACAGGGGTGAGCTATGAGTAATGACGCATGGCGCAGCGCGCCGAGAGGCCAGGCTACCGAAGCGCTTCGCAGGCATCGGCCAGATTACTGGCTGGTGGTTATCGTGGCGTGTCTGCTGGCCATTGGCCTGGTGGTGGTGTATTCGATTAGTCCGGCGCTGACGGAGCTGCGGGGCGGCAACTACGTGGAGCACCAAATCATCGCCATTATTCTTAGTATGATAGCGTTTCTGGTGACATCCCGCATACCGCTGGCGCAGTGGCAGAAGTGGCAGTGGTGGCTGCTTGGGCTGGCGGCATTCGGTACGTTGGTGGCCCTGGTGACGCCGCCGATTCCAGCCTATCCGCAGCACCGCTGGATACGTCTGGGGAGCGGGTTTTCACTGCAATCGGTCGAGGTACTGAAATTCGCGCTGCTCATAAGTGTGAGCGGTTTCCTTGCGACTCGGGTGCGGCAGGGCACCATAGCGAATTACCGAGCCACGCTCAAGCCGCTGGCAATCGCCATGGGGGTGATTGGGTTTATCGTGGCGTTTATACAGAGTGATCTTGGGTCGGCCGGTGTCATTGTGGCCATGCTGACACTGATGGGTTTTATTGCCGGTTTACCGATGCGGCGCATACTGATGATAGGGCTGGTTGTGGCCGTGGGCACAATCATAGCGGTATCTTCCACCCCTTACCGGCGGGAAAGACTAGCTACGTATCTTAACCCCGAGAACAACTGTTCGACCGCGGCGGGGCATCAGGCCTGCCAAGCGCTGATTGCCGTTGGGTCGGGCGGCATGATCGGCCTGGGGCTAGGGAAAAGCGTGCAGGCGTACGGCTACTTGCCTGAGGCGCAAAATGATTCGATTTTTGCTATCTATGCCGAGAAGTTCGGCTTCATCGGGAGCGTGGTGCTCCTGAGTCTCTACGTGATGCTTTTTGCGCGCCTGCGGTTGATAGTCGAACGTGCGCCGGATATCTTCAGCCGACTGGTCGTGGCTGGCGTTTTGGCATGGCTGAGTACGCAGGCAATCATCAACATTGGTGCTATGATAGGATTGTTGCCGCTCAAAGGGATCACCTTGCCGCTTATCAGTTACGGTGGCACGAGCGTACTGTTTGTCGGTGCGGCACTGGGCCTGGTTTTCCAAGTATCGCATTACACCGGCTTTAATTCGCGCTTTATACCGAAAGGAAGGCAGAGAAATGGTCAACATTCGAGCCAGCGGGCATTTCGTATCTGAAAACAGGCCTACCCGGTACGGTAAAGGGCTTCCTAAGGAACTTTTTTGATGAAGGCTATGAATATAATCTTGACGGGCGGGGGATCGGGCGGACACATTACACCGGTCTTGGCTGTTGCGCATGAGTTGAAGGTCCAGTCGCCAGACTGTCGTGTCACCTATATCGGTCAGAAAGGCGATGATTTGCTCGATATCGTGCAGGCGAATGCATCGGTGGATGCGGTGTCCACTATTTACGCCGGCAAACTGCGTCGCTACAGCGGGGAAGGCTGGCGCCAACTGCTCGATATCAAGACGCAATTCCTGAACATTCGGGATGTCTTTCTGACGATTTACGGGGTAGGGCAGAGCTACTTTTTGCTTGGTCGGATTCGGCCGGCGGTTGTCTTTACGCGCGGCGGTTTTGTGAGCGTTCCGGTGGCGGTGGCCGCTCGCCTGCGGGGAATACCGTATATTACTCATGATGCCGATACGGTACCAAGCCTAGCAAATCGCCTGATTGCGCGCTGGGCCGCCATTCATGCCGTGGCGTTGCCTGTCGAAGTGTATCCATACCCCAAGGAAAAAACCGTCCAAGTCGGCATACCGGCCGGTGCGGCCTATGCGCCGGTGAGTGAGGCGTCCCAGGCCCAGTTTCGGCACGAGCTCGAGCTGGACGACTACCAGCAAATAGTCCTCGTTACTGGCGGCGGTAACGGCGCCCGCATGCTAAATGAGTGTGCTGTAGCGAACACGCGCTATCTGTTGTCTATCTATCCGGACCTGGCCATCATTCACTTTGCCGGTCGTTCGCTCGAAGCCGAGACGGCGGCTGCCTATGACGCCCTAGATCTGGGCAAGGCCCGCAGCCGTGTGCGTGTGTATGGCTTCGCAGCTGATTTTTACCGGTATAGCGGGGCGGCTGACCTCATCGTGGCACGCGGCGGCATGGGCAGCCTGACGGAGTTTGCTCTGCAGCAGAAGGCTTGCGTGATCGTGCCGTCAAAACAGCTTAGCTGGAATGTGAAAAATAGCCGAGTGCTAGCCCAGCGAGGGGCCGTGGTTGAGCTCACCGAAGATCAGGCGGAACAGCCAGAGAGGTTGGGCCGGACCATCAGAGATCTACTGGATCATCCCGAAAAGCGCATAGAGCTCGGCCGCAAACTAGCGACACTGGCTAGGCCGACTGCCGCGCATGATCTGGCCGCCATAGTCTTGCAGTGTGGAGAGAGGGGCTAACGCCGATGCGGTGGCGGAAGCAGCCAAAACCAGTGCTTGTGCTGGGCCGTGACCGCCAGGTAAAATCGGATTCTTCCCAGAGAGTGTACTCATACTATGCTGGCCGCTCGTCTGCCGGCCCGATGCGCTCAGAAACGAGCGAGCGGACGGTACGGACGCACGAGGCCGCGCAACCCCAAACTCGTCGTCACTCGGGGCATACTGCCATTACCTGGGCATGCCTGGCTATTATTGCGGTCTGTGCCACGAAAGTCGTTGTGCTGGTACCAAGTGCAAAGGTGGTGGTGAGCCAAAACGAGGCTCAGTTACGTTTGCCGACAGACAGTTACGCCGCGGCAGCCGACGCTGAGTTTCGGCGAAGCCTGTTGAATAGGAATAAAGTAACCTTCGATACTAACGGCATAGCCCAGCGTGTTGCCAGTGATCATCCGGAGCTTACCAGCGTGGTCGTAACTGCACCGCTGATAGGTAATCGTCCGGTTGTCTATGTTGCAGCGGCTCGGCCGGCCTGCCTGCTCCAGACGCCGCGCGGAAACTTCACGGTTAGCGCCGAAGGTTTCATACTGGCCAGTACCAGTGAGCCTGTGGCTGGGCTGCCCATCTTGAAAGATGCCAGCAGTCGACAAGTGACGGCCGGCAAACGCTATCTGGCCGGCTCGACTGTCTCTTTCGTCACTACTGTGGCCTATCAGTTAGAAAAGGCTGGTTTTAGAGTGGAGCACCTGGTACTACCGGCCAGCGCTCCGTACGAGGTCGATGCCTACCTAGCCAACAAGCTGTTCTACATCCGGTTTAATCTAGCGGCCGAAGTCATGCAGCAGAGCGGGGGAGCCGTTGCCACGCTGCAACAGCTGGGCTCGACTATGCCTGCGCAGTATGTTGATATGCGCGTGCCAGGCAAGGCCTACTACAAGTGAGAATTGAGAATTGAGAATTGAGAATTGAGAATTGAGAATTGATCTCCCCCTATTGCTCCTCTTCTCTGCGTTCGTAAAATGTTCGCATTACTAGAGTAATACGTTTCAGAAAAATATATAATCATAGCAAAGCAGGGCAATGTCAAATAAATAAGGGCAGTGGGGTGAAAACAGGGGAAAGGTATATCAAAAAGTCAAATGTGTGAAAAAGCAAATGTTTTCACAACAGGACTGTGGATAAGTCAAATAAAAGTATACTACAGTAGCGTAATAACGAAAAAGCAAACACTAGGCATTGGGCACGACAAGCAGCCTTATTTGGTAAACCAAGTGAAGCCGACAGATAGAAATAACAAGTCCCAAGTAAAACCGCGGCAGTCATGTACTGGCAGTTTATGGGCCGGGCCGCCAGAACTCCCCCGTTAGCAGGGGTATAGCGAATCATCTATAACTACTATATTCATGTCGCAAAATATACATTGTGCGACATATAATCACTGTTCGGATTCTGTCCTCCTCTGCCGCCCTCCCGCGCCAAATTTTAAGTGTCGCCCAGCCGCGGCCCATTCATTTTTATTATTTTTAATAACCTACCCCACAACCACCACATTCCAGCAGCTTTCACCCAACACCCCACCCACCAACCACCCACACTGACTGTTCGCATTTTGTACAGTCAGTTTTGGATATTCACGCCACCGGACTGGCAGCATGACTTCTTATTGGAGGGAGGATTACAACATGGTTTCCTCTTGGTTTTGGAAGTCCATTAAAATGAGCCCTGCGCGAAAATAACCCAGTATCAGCATAGGTGTCTCGACTATCGCAATGCGAAACTACAGTTCTTTTAGTCGTCGCCTGCTTTATGATAGTAGGTAAATAATCAGTGTTGTATCTTACTCCCGGTCCAATCTCTACGTCAAAAACTTCGGTATCTGGTTCTTGTTTTTTCAACATTTCGATGACGGTTGGGACTAAACTGTCCCTGATTGATCGCCACCCGATATGGCAGAGTGCACGTGTGGTCTCGCCATTAATCGCAACAGGAAAGCAATCACCTGATAATGCAAAGAGGCCAACACTTCTTGGCGCAATGATGGCATGGGCTGCAAGTCTATCATCCGTTTTTACACTACCCCTTTTGAAGGAGGTCGCTGAATTTGAGATGTCAAGTACTCTAGCACCGTCCTCCCACAAGGGATCTATTCGCAATCCCACCAATAATGAGGGATCAACATCGATTTCAGTACAGTAAGCATTATAATTTGCTTGGGCTGATGATGGGTCGCCAAGGCTGGGGTGCATGTTACCATGCATTATCGACGACACGTGTATCATGGGGTCTTTACTCGCTGAGTTCGTAGGTGGCTTTGGCGACGCGTTTGAACTGGGGTTTGCTCTGGAGGTTCAGGAGGATGGTGGTTTCTTTCACAAAGCGGCTTTTGAGCACGCGCTGGACGATTTCGTCGCGGTGGAGTGGCTGCTTGGCTTCACGGAGAACCTCGGAGATGATGTCTGCCACGGTGCCCTTCTCGTAGCCCCACTCTTTCAGTGCGTATATGCCGCGGCCGATGAGTACGAAGCGCTTGTCTTTGATAAGCTCGTTATGGATTGCCTGGGTGGTGACGTCTTTGCGTTTGAAGTCGCTGGCTTTGATGGCCTGGGCGATCTCGTTGAAGTGCATGTGCTTCTTGTTTTCGCTGAGGATGACATAAATCTTGTCGCGGATGTTCTTTGGGTTCACGGTAGGCCACTTCACGAGGCCCCAGCGGCCGTTCAGGGTGGCAAGCTGCTTAGAAATGCTAGCTAGTGCAACAGCATAGGTTTCGCTTTCCATACCAGTCAATTTGGTCAGGTCTTTGGCGGCGACTGGCTTCCCGGCTTTCTTGATGGCATCGACGAGTCCGGCAACCTCTTTCTTGATGGTAAGGGTGTCGTGCGTTTTGGTGTTCCCTGCTGCTTGGAAGTACGTGTCATCTTCTGACACAACTGAGATATTTGGGCAAAGTTCTGTTAAAAATGCCAAACGTGACTGGTCGGTACGAGTGTTTTCGGCAGTGAGCTTGCTAGCCAGGGCGGTTACACGGGCGGTGTCCCCTGCTTCGCCGAGGACGGCCAGCACGGCGGCTTCAACTTCTTTGACATGAGGCAACTCTGTGCTGGTTTGGCGCAGTTTGGTCATGACTGACTTCTCGAGCTGACGAACGCGTTCGCGGGTGATGCCGAGGAGCTCGCCGATCTGTTCCAGCGTCTCTTTGCGGTCGAACAGGCCGTAGCGTCGGGCGATAATCTCTCGCTCGCGCTCACGATCTATACTGTTCAAAATGTCTTGAACGATTGTTTCAGTATTGAGTACAGCTGGTTTCTCTGACATAATTACCTCTATTATAAAACTTTTGATATGTAAAGTCAAAGACTTTTTCCATAATCCACCACTTTTTTGTTGCCCATCTGATAATGTGCGTTAACAATCTTATTGTAGCACATAAATTGACGTTAATAGAGCCAATATGTTGTAAAAGTTAATAAGCTCATGGTTTTGCTGTGGACGAAGTTAGTAGGTGGTAGGCGGCGGTTAGTAGTAGTGAATAATAAGGCAGTGTTGTGCTGAACTCCGACGCTAGGATTTCTTGCGGCGGAATGGTGGGCGTTTTTTGCCAGCGGCAGGAGCGGCGGCCAGCAGTTTCAGGGCTTCTTCGTGGGTAATCGTCGCCGGGTCGGTGTTTTTATCTATCTTGGCGTTCTTTTTGCCATCGGTGACGTATGGCCCCCACCTGCCCTTCAGTACCTTCACGCCGTCACCGAAGTCGGCGATGTTTTTTTCGGCCTCAGCGACCAGTTTGGCGGCGTAGAGCTCGCGGGCGGTCGGCAGGTCGATATCGTGCGGGTCGTGTGGTTTTATGCTGACAAATAGTTTCCCGACCTGGATGTAGGGGCCGAACCGACCGATGTTGGCACGGATATCTTGACCGTCCTCGGTTTGCCCAACCAGCCGCGGCAGCTCAAAGGCTTTGAGGGCCTGCTCTAGCGAAACGGTTTCTATGGTCGTTCCCTTGGGTAGCGGCGCGTTTTGGGGCTTCTCTGCACCCTCGCCGCCCTCGCCCAGCTGGAGGTACGGACCGAACCGGCCGAACCGAGCCGATATGGTCTTGCCGCTCTTAGGGTCTACACCGACTTCCCTGGCCTGCGTGACGCTGGCCCGGTCAATCTTGCCACTTTGGTCGATAAGCGCGTGAAACGGCTCGTAGAAGTGCGACAGCATGGTATTGCGCTCGAGCTTAGCCTCGGCGATGTCATCGAACTCTTCCTCAACCTTGGCGGTGAAGCCGTAGTCGATGACGGGGGTGAAATGTTCGCTCAGAAAATCGGCTATCAACTGGCCAGCGGGTGTGGGGACAAGTTTGCCTTTGGTTGCGCCAGTGTTCTCCTGGATGATGTTACGCTGGAGCGTAAAACCATCAGAGTTAAGAGGTATGAGATAAGAGTTAAGAGACGATAGCGTATCTTCGGGGGGAGCAGCTGTATCACTCTGAGACCCTGTCCCCTCTCTTATCTCGTATCTCTTATCTCGTAACTCTAAAACAATGATGTCACGGGGGGCGCCTTCACTGTCGCCGCGCTCGACGTAGCCGCGAGTTTGGACCGTGCCGATGATGGTGGCGTAGGTGCTTGGTCGGCCGATGCCGAGTTCTTCCAGCTTTTTCACCAGCGAACCCTCAGTGTAGCGGGCGGGTGGCCGGGCGAACACTTGACGGCCGCTCGCCGCGGCTAATTTCACTTCGTCGCCAGCAACCAACAGAGGTAGAATGGCGTCTTCTTTACTTCGTCCGTAAACCTTCAGGAAGCCATCGAAGGTGATGACTTCGCCTTTGGCCTCAAAGAATCGAGTTTCGGGTTTCAGGTTTCGGGTTTCGATGGAAATACGGATGACGGTTTTCTCGAGCTTGGCGGCGGCCATTTGGCTGGCCAGGGTACGGCGACGGATGAGTTCGTAGAGTTTTTGGTCGTAGGGGTCGCTGCTGGCGACCTCCAGCGCGATATTCGTGGGGCGTATGGCCTCGTGAGCTTCCTGCGCGCCCTTACTTTTGGTGGCAAATGTTCGCGCTTGGACGTAGCCATCTCCGTACGTCTTCTCTATGTAGCTGGCGGCTGCTGCCACGGCTTGCTTGCTCAGGCTCACCGAGTCGGTACGCATGTAGGTGATCTTGCCGGCTTGGTAGAGTTTTTGGGCGGCAGTCATGGTGGCGCGGGCGCCGAAGCCGAGCTTGGCATTGGCTTCTTGCTGCAGGGTGCTGGTGGTAAATGGTGCTCCCGGGTTGCGTGTACCAGGGGTGGTAGCGACATCCGAGACGGAAAAGTCGGCCTCAGCGAGACTCGCCAGGAAATCATGCGCTTCTGGCTCGGTGTCGAACCGCTGTGGTAGCTCGGCGGCAAACGTCTCGCCGTCGTGGGTAAATTCGGCGGTCACTTTAAACTGTGCGGCTGCCTCGAAGGCCTGAATCTCGCGCTCTCGCTCCACCAGCAGCCTTACCGCCGGGCTCTGGACGCGACCAGCGCTTTTGCCGCCAGGGACTTTCTGCCAGACGACGGGGCTGAGTTCAAACCCGACGATCCGGTCGAGGATCTGGCGGGCTTGCTGGGCTTGTACTAGGTGCATATCGACCGTACGAGGGTGTTTGATGGCCTCGGTGATGGCTTCTTTGGTGATCTCGTGGAAGACGATCCGGTTGGTTTTGGCCGGGTCAAGGCCGAGAACTTCGCACAGGTGCCAGGCTATGGCCTCCCCTTCGCGGTCTTCATCGGTGGCGAGCCAAACAGTTTCGGCAGATTTGACGGCTTTCTTCAGTTCGGCGAGTATCTTTTTCTTCTCGGGGTCGACTTCGTACTGAGTTTTGAAACCGTTCTTGATATCTACGACAGGTGTGCCGTCCTTCGATTTCTTCGGGATCGAACGGATGTGCCCGACGCTGCTCAGGACGGTGAAGTCACCACCTAGATATTTCTCGATGGTTTTTGCTTTTGCCGGACTTTCTACGATTACCAGGTTTTTTGCCATAAACTTTTTACAGTATATACACTTTATATAATATAGCTAGATGATAGTTAGATAACGGTTTGGAAGCATACACGACCCATCGCAGTGTAGTCAAGAGCGGAACGTGACGAGCTCCTCCTCAGTTTGGTGCCCAGTGGTTGTTACCGAGGGGGTGGATTTTGCCGGAAAGTTCGAGCATGGTGAGGGTTTGGGTGAAAAGGTCGGGAGCGAGGTTACTTTCGCGCAGCAGCTGGTGGCCGTCGCTGACGCCGTTGTAGAGCAAGTCGAGCAAGGTCTGTTCGTCGGCATTATCGCCTTTGTGTACGTACGTTGTGGTGATAAGGTTTTTGGTGCCGAGCGCAAAAAGGATGTCATCGACAGAGGTGACTGGGGTGGCCCCCGTCTTTATGAGCTGGTTGCAGCCGACGCTGTTGGGGCTGGTGATGTTGCCCGGCACGACCAGGACGTCTCGGTTTTGCTCGAGGGCGAAGCGGGCGGTGTGCAGCGTGCCGCTTTTGTCGGTTGCTTCCACAATAAGCAGTGCGTTTGCCAGACCAGCGACGATCCGGTTGCGGGCGATAAAGTTTTGCTTGAAGCTGGGTGTTCCGACGGGATATTCCGAGATGACTGCCCCGCCCTGCTCTAGGAGCCTTTGGGCGAGGCGGGTATTGCTGGCTGGGTAGATTTCATCGAGACCGCCAGCCAGGACGGCCAGGTGCATGCCAGGATGCTTCAGGGCGGCTTCGTGCGCGGCAGCATCGATCCCAAGTGCGAGACCGCTGACGATGGTGATTCCCCGCTCTGCCAGCTGGCCAGCTAGCTGCTCGGTAACGGCGCGGCCGTACGGTGTCATACCTCGACTGCCGACCACAGCGACGCGAGGCCGCTTGAGCCATTCACTTGGCGCTGCGCCTAGGTAGTACAGCTCCTTGGGCGGCGAAGGAATAGTCCGCAAGACTTCCGGATATTCACTGTCTGCTAATGTAACCTTTTTTACTTTCATACCAAACGATTAAAAAGTATTGACAATACGACACCTTTTTGCTAAAATAGCAACTCATAAGTGGTATAACACCACTTTTGCACCTTATATCCCCATTCTAACATCTCTGGCGCCATGTGCGACAGGGAAAAAGTTAGATTGTTTTAGAACGTGCCTGTGTAAAAAGTTGTTACCCTCCACTTTTCTCTCGGCGTTTCCTGGCTACTAGCCCGGAACGTTCTAAAACAAACTAACCCCTTTAACAAATCCCATTTATGGGATTGCCCCAAGCGCAAGCTGGGACCCGGTGGAAATTTGTGAGTCTAAATGATTTCTGGTTGCTTTGGTGGCCGGGAGACACGGTGCACTTTTGTTCGCACGCGATGTTTCACTTCCTAGGGTGGGTTGAAGGGTGGAGGGAGATCACTTCGGTGGTCTCCATAAATAGACCATCGAGCGGTGCCCACCCCCTCTCGGTGGTCTTTTTATGTTTGCTCTCGAGCCGTGCCCAGTCACGGTCATACTGACTTCGTCAATCTGCCGCGACCCCGCCTCAACTTGGCGACATTCGTCGGCCAGGCCTCCGGCCTTGCGACCTGCCACCGGCAGCTCTCACCCTCTCGGCGACCTTTTTATGATTCGCCCAGCCGCCCTTGGCTTCCACGTCGCCACATCTTTGCAAACCAGTTTGCAAGCGTGGACTCCCTTGCGGCAAGTCACCGACTTGCCTCACCCTCTATTGATCTTTTTTGTATCACAAAATAATGTTCTTATACTTGCAATTTGCTGCTGCTGCTAGTATCTGTTCATGAGTAAACCAATCCACATTCCAGAGGGAGCGCCAGAGCACATTTGCAAGGGGCTTGTCTTGGAGATAGATAGAGAAACACGCAACGAAACGACGTATTTAGATGAACTACAGCGTAAAATCGACACAGGAGAAATGACGCAAGGAGATGTGGATCGTGAGTTAGCTGCTTTCCCGCCAAGTGCTAAAACCGAACTGCTTGGTTATTGTGCGACAAACTGCTCGCCTGTAAAGTGTGCACTTAAAGGATTTGGCATAGAGCTTGTTGATGCTGACTATGATACATTGAGCCCATCAGATAAGGCAAAGTTAGAGTTTTTCAGTACGATTGACAGAAACCGGTACCTATCAGAAATTGCGATCGGGATTAATCTTTTTTAGGTCGTTATAATAACCCGCGGGTGTCGGGAGTGAGGGGGGCCGTAGGCGTATTCGCTTAGGAGGGCGTTCATTTCGCGGGTGAGTTTTTATGGTTTGCTACCAATTATTTGGGCGCAATCTGCACGCGAATAATTGGCGTGCAGATTGCGTTGCGTGCTATTTGTCTGTCAGGCTGGCGACGTACTCGACGTCCTTATCCCCTCTGCCAGAAAGGTTTACGAGTATTGTGGCGTCTTTTGGCAGTGAGCGCGCGAGTTTCATGGCGTAGGCAACAGCATGGGCGCTTTCGAGAGCAGGTATGATGCCCTCTAGTCGCGAGAGTGTCCGAAATGCATCTAGAGCCTCGGTGTCGCCACAGGTTTCGTAGTTTACTCGGCCGGCGTCTTTCAGCGCGGCGTGCTGAGGTCCAACGCCCGGGTAATCGAGGCCTGAGGCAATGGAATGTACCGGCAGCGGCTCTCCGGCGTCATTTTGGAGCAAGTACGTGAACATACCGTGAATCGTACCGGGTGTGCCGAGTGTAAGCGTGGCGGCATGGTCGCCGGGCTTGAAACTGCGACCGGCCGGCTCAACACCGCTAATCGTGACAGACGTGTCTTTGAGGAATGCGTTGAAAAGCCCAATGGCGTTTGACCCGCCCCCGACGCAAGCGACAAGGTGGTCTGGCAGCTTGCCGGTCATGGAGAGAAACTGGCGACGGGCTTCCCTGCCTACGATCGACTGGAAGTCCCGCACCATTTCCGGGTAAGGTCGCGGCCCCACAACGGATCCTATACCGAAAAATATGTGCTCAGGGTCAGCAAGATAAGCGCCAAAAGCACTGTCGACAGCATCTTTCAGGCTTTTGCCCCCCGATTCGACGCGTATGACGTCGGCGCCGAGTAAACGCATGCGTTCAACATTTATGACTTGTTTGTCCATGTCGATGGCGCCCATGTGGATTTCGCACCGTAGATCGAGCATAGCCGCCGCGGTAGCGAGCGCGACACCGTGCTGCCCTGCCCCAGTTTCGGCCAGTAGTTTTGTTTTACCCATGCGCTTGGCAAGCAGCCCCTCGCCGATGGTGTGGTTTATCTTGTGTGCACCGGTGTGATTGAGGTCTTCACGCTTGAGGTATATCTTTGCTCCGCCGACATGTCCCGTCAGGCGAGACGCATAGTACACGGGCGATGGCCGCCCGACATAATCGTGCAGCAACCGCTCGTATTCACGGACGAAGGCCGGGTCTTTTCGTGCCAGGCGGTACTCTCTCTCGACCTCATCGAGAACGCTCTCAAGTTGGGGTGGGACAAAACGGCCACCGTAGCTGCCGAAGTACCCGTTGTGTGGTTGATAGGTGTTTTTCATAGAAATATCCTTTTGAAAATATTAAAAAGTGGTTATATGTTGAAGATTTGGTAGAAACGCCAATAGTATGTACAGCGTTGCTGAAAGCTAAAACGTGGCTTCATGTGGTGGTCCCTTTTTTCCTTAAGCAAATAAAAAACCGCCCGTAGGCGGTCAAAAAACAAGAAATAGAAAAATTACCGCCTACGCCAGGAGGTCTTCTGCCAAGATTGCATGGTTGCTGTTTTCATGAAAGTGTACTTTATTCTTATGTAATAGCTTTGTCAAGCACGCCTTATAAAAACCCGCGGGTGTCGGGGTTGAGGGGGGAGCCGTAGGCGTATTCGCTCAGGAGGGCGTTCATTTCGCGGGTGAGTTTGGGCAGATCGCCCTGCTCTGCCTCGCTGAATTTTTGCAGGACGTAGTCGGCCGAGTCGATTTGCGGTGGGGTTTTGGGGCCGATGCCCACGCGGACGCGGCCGTAGTCGGGGCTGCCGAGTAGCTTGGTGACACTCTTTATGCCATTGTGCCCGGCACTGCTGCCGCCGAGGCGCGTGCGGATTTGGCCGAAGTCGACATCTATTTCATCGTGGACGACGATGACTTGGTCGAGGCTGAGTTTGTAGAAATGAAAGATGGCTTGCACGGCTTCCCCGCTGAGGTTCATGAAGGTCTGGGGTTTACACAAAATGACACGGGTGTCGCCCACTGTTTTCACCGCGGATAGGCATTTCATATCTGTTTTGTTCACCCAGGATGGAAAATCGTTCTTCCGGGCAAACTCGTCTAGGCAGTAGAAACCGACGTTATGGCGAGTACCGTCGTACTCCTTGCCCGGGTTGCCGAGCCCGACTATGAGCAGTGACTTGTTCATGCCGTAGGTGGTGAAACTGAGGCGGCTGCCGAGCTCGGGGCGTTTGACGAACAAAGCCATCAGTCGCTACCTCCGGTAGCTCCAGGTAGCAAGTAGCAGGTAGCAGGTAGCAGGGAAATTTGTAACATGACACCATACTACATGCTACATACTACCTTCTACAAGTGTTACATTTTGCCGGTCCGGCGTTTATTTTTCACGATCTTCCGCTGTGTGTCACTGCGTTCGGGCTTGGTCGGGCTATTGCCGTGTTTGTGGCGGCCGTCTTTCTCTATGAACCATAGCTGCACGGCCGTGCCCTCGAAGTTAAATGCAGCGCGCAGCTCGCGTTCCATAAAGCGTTTGTAGCTCCAGTGGAGGAACTTGGTGTGGGCGCCGAATACCTTGAAGGCTGGGATGGGATTGTCATCTTCCTGCACCATGTAATTCAGCTTGGGGGCGCGGTTTTTGAGGCCGGCTGGCGGGTGCTTGGCTATGACGCCGCCGAGCCAAGAGTTCAGGGCGCGCGTAGAGATGCGGGTTTTGCGGTTGGCGGCAATTTCGAGCGCCAGGTCGAAGATTTTGGTGACGTTTTGGCCGGTGACACTGCTGGTGAAAATGAGCGGCGCCCAGGCAACGAAATCAAACGCCTGAGCGATCTGCGGCGCGAGTGCGTCACGCGTGAAGGCATCTTTCCCCTGCAAGCCTGCCTGTCCTGTCTTCAGCGATCTAGCTTGTCTCAGCTTCTCACTCTTCGTTAGAGATTTACTGTTCGCGTCAGATGTAGCTACGGCTACACCTGACTTGCGAGCCGCATCTCTGCCTTGATTGAAAACCTGATCCTTCGCTAGCTCATCTGAGGACAGGACAGGCAGGCTTGCAACACTGTCCCACTTGCTCACCACGAGTATCAGGCCCTTGCCGGCTTCTTTGATCATGCCGGAAATCTTCTGGTCGAGTGCGGTGCTTAGCTCGTTGACGTCTATGAGGAGCAGGCAGACATCGGCCTGCTCGATGGCGCTTAAGGAGCGGACGACGCTGAAGTGTTCTATGCCGACGCCAATTTTGCCTGGGCGGCGGATGCCGGCGGTGTCCATGAGCTCGATCTCTTGGCCGTTGTATTTCACGGTGGCGCGGTTGATATCGCGCGTGGTGCCAGCCCGGTCGGCTACGATGGCCTGCTGTTTTTTGGCCAGCGTGTTAAACAGTTGGGATTTGCCCACATTTGGGCGGCCGAGAAGTGCAATCCGTATGCGGCTATCATCTTCCTCGAGCGTGGCTTTCGGGATGTGCTGGACGAGGCTGTCGAGCAGGTCGTCGATACCGCGTTTTTGGGTAGCGCTGGTTGGAAAAATGGGTTTTATGCCCAGGCGTTCGAAGCCTTCTAGGTCGTCGCCGCGGGCGCGGTCGACTTTGTTTATAACGAGAAATACTGGCTTTTTACTCTTGAGTGCCAGCCTGGCTACGCGGCGATCTTCTTCGCTTACAGGCACATTGGCCTCCACGACTACCCAGATGATGTCGGCGCTATCGGCCGCCTGGGTTATCTGCTCCTGGATAGTGAACTCAAAATCATCGGCCGCGTCTTTCATGCCAGCGGTGTCGACTAGCCAAAAATCGTAGCGGTTTTTGGCACGAGAGTCATGAGTCATGAGGTATGAGTCATGAGTGGATTTTTTGTCGCCGCTGGCGACATTTTTTATGCCGCTTCGCGGCGTAGCTTCCTGTCCTATCTCTTGACCCTTGACTCTTGACTCTGCGTCAATGAAAATTGACGCTTTAGCAGTAATGGAGTCACGGGTGGTGCCGGCTTCACGTGCGACGATGGCCTCGCGGCGATCGAGAATGGCGTTAAACAGGCTGCTCTTGCCCACATTCGCCCGCCCCACAATGGCAACGATCGGTAGTTTTGTACTCATTACATACAGTATAACAGAGGTAAATATATTTGACAAACTAGAAAATATGTTTATAGTATTTAAACAACGAAGAGTATAGAAGGAAAAGTAGTTTCTTGGAATGTTAAGGACGGTTTAGCCGATGAGGCTAGAGCCGAAGCAATAGCAAACCTAGTTGCCGAACAAGAGCCAAGCGTCGTTGTCCTATGTGAGGCAGCTCCCAGGCCTTGGAGCATTTTGCCTCAAGCAGTCAAGATATTCAGCAAGGCGGTCGGACCGTTATTTGAGGTCAGTTATCAGGATACAGATGGTAGGCGCGATACGCACAGTTTGGTTATGTTGGTTCGACCCGACTTGGGTGAGCCCATGGGCATTAGTCTAGGTCGGCGCACTGGAATGATAGTCCGACCTGGGTATAGAGGTGCCATTGTTGGCTATCATGCTCTAGACCGCACGCGCGGAGGCTCGCGTCATACCCATGGCGCTGCGCGGGCTGACTTGGCAAGAGAGGTCTTAAAGCAGATAGGCGATCCGACAACTCCCGCCCTTGTGGTCGGAGATCTTAACGATATGTACCCCCAAAGCGCCGCTGCGCGGTTGATTCGTCCGCTTGGGCCGCTTACGGGCTTATTACCAATCGGGGAACCGGGAGAATCGCGATCAAATGCAGCCCGGGTAGGTAGCCTGAGTCAACGTTTGTGGGCGATGACCGGCGGGGAGAGCCTGGCGGTTTACGGAGAAGCTGGCTTCAGCGATGCAGACCCAGCACATCAACCGACCATGAAATTTGGCCCAGTTGCCGTACAGCTTGATCACATTCTGGCGCGAGGATGTGAAACTGCTGGCTTCAGCGTTATACCCGCGGGTGGTCTCAGTGACCATGACATGATAAGCGCGCGCTTTTCTTTCGCCCACGACTTTCGCACCAGCCAGCCTGCCGTCTAGCAGAGCTAGCCGCCCCGCTGGCTTCTCTCAAGCTCCTGCACATTTTTCTTCTCCAGTACTCAGTCACCGTACCTCAGTACGGTTCCTTCCGTGCTTCGCAGAGAAAATGCACATGAACTCAAAGTGCGAAACTCGTGTCGCCTAGACATAAGGCTGGTGCTATACTGGCTGCTAATGATGCTTGAATTGCCTCCATTCAAACCGGTTGTGCCTGAACGTAGTGTTCAATTAGTGGCAGGCCTAGCTGCCCTAGCAATCGAAGCTGCCGCCAAGTCATTCTTTTGTGCCTACGATATAGCGGCTGCTGTGGCCAGAACGGCAGGCCATGCCCTGTCCGAGCTGCAGAGACACTAGAATCTAGCGCGGCGAAGGTGCGGTAGGCGCAGCTAGTGGAGTTTTACGACGATTTCTTCATCCTCGCCTGCTTCCTCTGGGTTCTCGGGTGTCAGATTATTGGCAGAATCAGGTTGCGCGAACGTGTCGTCTATCTGCTCACTGGCAGGCACGGGCATAAAAACGTGGGTCGCGTTTTGGGCAATATCTGGTGTGGTATTAGAAACGGCCACAGCCTGCATGACAGGTAAAGAGGATGGTGCTAAACCGATATGTTTGTCGACTACTTCCGGCACAACAAACTCTTTTTCGTCTCTGATCTGTTTTTGTATGATTGCTTCGTTTACTCCCTCAAGGCGTTGCAGGTAGAGGTCTAGCCCGCCCAACTCATTGACGTTTCTCAGCTGACCATCCTCAAGGACGTACACTGTGTCCATGAGGGCAAGCAGGGCCTTGCGGTGGGTAACCATGAGGACGGTCTTGTCTTGTATGATTTCTTTCAATGAATCACGTATGTAGTTTTCACTTTTGGCGTCGAGCGCGGCCGTGGGCTCATCTAGGCAAAGCACGGGAGCTTGTTTAATAAGTGACCTGGCGATAGCAACGCGCTGCCGCTGTCCGCCGCTGAGAGAACCGCCATTTTCCCCGGTCGGTGAATTGATGCCCAGCGGCATTTTGATCGCGAATTCTAAAACATTCGCGACCTGCACTGCGTGCTTAACCTCGTCTACGCTAATCTGGCGGTTTACGTCTCCATCATAGATATTTTCGACGATAGTTCCGTCGAATAGCTGGGGTGTTTGGCTGACCCAGGCAATCTTTTTGCGCAGCTGCTGAAGTGACACAGCCTGTGTGTCTATGCCGTCTATGGTAATTTTACCGGCATCTGGTGTAATAAACAGCGGCAGAAGCTTCAGAATTGTGCTCTTACCGCCGCCGCTTGGACCGATGATAGCGACTTTCTCGCCCTGTTCTATATGCAGGTTAAGCCCTCGAAAAACTGGTTGGCCGTTGTAGGCGTAGCTTATATTTTGGAAATCAACGACACCGCGCATGGTAACCGGCAACAAGCGGTCGGATCGAAGATTCTCGATATCTTCATGGTCGCTGAGAACTTCGTATACGCGGCCGACATCGATCATCTTTTGGTACCGTGAGGTAATCTGCTTGACGAGGCTTTCAATCGGTCCAAGGAGATAGCCCATATAGGTCATGAAAATAAGCAGCTGTCCAAATGTCATTTTTCCCTGCATGGCCGCCGTACCGCCGAAGTACATGACTGTAGATGTTGCCAGGATAACCAAAAATGAGTTGGTATTGCTGAGGAGATTGTTCCAGGTAAGGCTTTTACGGGTAGCTCGGTAGCCATCATGCCATAGGGCGTCAACTTTTAGGAGTTGTTTGTCTTCGAGCGTGAAGGCTTGAACGGTCTCAGCGTTATCGACTGCCTCGTTGATGGTGGAGGCTGTCTTACTGTTTATCTCCGTAAGTTGACGAGCGTACTTACCCATGTGCGGAGTGATGAGGCGCATGGTGAGGTACAGAAGCGGCATGAGTACGACCGAAACAAGCGTCAAAGGTTTGTTGAAGCTTAGCATTATAAGTAAGACGCCAATTATCATAATCACCGAACTGATAATTGAGGCGGTTGTCCCGAGTACCAGATCTGACAGACTGTTGGTGACAACATTTTGCCGGTATACGTAATCGCCTTTGGCGAGGCGCTCCTGGTGGTACAGCGGCAGGTGTAATATGTGGTTGAAGGACTCGGCTTTTATGGAGCGGTTGAGCCAAAACCCTATTTTGAGTAACAGGACATCGCTGAACCAAGAGAAAGCAGCGCCTATGAGAAATAGTATGATGGACATAACGGCGGTAATGGCTATGAGCTCAGGCTTGCCGGTATACGCTTCAAGTGGTCCAGGTGCTGGTATGGTATTGAAAGCCGAGTCGGCCATGATTTTTGTTGGCCACGGTTTTAGGAGCATGACACTGGCTTCGACGAGGCTAATGGCGACGACTATGGCAATGGCCGGACGAGCTCGTTTTTGGTACTTTTTTAACCAAGTCTTAAAGTCAGTTTTAATTATTTGGCGGCCACTGGTCTGTAGCCATACCTCGACGGCCTGGTTTACCATGCCTCTTGGCCAGCCGAGGCCTGTCAGCACATCTGCAAGCATGTTCGGAGGGACACCGCTAGCAATGGCCATATCTATGGCTTCATACAGTTTCGGCATCATAGTGTGCGTTTTTCCATAAGTCTTATGCTTACTATCAGTATACAATAAGCGTTGGGCTGCAACAAAGTATATGAAGTGGTCGCACAATAAGATGCCGCAGTATAATGAACCGCGTTAGATATTAAGTAAAGGTTACCCTATCCGCTCAAGGTTATATAGAAATGGTAACCCTGTTTCCTCTGGGTCCTTTCCAGTTTCCTTGTTAAACCTGAGTCTCAAAACCCCACCAACAGGATTAGTCGTTATTCTCGCCAAAGCTGACGTCCAGATGAAACAGGATAGATTCCCGCTTTCGCGGAAATGACGTTGTGAGGGTTTTGAGATTCAGGTGTTGACAGGTTGACAAACCAGAGTAACCGAATTACTATCTAACCGAAGCGGAAGGGGTAACTTTATTAAGTATCTGATGCGTAAATTTGACTATAAGCTTCACGCAGACTATAGTTAAATTTGTAAGTTATACCGCATATGGTAAACAAGCATAATGTGGGAAATTAAATTAACAAAGAAGAAGTAGGAGTGTATATGGCACGTGCAATAGATGATGGCGGGGGTGATGGTGGGAGCGGTGGTACGCCTAGTTACTCAGTTAGTGTCGAGGAGAACCGTTTGAAAAACCAAGCTGCTGCTGCAGCCAAGCCTGCCGCACCGGCAGCTGCTCCGAAAACAAGCATTCTGAAGATCGCACCTGTAGCAACAGCCGAAAGTCAGGCAGCCGAGAAACAGGCTGCCGCCGCTGCCGAGCAGGCGGCTATTGCTGCACAGCGCGAACAAGAACGAGCCTTTGCCGCCCAGCAAGCCGAGGAAGCCGCCGCCGCTGCCGCCGCTGCCGCCGCCGCGCGTTTAACGGCGCAAAATAAACAAACAGCTGAGGAGGCAAGACTTAATGCTGACGCGCAAGCGGCTGTTGCCGGCCATCAAGAGCTTGGTGACGCTATTGCCTCGCAAGCTAGTCAGACAGCCATTGCCTCACACGAAGAGCTTGGTGACGCTATTGCCTCGCAAGCTAGTCAGACAGCCATTGCCTCACACGAAGAGCGAATTGAAAGTGCTGTAGAGATAATGCCCGAGAATACACCCGCTGAGGAGATACTCGAAGCCAAATTACTGGGTAGTTCCGGAGGGGGCGTCGGTTCGGGCCAGGTTGCCGTACATACTGTGGCTGCCGGTGATACACTCAGCGCCATCGCTGCCCGTAACGGCACAGACGTGGAAACGCTCGTAAGGCTAAACAATATATCAAACCCGGATCTAATCTTTCCTGGGCAGAATATTAAATTGCCTTTTTCGGGCGGTGGTGACGCACCTGCGGCTGCGGGGCAATACACGGTGGTCTCTGGTGATACGCTAATTGCGATTGCCGCAAGACACGGCACGGACTATAAGACCATCGCCAAGATGAACGGCATCGATAACCCAGACTTTATTCGTACCGGTCAGGTTATCAAGCTGCCCACAGGGGTAGGTGGTGGAGTGGCGGGGCTCGGTAATGACTCGGCCGCGGCTACTACACCCATAAATTTGACTGGCTTTACAGACGGATCGTAGCTACCCGCCATGCGATTACCGGTATTCGCACAAGGCTACACAGTTTGTGCGGTACCGGTTTTTGCGTTTCCCAGGTTAAACCTACCAAATTGGGTGCGGTGGAGAGTGGTGACAGTGTAGCCGAGGGCGGCGAAGGTGCGGCGGATTTGGCGGTTGCGGCCTTCCTGCATGTGTATTTCGTACACAGGAGAGTCATGAGTCATGAGGTAAGAGTTAAGAGTGGATTTTTTGTCGCCGTCCTCGACATTTTTTGAGTCGCTTCGCGGCGTAGCTTCCTGTCTAATCTCTTGACTCTTATCTCTTGACTCTAGCTTTGCAATAGCAAAGCGAGATGGGCCATCCTCGAGCGTGATGCCGTAGTCGGTTATGAGCTGCTGGTGCAGAGGCGCGAGCGGTTTGTCGAGCGTGACCTCGTACACTTTGGTTTTGGCGTAGCGCGGGTGGGTGAGCTGGTTGGCGAGCTCACCGTCATCTGTCAGTAGGAGTAGTCCCGACGAGTCCTTATCGAGCCGCCCGACGGGCTGCAAGTGCTGGTACTCTGGCGGCAGCAGTTCAAAAACGGTGCGACTGCCCTGCCCGTTCCGCGAACAGACGTAGCCAACCGGTTTATGTAGCATGATGGTCGTGTGCGCGCGTGGCGGCTGAACGATCCGGCCGTCCAGTTTCACCTGGGATGACTCTGTGACCTCTGTACCATTTTGTGCCATATGGCCATCCACAGTAACACGGCCAGCCTCCACAGCCGCATCGGCACCGCGCCGACTGAGCGGCGTACTGGCAGCAAGGTATTTATTGATTCTCACGTTCTTTATGGTAGCACCGTGTCAACTACAGCGCGATACTATTCGGGTCGAAACTAGGTTCAGATGTGGGCTTCGGCGCAGCGGGATTATTTGCGTCAGGTTCAGTTGTGTCGACTACCACTGCCCCGCTCCCCGGCGCGACTGCCTGGCCGGCCTGCTCCTTGGCGGCCTCTTTGGCTAGTAGCTCATTCAGGTCCGGACCATTGGCGATGTCGTTGATGGGGCTGATAACTTTCTTGCCAGCGACGTTCACCTGTTCGCTTTCGGGCGCGGCCTGGGGCTGAGGCTCTGGGGCTGTTTCGGCGCTGGCTGCGGCTGCCGGAGGTGTTGCCGGTTCCGGGGCGTCACTCGTCACAACTGCTGGTTGCGGTTCGGCCGGCGGCGTAGGTGGTTCTGTGCTGGGCGCCGACACGGTAGCATCGACTGGAGCTGGCTTTTGGCTGGGCGCGACGGCTGGCGCGGGCGGTGCCTCGGCAGCACTCGTTAATTCGGCTATAGCAGTTGCTAGGGTTGCGTCATTCTCGGCTGTGTTCTCGGCTGGTGTGACCGAAGGTGTTTCCACAGGCGCAGCTGGTTCAGCGGCTGGGGCCATAGTGTTTGCGGCGGTTTGGGCAAAGGCATTGATCTGGGCGGCAATGGCATCTTCCTCACTGGCAAGACTCTGTGCTTCGCTAGTTCCCAAATCGGCTGGCGGCGTCACAGGAGCGGCGGAGGGCGATATGACGCTGGTCAAATCTGGTGTGGCCTGGGGTGCGCTGGCAACAGGCGTGGCCAGCGGATCAACGGCGGTTGGGGCTGGGGCTGGCGGAGCGAGGGGTTGGCTCGCGGCTGCAGCATCTGTTGGCGGCGTAAGGCTTGGTGCGGGCTGGGGCGCGGCTGCCGCAAGCGGGTCAGGGTCTACTACCGGGACAGTTTGGCTGGGCGATGGCATACTCGTCGGTACGGCTGTGGTAGCGAAAGAGCTGTCCTGCGGAGCTGGCATGGAGCTGGCAAGTGGGGTGTTGTCGGCGATCGGGCTTGTCGTAAGCGATGGCTCGGGGATTGCCGCTGCTCCGGAGGGCTGAATTGGTGCGGGAGCTGCTGCTGGTGACGGCGTTAGAGCTGGTTCGGGCAGTGCGACAGCCGGGTCCGCGGGGCTGGTAGCCTGACCGGCAAGCGCTGCTGCAGGGCTCGCTGCAGTCGCGGCTCCGGCCAGCAAATCACGGGCGCAATTGACGATGTCTTCCAGCGTCACCTGGGACTTCACCAGGTATTTATCGGCACCGAGTTTACCGGCGCGGGTTTGATCCTCGGCCTGGCCCAACGCGGTGAGCATAATGACTTTGGTATCACGCAGCTCTGGCGTATCGCGCAGAATATCCAGCATCTCAAAGCCGCTAATCCGTGGCATCATGACATCGGAAATAATGAGGTCGGGACGCTCTTGTTTGGCAAGTGACAGAGCTTCTTCGCCGTTCTGCGCCGCGATAATTTCATAGCCCTCGGCACTCAGGCGTGCCTGATAGATTTCTCGTAAATTATTATCGTCTTCAACAAGTAGTAGTTTTGCCACGGTAACTAGGCCTTTTTTCGCTTATGTTTATAAAGAAAGTATATCATGCTGCTCCCATTGTCGATACTGGCGCGGCGGCCGGCGTTGGCGTGGTGTCGGGGATGAGCGTGCCGGCTGCTTCACTGGCCATAAGTTGTTCGGCTTTTTGCGAGCTTAGGCGGGGGATATTGATGTAAAAGGTGCTGCCTTTACCGAGGTCGCTTTCTACCCACAGCCGGCCCTGGTACAGCTCGACAATCTTGCGGCATATGAACAGGCCCAGCCCGGTACCACCGATAGTTCGGGTGGCGCTGTTATCGACGCGGTAAAATTTCTGGAAAAGATGCGGAATGTCTTCGGTCGGTATGCCCTGACCGGTGTCGCGGACGTAGACCTGTACAACCCCGTCATTGCCGGTGAGCCCGAGAGTGACCTTGCCCTCCTCGGTGTATTTGCAGGCGTTGTCGAAGATGTTGGTTATGACTTCGCGGATGCGGTCTGGGTCGACCTGCACGTAGTACAGGGGCCGCACGACCTTGTTCATATCGCGGGCTTCTTGGGCGGCACCGCTGGCATCTTTGATCTCTGAGTTACCAAACAAGAACTCCATAAAAAGCCCCTTCTTTTCGGCGGCGAAGCGTAAATCTTGGGCCAGCTGCTCCAAAAAGGCCCCCATCTCAACGACTTTTGGATGATTTGTCAGCCGGCCATCTTCGGCTTTGGCGCTAGTCAGGAGGTCCTGGAATAGCTGACCGAGGTGCTTGGTGCTGCTGTGGGCTTTTTCTAGGTAGTCGCGGGCGCGGTTATCGACAGTGGCAACTTTTTCATTCAGCGCCAGGCTGAGGTAGCCCTCTATGGCGGCGACTGGGGTGCGCATCTCATGGCTGGCGGTGCTAATAAATTCGGCGCGTTGGTTTTCTTCGGCGCGCTCCTGGCTGACGTCACGGAAGACGGCCACGAGGCCAGTTGTGTTTTTCTGGGCATCGGTCAGGGGCGAGACACTAAAGTTTGTCGCCAGCGCCGTACCAGATTTGGTGGTAATGCTGATGGTGTTATCTCGCATGGGCTGGCCGCTGCTGAATGTTTTGGCGATGGGTGTTTGCTCGGCCGGGGTTACTTCGCCCTTCGAATTGGTAAATTTTAGGACCGAATGCCAGTCGAGCCCCTCGGCCTCCTCTCGTCCCCAGCCCGTAATGGTGCAGGCGCCTTGGTTGAAGTGGCGGATGATCTGCTGGTCGTCTATGAGAACCACGCCGTCCTGAATGGCGCCGAGAATGATGTCTGACTTGGCTTTTTCGTCTCGCAGGGAGCTGCTCAATTTGGAGGTTGTCATGTCGCCAGCACCCTTGCGTTTCACCGCCAACCACCAGCCCACTGCGCCAAGCGCAATCACAACCACCGCCCCACCACCGATAAATATGTAATCTTGCATGTTCTAAACTGCTTACGTATAGTATCTGGGTTTTCTCTGTAAAATGCAAGACTCGGGCGCATCGAGGCGTAGACGGAACTACTGAAATGTGGTAATCTGTTGAGGCTTCAAATAAAAACCGAGCAAGGAATACGGCCCCTTCGTCTAGTGGTCTAGGACATCTGGTTCTCATCCAGAAAATCGCGGGTTCGAACCCCGCAGGGGTCACCAAATGTATATATAGCCCTTCCAAAACAAAACCGGCCTTTTTGACCGCGCCTGAACGGCCCAAAAACCTGTTTCTTCCTTCACCATATCACCGGATATGATTCAGTCAGGAAACAGTTTTTTTGGCTCGTTCATCCATCACTCAAAATTGACATGTTTTGTTTTGGGAGGGCTATAGATTCACATGGTGGTTGCTGACACCAGAGATTTACTCTCGTAGGCCGATGATCATGCGTTGTTGCATTTTTCTAATATTATTAGTATAATAGTCTATTAGAATAATGTTTTTGAAAGAAATATCCTATTGTGAGCACATCGTTCGAGGGCGCTCCGCAGCTTGATTTACCACACGCTTTTAATACGTCCGTACTAGGTCAGTTGCTCTGTGCTGTTTCATGGCAATGCGGAACGTTTGGGCCGGAGTATCTTAGGTATGCTCCTGACAGAGTATTTTACGAAGAATTTTCGCAAATGGTACAAAGTTTGGACATGGCCTCACTAGCCGTTCCAGCAAAGAGACACAAATTAAACCTGCATAGGTATGCTTTTGTTTCGGTAGTAGCAACAGAAGTTGACCGGAAGGCTCCAGAGAGCTGCGCAAGAAACGACGTTATCGTACCGGAAGAGATTGAAATGACTTATGGTACCTGTGGCTGGCGCTCTCTAGCTAAAAATCAGCCGCATAGGTATCCTCCATATCTAGATAGTCAACACGCCATCGGATTAGTATACGATAACTGGCTTGTAGCCATAGCAGGTTTAATAGCAGCGCCAAGGCGCCCCTTAACTCTTATTCAACTGCAAGGTGTCTCGGGCGCGCGCCCCGGTACACCCGAGTTCGGGGAGACCGGTTTATCCAACGGTCTGTTGTGGCGGCGCACTCTCTTGGCCGCAACAGAGGAAATTGCACGTCGTTGCGGCTATTCAAGTGTAGCGGTTCAGTCATATAAAAATAGCTATTGGTCTACTATCTATGCCTCACCGAGGGGAAAGGCAGCATATGATGACGTCGCTGAGCAATCAGGCTTCAAAATGCGCAGAGGCGAATGGATAAAATACATTTAGCAATTCATTTATGGTACGGTAGACGGGCGTTGATGGTGCTGGCGCGGTAGAGGGCTTCGGCGGTGACGACCATGGCGAGGTCATGTGGGAGTGTCAGGCGGCCGAGTGACCACTGGTAGTCGGCGGTGTCTCGGACGGCTTGCGGCAAGCCTTCTGGCCCGCCGATGACGAAGCTTACCTCCCTGCTTTCTAGCTCGCGGCTGCGCAAAAAATCGGCCAACTTTTCGGATGTGTATTCCACCCCATTTATTTCCAGCACCACTGTTATAGAGCCTTGTATTTCACCTAGGATGTGTTTTTCGTCGTAGGCGTATTTGTCATGCAGGTGCGTCACGCGCACCTGGTGAAGCCGGCCAAGACGCTGCATGTATTCGTCGAACCCCTGCTGGGCGTACTTGAGCTTCGGCTTTCCGACGGTAACGAGATGAATCTTCATAGGTGGATAACTCCTAGGTTATGCACAACCGTTATGCGGTCGGTGGAAAAGTATTCGTGCGTTGCTTTGGCGGCTCCAGGTAGGGCCTCGCGGGCGTAGTCATCGATGATGATGGTGCTGCCCTTCTGCATGCGCGGCAGGAGGAGCCGCAGCGAATCACGGATGCTTTCGTAGAAGTCGCCGTCTAGAAAGGCGAAAGCGATTTTGTCTGGTACGTCTGCGGCTGTGAGGTCGGCAAACCACCCCTTATGAATGACCGGTGGCTGGAGGTGAGCCTTCTGAAACTCACGCAAGAACTGTTTTTTGCCGACGGCCAGCTCGCCCGCGGTGAACTGCTCCCCTGTTACGGAGGCATCCCGGGCGGATTTGGCTGGCAAGCCTTCAAAGCTATCATAGACATGAAACGCGCGTTTGCTGTCATCTCGACCAAGCGAAGTACGTGGAGAGATCTCGTTGGATGATACTACCGACGGGATCCCTCGACTGCGCTCGGGATGACACTGATATACGTCGAGGAGGCGGCGGAGGAAGAGGCTGGTGGTGCCGATGTAGCAGCCGAATTCCACCACTGCCCCGTCCACGCCGGCGCTCAAAACCTTTTCGAGCTCTCGTAGGATGACCTCGACTTGGGGTTTAGTGACCTGGGTGGAGATGAGGGGGTGTTTGGCGAGTAAATCTGAGATAGTGTCAGACACGTGATAGTTCCTTTTGGATTGATAAGGGGAGGCTCGCCTCCCCTCGGGTACTATCATCGCTTCGCTCGATAGCAGCCCGCCCCCACCCGGCGGCTAAATTCGCCGCCGCTCGCGCGGAGCGCTCGTTCGGCACTTCGTGCCTCAGTCTAGAGTTCCCCATAGGTGGTCGAAGAGTTCTTTTTGCATGTGGGTGACGCCGGGGTTGTCGATGACGATGGCCGATAGGACATTGGTGTCGCTCATGGTGATGAGTGCGGTTTTGTCGCCGTATATGAGCGTGTAGCAGTTTGGTGCTTCGCCGCGGGTGGCGGGCAGTTCTTTGCGCTCGCTCAGGTCATCACTGCTACCGGCGCTGCCGACGCCGATAACGCGCACAGCGATACCTTCGGCTATACGCCTCTGCGTGAAATTCGAGAAGTTCTGGTACATGTACTGACGCACGCGCTTGGTCGAGATAACCCGGTAGGCGGGATTTCCCTGCTCGCGGCAGGTAGCCAGCACATCGCGCAAGATGGCGGCAACCCCCTCGTGGTCTTCGTAGAAGGCGGCAAACGAGGTCTGTTCTGTCAGTTGCTCGGCCGGCTGGGGCAAGTTTGCGATGTAGGTCTCTGCCAGCGCCTGGGCCGCTGCCGCTTGTTCCTGGCGTTCACGCAGGAGCTCTATGATGACCTCTGGGTTGCTGGCGGTATAGCGCCGCTGTTTGCCGACCTCTATGGAACCGACCAGCCCCTGCTCTGCCAGCCGCTTCATGCTTTCGTAGACGCTGCCACGGTTTATGCCGGTCTGAGCCGCCAGCTTGCGTAAACTGCTCTGCGGGTTAGCGACCAAAGCCTCATACACCCGTCTGTCACGAGTTTCCAAGCCAATTTCCTCAAACCGAAAAGAGTCTGTCATAGGTACAGATTACATTGTAGCATCACTAGCATACATAGTGTCACAAAAACCCTACCGGAGAGAATTGATGCGCCACATGGGTGTGATAAAATACTGACCATCGTAAATAACTATTGGTTTGAAATAGTTGCTTCAACGTATGAGGAGGTAGGCATGGAAGGATGTGGTGGTGAGAGGCTCGGAGTTGGCTGGGAGCCGCCTCTAGGTAAGGCTGCGAAACGGGGTCAGTGGGACCCTCATAGCTTCGGAGAGCCTCCTAGCAATCCGTCCATGCATCTCGGTGAAGCGTCGAGAGATGGTTGGGGTCCTTGTCCCACATGCGCAGCTCCATATCATCTCGGTGAAGCGCCTACCGGCGATTGGGGTATTGAGGCTGCGCAAAAACCAGGCTCATACCATCTTGGCGAAGCTTGCGAAGGTAATTAGCCGCATACGAACTGGACAACACAGCTGAATTAGTTACGAGCAACCGGTAGCTCGTCCCAGTTGCTGGTGTAGCGAGGGCTGAGCATGTTGCTGCGAGGGCGCCAGGCGTTGCTGAGGAGCTCGGCGGCTGGACGAAGGGCGTGCGGGCCATACCGGGTAGTCACAGCGTCGGTAGCGGCCATACGCGCCGTGGCTTTGCGGTGCCGAGTAAGGTCTACCGCCCCAAATACATCGGTCTGGATGCCGTGCGCGGGAACCAGGTCGTACAGCACGACATCGGCCTTGTGGTACGAAAATCTCGGGTTGAATGTTCGCTGCAGCGTGCGGACGAGCTGGCTGCAGATCTCGCCTGTGTCGGCGGTGGGCGTGTAGAACCGCACGCTATCTGAGGTGCGGGTGTAGCCTGGTTTGAGCCGGTTTGTGCGTAAGACGACCGCGGCACGGGTGGCTAGCTGGCCTTCGCGTCGGAGTTCCCTCGCGGCGCGGGTAGCCAGGCTGCTGACAGCTGCTTCTATGACGGCAAAGTCGCTGCTGTCTTTGCCAAACTGCCGGCCACGGGCGATCATCTGCTGCGGTTTCGTACGGGCCTGCAGCGGCAGACAGCGGGTGCCACGGAGTTCATGCACCATGTGCCGGCCGTGGATGCCCATAAGCTGCTGGGCGCGTTGTGGCCGCAGGCGTGCGAGGTCAAGTGCGGTGAAGATGCCCTCGGCGCGCAGGCGCGGGGCGAGGCGCCAGCCCACTCCCCAGACGTCCCCTACGGGGACAGAGGTAAGAGTCATGAGGTAAGCGTCAAGAGTGGAAGCTTCGTCCAGCTGAGGCCGGACTGTTTTATGGCCGCGAAGCGGCACTGTTTCTCGTCTTGCTTCTTGACTCTTGACTCTTGTCTCTAGCACGAAAACGCCGGAGGTGTTTGCGTGCTGTTTGGCCCAGTGGTTGGCGAGCTTGCACAGTGTTTTGGTGGGGGCGATGCCGACGCTTACGGGTATGCCGATGTTTTTGAGGATGGCGGCTCGAACTGCCCCGCCCCAGGCCTCGTAATCGCTGATGCTGAGCTGGCCGAGATCGAGGAAGGCCTCGTCTATGCTGTAGAGTTCTATGTGCGGCGTTACAGAGGTAAGGAGTGTGGCAATGCGCTCAGATATATCCCCGTAGAGCTCGAAGTTGGCGCTAAAAACCGCTAAAGACGGTTTCTGAGAGTCACGAGTCAAGAGATAAGAGTCAAGACTAGGTGTTGTGTCCAGCTGTGGCTGGACTGTCTCATAGCCGCGAAGCGGCTCAACTTCCCTTCTTGTCTCATGACTCATGTCTCTTGACTCTATGATACGGAAGCGGTCGCGGAGTTTGAAAACGGGTTCGCCCATGCTGACGCCAAGCGCTTTGGCCTCGGCGCTACGCGAAATGGCGCAGCCGTCGTTGCTGCTGAGCACGACGACGGGTTTGTGTGCGAGGTCAGGGCGGAAGAGCCGCTCGCAGCTCACGAAGAAGTTGTTGCTATCTATCAAGGCATACATATTTCACCTACTTTCGTCATTTCACTGTTGCCGGAAGAATGCAGGCTCTCGCGCCTGTCTGCCGACAGGCAGGCCTGCCCGGTGGCCTAAAGGCTGTGCCCTACCTTCTACCCTCCACCGTCTACTACCTACGATCGTACTGGTGGATGGTGGCGGTTACGACGCCCCAGAGTTGCTCGAGGCGGGTTTTACCCCATTCGTCTAGAACGAGCTCTCCGGTATCTGTTATGGCAATGACGATTTTACCCGGGGTGGGAGTACGGGCCCGGTCGACGACGGCGATATCGCCGTCGTATATACCGTGGTCGTGCCAGTAATGACCGCGGATACGGAAAAAGTACGTACTGCTCGGTGAGCGTATGAGTAGCCGGTCAAGGCTGAGCGGTGTGCGCCCGCGTTCGGCGGCAGGGTTTGGAAATCCCTTGTGTATCACCACGCTTTCAGGCCGGCTGGCCTGCTTGCCAGCAGAGCTGCCAACCCTGCCAGAGACTGAAGCCTGAGAACCGTGGTATTCATCTATGCCGAAGTCTGAAATATATGCTAAACCATCCATCGTAGCCTGCCTTTCCAGCTATGGGCGACGATTGGTTCTTCGCGGAACATATCGACCATGATGCGCCGGGGCTTAGGCGTGAGGTCAAATGGTGTTTTCAGGTGTACCGTGCGCGCCCCTGGGAAATATCGCTGGATCTGCGCTAGGTCTTCGTGAAGATACTGTCTGGTCTTCATACGGTTGCTCCTTTTGTCGCGAGTAGTGTCCAGTGGTCGCCGCGGCGGCTCAGGCGGTAGACGAGGCCGTCGTCGCTGCTCATGTCGAAGAGCTGCAGGGCTTCGGCGCCGCGCTGGACGAGGTAGCGCAGGCCACTCGCGAATGTCACTGCCCTGCCGCCGTACTCTATCTCGCGCGGGAATGTTCGCATGTCGCTGCCAGAGAAATAGACGGCGTTGACGTTGACTGTTTGGTTGATAACTTGGGTCATGGGAGCCTCCTGTGGTAGAGCTAAGAGTTATGAGATAAGAGAGACGACAAAAACGCCAGAGAGAGCTCTAGCGGCGGATTTGTGGGTTTTATAGATGCCTGTGACTTAAAGGGGACCGTCTACCCCTGCCCGTTTAAGGAATCTGGTTGTAGTGAAGGCGCACAGTGACCGAAGTGTGATTGCCTGAAATGTAGTCTGTGAGGTAAAGACCATGGACTGACCAGTCCTCACATGGCTGGACTATTCAATATACGCTCATGGTTACAATCTGCATAGTGTTGTTTTGACCACAGGATTTTCGGGGCGCGCCTGCCTGTCGGCAGACAGGGGCATGCTTCTGCTCTCCCACCAACAACCCCCAACTAGCACCACTCCATTCCAATAACCTAGACGTACGTCTGAGTTATTGGAATCAGCGACTTCCAACGTCCAATGTCCAACGTCCAATGTCCAACCTCTACCTTCAACCCTCCGATCCACCCGGGATGGCAAAACAACAGAGGACCATTTCACCTCACTAGGCAGAACAAGCCTCTGCCGTCCACACCCTACGCCTGGGGTTCGAGTTTGCCCAGGAATTCGACTAGCTGGCGGGGGGTGATTTCGGCTTTCACGAGGTAGCCGTCGGCCTGGTGCTCTATGTCGGCCCGGACGTCATCGCGCTGCTCCAGGTTGGTCGTAATGATAATCTTAGCGTGCATTTTGGGTGTCTGGCGCGGGTCGCGCAGGGTGCGCAGCACTTCTATGCCGGTGATGTTCGGCACCATGAGGTCGAGCAGGATGATGTCATAAGCATCGGTCTGGGCGGCAGCCAGGCCTTTCTGGCCGTCCAGCTGAACATCGACATCGTAGCCGGCACGGGTCAGCGCCCGGGCATACAGCTCGCTGATGAAGTGCTCGTCTTCAATACAAAGGACCTTTTTCAGTGTGGGCGACGTGAGGTGGGTATCTGGTTCCATGCTTTTCCTTTACTCGCGGTAGAATGAATGATTTTTTATCCAGCCGTGTGCACCGCGGGTTATGCCACTAGTATCGCCTGTTTTGCCGTTGGCCGCAAGTTTGGCATAGGGTGAGACGGTGAAGGTAAAGGTGCTGCCCTCATCAACTTTGCTGTTTACCCATATCTGGCCGCCGTGAGCTTGCACGATGGCGCGGCTAAGGTACAGGCCGAGCCCGGTGCCGCCTATCTGGGCGCGGTTGCGGTGGTTGCGGTAGAATTTGTCGAATATGTGCGGCAAGATTGAGGCGTCGATACCGAGGCCGAAATCTTTCACGCTTGTTTCGACGAAGCCGTCTTTGTTCAGCATGGCGTTTAGGTGAACTTCTTTGGTGCCTTTGGAATATTTGATGGCATTGTCGAGTAGATTGGCAACGACTTCGTAGATGCTGTAGCGGTCGACCCCAACGGTGGGTAGGTCGCGGGCCACATTTGCCTTGATGGTTACGCCGCGGACGCCGGCTCTCAGTCGCAGGTCGTTCACGACGGCACGGAGGACATCTTCCCATTTTTCTTCGTGGAGTTGCAGGGTGAGCTGGTTATCTTCTATCTTGGCGACATTCAGGATGTTATCGACGAAGGCGGTAAGCTGCTGCGCGGCAGCGTCCATTTTCTTCATAAAGCCCTGCATCTCGGTGTTGAGCTGCGGGCCGAGTTCTTCATCGAAAACCTCTATGTAGCCACGGAGTAAGGTAAGCGGGGTGCGGAGTTCGTGGACGGTCAGGGCGACGAAGCTCATGGCTTGGTCATCCTGGCTGTAAACCTCGGTGTGGTCAAACAGTACCAGCATGGTTTCATACCCCATGGGGTTGCCCTGGTTGTAGTGGGCGGCCAAGTCAAACTGCTTGGCATTGTTCTGTCCCGGCAGGCCGACACGAACACGCTCCCACCGGCTGCGAGCCGTGACACTGCTGGTGCGGGCTTTTTTGAGCCACGCGTTCAGCGTTTGATCGTCCGAGAAAGACATATCGAGAGCGGTGTAAATGTTTTTATCTTGGAGCTCGTCGAGGGGGACGGCGAAGTAGCTGGTGGCAGCCTCGTTGGCGTAGACAACGGTGTCGTTTTTGTCGAGTACCAGGAGCGGTAGCGGCAGCGAATTGGCCACGAAATTGGTATGGATATCTTGGATCTTTTTGGCGTTGGTCTTTTCGACTCCGTCGACGACACTAGCCATTTGGTAGATGTGATTGACCAGGTTAGAGACCAGTTCTTGCCCGGCTTTCAGCGTTTCTACTTTTGGTGCTGGCTGAGCCTCGCCGTGGGGCGCGACGTGCTGGATTGCCTGCCAAAGCATATGGAGCGGTTCGGTGGTGGCGTGGCTAATCATGTGTGCGAACAGCGCAGAGCCGCAGAGAGCCAAGACCGACATAGCAGCCAGGATTTGCGTGGTGCCGACCCGGTGGCTGGCGTAAAGCAGCCAACCGCAGCCCATCACCAGTAGCTGGAAAACCAGCAGTATCAGAAAGGCTTTGGTATTGATTTGGCGGCGGTATGTATTGAAAAAGTCCATAGTTAGCGGTAGGTTACGAGGTTAGCACCAGAGAGAGCGGTTAGCCAGGTTTGGCCGGCATTGAGCTGTATGTCTGCGCCAGCAGCATCCTTGAGTGTGAGCGGGCCGGCTACGTCAGCCTTGGCCCAGGTGGCCTCCGTGACGGTACCGTCTTGGAAGATGAACGCCTGACCGCTACCGGTGGAGCCGTACTGCGAGTGCTTATCGGCAGCGACACCGTAACTCATGACCAGTCCCACGACTACCTTGGGGCTTATCTGAGTCTGGTTGCCAGCACTGTCAACCACCATGTGCGGCGCACCTGCCTGGCTGCGACGGTAGCTGTTTGTCCCAGCGTCGTAGTCGAAATGGGCGTTAAACAGGCCGCTCGAGATGGCAAAGTCTATGCCTGAGGCGGCGGTGCGGGTATCGGCTGGCGTGGTTGATTTAGCTGGCTTGGTTTTGCTGGATGTCGCTGGTGCGGGTGCTTTGTAAGCCTGGTCTTTTTTGCGGGCAAAACCGGTGAAAGTTGGCGCGCCGTAGCCGCGGGCAGCTTCGTATTCGTTGAGCTTCCCAAGTGAAGTGTACAGATTGTGAGGGGCGTAACGGGACGAAACTCGCCAAAAGTACCCGACTGCGTCGTTGAGGTCTTTGGTGCCCCAGCTGCGAATGTTAGCGAGTGCTTCCGGGCTGCCGCCAGCGTGAGCGTAGGCACAGTCAAAGCTCATACACCACTGGACGTAATACGGGCGGGCGCTGCGTACCGGGCCGAGATAATCTGGCTGGGTGTCTTGAAACAGTGCCAGAAAGCGAGTGATGCCGCCCTCGGCGATGGCTTCAAACACCACACCGGCCTGGTCAAGCCCACTCTGCGGCCGCGCATCCTGGCTATTTTCTATCATGACGCCGGTGACGGGCCGCTGGTTTATGGCGGGGTCAACCAGCCGTCCGGTCAGCGTATTTGGGACGCGGGTGTCTTTGGGTACATAGGTAACTTTGGCATTCTTGAATACCCCGCCCTGGCCTCTCGGCTGGCTGAGGTAGGCAAACGTCGCCGCCCCGCCGATGAGCAGTACGGACAAAGTGGCTGCTACAACCGTCCATTTCTTGCTAAGCGTCCAGCGTGCACTGAAAAATCCGGTACGGCTTTTCACCTGGGATGGGTTATTTACAGAGGCAGTTTCAACTTCATTTTCGTTTTGTAGCGTTTCTTGGCTGGGCGTGTCGTACGGCTCTGGCGTGTGCTCGGCTACTACTGCGGTCGCTTGTTCGGGCGCCTGCTCTGCCACTCCGGCAGCCTCGGCAGCCTCATGCTCGGCCGCGAGCTCGTGAATGGAACGTCGAGGTTCCTGCTCCAGCGGTTCGATACGTTTTGGTTTTGGACGGCGCGGCCCATCCGCCCCAAGAAAGTCGCTAATCATAAGCACTATTGTAGCAAACTCGAGTTTATTGCTGAAATTGTCATATTCTAGGTACACTCTAAGCATGAAGGACGGTGAGCCGCGTAGGCAGCAGGTGCCATTTGAAGCAACTCTAGAGGCAATACATACAATACCCTCACCAGTGAAGGTTGGCGCTGTTGTCGCGGTTGCGTATATGCTTTATCGCCGTACACAGACTCCCGACACGAATGTGCAAGTGGGTGAAATCGAAGCATTACTAGAAGCAACAGAGGTGGATGGTGAGCGAGTCAGTATGTCGGTTTCGGATATTGTTGCTGCCCTACGAAAAGCTGCCATTCCCGGTATTAGCGTCAAAGCTCGTAACCGTAGCCAAAGGGAAGAAACCACTCTTGGTCTTACAAATGTGCGTGGTTTTTTGCCTCCTGATGTGCTTGCACGGCTTGTCGAACATTTTCCGTTCGTGCAGGGAGTGACTGAATATGCCAGTCGTAGGCAACCAACCCAACAACCCGAGATTAAAAGGCGCCTCACGGTTGCCCAGGAGATTGCTCAGTTATTTCTTGAGAATCCCCGTGTGGCTATTGGCTCAACCGGTAATAACCTAACAGCTTCAAGCAACAGCTACCTCATTGGCGCGGTGCTACGTAGGGTTGTACCGCGTCTTGCTCTTGGTGAGCTTACGCTCGAGACAGATCCGGGAACGTACTATGCCCTGCTCGGCGAGAAGCCAGAGGGTGTTCGTTACTGGCCCAGCCGTTACTATGTCAGGTGTGAGCCGGGAGATTCCGCGCTCGAGATTGACTCGACACAGCGTTTTCCTAATTTGGCAGGAGATGTATTGCCGTTTGTTGTTGACCGAGTTTACGAAAAGCCCCCAAAGCACGCATAACCAATGAGGGAATCTTTAGGCTAATCGTGCAAGGGTTTTTTCTTTGCCCAGGAGGGCGAGGGTGGCGGGGAGTTCGGGGCTGAACGGTGCCCAAGTGGTGTAGATACGGATGAGGCTAAAAAGGGCGCCGGGTTTTTGGCCAGTTTCTTCGAGCAGCTCGTTGAGGGCTTGCTGGATATGCTCGGCACCCCACTGCTCTACTCCGCTCAGCTTGGCATGCGCGGCGGTGATTAGAGTGTCGATTTCACTTCGTTCCAGTTTTTTCAGCTGTTTGTTATCTGTTATGAGCGAGCGGTCTTCACTTGGTTCGGCAAAAAAGTAGCGTGTCATCATGGGCAGCTCCGCGAGGGTTTTCAGCCGGTCTTGAACGAGGCCGAGTACTCGTTTCTTGTAAGATGCTTCGGCGTTAGCTGCTTCGACGGGCCAGTATGGTTCGCAGCGAGTATAGAGATCATCGAGCTCGAGGCGGCGAATCCACTGCCCGTTCATCCACAGCAACCTGGTTTCGTCAAACCGTGCCCCGCTCTTCTGAACTCGCTCTAGGCTGAATTTGTCTATGAGCTCCTCGCGGCTAAACAGCTCCTGTTCGGTGCCGTCATTCCAACCGAGACTCGCGAGAAAGTTGAGCATTGTTTCGGGCAGGATGCCATCGGTGCGGTAGTCTGTGACGCTTTTTGCGCCGTCGCGTTTGCCGAGCTTTTTTTTGCCATCGGGCGCCATGATATGCGGCAAGCAAGCGAGCACAGGCACCTCAAGCTCCAGTGCTTCGTAGAGACTCAGATAGCGCGGGATAGAACTGATGTATTCAAGCCCGCGTATGACGTGGGTGACGCCCATCTCGGCGTCATCGACGATGTGAGCGAAATTGTACGTCGGTAAGCCGTCGGCTTTCATGAGGATGAAATCATCGAGTGCTTCGGGGCCAGCGGTGAGTTCGCCCATGACCGGGTCGTGCCAGGTGTAGCGTTTGATATCGGTCACCTTGAAACGGAGTGGCTGCGTGCCATCCCAGGCGGGCGTCTGCTGCTCGGCGGATTCGGGGCGGTAATCTCGGTACAGGAATGCCCGCTTGGCGGCCTTTGCTTCTTCGCGGAAGGCTTGGACTTGCTCGGGTGTGTATGGGTCGGCATAGGCGAGACCTTTGTCTATGAGTTTTTGGGCCCAGGCGCGGTAGATATCGCGGCGCTCGGTTTGGAGGTACGGACTATGTGGGCCGCCGACGCGGGGGCCTTCGTCCCAGGTAAGACCCAGCCAGGTGAGCGTGTCGAGGATGAGGTCGGTAGCGCCTTCTACGAACCGGGCTTGGTCGGTATCTTCTATGCGGAGGATAAACGTCCCCTGCTGCTGGCGCGCTAGGAGCCACGGAAACAGTGCTGCGCGGACATTGCCGACGTGTATATAGCCCGTGGGGCTGGGGGCGAATCGGGTGCGAATGTGTGTCATACCCCAAGTATACAGAGTTACGGGGTAAGAGTTAAGGGGGTGTTAGCTATTCTGGACGAGGGCGGTGAGCTGAGAGTCGCTGAGGGGTTGGCTGCCGTGTACTTGGTACCAGGTGCCATTGGCCACCCAGGTGGCGTGGCGGTCATTGAACTTATAAACAGTCCGTTTGCCGACGGTGAGTATGGTGTAGTTTGGTGTGCCATTGGCAGCGACGGAGGAAACCTGGTCTATCATCTCCTGGCCCGTCCAGTTGGTGGACTGTTCGACTAGCTGGTAGTGGGCTAAGGGACTTTTGAAGCGGTAGACTACTTTTGTGCCACTGCCGGAAACGCCTTCATAACTGAAACCGGCGGCTTTGAAGTCGGGCATACGTGTTGAAACACCGGCTACGACACCAGCCACCTTAACTTGCAGCGTCGGTGTGTTCTGGTAGGTCAAAAAACTGCCGAGCATGAGCAGCGCAAAAACGCCGGCGGTCATGGTGAGGGCGTGGCGGCGAGCCTTTTTCTTGAAATGAGTTTTGTGCTCGGCTACATCGACAAAATGAGTGGCGTTAGCGATGGCTTGCTCGAATATATCGGGCGGTGTGTTGGTGGGTGTGGGCGGCGGTACGACCGGTGTCGGCGGTTCGGTGCCAGGGATGTCCTGCGGGGCGTGTTTCACGGGTACGGCCGTGAATGTTACCGGCACGACTGACGGCGGGTTAAACCGGCTGACCTGGGCGTGTTTTTCCGTGGATTCGGCGCGGCGCAAACGAGTTGAATCGACGTGGCTGGCAACGTGTTTCACGGCGATGGTCTGCGCTGGAGCGTGCGAGATGGCTTGGTGAACGTGCAGCTGTTTCTTTAGGCCGGTGGTTGGTTTTTTGACGGCGCGGCGCATGAGGGTCTGGGCGTGCTGGGGCTGGCGGTAGGCAGCGTGATTGGTTTGTCTGGCTTTGGCAGACACCTTGCTAGCGGCCGGGCTGGCCGATGTAGCGGCGGCTTTAAGGGTGGCCTTCTTAGGTGGCACAAGGCCATCTATCCGGCGACCGGTAACTGCATCGTAAGCTTTCCCATTCATCTGTAGTACGTTTTTTTCCATCGAGAATTGTTCTGTTTTCCTTGCACACCCGAGTAGTATGCTGTCATCATACCGCTTTTGGTTGAGAAAGCGCAAGAGGTTTTCTGGTTTTTTGACGAATCTTCCGCCGAAAGCTAGGCCAACGCTTTTGACGCTGCGCCTTCGGGGGTATACTGTACACACATGGATTTTCTCGATCCCAGAAAAGAACGGCTGAATCGCATCGTGCTATTTGTGAGCTACGGCCTGGTCTCGCTCGCGATAGCTATTGCCAGCGTGGTTTTGCTATCGGTGACGGATGGCTACTGCGTGGATGGCAAGGGTGAGGTCGACAAGTGCGGCTTTGTGTTTGTTTCGACGCAGCCAAGCGGAGCGACTATTACCGTAGACGGTAAGCCTAAGAAAGAGAGAACGAATACTAAACTAAACTTTCGTAGCGGCGTGTACACGATTCGGCTGAGCCGCGACGGCTACCGCGACTGGGAACATCAAGTAATGGTGTTGGGCGGTGATGTGCAGCGGTTTGATTACCCGTTTCTGTTCCCGAAAACGCTGACGTCTTCACCGCTGGCGACATTTAGCAGCACACTCAGTTATCTGACGCAAAGTCCGAACCGACGGTGGGTTGTGCTGGCGGATAGCGCTCAGCCGCCGGAACAAGTCTATGTGTACGACCTGGGTAATGCGCTGAAGCCGGTGGCTAGCACACTGAACATCCCGAGTGGCATCGTGACGCCCAGCACGGCAGCGCATACCTGGAAAGTGTTGGAGTGGTCAGACGATAACCGCCATGTGCTGTTGCAGCACGGGTTTACAACGGCAGAGAGCGCCGGCCTGGAATACATTATGCTCGACCGGCAGAACGTGGCTGGCAGCCGGAATATCTCCCGCGAACTTGGCCTTGGTGCGGCCGACCAGCTCAGTTTATTCAACAAAAAGCCGACCCAATTCTATGCCTACAACCCCGAAACCAAGATTCTGCGCACAGTGGCGCTAAACGGTGCTGCGCCATCCGCCGTGCCGCTCCAGCACGTTCTGGCGTACAAGACGTCTGGTGATAACACGGTGCTGTACGCCACCGACACACCGCCCAGCGGTAAGGCGGTTCCCGGTCAGGTGAGTATCGTACTACAGCAAGACAATCGAGTGCGGGTTATCCGCCGGTTGCCCGCGCCGGCCAGCGCATATTTGCTGGATATAGCTCGCTACAGCAGCAACTGGTATGTGGTGGTCGGCAGCGATGTCCAAAAGGGTGCGCATGTCTACCGCAATCCGTTTGATGGCTGGTCGCCGACTGTCACCGCGCTGCCCGCACCGATCCGGTTTTTGAAGCTGGCCCAGCCCACTTACGTCGCCTTTTCTTCCACCAGCCAGTTTATAGCTGTCGAAAATGGCCAACAGTTTGCTATCTACGATGCCGAGCGCGACCAGGCCGCAGCATTCCAGGCGAGCCAGCCGCTCGACAAGCCCCAGACTCACGCGCAGTGGATGGACGGCAATCGGCTGCTGTATGTTAGCGGCGGCCAGCTGGTGGTGTTTGACTACGATAATCTCAATTCCCAGACACTACAGGCTGCTCTGCCCGACTGGGCGGTTTGCTTCTCGCCCGATTTCCGTTCGGTCATTACGACTAAATCCTCAGGTGCTGGCACGCAGCTGATGAGTACGCCGTTGGTTCTACCCTAGCGGGTCTATCTTTTTCTGAGGGTTTAGCGCCAGAACTGGATGTTTCGCCACATGCGCGTCCAGAGTGTCGGGCCGTTACTGGTAATCTTTTGCGGTTCTGCCACAGTCGGCTGGGTCGCAGTGGTGTTCTGGCTGGGGCTGGGGCTGATTTGCTTCCCCCACACCACGAGACGATTGGTGCTGAAGCCTGGTGGGTCACAGGTGATGAGTACTGCGGTGGCCAGTTCACCCTTGGTGTCGCCCAGTACACTGACTTGGCTGGGCGGCACAATCTCTCTGGCAAACACCTGGTAGCCGTAGGCTTTGCCTTGGTTTGTGATGTAGAAAATATCGCCGGTAGTGAGCTCGCGCAGGCGCACGAAGGCAAATTTGTACTTGCCGTTATTGAATATGTTTTGGCTGGAATGTCCAAACAGAGCGGTGTTGCCATTTTGTCCTGGTAGCACGGTGCTGGCGTAGTGAACGACGCCGTTATTCAGTGCGTTCTCGACGGTTTTTTCATCGGTGGTTTGCAGGGTAAAATCTACCGGTATCTGGATGCCAATCTTGGGTACGATGACGGTGGGGTTGGCGGCCTGCGCGTTGGTTATATCGGTGATGATGACCGGTATGTCTTTGGCGTTTGCGCTGGGTGTAATGAACGGTGTGATGATGTACTCATTGAAAAAGCTGAAAAGTAAAATGAGCAGAACTACACTGCCCATACCCAGCCCGAACAACAGAGACTGCATGTGGTGTTTGGCTTTCAGTTTCCCGCCGGCGCTGACTTTGTGTTGGATGCGATTCTTTATGGCCAGTACTTTGGCGGTTTTTTCAGAATCGACGATCCGCCGGCCGACACGTGTCCGCCGCATGAGCTCACTGGCCTTCTTGGCTGGGCGTTTTCGGTGGTGGCTGGCGTGCTGCGGCTTGGTGTGGCTAGTGGGAGCGGCGCTGTGGTCGCCGATGGTTATACCGCTGGCAGTTGTGGTTAGGTGGTGATCTTCGACTGCTGGCGGCATGTGGCTTGGTGTTGCGGCGGGTTCGGGCGCGGCGATTCGGCTGCGTGAGGCCACTGGTTGCTGCTTCTGGAACAGTTTTTGGTAGGGAGTGTGCTGGTTTGCGGCGTAGAATTCGTCCCATACCTCGCGCTTCTCGGCATCTGGTAAGCCAGAGTAATAGTGGTGCCAAGCAACCTGAATCTCTGCCAGGTTTTTTCCGGACCGGGCCAAATCCTGCATGAACAACTGGTGTTTGCTGGGAGTCTTGGCCCGTTTGACCTCGGCTAGCTCTTCGGCTGCTGGCGGCTCCTCGCCGTAGGCGCGGCTGACCTTGGCCCGTATGAGCTCCACGGCGGCACTATCGGCCGGTTCTGGTCGAATGGGATTGTCTGGGAAAAGCGGGTTTGTGCTCATACGCATATACACGCCAGCAGACAGCCGCCCACTCGCGTTTCATATGTAAGTATAGTACAATACACCTCTGGTGACCATGGGTTTTGCTTATGGTTATAGTAATTTGCCGGGCAAGTGGCGGAATTGGTATACGCGCACGACTCAAAATCGTGTTCCTTACGGATTGAGGGTTCGATTCCCTCCTTGCCCACCATACAAAAATGACTGCCAGCGGCAGTCTTTTTTGTATGCCTGCGGCTAGGCCGGAGCAATGCGAAACATCTTTGATATGCTGAAAATACCTGGGTCAACGAATAACTCTTCCGGCTTGTGTTTGTCCATGATTGCTTGTACGGTTCTCAACTTATCACAACCTTTCAGCTGCCCCAGTACCATAATGATCTCTGGCTGTGTGTTGTCGTACATTTGTAAACCGAAGCCACCTAGAATCTCTCGAACCGCAGCATGCTCACGCTGACAGTCGGTGTCCAGGGTAGAATAGCCGAATCGTACGTTACCTCTGCCGTCCCTGCCTGCCCAGCCCGAAACGGAACCTATACGAAGCGGTGAGCTCACTGTGCTATCTTTGGTGCGTTCTTCTATTGCTGCTCGAACATCCTCTAGTACTAATAGCCTAGCTATCTTGTCTGAGAGTCTCTCGGGATAGTAGCGATTACTCAGAATTTCCAGCTGAGGTGAAGGAGCGTTATAGCTACCCGGATGAATTTGCTGAAGCTCGCGTTGTTCTAACGCAGGATGGATGCATGTGCTTAATTGGCCTTGAACTACCTCATTAGATACGTCGCCGAGCGGGCGTGACATATCAAAACGAAGGGTAGGCGTAGCGGGTGGGCCCAATCGTTTGCTCATGCGCTTTTAACGTCCCGACTATCAATAATTCGAATCCAAACCATATCACATATATTATAACACCAAATATACTCAAACGCGAAGATAGGATTTACAAATATTCCGTGCGAGGATTAATGCATCTGCTAAGAATTTACTATGAAGTATGCAAAGACAATGCCGATGGTGTTGAAGACAATGTCCGAAAGTGAATTGCGCCAGGTTTCGTAGCCGAATATTATGCCTCGTTTGGCTAGCAGTGGCGAAAGTACAAATATTTCAAGAGGTTCCCACAGCGTCACAATCGCAAAGGCATACACTGGCCCAATCAGCCACGTCAGCACCCCGCTGCTCACCATATGTACAAAACTCCACTTGTCAACTAACCTATCATTCCGTTTGTGTTTTTTCATTAATGATACTATAGCAAAAGCGGCCGCTCGGAAGCTATACTATGCTGCTTGATCAAGCATACACCTTGCCGTTGCCGCCTTCAGGCGTGATGGACCATGGGCTGCTAACGCATTGCGAAATGTGTATACCCTGCCTTCAAATTTATCCATTTCGGCATGTTTCGAGGGGCTGCCAGGTAGTGCTAGGCGTACAAAATCGACGAACAGTCGTTTCTTAACCCGAAAAAGGTCTACAGGATTTGCCTGAACCACAACAATGTCTGAGTGATAGCTTGCCGAGGGGTTATCATGTTTGATCTGTACTTTGTATCGCAGAGATTTTCCACCCTTCATACGTTGCGTGAGGAGTGCATCCCAGCAGAGTTTTTCTCCTTCAAATGTAAAACCTCGGTCTTCGCGGGTCAGCGATGGTACGGCGCGCATACTCAGGTCAAAGAGCAGCTCGGAGGCGACGCCAAGCGCAAGCCTCGGGAGTTTACGAAAATTATCTTCACACACGTCCAATAGTGCACCAGCTCGTCTATACATTTCTTCATTTCTTTTTTCTGGGGTATCGCCCAGCCTCAGGACTATGGGCAGAAAAACATATCCCACGCAGTGGCTTACACGACTTATATCAAGGTTTGCCGTACCGAGCTCCTCGTCAGTGGCAATACGTAGCTTCTGATATCGTAAGTGCTCTTCCCTTGTCAAGTCGGGATGAAGCGCCAATTCGGTCTCGATCTGTGCACGCTCAAGGAGCTGAGCTGGAGTTGGAGATTCGGGTATTTCTCTCAAGAAACCTTTGAGAGTTGATGCGGGGAGGGCTTCAAGTGACGGTGTCTCACGATAGGTGTGCAGGTGCGTCACTTGCTGCATGGTCTCACTATAGCGATTATGCTTCGCTATGCAATGTGATTTATGACACAAAACTGCTAGCGAGGGCTTCGAAGGGTTTGGCGGGGTTTTGGAGCCACCAGGTGGCGGCGGAGGCCGCTGCGGTGACGCGCCAGATGGGTTTTTCGATGGGCGCTGGGCTAGTGCATAGCTGCCCTGCCACTGCTGCGACGTACTGGTTTTGGTGCCGGGTGATGATGTATAGGCTGGGGTGGGTCGTCGAGAGCTCATGCAGCAGTTCGACGAGCTGCAGCATGCCGAGGTCGCTGGTAAAAGCGTAGGGCAACTTCAGCGATTGCCCAAGCTTCTGCAGCTGCCCCAGGCTAATAACAAGTAAGGTTCTGTTTTTGTCATCCTGAGCGAAGTCGAAGGATCCCGGTAGGCTCATATCTCGCGTGGTCCCTTCGCTTTGGTGGGAATGGTGTCGAGCCAGGATGCTTTGCGGTTGCGTGCAGAAAAAATCGGCGGCGTCTTTGGCGATGGTTAGCTGACCGGTGTATTTGCCGGCAAAGTTTTCGAGCATGGCGGTCGTTTCGCTGTTGCGCCCCAGGTCGCCAGCCAGGAGGACGCCATCTGCCCACTGCCCTGCCGCTAGGACTTCGGCCAGGGCTCGCATGGCAAAGCCGCCGCTGGGGTTGCTGGGTGCGAATTCGGCCGCCGGGAAAAGCTTGCCGACGGTTTTTTCGAGACAGTCAGGTAGCAGCACGCGCACCGTGCCTGCGCCAGTCTTTTCGGCGGCCGAGTAGGCTTCGGCCGGGGCGGCAAAACTCTGGGCATGCCCGCCCACTATTAGTAGCTTGCCGGCAGCACTTTTCACTTCGGGCCGCGCCCACAACAGATCAGGAAACAGCGCTTTTTCACCTTGTTTCTGCCAGTACGATAGTGAATGAGGTATGGCGAATGACGAATGTTGTATTGGGCTAGGGTCTTTCATACGTCATTCTCCATTCTCCATACATCTTTCTCATGTCATAGCTCGTAGATAACGTTTTTGCGTTCTACTATGATGGGCCAGTTGTGTTCCTGGGCAATTTTGTAGAGGTTTTGGTCTGGGCTGAAGGCTATGGGGTGCGTAACGGCTTCTAGCATGGCGGCGTCGCTGGCGCTATCGCCCACAGCGTAGCTTTCCTCGTAGGTGGCGCCGTGCTTTTCGACCAGTGCGCCCAGCGCGGCCTTTTTATCGAAAATCGGGGTCGTGTACTCGCCGGTAAACTTTCCGTCGGCGCGCTCAAAGCTGCCGCCGATGGCGTCATCGAACCCGTGATGTTTGGCGAGTAGCTCTATGACCTCTTGCGGCGAACCACTAATGGCAAAGAGCAAGTAGTCCTTCTCTTTCAGTTTGGCTACCAGGTCGCGGGTGTAGGTGAAGATCTGATCTTTGTATTCGCTAAACACTTCCTGAATGATCTCGTCGTAGATGCTCGGGTCCGTCCGCGGCAGCGCGGCCTTGAAACGCTCGACCAGTAGTTCCTCGTAGTGGTGGAAACCTTCGTTGGTCCGCCGGTTTTTCCACTCCATGCGTGCGGCATTAATCGCCTCGAAATCACCAGGCGCAAGCTGTCCCGCCTTACCGAGCTTATGCACGACGGCATGGTAAAGTTGCCAGCGAATGAGGGTACCGTCTATATCGAAAACAGCGAATTTCTTTTGGCTTGTCATACTCACGTTATACCGTACAATACACCGCTGGGCAACATCCAACGATCAAGTTATCAACAAACAATCAACTCATCAACGATCAACGTTGCCTACTGACAGTTGGTTGTTGATAGTTTGTTGCGCGTTGAGATTTGGTCGTTGAACGTTATTTGAGTAGGTCGCGAACGCGTTCCAGGCATTCCTCTGCAAGGCTGCGGGCTTCGGCTTGGTCTGCCGGTTTTTCACCGCGGATGAGTGAATCGACAGAGGTGGCCGCAACTTGGACTTGCCCTGGGGGGTTGATAACCCAGGCGTGGTCGGGTGCAGTTTGGGCAAGCGACCAGGTCAAGCTATCGGCTGCCTCCTGCAGCCTGGCCTGGCGGTGTGGGTGGCCGGCCGGAAAGCGCTCCTCGATACGCCGAAGCCATGCGTCCGGGTCGGTTACCACCGAGAAAACGCGCAGCTTGCCGAAGCCCAGCTGCCGAAATCCGTCTACGGAACTGGCAAATATATCGCCCATATTGTGCGGGTGTGGGTAGTCCGCTACCTCGCCGCCGTACATGGTCAGGGTGTAGGGGTTTATGTTGTGCTGGAGGTTCTGGCGGTGAGCGATGCGCTCGAGGATCGGAGCCAGTCCGGCGTCGCTGTGTTCGTAGTAATAGTAGCGCTTCGGGTCGTCATCGGCGCGAGGCGGCCGAGTGGTGAAATTGCGCGTTTTACCGTAGCGTGTGGAGTCGAGCGCGACGAGTGCATCCATGAGCGTTGTCTTACCCATGCAGGTTGCGCCCACAAAACAGGTGAAATCTATGCTCCCCAGCTTTTCGAGTATGGCTGCCTCTGGCCGGTACGTTGGCTGCTCGGCTAGTAGTCGACGTAATATTGCCTCGGTTTCAGGTGAGATCATGCGTTCAGTATAGCCTGAAATAGACGGAAGACGGAAGACGGAAGACGGAAGACGGAAGACGGAAGACGGAAGGGCTACGACCGTGTTTCGACAAGGTCGAGGTAGCGGTCGGGGTGGCGCCAGCAATCATCGTGGTCGCCGCTCATGAAGACGATCTCGTGTACGGGGAGCGTCTCGGGGTTATACCACGAACGATCATCACCCTGCGTGATAGTGGCTTTGCCGGCAAAACGCAGCGGACGGTACGCTCTCAGACGTATGCGGCGGTACATTTGCACGGCGGGTAGCGGCCGGGCAAAGAAATAGACGGCGTTCCACCAGGTTTTCCAGCAGTAGTACTGCACCTGACCATTCCCGAGCACATGCACCAGGTCGTACCAGATGTGCCGGAGGGCGTTATCGAACACATGGCGGCCGGTGTTGCAGGAAGCATCTATGATGAGGGCCTGCTGGCCGTTTTTTGGGACGTGTATCTGCAGGTGTGCGCCCGAGTGAGCGATGACTAGGTCGGCGTGCCTTGGTTTTTTGACCAGCTGGTAGCCATGGTCTAAGAGTGCTTGCCGCATCCTGCGTCCGTGACGCGGACCTTCGGCAAATCCATAGACGATACACGCTGTCTTCGCCATCACTCGCCTTCGGTGAGATGCTTGTAGATCAGGCGTTTGGCGGTGGTATTTTCGTGTTCGTTGCGGTGGCCGCTGATGGTCCAGGTGAGCTGCGCGTTTGGTGCCGTTTGACTCAGTTCATAGGCGGTTTTGGGTGGACAGACAAAGTCATACCTGCCCTGCACGATGTATACCGGCATCTTGAGCTTGCTGGCATTTTTGAGGATGAACCGGTCAGGCAGAAAGCAGCGTTTGGCCAGGTAGCGCATCTCGATGATCATGCTAGCCGGCTCAAATTCATCGGGGTTTGTAGGGAGATAACTATCATCAAGGCTCATGACACTCCCCTCGAGCTCACCGTAGGCGAGCGCCGACTTTTTGGCTGCTTCAGCATCACTGCCGAGCACTTGTGCCATGTGGTAGGCGCTTGGGTCATCCCGGTGACTTTTCGGAGTAGCCGCGAGGTACCGGTCCCAGGCATCTGGAAAATGCGTCTGGAACATACCCTTGTCCAGCCAGTCTATCTCGGCTTGTGAGCCGGTGAAAACGCCGCCAACGACGATAGCTTTTACTCTGCGCGGCTCGCACAGGGCGTAGTAGAGTGCGAGTGTGCTGCCCCACGATTCACCGGTTATGATAAACTGATCAATTCTCAGAAAATCGGCTATTTTGGTGATGTCGGCTGCCAGTTCTTGAGTGTTGTTGTGGTGCCATTTGCCCGCCGGCGTGCTTTTGCCACTGCCCCGCTGGTCATGGAAAATCACACGCTGAGTTTTTGGGTCAAATGGCAGTTTATGCTTGTCTTTGCACTGGCTGCCGGGGCCGCCGTGCAGGAAAAATATCGGCGTTTTGGCCTTTTTGTTGCCCCAATCTTGGATGTAGAGGGTGTGGCCGTGGCCAACCTGTAGAGTGTGCTCTGCGATGGTAAATTGATCTGGATTCATGCGTTCAGTTTATCACTACAGTGATTAACGAGGAACGATTAACGAGAAACGAATCCAAAACCCCCTTCGTTAATCTTCAATCGTTAATCTTTATTCGTTTCTGGTTTCCAGTCGCCGCCGTTCACGCGGTTTTTGGGCGAGCCAGCGTGCCAGTGGTCTGGGTCGGTGCTTTGTATCTCGTCCCACATGTGCCGGGCGGTTTTGGTGTAGAGTTTGGTATCGGCCACCAGGCGGCGGTTGAACTGCCAGGTTTTGCGCAGCGCATTGCCCTGCATGGCTTGTTCGCAGAGCTCCATATCGACATCTAAGTTATCGGCGTCTTTGACTATCTTGGCCTCTATACACTCGCGTTTTTCGTACTCCTCGAGCAGTGCCAAAAACTCTTTGCCGACACTGGTATCTTCCATCATGTCGCGTGCTGCGCCGGCTTCGTCCTTGGTAACGTACTGGCGTGACAAGTAGTCGACGTCGCCCGTGCGGCTTTCGGCAATGTCATGGACGAGTGCCATTTTGACTAGCTTGCCGGTGTCTATGCTGCCACCTTCGCGGCCGGCGATCACCAGGGCGATCCAGGCGACGCGGAAGTGATGGTCGGCTAGGTTGGCAAAGTTTTGGCTGTGAAAACGCCGCCACTGCCGGTCTATTAGCCGCAGCGCGCCGAGCTCATACAGAAAATCCACGTCTCTTTTCATACTACTAGCATAGCATCTGGCAGGCGTAACGGGTAGGCGTCAATTTAGCAGACATAACAGATGGCAGACGAACAGAAATGTGTCAGATATCAGATGGCAGAAATAACGCGCCTCGTCTGCTACCTGAAATCTGTTCAATTTCTGCTATCTGTTTGTCTGTATTCTTTCTGCTAAAGCTCTATCGAGATCGGGCAGTGGTCACTGCCCATGACGTCGGGGTGGATTTGTGGGTTTTTTACTCTGGGGGCGATGGATGATGAGGCGAGCCAGTAGTCTATGCGCCAGCCGATGTTGCGGGCGCGGGCGTTGGCCCAGTGTGTCCACCAGGTGTAGGCCTCGACCTTATCGGGATATGCGGCGCGGAATGTGTCGACGAAACCGGCAGCGAGATAATCGCCAAAGCGTTCGCGCTCTTCATCGGTGAAGCCGTGTTTGCCGACATTTGGTTTGGGGTTGGCGAGGTCGATCTCCTGGTGCGCCACATTCATGTCGCCGCAGTAAAACACTGGCTTGGGCTGACAAGGACTGTCCTTGTCAAGGGTGCCAGTTTCTAGCATTTTCAGATACGCCAGGCAGGCTTTGTCCCAGTGGTCGTAGCGCAGTTTTAGGCGGCTTAAGTCGCCTTTGCTATTTGGTGTGTAACACGTCACGACCCAGTAGTCTTCAAACTCGGCAGCAATCACCCTGCCCTCGGCATTTGGGTCGCCGTATGCGTCACCGGTCACGCCGTATGTTTCGATGATTTCACCCGGGAAGCCATCTATGTATCTGATGGGTTTCACCTTGGATAGGATGGCCGTGCCGCTATACCCTTTCTTCGCCGCACTAAAAAAGTGTTCGTCGTACTGCGGCAGATCGAACACAACTTGTCCTCGCTCGGCCTTGGTTTCTTGCAGGCACAGTACGTCGGGGTTGTGCTCGTCGATGAACTTTTGCAGCAATCCTTTGTTCAAAACCGCCCGTATGCCATTCACATTCCAGCTATATAGTTTCATGAGCTACAGTATAGCGTATTCTATTTGTCCGATTTGTGCCTCGTAAAATCTCACCCCAAATGCGACTTTTCATGCACTTTCGCTAGTGCTAGTGTAGCAGCCTTGGGGTCTCTTGCGT
>JBGAVA010000006.1:0-51762 GCA_044228355.1 Saccharimonadales bacterium (SeqCode)
GCGAGTTGTTTGAGGAAGGAATCAGTTGCCAGTGGCAAGTGAATCCTGACGAGTTCTCGCGTCGGTTGTAGAAACGAACAACAGTTCTGCCGAGAGTTGGAGCTTTTGGCCGAGCTCTTTTGCCTCCTTTTCTTGCGGCAAGAAAAGGAGGTCGCCCTGTGGGGCGAGACCCGGCATCTCTTACTTCTGGCGGAACAGGTGGTCGAGGAGTGCCATGCGTACATACACGCCGTTGTGCGACTGGCGGAAGTAGGCGGCGCGTGGGTCGGCATCTACCCCAGCGGTAATCTCACTGACTCGCGGCAGCGGATGCATAATAATCGACTTCTCTTTCATGTTCTTTAGAACAGTCTCGTCTATGACAAATCCCGCTTCCAGCGTCGGATCTTCCAGCCGCTCCTTCTGCAGCCGAGTCCAGTACACCACATCGGCCTGCTTGACAGCTTCGTTGACATCATCGGTTTCCGTATACGCCACGCCGCGTTCCTTCAGCAGCGCCTTTATGTCATCGCCCATTTGCAGCTGCGGCGTCGACACAAAGGTAAAGCTTGTCCCTTTGTAATTACTCATAACTTGGGCAAGTGAGCGCACCGTGCGGCCGTGGGCAAGATCGCCGCCCATCAAAACATTCAACCCCTCTAGCGTACCCATTTCGCGCCAGATGGTGTAGACGTCCAGGAGGGCTTGCGTGGGGTGTTCGCCCGTGCCATCACCCGCGTTAATGACCGAAACGGGGCTAGCGGCAGCAGCTCGGTCGACGATGCCCGTTTCTTTGTGGCGAATGACGATGGCATCGGCGTAGCCTGCTACCACCCGCACGGTATCTTCTATGGTTTCACCCTTTATGGCCGATGAAAACTCCAGTGCATTCTCGGTGCTGATGATGCCCGCGCCCAGCCGCTGCGCGGCAGACTCGTGGCTCAGGCGCGTCCTGGTAGATGGTTCGTAAAACAGCGTCGCAACGATCTTATCTGGATACAGCTCTCGCAACTGCTTCCGGCCCTCCGGTGTTTCTAAAAGTTTCCGGTACTCATCCGCCTTTTGCATAAGCTCGCTTAATACTTCCGGCGTAAGCTGTTTCGCCGCCACTAAATGCTGCATAACCCCTCCTTTATCACCTATATTCTACTACGAACAGTCTACTCGCGCGAAGCAATCTGCCGCGCCTGCCTTGTTAGGCTTTAGCATCGATCTTTTCTGGGAATCCTTCGTCAAACTGTCCATCTCGTGCCATGACCCATAACGTTCGGATCGCACGTCCGAATTTATAGGTAGTCATGATTGCAAACAAGAGAACGAGATATGAGAAAACGAACGGACCTTTATCTTGAGGATCAGGCTGAGTATGCGGATTAAGCGGAGAAATACCTTTGGTAAATATGCCGACACAAAATAAAAGTATTCCAATGTTTATGAGTAATATGAGTATGGCTGTCCATAATATCGGCCACGTATTTTTCGTTTCCCTCCATGAAAATTTGTAGTACGGAACCAACACAGTGCCACCGCTTGCCTGCAGCTTATAGTGCAAGAGAGACTTTAAAAAAATTCTCCTGGTTTCCGACCGTGATCGTACATTGTCCATAACTACTCTATGTCAGGGTGAATTGAAAGCTCTTTGAGTTGGGATTCATCGACAGCTGAGGGGCTGTTCATCATGACGTCTAGGCCGCTGCCGTTTTTGGGGAAAGCGACTATTTCGCGGATGTTTTCTTCGCCCATGAGTACCATGAAAAGTCGATCGAGGCCAAAGGCACAGCCGGCGTGCGGCGGTGCACCGTATTTGAAAGCACTCAGCATAGCTCCAAACTTTTCCTCGACGTACTCGGGTGTGAAACCCAGCAGCCCAAAGACTTTGTACAGCACTTCGGGGTTGTGGTTGCGTACGCCGCCGCTGCAGATTTCATAGCCGTTGGCCACCATGTCGTACTGGTCGGCTAGGATTTCGAGCTTGTTTTCCGTGCTGTCTAGGGCGTGCGCACCGCCTTTGGGCATGCTGAACGGGTTGTGGCCAAAGTCCATTTTTCCAGTCTTTTCGTCTTGCTCATAGAAAGGAAAGTCGATAATCCAGCACAGTGCAACCGTGTCCGGATCTTTGAGCCCAAAGTGGCTGGCAAATTCGCTGCGCAACCGGCCAAGCACTTTATGTACCACGTGGCGAGTATCGGCACCAAAGAACACGGCATCGCCGTCTTCCGCCTGGGAACGGTTTTTTACTTCGGTGAGTTCAACTTCATTCATAAATTTGGCTATGGGCGACTGGACTTCACCGTCCTTGTATGTCAGGTAGGCCAGGCCGCCAGCACCCTCGCTTTTGGCGATATCGGTAAAACTATCGATCTGGCTGCGGCTTAAACCAGCGCCACCTTTGACGCAAATGGCTTTGACCGCTCCGCCCGCGGCGACAGCTTTTTTGAACACGCCAAATTCCGAATCCTTAAATACATCCGAAAGTTCGATAAGTTCCATGCCAAATCGCAGGTCGGGCTTGTCGCTGCCGTAGCGCTCCATGGCCTCGGCGTACGGGATGCGCGGCACGTCACCATCAAGCAGTTTTTTGCCGGCAAAGTCAGTAACGAGGCTTTTTATGAGCGGTTCAAGGGTGCTGCGCACTTCCTCGCCATCCTCAACAAACGACATCTCGGCGTCGAGCTGGTAGAACTCACCGTAGAGGCGGTCGGCCCTGGGGTCTTCGTCACGGAAGCACGCCGCCAGCTGGTAGTAGCGCGGCAGGCCGCCGACCATCAGCAGCTGCTTGAACTGCTGCGGGGCTTGGGGCAAGGCATAGAATTTGCCGGGGTGTATACGTGACGGGATGAGGAAATCGCGCGCGCCCTCTGGGCTGCTATTTGCCAAAATGGGAGTCGCAACTTCTATGAAACCCTGTGACTCGACATAGTCGCGCATGAATTTGTAGTACTCAGCTCGCTTTTTTAGCATGTGCTGCATCTTTGGCCGACGCAAGTCGAGGTAGCGATAGCGCAGGCGCAGATCTTCGTTGGCCTGTGCTTCAGCAAACGGCTGGATCGGCAGCGTATCGGCACGGTTCAGTATGCGTATGTCGCTGACTTTCACTTCGACCCCGCCCGTCTCCAGATGTGGATTGCGCAAATTTTCGTCCCGTTCGGCTACCACGCCAGTCGCGGCGATGACGTATTCGTCCCGCAGCTCCTCGGCCACCTGAAACGCCTCGGCCGCTTCAGGGTTGATGACAAGCTGCAAAAGTCCGGTGTGATCACGCAGGTCGATGAAGATTAGACCGCCGTGGTCGCGGCGCGACTGCACCCAGCCCATGGCGGTGATGGTCTGGCCGACTTTGTTTGTAGATTCAGTTGCTAGTGTTCTCATGATACTTCCTACTTGATGTTTATGCTGTGGCTATGGTGGGGTCGTTCACACAAGCAGCCCGGCCAGGCTACCTGCCGACCCGGGGATTTATGTCTGCGACTGCCTTAAACAACCACTGTTTCATCTCCCCCATTCTACCACCCTCCCCCACAAAACCTATAAAACATTCTCACTTTTCTAACGGCCGTTAGAAAAGTGATACAATGCTGATATGAAATTCAATTACCGATATGACTACACAAACGCCAAACATCCTGCCATGATTTTTATGTTGCGCGGTCTTATGCCCTACACGACTGAAAATGTATTGCTTTCTTTTAAGCCAAGTACGTTTTTCTACGAAATGTCGAAGGTGTCGGGCCACAGTGAAGCTGCTATCAGGAACGCTTACTACCGTGCCCGTCGGAAAGATTTGCTCTCGGGAGAGAAGATTCCGCGGCTAACCGAAAAAGGATTGCGGAAAATTGCACCTTACATCGCGAAAAAACTTGGCAAAGACGCCCGTCTTATTGTCATTTTCGACATACCTGAACATCGCGTGGCAGTTCGGCATTCATTTCGGAGCTTGCTGAAGTCTCTTGGGTTCGACATGGTACAGCAAAGTGTCTGGGTAACAGATATGGATCATAAAAACATTATTCTCGAAGCCATCAAAGAACTCCGGCTCGAAACGTGTGTGGAAGTACATGAAAGCCTGCGTCTATTCCCGAAGTAATTCTCACTTTTCTAACGGCCGTTAGAAAAGTGAGAATATTTGGGCGCTAACGAGTGTTCCCATGACAATCACGAAGCTATGAGAGTCTCGTTAGAGAAATGTCTGGGCTAGTCCGATGTTTCCGGGGCGTGGAGTTTTTCGGTGGCGGCGTGGTCTTTGTGGGCGGCTGCCGCGGCAACAGCGCGGAGGTCATCATAGCGGTCGAACTCGTCGACAATGAGCTTGCCTATCACCCGCTCTAGCACGTCTTCTATGGTGATAATGCCGACATATTCTTCAAAGCTATTCACCACAATGAACAGATGCTGCTTGGTTTTTATGAACGCCTGGAGCGTCTGGTACAACGTAAAATCTTCGTGCACGTAGGTCACTTTGCGGCGCATGATATTGCTGACCGTACCGGACCGTTTCGTCGCGACCAGATCGTGCAAATACAGTACGCCGACGATGTTGTCTTTCTTCACTTCGTACACCGGAAACCGACTGTGTCCGCTGGCATGCAGCTCACCCATGAGCACCGGGCCGACGTCGTCGCTCGCCGCAACACTTTTGACAACGCGTTTCGGCACCAGCGCATCGGCGACGGTTTTGTCGCCAAATGTCAGCGCGTTCGACAGCATGTCTATCTCGCCCGGCGCAATTCGGTTATCTGGCTGGCTTTTTTGGGCTTCGAGCAGAGCTGCCAGATCTTCTTTTTCATACAGGCCACTATGAATGCGTATGGGGAATAGCCGGCGCACCGCTCGGCCGAGCCGGTCAAACAGCGGATGCAGGCGTTCGAGCAGCCACGACAGGGCCGGCGAAACCGTTTGCGCCAACCACAACGCTACGCGGTTCGAGCCGCCTTTCATCTCGACAAAAAGCAGTCCGAGTATAGCGACGACTGTGAGAACTGGCAGTGCCAACCACGCATCGAGCGCCTGCACCATAAAGACAAACGCGCCGTAAGCGCTTAGTGCTGCTAGCCCACCGAGGAGCAGTTTGACGCTTAAGCCATACGAAACAGACCGGTAGAGCAGCGCCGCGACCTCGTCCCCGCCGCGTGCCCGACGTTTCAGTTCCTTCGGGGTAACGTGGTGAAATGTCCGGTACAACGCCGCGAAGCAGATGCTGAGCACTGCGCAAATCATGCCGAGGATAAATTGTGTCGTCATTACCACTCAAGTATACGCGACTTACACAGATTTTGTATCTGTGGTACCATAGCTATACAACTTTGGAGGGTTTATGGATAAGAGATTTTTGGCAGTCATTGGAGTGATACTACTAGCCTTCGGCGGCGTACTGTTTATGAACAACCGCGGCAAAAGCGTCGAGGTAACTGGTACGACCAATCACGTTACTGGAAACTTGCAGAGCAAAGTCGTCCTGGTCGAATACGGCGACTACCAGTGCTCGGCCTGCAAGAGCTTCTACCCTGTAACCAAGCAGGTTAAAGAGAAGTATGCTGACCGCGTAAAGTTCCAGTTCCGTAATTTACCGATCGTTTCCCTGCACCCTAACGCCTTTGCCGGAGCACGGGCTGCCGAGGCCGCTGACATGCAAGGAAAATTCTGGGAAATGCATGATCTACTGTACGAAAACCAAGACCCTCGCGGTGCTAGCGGTTGGGTTGCTAGCAAGGACCCCCTCAGTGACTACTTCGTTTCCTATGCAAAACAATTAAACCTAAATGTGACGAAGTTTAAGAAAGATTTTGCGAGCATGGCCGCAAATGACCGTATAAATGCCGACATGGATGCCTTCAAGGCCACCGACCAACAGATGTCAACGCCAACCTATTTCTTGAATGGCAAGAAAGTTGATAGTAGCAAATTGGTCGATAACCAGTCACCACCTCAGCCGAGCTTGGACGCTTTTAGCAAAGTCATCGACGAAGCGCTGAAACAGTAACGCAAAGGAGGGGCGTAAGTGCCCCTCGGATGCTAGTAGTGTATGTACTGCTGCCAGCCTGGCCGCTTGACGCGAACGCGCACGGCAGTCGTTTCGTGTGTGAGTTTAATTGGTATAGACATATCGTCTCCCTGAGTGACGCCTGCAAGACCTCGCGCTCGCAGGTGGCTCTTTTTATGTAAATGTTTTTGTCTCTATGCACCTCGCCGTGCAACAGAAGATACCATAACTATAGCAATACGCTTATGCTGGGGTCAAGCTGGCGACGTGGTAGTTTTTGCAGCAATGTACGCCTGTTACAGGTATAGCCATTCTTGATTGGCGTAGGCTTTTACACTAGCGAGCAGGCCACGGACGCCCTTTTGGTCGCGGAGCGCTGCCCGAATACGACTGGAGCTGATGGCCGGGGCGTGGCTTTCAAAGACAGTAACTTTCACTGGCGGTGTAGGCAGCGTTTTGAGCACGCGGCTGACCTCGGCCATTGTTTCGTTCTCACGCCGCCCAACGCAGAGCTCAACCCGCCGCAGTAGTTGACCAGCGTGAGGCCAGCCCGCCATGTGACGCAGTACATCTGAACCGCATAGGTAGACGAGTCGGGCGTTTGGGAAGGCGCGCTCCAGCCTCGGCAGCGTGTGGGCCACCGAAAATGTTTTGTCTTCCATCTCTAGGAACTTCAGCTGCGAGTACGGACGAGTCGCTCGGCGAATCATGGCGACTCGGTGGGCAAAATGCGTCACGTGGTACTTTCGGCGAGGAGCACGCTCTGGCACAAAATACACTGCGTCGAGCTTGGCTGCCTTGGCCGCCTGCAGCGCAAACCCAATATGCCCGGCATGCACCGGATCGAACGTGCCAGAGTATATGCCTACCCGACGCTGTTTCACCTGGGATTGCCTTTTTACAGAGGCGTCTTTCACTGCATTCTTCATTCCTGAGCTACCGGCATCCCCTCGCAGCACTTGGTTATGTTCTTGCACGCTGGGCAGACAAAATGCCCATGCACCGGCTCTATGGGGTACTGCCCGCACACCTCACAAACCAGCTCCGGAACACATACTTTGGCCACATCATCGGGTGAATCCATGGCTACTATTCTATCAGTGTGGCCCAGCTAGCGCTAAACTCTGACTCGGCCGTAGATTCGGGGCTTTACTTAGCGAACCAAATTTCTGCCAAAATGCCGGTGCAATCATCCCACCAATTTTTTTCGCACCCAGTCCAGCGTTGGCCCTGCCTCTCTTCTCTAGGCTTTTTGCTGGCGCACAAGCAACTGAAACCCCGCAATGCTTACATGTCGGTATCAATTTACCCCGAGGTCGGGTGTTACGGTGGCCTCTTTGGCAATAAAAGTGTAGTGATCCGTACTGGTCCGATTCTTCCTCCCGCTCCGCTCTCTCTTCGGCTAGTTGTTCAGGGGTTTTAATCGACCCATCTTCATTGTAGAGCGAGTCCTCGCCGCCCGAATTCGCACCGCTTGGGCATGAACCGGAGCTATTATGCCGTCGGGCGCCGGACATTGCTTGGTTGAACTGAGCTATGTTTCCTCTGTCATAGTGGAAACGGGCCTCTTCTAGCTCTATGGCTGCCCTGCTCCCGAATACGCGCGGATCTATGGAACGATCCGTAACCGCTCGGTCAATAGCGTGCTTACCAGATATCTTATCCAGTGTCCGCACGGCGGCTATTGGGCTATCGACGTACGGCGCGAGCATGACAAGTTCGTCGACGATTTTCTGTACCGTAGGCTCAAATGTCTGTTCTCGGTGGCGACAAAACTCTAGATATTTCAAGTAGTCCTGGCGGGGCTTTGCCTGGCCAAAGAACGTACCGCCCGCGAGGTCATCCCACATCTTAACCAAGTCTATAGCACCATTTGGCATTTTGATCTTCGGGATAAGCACAATCTGGCTAATAATATCCGCGTCATCCATCCCTTGCCAATCTTTACCGAACTGGGAGCCGAACCGTCTTGCGATATCTTGGTCGCGACGCGGTGCGCCATCCCGCTCCACTCCCGCGACGAACGCCGACTCTGTCGCAACCCCTTCTTGCTCCTGAGTTGTTGCCTGGATAACGAGTGATTTTGTGAAGGCGAAAAAGCGCAGGTCGTCGAGCGTTTTATCATCGAGATCAGGACAAAGTGAGACGACAACCGCATAGTGATCACGTAACAGGCCTGCCCTGAGCAACCCCTCTATTGTATATGCGTTCTTGGTCTCCGCTCTTGTTCGTGACACGATATGTGGATTCTTGTTAGCGTAGCGAAGTGTATTTTCCTGTACCTGCTCTGCTGTCTGTCCGTGCTGTATGATTTGTCCCGCAGCATTCACCTCCTGATGAACTTTCATTACATGCCCAGCCTTGATCATGCGTTCGGTATAATCGGTCCTGGCGTTGGCAACTAGCAATTTTCTGCTCCCTTGGTCGCCTTCGGCCGCACGTTTAGTCGCCTCGAACAAACTCATGGTAGGAGTATGTGTACGTTCTGCTGTGAGTGTTAGCGAGCCGATCCGACGGTACAGTTCATCGGTACGGACTAGCGCCTCATGCTCTACGGCGGCTTGCTGCAGTGCTACATCATCTAGCAAATCAGCTTCAAGCCGCTGAAAGATTTGCTGATCGCTGCAGGTGAGACCTGGCTGTTTTTCGTGAACAAATGACATAAAAAATACCCTCGGGCTTCCGAGGATAAAAACATATGCAAAAACGCAGTATGCTTCTGCTCGGAAGACTTTACAATCGTATCTGGCTTATGTGAAAGGATAATCCTTTCACAATTACAGTTGCGGCACAGCTGAGGATTTTCACCCCATTCCGATGTATGTTGTTAATTTCTGTAGAAACTGTCTAGAGTGTAGCATGAGCGGCGAGACACTAGATATAGTAATTTTTACTGTTTTTTAAGCGGGGTTGCGGAGGGCAGCTAAGCGGGCGGCGAAGCTCTGGGCGGGGCCTTCTAGGCCAAGTACGCGCAGGGCGGCCAGGACGACGGCGATATCCTGAAGCTGGGCTTCCGTGGCCATGGCCTGCCCTTCAGCATCGGCAAAAAGCTTCTCGACCTTCTCGGTTAGCCATTTTTCCTCTGATGGCTTCACTTCATTTGTCAAAAGCGGCTTTTCAACCAGCAGCGTGGGAGTCACCACTTCAAGCGAACGAGCGCTGTGGTCACGCTTCACCAGATGGCCTCGCTTGATGAGATTACCGACGTGCAGCGCCACCGTCGCGACCGATGTATACTGTAGTCCGTTCATAATCTCACGGTAGCTGGGGCTATAGCCGTGCTCGGCGATGAACTGTTCTATGAAAGCCAGCAGTTCCTTCTGCTTCTTGGTTGGCCGCACCGTTTGCACCTGGGATTGTCCTGCAACTGAGGTGGATTTCACTTCATTTGTTTGCATTTCGTTCATAGTTTTATAGTATGGCCCTGGCGTGATTGCTTACCTTCTGCATGTTACTCTTCATCCCTCTGACTATTACTGAATTAATTTTGTACTGTCTATACCGACTACCCATATTGCTTTGAAGTCAGTTTGATTCGTTATTGGGACAAAGGTTTCTCGAGTAAATATAGGCTGCGGGAAGTCCTTTACATTAGAGGTGAGAAGGTAGGTACTTCCGTTATTGTATCTGGCAAGAAAGCCACCCAGATAGTAGTCAGTTGGCGACGGTCTGCCCTTAAGTCCAATCGGTAATGATTTTTGGATTAACCCAGCATTTTTTATTTCTTCAACTCTCAGCGGCAATTCAATAAATTCGTAGTCTGACAATAATGCATTCCTTCTAAGCTTCTCCTGTGCGGTATCAGTATTCATTAGCTCCAAGTACACTGGATGGATATAAGCAAGAGTTACACCTAACCTTTTTAACTCATCGAACACGTCCTCTGCACGAAATGAAAAAAGTGATATGAACACATCCGAATCAACAATAAGATGCTTACCCTTAACTACATCTTGCCATCTTGGATAATCACGGTATGACATCTAGGTCGCTTCTGAAGATAAAAGAAAGTTAATCATGCTTCTATCAAATAGGTTCTTCTTCTTCTTTTCCTTATACGAATTAGTGACGAAAACATAATTAACCAGTTCTGTATATCTCTGCCTGAACTCAATCTCATTCTCAAGTTTTTTCCTATAGTTTTTATATATTTCTTCTATTAGTTCTATTAGTTCTGCCTCAGACATTTTTTCCATTATATCCTTGGGGAGAATATAATCTTTGCTCTCTATTTGCTTAACTAAATCTTTTGCACTCATGGGATTTACCTCAATATTCAGTTTACCATGATGGAACGCGCGATTCAGTAGTACATATCACTTATTTGAATATCCAGTGCTTATACCAGAGCCATTTCCAGATGGTGAAGAAGAGGCTGGAGATCCAGAGGCCGAGGAACGGCGAGACGCCAAGCCACTTCAGGCCGCCGACGATGGCGTAATCTATGGGGATGTTGAGCAGGCTAAACGGCACGAATTTCTTGAGAACTTTTTTATGGCCTTGCTCGCGAGCTGAATCGTGAAACGCAAAGTAGTGCTGGATAAGATAGTTCAGCGACCAACCGACCAGGTCGGCTAGACCCTTTGCGACGAGCCAATGCCAGTGCAGGACCCCGTACAGCAGCGCGAATATGAGGTAGCCGCTCGCAAAAAACACAGCGCCGCCGAGGTTGAAGAGAAAAAACTGTTTTCCAGTTTGTAGTAGTTGGTGGTTTGTTGTTGGTGGTTTGAGATTTTTAGCCATGTTGCTTCTGAGGTTTTACTATCGGCGAGGCGAGTGCTATGGCAGCTAGCCCCCACCACAGGTAGGCGAGCGTAACGTCTGCCCAGGCGTAAGAAAGTAGGTTAACCAGAGTCAGCCCAACAAGAGTTGCGAAAAGCATGCGAGAAAACCGTTCGGTGCGCGCAGACAATACCCTGCCAAGTCGGTAACAAATTGCCACAAACAGCCCCATCCCCAGCCAGCCGATTTCTTGGCCAAGTCCTAAGAAGTAGTTTTCACTGTTACGCGCAGGTACTTCGTCCGCTAGCATGGATGCCGGCCCTGCCGTCCCAAGCCCGCGGCCAAGCGGTTCGTGCACAACGTCCGCTACCCCGCTTTTTAGTGCCGCCAGACGATCTTCGTTTGAGGTCTGAGGCGCCGTAGATTCATCCTCAACATGTAACACTGCATTCTGGACTCCAGCGTTTGTCTGAAGCAGAAATAGGATGACTGTGAGACAGCCCAGCGCCGCAAGACTAGCCCTTAGAGCCGTTTTACCGCTCCGTGTAATCCCCTTGGTAACGGTGAACCATGCTAAGCCGCTAGCGATGAGTCCCAGCCAGGCACTACGCGAAAAACTCAGGAACAGCGCTGCAACCGCTAGTCCCATCAGTGCGTACTTTTTCGCTCGCCCCACAGCCGCCACCCAAAGCAAACCGATGCCGAGAACCAGGTACGCCCCGAGTGGATTTGGTCCGCGCAAGAAAGATTGCGCGCGAATGGTTTCGGTATCTTGGTTGATGGTCTGGATGGGCGCAATGGTGACGCCCTTCTGGTACCCAAATTGGCTCAAAAAATCTGCCGGCAAGACGAAAAACTGCAGTAGGGCGAAAACCGCTACCGCCCCCAGCGGCGCCAGAACGAGCCGTTGCCAGTTTCTGCGCAACCATCCGCTCTCCAGCGCAACAGCGTAGACCACAGCGAACCAGACAACGTGCCGGGTATTGAGCAGCAGCCCGTACGCAGCCGCTTGAACATCTCCGTTTCGGAAGCTCACCGTAACGATGCCATACAGAAGATTCAGCGCAAGGTAGAGCACGATAAGCCAGGCCAGGCCATGCGAACGAAGCGCCCGCCAAGCAGAGCGTACGCCTCCCGACGCGAGCAGCCACAGGACTAGACACAGCAGGACGTACTCCGGCATAAGCCGCAGAAGTGTGTAGTTGCCGCCCAGTTTCGTCCCCCACACCGCCAAAAAGGCTTGCAGCGGCACTACCGCCAGGACGACGGCCACAACGTAGCTGGGCAGCCGGGTCGAGTAATGACCTGTCTGTTTCTGCGGCTTCAGCGGAGCGCCGCCCTTCACAATCTGCCTAGTCATACCTAGTAGTATAGCCGAACGTCTAGCGAAACCTTGGGCAAATATTCGTCCACCGGTATACTAAGAGGGAATGACTACGCAGAGACCAATTGTGTTGACGGGTTCCATCGCTATCGACCGGATAATGAGCTTTAGTGGGTCGTACGGCGACCATTTGCACCCGGAGAAGCTCGATAACGTTTCGGTGTCGATATTTCTCGACAGCCTTGCTGACACACACGGCGGCGTGGCGGCGAACATTGCCTACAGCCTGTCGCTCCTGGGCGATGAGCCGTATTTGCTCGGCTCAGTCGGACCAGACGCGGTGGAGTACATGGAAAAACTGGCGCACCACGGCGTAAACATCGCACACATCACCGAAAGCACCCTGCCGACGGCTAGTTTCAATGTCATAACCGACCGTGACCAGAACCAAGTGGGTGGATTTTACCCGGGAGCCATGTTTGACAGTGGTGAGCTTCACTTGGAGCCATGGTATGGGCATGACCCGATTGTCGTCATCTCGCCGCACGATCCGGCCGCTATGCGCCGGCAAGTGCAGGAATGTCGCGACCAGGGACTATCGCTGTGCTACGACATCGGCCAGCAAGTCAGTAATGCGCCAGCCGAAGATCTGCTGGCCGGGCTGGAGACTGCCGAAATATTGATACTGAACGATTACGAGCTGGCTGTCTTAAGCAGAAAAATCGGCCGGTCAGATGAAGAGATCCGATCCACCGTGCCGATAGTCATCACCACCCTTGGCCCAGAGGGGTCACATGTGGCGGGCAAGGAAGTGCCGGAACCGTTTTCGGTCGGGATTGCCCAGCCGGAGACCATAGCCGACCCGACCGGTGCGGGCGATGCCTACCGAGCTGGGTTCTTGTACGGCTATGCACGGGGATGGCCGCTGAAAACTTCGCTACAGCTGGGCGCGACAACCGCGAGCTTTGCCATAGAAACCGTCGGTACGCAGACACACACCTGCAGCCGCCAAGAGATTGCTGAGCGGCACCTAGCCAATTTCAACGAAACCCTAACGCTATAACTAAAGGAGCTTGCATGAGTGAAACAGCAGAGTATAAAGTGGCCGATATTACCCTCGCCGAGTGGGGACGGCGGGAAATAACGCTGGCCGAAAAGGAAATGCCCGGGCTTATGGCGCTAAGAGCCGAGTACCAGGACGCTCAGCCCCTCAAAGGCGCGCGGATTGCCGGGTCGCTGCACATGACCATCCAGACAGCTGTGCTCATAGAGACGCTGGTTGATCTGGGGGCGGAGGTACGGTGGGCATCGTGCAATATTTTTAGCACGCAAGATCAGGCGGCGGCGGCTATAGCGGCAACCGGTGTGCCGGTATTTGCCTGGAAGGGCGAAACCGAGGAAGAATACTGGTGGTGCGCTGAGCAAACGCTGCTTTTTGCGGACGGCAAGGGGCCAAACCTGCTGCTTGATGACGGCGGTGATCTGACCGGGCTGGTTCACACCAAGCATCCGGAGCTGCTCGATGAAATTAAGGGCGTCAGCGAAGAGACAACCACTGGCGTACACCACTTGTACCAGATGCTCGAAAAGGGCGAGCTGAAGCTGCCAGCCATAAACGTGAATGACTCTGTCACCAAAAGTAAATTCGACAACAAGTACGGCTGCCGCGAATCGCTGGTAGACGGGATTAAGCGCGCCACCGATGTTATGTTGGCCGGCAAAGTTGCGGTGGTAGCCGGTTACGGCGATGTCGGCAAAGGCAGCGCCCAATCACTCGCCGCATACGGCTGCCGCGTGCTAGTGACGGAAATCGACCCCATCTGCGCCCTTCAGGCCCAGATGGAGGGCTACGAGGTCGTCCTCATGGAAGATGCCGTGAAAGAAGGTGACATTTTCGTGACCACGACAGGGTGCAAAGACATCATCACGCTTGAGCACATGAAAGCCATGAAAGATACCGCCATCGTGTGCAACATAGGCCATTTTGATGTCGAGATTCAGGTGGCAGCCCTGCAGAACATGCCGGGGATTATCCACGAGGAAATAAAGCCGCAGGTTGACTTGTATACCTTCCCCGATGGGCACCGGATTATTTTGCTGGCCGAAGGCCGCCTGGTAAACCTTGGCTGCGCCACTGGCCACCCGAGTTTCGTGATGAGCAACAGCTTTTCTAACCAGGTTTTGGCGCAGATTGAACTCTGGACCAAAGAGTATGAGGTCGGCATCTACATGCTACCGAAGGAACTTGATGAAAAGGTTGCCCGTGTTCATGTGGAGGCCTTGGGCGGGAAACTGACCGAACTCAGCGACGATCAATCTGCCTACATTGGCGTTCCAAAAGCCGGTCCCTTCAAACCCGACCACTACCGCTACTAACCCCCCCCGAATAATATAGTAATAACACATTTTCCCTATTTCCAAGGACGGACCTTGGAAATAGGGATTTTGTGGTGTGGTAGGTTTTTTTTGGGGGGGTGAGGGGTGTGGTATAATGGGGGTGCTTAACAAGTGAGATATCGAGAGTACGGCGAGCGGACTAGCGCGTTGACCCGTCGGCAACCATCAGGTTTACACCTGAACGGTGCTTCGTCTAGCCCCTGTTACAAACGTAATGGCGGAAAGATATGTGTACGACCTATCCTTTCCTGCCGCGGAAAGGATTTTTTATATGACAAATACCGTAGGTGACTCGACCCTGTTTACTAGTGAGTCGGTGTGTGCCGGACACCCAGACAAAATGGCGGATGCCGTCAGTGATGCGCTCGTCGACGCCATCTTAGCGCAAGATGCACAGGCTCGCACCGGTATAGAAACGGTTGTCGGCGCCGATCAGATTAGTCTGTTCGGAGAGATCAAGACGACCGCCAAAATTGACATAGAAAAAATCGTCCGCGGTAAAATAGAACAGCTTGGCTACACCAATCCCGCGTGGAAATTCTCGGCCAGCGGATCTCACTTCAATAACTACCTACACCAGCAATCTCCCGAAATTGCCATGGGCGTCGACCAGGACGGCGCCGGCGATCAGGGCATGATGTTTGGCTTTGCCTGCAACGAAACACCGGAGCTGATGCCGCTGCCGATTGCCCTCGCACACGCCCTCACCCGCCGGATCGACGAGTGCCGGGAAAATGGCGTTCTCAAGTGGCTGCGACCAGACGGCAAAGCGCAAGTAACGGTACGCTACGATGAAGATGGCCGGCCAGTGGCAGTCGAAAAACTGGTGGCCGCCGTGGCGCACGATGAAAAAACCAGCGCCGAGCAGGTTCGCGCCGATGTGATTGAACACATCTTCACTCCAGTCTTGCGGCACTATACGCTCAAGCTGCCCGCGGAACACAATATTGTCGTAAACGGTACCGGCCTGTGGCACATTCCCGGTCCGGAAAGTGATGCCGGGCTGACTGGTCGAAAAATCGTGGTCGATACCTACGGCGGCTACGCACGGGTGGGCGGCGGCGCGTTCAGCGGCAAAGACCCCAGTAAAGTTGACCGCAGCGGCGCCTATGCCGCCCGGTACATCGCCAAAAACATCGTGGCTGCCGGGCTCGCCACTAAGTGCGAGGTCGGACTCGCCTACGTGATTGGCCAGCCCAAGCCGCTCATGCAGACCATCGACACCTTCGGCACCGCCACCGTGAGCGAAGCTGAACTCTACGCTTTCAAGGACAAGCTCATCGACACCAGCGTCCGCGGCATCATAGAGACGCTCGACCTTCGTCGCCCCATCTACTCAGCCACCGCCGCCTACGGCCACTTCGGCAAAGCCGGCCTTCCCTGGGAAGCACTTGTATAGTCGAAGATACCTTTTCTTCGCCAAACAGTGCTAAAATCAGAGACAGATGAAAAGCAATGCTTCGCTGGTCTATAACTTCTTTCTGGTAGTGGGTGATGTGCTGGCGGTGGTACTGAGCTTTATGGCAGCGTTTATCATCCGGGCGGCCAGCGGGCCAGCAGTCGCGCATCCGATGAACGGTTTGTCTTATACGGGGATCGTGGCCAGTTTGTTGCCACTGTGGATTTTGGTCTTCGGCTTGCTCGGTTTGTACAACGCCAATATCTACGAGCGGCGTTTTGCGGAAGCTGGGCGGCTGTTTGTTGGTTCGTTTATAGGTGTGCTAATGATGGTGTTTTGGGATTATATGAGTCTGCAAACCATCTTCCCGGCCAAGCTCGTGCCCATCTACGGCTTTGGGCTGGCCTTTGTGCTGCTGGTATCTTTTCGCAATATTGCACGGATCATCCGCACGGCCATGTTTACTTACGGCAAAGGCCTCACCCGTATTGCCATCATTGGTAACACGCAGATGACGCGTGAGCTGCTCGAATCGCTCGACGACCCAAAGGTAACCGGCTACCAAGTTGTCGGCGTGGTGGGCTACCACAAAAAACTATCGGATGAGATGCTTCACTACCCAAATTTCGCAGCGTTTCTGCGTGCCCAACCACAGGATTTGCATGGTATCGTCCAGACAGAACTGTACGCAGACGAAGCCATGAATGCCGAGATTCTGACCTACGCCCAGGAGAACCACGTCAGCTACCGTTTTGTGCCGGGTAACAGCGAGCTATTCGTCGGCAACATAGACGTAGATCTGTTTCGGAACGCCATCCCAGTCATACAGGTTCACCACACGGCGCTGTTCGGATGGGGGCGCGTCCTCAAACGAGCGACCGATGTCCTGCTGGGCTCCCTGCTGCTGCTTATCAGCCTGCCCCTTTGGGTAATCGCCGCCGTACTCATTAAGGCGACCGACCCCAGCGGTCCAGTTTTCTTCCGGGCAAAACGCATGAGTCGATTCGGTAATCCCGTACATGTGCTCAAATTCCGGACGATGAAGCAGGCGTATAACAATATGTCGCCCGAGGATGGTTTTGCTAAAATGGGCCGGCCAGATCTGGCGAAAACATACCGTGAAAACGGCGACCAGCTGCCTGATGACCCGCGCGTTACTTCTATTGGCCGCCTGCTGCGTGCTGCCAGTCTCGATGAGCTACCCCAGCTGTGGAATGTCGTACACGGCGAAATCAGCCTTGTCGGACCGCGCGCGCTCGATATCGAAGAGATTGAACAGTACGACAAAAAGAATCTTATTTTGAGCGTAAAATCCGGCCTGACCAGCCTGGCACTCGTGACTGGCCGACACGCTATGAGTTTTGAGGAACGCCGCAAACTCGACCTTTACTACGTCCAGAACTGGAGCTTTTGGCTCGATATAGTGATAATCCTGAAAACGATTCGCGTGGTGGTCGAACGACTTTTCCGACGAGGCGCCCGATATCGTACGGTAGATGGTAGGTAGCAGATGGCAGATAGGAGCTAGAACACATGGCGATCGAACGATTTGAGGATTTGCGGGTATGGCAGGTAGCGCAGGATTATGCTGTACGGATATATCGGCTTACGAAATCATTTCCGGAAGACGAACGATTTGGCATGATTATTCAAATGCGAAGATGTGTTAACTCTATCTCCGCAAACATAGCAGAGGGATTCGGTAGACGAACAAAAAATGATAAGTCACATTTTTATACCATGGCCTACGGATCAATACTAGAAACTAAGAACTTCCTCTACTTATCAGAGCGTCTAGATTATACAAAGCAGCAGACTATCGAGCCGTTACTAAACGATGGAACAGCACTGCAAAAACAAATTAATGCGCTGGTAACAAGCCTAAAATGACAAAACAATCCCCACCTACCACCTACCACCTACCACCTACTCTGCGGGTGGCGATCGTGCATGATTGGTTGGTTGGCGGGGGTGCAGAACTCGTCGTCGAACAGCTGCACACTTTGTTTCCGGAAGCGCCAATCTACACTTCTTACGCTACGAAGGAGTGGCGGAAACGACTTGACGACAAGGTCGTGACTGGGTGGCTTCAGCCGCTCGGTAAGCTGCGGAAATTTCTGCCCGTAGTGCGTATTTGGTATTTTACGCACCTAAAATTGAAGGGTTACGACTTGGTTATTAGCAGTTCGGGTGCTGAGGCCAAGGGCATCAAGGTTCCGTCGGAGACGTTGCACGTCAACTATTGCAATGCCCCGACGCATTACTACTGGAGTCGCTACGATGAATACATGCGCCGGCCCGGTTTTGGCCTGTTCGACCCGCTGGCACGGCTTGGGCTGTGGCTGCTGGTAAAGCCGCTGCGGCGCTGGGATTATAAGGCCGCCCAGCGGCCGGATTACATCATAGCCAATTCCACGCATATCCAATCTGAGGTAAAAAAATACTACGGCCGAGACAGTACGGTGATATTCCCGCCGGTGTATTTCGAGCGGTTCCAGAAGCCCGGAAACCAGCAACATAAACGGCGCGGTTTCATTGTCTCCGGCCGCCAGACACCGTATAAGCGCTTTGACTTGGCAGTCGTGGCCTGCACAAAACTCGGTTTGCCGCTAACCGTTATCGGAAGCGGGCCTGACCATGCGCGGCTTCGGCGGCTAGCCGGCAAGAATGTAACCTTTCTGGGTAAGGTTTCTGACGAGGTCTTAGCGCAAGAGTTTGCCGCCGCTGGGGCGCTACTGTTTCCTGGCCTTGAGGATTTCGGCATTACCCCGGTTGAGGCCATGGCAGCCGGGACACCCGTGCTAGCTTACGGGGCCGGTGGAGCACTTGATTACGTCAGGCCGGGTGTAACTGGAGCGTTTTTCGACAAACAAACCGTAACATCGCTGGCCATAGCGCTCAAAAAATTTGATTCGAGTGCCTACAGCAGCGCCGCCATCCGCGCCTACGCTCAGAAATTTTCCAAAGAGAAGTTTCAATCCCAGGTGAAAACGTACCTTGCAGAACACCTACGCGCCCACAAAACGAAGTAAAAACGTCAAATAATTGCTGCCAGAGCCCGTTGTCCGGCGTATAGTGAAGGTGCACACTGTTGCCACGAGTTCTGCACTCTAAAGCTCATGTGCATTTTCTCTTCGAAGCACGGAATGAGCCGTACTACAGTACGGTGAACGAGTACTGGAGAAGAAAAATGTGCAGGAGCTTGAGAGAAGCCAGCGGTGCGGCTAGCTCTGCTAGACGGACGTGCTGGCTGGTGCGGAAGTCGTGGGTAGATTGCATTTTGAATGAAAGGACTCGCTTTATGTGCGGCATCGTCGGCTACATCGGACAAGAAGAAAAAGGCGTTTCGGTGGTACTCGCCGGACTTCAGGCCTTGGAGTACCGTGGCTACGACTCGGCAGGAGTGGCTTACTTCGCGGGAGACGGTATACGGGTTTCAAAGCAAACGGGGCGCGTCCAGAGCCTGGTGGATTCGCTAGGTGACCCGCGGCCAGAAAGCACGCTAGCCATCGGCCACACACGCTGGGCGACCCACGGTACGCCGTCTGTGACGAATGCTCACCCCCACTTCAATGCCGATAAGTCGATTATGGTGGTACATAACGGCATCATCGAAAACTACGTGGAACTGCGCGCCAGCCTGGTGAAGCAAGGCTACGAGTTTGCAACCGAAACCGACACAGAGGTTATCCCTCACCTGCTGGATTATTACGCCAAAGAATCGGCCACTTTTGAAGATGCCTTTGTGCGCACACTGCAGCAGCTGCGCGGTGCGTATGGTTTGGCCGTGCTGACATCACGCGAGCCCGACACGCTGTTTGCCGCCCGACTGGGAAGCCCGCTGGTCCTAGGCGTAACCGACACCAAGGCCCTGATACTGGCGTCTGACCCGGCGGCAATCATGGCACACACCAAACAGGTGGTGTACCTGAATGACCATGAGTACCTGGTGGCTCGACGTGATGGCGAATACACGCTCCATGACCTGGCCAGCAACACAACCGTGGAACGCGGCACTGAAACGCTGGATTATGACGCCGACCAAGCGCTGCTCGGCGACTACCCGCACTTTATGCTGAAGGAGATATACGAGGCGCCGCAAACGATTCGCTCGGCCACGCTCGGGCGTATTAAGCCAGAAAGCGGCATCGTTAAACTCGGCGGGCTCGAGAGCGTGGCCGACCAGCTCCAGCACGTTGATCGAATCGTCATCGTTGCCTGCGGAACGGCCAGCTACGCTGGACTGCTCGGCGAATACGCCATCGAGGAGCTGGCGGGCATACCAGTCGAGGTGCACATCGGCTCGGAGTTCAAATACCGCAAGGAGCCGTTTTCGCGCAGTACAGCGCTGATAGTTGTGTCCCAGTCGGGCGAGACGGCTGACACAATCGCCGCGCTGAAAAAGGTGGAAAACTACGGCGTTCTGAAGCTGGGCGTCGTGAACGCCACTGGCAGCACCATCGCCCGCATGACCGATGCTGGCGTTTACTGCCATGCCGGGCCGGAGCAGGCGGTCGCGAGTACGAAAGCGTTTTTGGCACAGTACACCATATTGCTGCTGATTGCGCTGTACCTGAGCAACGGCCGCAGCGACCAATACAAACCGTTGCTAGAGGAACTGAATGTCCTGCCCCAAAAAGCCGAAAAGGTGCTCAAGCAAGCCGACCGCATTAAGGAGCTAGCTAAAAAATACGCGGGTGCCACCGATATGATGTACCTAGGCCGTGGCTATAACTACCCGCTAGCGCTGGAAGGAACGCTGAAACTCAAGGAGTGCGCGCTTGTCCACTCGGAGGGTTACGCGGCGGGCGAGTTAAAACACGGCCCGCTGGCGCTGATAGACGAACAGTTCCCGACCTTTGTCATTGCGACAGACTCGGAACTACTCGAAAAAACGTACAGTAATATAGAAGAAATTCGCGCCCGGAAAGGACCGGTTCTGGCTGTCGCGACCGAAGGAAACGAGCACATTGCCTCACTGGTCGACGATGTCATATACATTCCGGCCAGCCTAGAGCAAACGACCCCGCTGCTAAGTGCTATCGTGGTACAGCTCTTCGCCTACTACATGGCCGTCGAAAAAGGTCTGAACGTCGACAAACCGCGCAACCTGGCGAAATCTGTCACCGTGGAGTAGCTACCGCTTGCGAGCTGATTCAATGGTATCTGAAAACAATTTCAGGTAGCCTTGGGCGGCTTTATGCCAATCGTAGGCCTGGAGCGTTTCACGGCGCACGAAAGATGGGAGCCGCCGCCCATAAGGCCATCCTGTAGGTAGATACTATCGGGACGAAACCATAGTGCAGTAAAAAGCGTCCTGAGCACAAGGATGGGATAAGTGAGCGGGAGGAATTTATTCACGCCACCGTATTTATGAGGCAAACGGTTGTGAGTAGCTGGAGCGCACGATTTAATTCATATGCTGCTGTTTCCATACCCCCAATCGTCGGCGGATATTTACGCGCGACGTAGAGAATCTTCATAGCCTAACCGGTCTCGTGGCCAGTTTCACGATTTATACGAGATGATGAATCGGGCTTGCCTGCTCCCGCGTCAAACCTCATCTGAATACCGTATTTTTCGCAGACTTCTGTTTCTGGTATCACTGCCGTTGAATTACGATCGCCACCATTCGCGAATGTTAGTTCATCGTCTGGGTATTTTCGCGCGATCGCTTCAAGTGTGTGAACAACCGAAGGTTCTTCGTCCAGCGATAAGACAACTTCGTCAACATCACGCAGGGCTCGTATGAGACGCATACGATTATTTTCGTCGAGGATTATCTTTCCTTTTTTGAGCAGTTGCTGCTTGTCGTTATTGACAATGACAATAAGCTTCTCGCCCATCTGTTTTGCCGCCTCGATCATGTCGAGATGACCGCCGTGAAGCGGGTTGAAATAGCCGCTGATGATAGTGATTTTCATGGTTAGCATTATACATGTTTGCTACGTCAGGGGTATACTAGAGCTACACCATAAGAAGGAGGCACAATGGCAGATATCTCTGGTATTTTTAAAGCGTATGATATACGAGGTGCTGTCGGCACCGAGCTGAACGAAGAAGTGGCCGAGGGTATCGGTAAGGCGCTAGCAGACATGCTTGAGCCGGGAAAGGTTGCTGTCGGGCGGGATATGCGGCCGGATTCTGGGGCACTCGCTGATGCAGTCATTGCTGGGCTGACTAAGCAGGGCCGTGATGTCATAGATATCGGTCAGGTCACGTCAGACATGATTTATTTCGCCGTCGGCAGCATGAATCTTGCGGGCGGCGCCATGATAACCGCCAGCCACAATCCGGGCAAAGACAATGGCATAAAACTCTGCCGTGAGCAGGCCAAGCCGATCGGGCATGAGAGCGGACTCTTTGACATCCGCGACGCAGTCATCAGAGGGGAATATGCCGTCCCAGGTGAAAAACAAGGCTCGGTTGAGCACCATGCAATTGATGAAGACTGGGTACAGCACGTCCTGTCATTTATTGACACCAAGAAGCTCAAATCGATGCGCATTGCTGTTGATGCGGGCAATGGTATGGCCGGCAAGATTTTCCCCGAACTTGAGCCCTACGTGCCATGGGAAGTTGAAGAAATGTATTTTGAACTAGACGGGACATTTCCAAATCACGAGGCTAATCCGCTCAAATTTGAAACACTCACCGATATGATCAAGGTCATCAAAGAAAAAAAGCTCGACGGAGGTGCCGCATTTGACGGCGACGGTGACCGAGCATTCTTGGTCGACGAGACCGGCACCGTCCTTACTGGGGGCGTTATGAGCGCCATGATGGCAGATTACTTCCTGAAGCAACACCCCGGCGCGAAAATTGTCTACGATGTACGCAATAGCCGCACCGTCCCCAGGGTGATACAAGCCGGCGGCGGCACGCCCGTCTTGGAACGCGTGGGACATGCCAATATAAAACGACGGATGCTCGATGAAGATGCCGTGTTTGGCGGCGAGGCCAGCGGCCACTTTTTCTTCCGCGATAACTGGTACGCGGACTCTGGGCTCATCGGCGCGGTTATTGGCTTGTACGTAGCCGGATTGTCGGGAAAGAAACTGTCTGAGCTGCGCAAACAATACACCCATTTTGCGGCAATACCGGAAATCAATTTCATAGTTGAGGATAAAGAGGGTGCGATAGAACGTTTGAGCGAAGCTTATGAAGAGCACGAACAAAGTCGGCTTGACGGCCTTACCGTCAATATCGGCGAACACACCTGGTTTAACGTACGTGCCAGCAACACCGAGCCAGTCATGCGCCTGAACGCTGAATCCGACAATCAAGCCACGCTGGATGATCTCGTAGAGCGCGTAAAAGAGCTCATAGAAAACTAGGCGTCTGGGCGTTTTCCGCCCCTGTCTTACAAGACATTTCCCCCGTAAAGGGTTGATCCTTTTGAATGTTGGTATAGAGATTGGTGTTGTAAGATTTGCATTTAGCATCAATCGCTCGTTCTACAATGGACGGTTTTGCACTGGAGTTCTATACTGTACTCACATGACTAGACTACTTGTTACGGGCGGTGCGGGGTTTATTGGGTCAAACTTCGTACACTACACGCTAAAGAACCGACCAGACTACCACATAACTGTTGTCGATAAGCTCACCTACGCCGGCAACCCGGACAATCTGAAAGCTGTGCTTGATAAGATCGAGTTCGTCACCGGCGACATCTGCGACGCTGATCTAATGGACAAACTGGTAGCAGACACCGACATAGTGGTACACTTTGCCGCCGAAAGCCATAACGACAATAGTATCCGGAACCCTCGCCCGTTCCTCGACACCAACATTATCGGAACTTACACCATTCTTGAGGCCGTACGAAAACACGGCAAACGACTGCACCACATCAGCACCGACGAGGTCTTTGGCGACTTGGAGCTGGACGACCCAAATCGTTTCACCGAGACAACGCCGTATAACCCAAGCAGTCCCTACTCTGCCACTAAGGCGGGTAGCGACCACCTGGTGCGGGCATGGGTTCGTACGTTTGGCGTACAGGCGACCATAAGTAATTGCTCAAACAACTATGGCCCGTACCAGCACATCGAGAAGTTTATACCGCGGCAGATTACGAATATTCTTAGCAGTATCAAACCCAAACTGTATGGCACGGGCGAACAGGTCCGCGACTGGATACATGTGGACGATCACAATGAGGCGGTGCATATCATCTTAGAAAAGGGCGTCATGGGTGAAACCTACATCATTGGCGCCGATAACGATCATGTGAATAATAAGATGGTTATCGAGCTAATCTGCGAGCTAATGGGTAAGGGCAGCGACTGGTACGAACACGTGAGTGACCGACCGGGACACGACCTACGCTACGCCATGGACAGCAGCAAACTCCGCCGCGATCTTGGCTGGCAACCGCGCTACACCGACAATCAAACCGGTATGCGTGATGGTTTACAGCAAACCATAGATTGGTATAGCGCGAACCGCGACTGGTGGCAGGCCGACAAAGAAGCGGTTGAGCAAGCCTACGCCAAGCAGGGTCAGTAATGCCCATCAAGCTCGTCTCATTAAACCTCTGGATTGGTGGCGTACTGTTTGATAACATCGTCAAATTTTTGCACGAGCAAGACGCCGATATCATTCTGCTACAAGAAGTTCTGCAAAGTAGTGACCAGACTCTACCCGTGCAATATCGTTCATTTGATGCTCTGCGCGAAAAACTTGGCTTTCCCTACGGCGATTTCGTACCTATTTTGACCGACCGGTTCCCTTGGGGCGATATACCCAATGGCCATGCCGTACTTTCGAAGTACCCAATTGCTTCGAGTGGTGTCTCCTACTTCGATAATCAAGAAAGTGCAGATGTCGCTCGATTGCCATTCGACCCTTCTTCGTGGCCAGTTACCCCTCGGGGCCTGCAGGCCATTACTGTCGACACGCCGAATGGAGAGCTGAACATCTTAAATCTCCAGGGCGTATGGGACCTCGACGGCGATAATGTCAGCCCGCAGCGTCAAAAAATGCGTGATATCATCCTCGCTCAGGCAGCTGACAAGCCACACGTTATCATCGCCGGTGATACAAACGCAAAACACACCAATCCCGTCATGCGCGATATTGAGGGGCAGTACGATAGCGTGTTTGGTGACTCGCTCAAGACTACTTTTAATATGAAACGTAAAGACAACCCGGGTTACGCTACAGCCGTTGTCGACATGATCTATATAAGTCATGATCTGCTCGTTACAGATAGGGCGTGTCCGAATGTAGATATATCTGATCATTTACCTCTTGTCGCAACCCTGGAAATAGTGGAAAATAAGAAGGATATATGAGTTTTAACCCAAGTGATTACAAGGAGCTCTCTGTGTCCGAATCGCCGATCCCTGGCATGTTTGTGGTTAAGCTGCCGGTGCATGGCGATAGCCGCGGCTGGTTTAAGGAAAACTACCAAAAGGCGAAGATGGAAGCTCTGGGCCTACCAGCTTTTGAGCCAGTCCAAAACAACTTTAGCTACAACGAACAAGCTGGCGTGACACGCGGGCTGCACGCCGAGCCGTGGGAAAAGTTTATTTCTCTTGCCAACGGCCGGGTGTTTTGCGCCTGGGTGGATCTACGCGCTGGCGATTCGTTCGGCCGTACTTTCAGTTTGGAACTGAACCCAGGCTTGGCTGTTTTTGTGCCTCGGGGTGTGGCAAATGGCTACCAGACGCTCGAAGACAATGTCACCTATACGTATCTCGTCAACGCACATTGGTCGCCCGAAGTGAAGTATGTGGCGGTAAACTTGTTTGACCCTGCTCTCGGCATAGAGTGGCCTATCCCTCAAGACCAAGCGGTGGTATCTGAAAAGGACATAGTAAATCCACTCCTAGCAGATATAATACCCCTGGAGGTATAAATGGAAGATAGCAAAATCTTTATTGTAGGTGCGAATGGCCAGCTGGGTACGGCGCTGCGAGCACAATACCCTAACTCGCAGTCTGCCGATATAGATGAAATGGACATCACGAACCGTGAGTCGGTCGAGGCGTTTGATTGGTCGGGTATAGAGGTCATCCTGAACGCTGCAGCCTATACCAATGTCGATGGTGCCGAGACGCCAGAGGGTCGTGTCGCAGCATGGAAAGTCAATGCATCGGCTGTCGCCAATCTTGTCTCTGTTGCTAAGGAATATGATATGACACTCCTGCACGTATCGAGCGACTATGTATTTGATGGTCGTATAAAACCTCATGGCGAAGATGAGCCGTTTAGTCCGCTGGGCGTGTACGGCCAAAGTAAAGCGGCCGGTGATATCGCTGCAAGCCTGCTGCGCAAGCACTACATCCTCCGGGCAACCTGGGTCATCGGTGAGGGCAAGAACTTTGTCCGCACCATGCTCGGCGTCGCCGAGAAGGGCATTTCCCCAACCGTAGTTGCAGACCAAGTCGGCCGACTGACGTTTACCAGTGAGCTCGTGCGGATTATCGACCACCTACTGAGCACTCACGCGCCATACGGTACCTACAACGCAACGAATGATGGCACGCCAGCTAGCTGGGCGGATATTACTCGTGAAATATTTCAGGAAGCTGGCTATGGTCAGTTGGTCGTAACAGATACAACCACTGCGGCTTACTATGCTGGCAAAGAAGGGATCGCGCCGCGGCCACTAGAAAGCGAACTAGATTTGACCAAACTGCACGCCACCGGATTCGTCAGCCGGGACTGGCATGAAGACCTAAAAGCGTACATCGCGAAAGAAAGGAATCAGGAGTGAAAGGTATCATTTTAGCCGGCGGTTCAGGCACCCGGTTGCACCCTATTACAAAAGCTATCAGCAAACAACTCATTCCGATCTACGATAAGCCAATGGTGTACTACCCGCTTACCACGCTCATGCAGGCGGGTATCCGTGAGATTTTGGTTATCACAACTCCCGATGATCAGTCTGGTTTTCAGCGACTGCTCGGTGACGGTAGCCAGTGGGGTATATCTCTGACTTATGCGGCACAACCTTCGCCGGACGGACTTGCTCAGGCATTTATAATCGGTGAGGAGTTCATCGGCGACGATAAGGTGGCCCTTGTGCTTGGTGATAATATATTTCATGGCCACCGCATGGATGAATCGCTCAAGACCTGCACCGACCCAGACGGCGGCATCGTTTTTGCCTACCAGGTTTCCGACCCTGAGAGGTACGGCGTTGTCGAGTTTGACGACGAGATGCATGCTGTTTCGATAGAAGAGAAGCCAACTCAACCAAAATCTAACTACGCAGTGGTTGGCCTATATTTTTATGATAACGATGTGGTGGAGATCGCAAAAACCATCAAGCCAAGTGACCGTGGCGAGCTCGAGATCACGACTGTCAATGAAGAATACTTGAAGCGAGGCAAACTGAAGGTGACTACTCTTGACGAAGGTGATGTCTGGCTCGACACCGGCACCATTGACTCCCTGTCGGACGCAACCGATTATGTCCGCGTTATGCAAAAACGGACCGGCCAAATCATCGGCTCGCCCGAAAAAGTCGCCTACGAACAAGGCTTCATCACTGCCGACCAACTCGCCACTCTCGCCGAACCCCTGAAAAAAAGCGGGTACGGGCAGCATCTTGCATAAAAGACTCAGGCCCTCTAGCAAAAATCACTCGCTCAAAAGATTTTCGGCTATCAAGGCAAACGTATTGCTTGTTTGTATTTTATGAATCATAATTAATATTTACAGAGTAAGTTGTTATGACCAACGGAAGAATGACGTTCTTAAGAATATTTTTGCTTAGACAAAGCTGGTTAATTGCGATGTCGGTTGCCTTATCTTTCGTGTCCATAATGCATATCTTTACGAGCAGTGTAAGCGCAATTACACAGGATCAGGTCATAACGTATACAGATGGTTTTCTTAAATTTTATGATGGCCAAAACCAAGCAGTTGGTTATCAAAAAGGAGATTCGCCCATATGGTCTCATGACGGTACTTATCTATATTATATTGATGAGTTGAATAGAGTAGTTCAGTATGATTATGACTTAAATACTATAGATAGCCGCGACAGTTTCCCTAACGGGATAACGCCCAAGAAGATATCAATATCTCCAAATGATTCTTACATGGCTTTTACTACTGCTAACGGAAGGCTGTACCAATATGATCTAGACGTCGGACCGTCGAGTCTCGTTGAACTAACTGCAGCATTTGATTCTGTAAATCCAAATATATCTCACCTTGAGTGGGATTTGGGGACTAACCAGATATTTTACTCGAAGGATGATATCGGAATTCTAGGTATTAACCTGGACGGTTCGGGCAAACACACAGTATATAGCAACGCATTAATGGGAAGATCAAGCCAAATCACTTCATTCTCTACAGACCCCAATTTTGGTGGTAGTGGAAGCTACACTAGCATGTATTTAGTGTCAGCAGATGGCACCATTTCCAGGTATACTGAAAGTTCAATTTTTAATTACCGCCAAGAATACGGTGTTACGTTAGTCAATAATTTACCGGGCGATGTTGGAAGCGTCCATTTCACCTTCATCGATGGGTCTGATACAACCGGTTTAATGTACACGGTCAACAATGGCACAGAGCAATCCATTGGCGAATATTATCCCGCCTCCAACACTAATGAAATACTATCAAGCGTAACCACAAATGATATATTTAACTCGGTAAGGCTACGCCCAATAAACAATCACTCCTCGTTATACGCGCCTGAATTCCAATCAGTCATGGTTGCGAGTGAGGGGGGTGTTGATTTCAGAATCGCAATCAGGGCAAACTCTGCCCAGCTAAGAAATAATACGTACGTAGATATTATCCCTATTCTCTATGATTCAAATTTTAATGCTCTGCAAACCGGGTCAAAATTAACAGTATACCTTCCTTCATCCCAAACTGGAGATTATGTTGATTACTCATTTGGCCTAAGCTTTAGTGGCCGGTATTATTTGGGCTGTACCATATCTGCAGGGGCCGATCCCGCACTTTCCCAGGTGTGTAACTCGCCGTATCAAATTGATTATATTAAGCCTCTTTATACGCATCCTGTGTTTCGTTTTTGGAGCCCAAAGAATCAACACCATTTCTTCACCGCCAATGAAGCCGAAGCCCAGTATATAGTAGACAATTACCCAGAAGAGATCTGGACCTATGAAGGCGTCGCCTACTCTGCACCGGCTGACTGTACGGGTAAGCAATCGGTATATCGGTTCTGGAGTCCGCGACTGTCTACACACTTCTTTACGATGAATACGGCCGAGAAAGATTACATAATTGGGCATTACGATACAAATACGTGGACGTATGAGGGCGTAGCATATTGCGCCGACGCCTCACAAAACGGAACCAACACACCGCTCTATCGTTTCTGGAGCCCACGGTTACAGGGGCATTTTTTCACCGCAGATTCTGCAGAAAAGGATTACATAATCTCTCATTACGATACAAATACGTGGACGTATGAGGGCGTAGCTTACTACGTAGAACCATAATAATGTATTGCTATGCGAGGCAAATGGTACTATCGTAATCAATATGAGAAGATTAACCAGATACGCATCCATGCTACTCGGACTTTTAATGGCGACCTCTGCGCTATACTCTTCCCACGCTTTTGCAGCCGCGCCAGATTCAAATGGTAAAATCGTATATCAGGATACAACCGCAGGCGATGATGGCATCACCCAGATAAACCCCGATGGTAGCGGTAAATCGACAGTACACCCCCTCCCTGGTTCATACATAAATAGCTTTCCATTGTTTGCGAATAATACATACTCGTTCTTTATAGATCAGCATGATGGATCAATACATAAGTTAAACTTAGATACAGGCTCTGCCACCATGGTTGCTTCTGCGGGCTTTTATGGGGCTGCCACTGTTTCACCAGATGGTGGCGCGATAATTGGGTTCTTGTCGGCCAATAATTGTCTTGCCCTACTTGATTTTTCGACGGGTGACATTTACTGCATGGTAGGTGGTTGGGCGAGCTACCCAAAATGGAGCCCAGATAGCACAAAGATTGCCTACACTCAAAATGGCGATATATTCATGATCGACCTGACCGATGGTTCGACAACTCAGGTTACAAATTATGCATCCAGCGGCTCGTACTCATATGCGTACTCTTTTGCAGTTAATTGGTCACCAGACGGTAGTGAGCTTGCTCTCAATACAAGCCAAAACTCTGACATGAATAACCTTTATTTTTATGATGTTTCCACCCACTCTCTTACACCTTTCGATGCATCAAATTCACTACCCGCATCTAGTAGCATCGCATCGGCTGCGTACTCTCCTGATGGTACGAGGCTTGCGTACATATTGATAGACGGAAATACTGGGACCAAGCAGCTTGTTGTGGCCTCGGGTTTCACATCAGATGCACCAAAAGTAGTAATTGATTCTTCCGTCTACGCAAATGCTTTCACAATAGAATGGCGAGCAGTCTTAAGCTCACTTCCTGTATACCGCTTCTGGAGTGCCAAGAATCAACACCATTTCTTTACATCTAACTACGATGAGGCCTTCTATGTCATGACCAGCTACCCAACCGAGATATGGGACTATGAAGGCATAGCGTTTAGTGTCAGCAATAATGCTACGTGCGCAGGAGATGAGATACCCGTTTACCGGTTCTGGAGCGACAAATTAACCGGCCACTTCTTCACTGCGAACGGGGCAGAGAAAGACCATATCATCAGCCACTACCCAACGAATGTATGGAGATACGAAGGACAGGCGTTTTGTAGTGTCTCGTCCAGTGCTTCGGGCGCGCAACCAGTCTATCGGTTTTGGAGTGACCTTATACAGAGCCACTTTTATACAGCAGACCCCGCAGAAAAAGACTACATACTCAGCCACTACCCCACCTCCACCTGGCGATATGAAGGTATTGGTTACTACGCCCTGTAGCTACCCGTCTTATAAGCCATAGGTCGATGCATAGAAAGCTAGGCCTTCTTCGGTATACCCACCGCTCATTACAGCAGCCATGCGTTCGTTTTGGTTAGCAGTTAGTAAATGATCTCCGTTGGCGGGCTTATAGAGACGGAAAAATGCGTCCATACCACCTTCATTTAATGTATTTACGACGAACGCTTGCGTGTCTTCAAGTACGAAACCAGCTGCCTGAACCGTTGTTATCTCTGCCGGATTGATCGAGTACAAATGATACCCGTTGGGACTTCGCAATCTTTGAATGATGGCGGTAGACCCGAACATTTGTGACGAGTAAAATACCTTACCCTCATTGACATAGGCTGGGTTTGTGCAATTCACTCGATCAATCTCGTCAGTATTTGCAGAATAAAGATGGTCATTGGTGCGAACATTATACAATCTCGAAACCACTACGGTTGCATACTCTGGGTCTGAAGCTAAGTAGAATGCGTTGCCCTCGTTAGTGTAACCGCCGTCCACGGCCGCATCACGTTCCGAAGCGCTCCACGTATACAAGTGCCTATGCGATTTCGCATTGTACAGCCGGAACACTGTGCGACCCCCTGCGGGCGGGAAGGTAGTATGAGCCAAAAACGCACTTGGGGTCTCCATGACGTATCCGTGGGCAAGTGCATTCGAGACTTCGTTAGGCGCTATGCTATAAAATCTGTCTCCTGTAGAAAGCGAGTACAATCTGCTCACCGTAGTGGCTCCAGCCACAGGGGAGCTATCTGTCATAAAGTACGATGAGTCTTCCATAATATAACCTGGATTTACACAGCCATTTCTAATGGCTTCGTCGTGATTGGCAGTATAGAAATGTTCTCCTGTCTTTTTATTGTATAGCCTGTAAACCGGCACCGGGGTTGTAGCCCCAGCTGAAGAAATGGTAAGCAATGGCGCAGCCAGAGCGAAAATACCCAAGATTAAACGGATTGTAGAAGACTGTTTTCGCATACTTCCCCCTTTTTTTACGCTTCAACTCTAAGTATATGCATATTAAGAAACAGCTGTAAATAATCCCTATCTTACGGTTCATTAAACTAAAACGGAACAACCAGTAAACTTGTAGTGTCAAAGCTAAAAGTTAGAAAGGTTGTTCCAATGTCTAAACTACCAAAAATTGCCAGTAATCTAAAGTGCTGGCGGCTCCTTAACAACATAGTGTTCGGCAATGATGTCACTTGCCCCAGATGCAGGAATCGGCTCTCAGAGAACTACCAGAGCGGGTATCTGTGGTGTCGTGCTTGCCGGAAGAAATACCGACCAACGGCATATCGCGGCAGTTGGTTGTATGGCATGAAGTTAACACCAAGACAGCTCTTCCTGCTCCTGTATTGCTGGCAAGAAAAGAAATCTCCCGATACAGCTCGCTTGCTCGCATGCGTTAGCTACCCCACTGTAGAGCGCTGGTATGAACGGTTTAGAGATCATCTCCCTGCCATGCAGCCGCTGCTTAGGGTATTGTCCAGATCGATGAAAGCTACTTCGGTAAACTGAGGAGCAAACAACCACAGCGTATCGTGGTCGGAGCGATCGAGCCTCATACCCGTAAGCTAGCCCTCGTGATAACCGACAGTCGAGGGCAGGAGGCAGTAGAACGGTTCGTGATTGACAACATCGCAGTCGGTAGCCTTGTCATCAGTGATAAATGGTGGGCATATGAGGAGCTACCACTCCTCGGCTATCCACACGAATCACATAACCACTCCAAAGGCGACTATGCCAACACCAACCAGGGGGAAAGTATCTGGAGCGTCAGTAAACGTCATGCGAGAAGACTATTTGGCGGGAGGATACTGACGAGACACCTAGAAGATCTGTGTAGAGAATGGATGGCCAGGCATAACCAGCCACAGCTCTTTGAAAACCCAATGAACTATCTACAAGCTACGCTTGTTCCATGTTAGTTGACTGAACCTAGCGCGAGAAACCTGTTCGCTAAAAGGGGAGGTTGACATGTATACTATGATGTATGCGTTTATTAACCACGCCTATTAGTCACAAGTTCGCAACTCAGGGTAGTGGATATGTGCCATCCTCTGGCTACACGATCAACGTACCCAGGAAGAATACCAAAAGGGGCGACCTCAAATGACAAAAGAAAGCGGGCACTTAGTTGTTGCAGACAATCCTGATGATATTGCCATCCGACTAGAATCTGTTAGTAAGTCATTTCGCCTACCACACAATAGGCAAAGTTCCCTGAAGGGAAGTCTTATAAACCTGGTTTCTAACGGTGATCGTACATATGAGACACAAAGCGTACTGAACGATATCTCCTTTACTATCAAAAAAGGCGAATTTTTCGGGATCGTTGGGCGTAATGGCTCGGGGAAAAGCACTCTGCTGAAGATGCTGGCAGGTATCTACACTCCAACAAAAGGCAAAATCATTATCAATGGTAGCCTAACGCCTTTTATTGAATTAGGGGTTGGGTTTAATCCAGAGCTAACGGGGCGGGAAAACGTCTTTATGAACGGTGCGCTGCTCGGTTTCAACGAAAGTGAAGTCACGGCCATGTACGACGACATCGTTGCCTTTGCCGAACTCGAACGCTTCATGGATCAGAAGCTCAAAAACTATTCCTCTGGCATGCAAGTCCGCCTCGCATTCAGCATCGCCATCCGGGCCCAAGGGGAGATTCTTCTGCTTGACGAGGTGCTAGCCGTGGGAGATAGTGCATTCCAAAAAAAATGCTACGAACATTTTACAAAACTAAAAAGAGAGAAGAAAACCGTTGTACTCGTTACGCATGACATGGAAGCGGTTAACAGGTATTGCAATCGAGCAATTATGATTGATAATGGTTTTGTTGCCGCATCAGGCGGTGTCTCCCAGATAACTCAGGCATACCAGCGCATGTTTTCTGCCGATGAAACAGTCCAAGACGGCGTTTTCAAAGAAAAAGAAAACCGTTGGGGTACGGGCAAATTAGTTGCAACCAGAACTGTTCTCAAAAAAAATGATAAAACAATTCTCATCGGGTGTGAGTATACAGCCAAAGATATAGTCGACACTCCCGTATTAGGCTTTACGTTGTATAATAGTGTCGGTGTAAACATATTCGAAAACAATACGAAAAGACAGTCAAAAAGCATTAAAACTCTGCATCCCGGCGAGTCCATCGAGTTAACCTGGGAGGTCCCAAACGTGCTTTCAGACGGGGTGTATACAGTTAGTGTCGCATGTTGCAATCAGGAAGCAACAGAATTTTATGATTGGCACAATAATGCAGCCGAGATTACTATTGCCGGGCGAGGTAATACCGCTGGCATCATAGATCCACAGATAAGAATCGCAAATTATAGATTGAAAAGCGGAGGCAATAATGAGCAAGGGTAAAACGCTAAAAGATGACGGGGAGCGGATGATTCCCGAGTTCCACAAAGGCACTATCTTGTACGCTGAGCATGTAACAAGGTACACAGCAGCACGCGAGATTGCACGCGGAAGGGTTGTACTGGATATAGCGTCTGGTTCCGGATACGGCACAAAAATTCTCGCAGAAGAAGCAAAGAAGGTATTTGGGGTGGACATAGATAAAGAATCTGTTGGGTATGCCAAAAAACACTATTTTTCGAAGAACGTTGAATATCTTGTAGGCAGCGGAGAGAGTATACCGCTTGGCGACAATAGCGTAGATGTGGTTGTGAGCTTCGAAACCATTGAACACGTTAAAGACTATGAAAAATTTATGCAGGAAATAAAACGTGTTATGAAACACGATGGCATCCTAGTGCTGTCTACGCCAAATGAAAAAGAATTTACCAAAGGGAACCACTTTCATCTTCACGAGTTTGAGAGGTCTGAACTGGAGAGCTTAGTAAAGAAATACTTCAAGAACCTAAAAAATTACTGTCAGGCGACCTGGGTTAGTGTAATGTTGGCACCCGAAAAATATGTTAGGGAAGAAACTACATTTGAGGTGACGACCCATAACTATATGTCTCTGCCGGCGGAAAGGGATCTATATTTCTACATGCTCTGTAGCAACCGTGATATTACCGAGGAAGTTACCCCTGTGAATGCTTTTGGTGGGCATTATAGCGCCCGAGAGCTTACGGACATAGAAAATCTCCACCAGAAAAATATTCAAGATTATAAAGTTGTGCTTTCGAATGCAAATGCAAAAAACCAGGAGATCCAACAAGCTCTAGATGAAGTAAGCAGCCAGCTAGAAACGATCCAAAATCGCCTGGCCACGCTTCAGGGTTCGCTCGTCTATAAGCTGTATAAGATTGGTGAGAAATCTAAAAACATTCTAGATTCAAAGCTTAGGAAGCATTGAGTAAATTGGAGCACCAGTACGACGCCGAACAAATGAACTACGAAGAGAGAGGAAACCTTTTGGCAAATGAAGAAATCAAAGAACAAACAAAATCGCACAGGCACACTATATCAGAGCGATCGTAGCGGGGAGCTCATAATACTAAAGCTTTCAACTGAACTATCTCGAAGCATTGAGGGTGCCAATGTACTAATACAGTCAAGAGCATTTCGAATTGGTCGAGCTATCCTACACCCCCTAGATGCACCCAAAATTATCGCACAACTCTTTAAGAATCTTATTATCAATCATGTGGTCGGGGCAGTAAAACGGCCACGAAGCAAAGACAGTATTACCGATAGCGTAAGTTTAAAACGCTTTGCGGAGAGGTCAAAGCAAAAAAAAGCCATCGTTCTCCATCTGTACTACACTGATATGTGGCCGTATTTTTCGGAAAAGCTATCGATTCTCAAAGACAATGGGTACGATTTAGTGGTCTCACTAACCCATGGAAGTGAAAGTCCAGAGCTCAGAGCGCAAATAGCAAGCGACTATCCTAATTCAGAAATTGTCGTGGTACAAAACAAAGGCAGAGATGTGCTGCCATTTCTTTTTGTTACGCAAATACTTCAAGAAGCAGGCTACGAACATGTCCTCAAAATACATTCAAAAAAATCACCACACATGAAAGATGCCGAAGGCTGGGGAAGCGGTGATGAATGGATGGAAGAAATCATGAGTGAAATCATTCCTAAAACTCAAACTGGCCTGCACGATATCCAAGAGAAGCTTAGACAGAAGCGAACGTCTGTTATTGGCCCCGAAACGCAGTATATTTCGTTGATCGTAAATTACGAGCAGAACAAACGCCTGTTCCGGAATATCCTAGATGATGTTTTTGATACGTATACCAAGGAGAGGGTTGACGCACACAGGTATAGGTATGGTTTTTTTGCAGGTACTATGTTCTGGGTTCGTCTTGATAGTATCGTCGAGCTTCTAAGCTATACATGCCTTGACTTCCAGGAAGAGGCCAGACAAATAGACGGGACAATGGCACATGCAATGGAGCGTGCATTTTCTGTCGTGCCACAGATGAAGAAATGCAAACAGTACAGCCTAGACTCCGCGGGTAACGTAAAGGAGATTCCATATCTATCCTTCAATTTGCCGTCGTGGTCTGATGTGAAAAAGAACCTCGATACATTTCTCGAGGATGAACTTGTACGCGGTAGCCGTTAATGACCCGCGCAACAAATGGTTAAATAAGCTCCCAGGCCACGATAAATGCTCGCTATAATATCAGGCAATTTTTTGGGGGATGATGTTCTGAGCAAGGCCAGGTACAATCGATGTACTGACCCCGCTACACTAAGCATGTTGTCTACGAGATCTTGAAGCAACGGGTTGGTTTAAACTTGTAACCATAGGAGGCTTTAGAAATGGCTCAGGTAATTCCGCATGTGCAAAAGCAACAGATCATTCAGGACATACGGGAAGGTAAGCGAGTAGTTGACGCAGCTCTCGAACATAACGTCAGCACCAAAGCCATTTACCGCTGGTTACGCGACGGTATTGGCGGTGATTCTAGAGATCTTGAGATCGCCAGGCTGAAACGCGAACTGGACGCGGTATATGGTGTCTTGGGTAAAGTTACTGCCGAACTCAAGCGCCCAAAAAAGTAGCCCTGCTCTGGGAGGTGGATACTGGCTTGCGGCAAAAGCTTGCCCGACGCTTATGTATCGACCGTAACGACCTGTACCGAACATCTGCGCAGGCTCAGAAGGATGAGGGGCTGAAACAGCAGATTGAAGCCGTGCTGGCGGAACACAAACACTACGGCTATCGCCGGGTAGCGTTACATCTCGGCATTAGCAAAAACCGGGCTCAGCGGGTCATGCATGCCTACAACATCCACCCCGAGCCTTCGCCACGCCAGCAGCAGCTGAAAGGCATACGTGAAGCGCCGGAAAACATCTTGAAACGAAATGGTGTTGTCGCAGCTTATCCGAGTCACATCTGGGCCTGTGACTTCACTTACTTGTGGTGTATGGGCAAGTGGTACTACCTTGCGACAGTCATCGATGTATACACTCGTGAAGTTGTAGGCTGGAGCATCAGCACGAGGCACGACACAATGCTCATTCTAGCCACATTGTATGACGCCTTGAGCCGCCAGAAGACGCCTGTATATCTGCACTTCGATCGTGGCAGCGAATATTTGAGCGAGGCACATCTTGATCTGTGTGCCAGCCTAGAAATAACGGTATCTGCCAGTGCCAAAGGATCACCCTGGCAGAACGGCTTTCAGGAACGGTTCTACGGCAGCTTCAAAACCGAGCTGGGCTCGTTACAGGATATCCAGAGCGAAGGCGAACTATATGAGCGCATTGCGGTAACACTCAATTACTACAACACGAAGCGTATCCATACAAAGATCAAAACAACGCCCACACAACACAGACAAAACTACAACGACAAACAAAACGCCGAGACGGTACAAGAAACGGAGGTCAGAGACAAAGTGCTGCAGATTTCGGGGTCTTGACACGAACAGCTGCTCATAAATATGACGGCTCGGAAATTTGAGACTGAAAATGGGCAGGTGGACGGCACGTTCGCCCATGCTCTAGAAAGACTTTTTTGTATCGTTCCTGAGATCGAAGGTAAAGATATTTACCAAATAGACTCACGCCGCATAATCAAGCGGCCATACATGTCAGATAACATACCAGCGTGGTCTGAGCTCAGGGACGAGTCTGTCTCTTGCTAGGCCTTAGTTATGCGTTTAGTACTAATTAAGATTGAGTGACCAGTTACCAATCGTCTCTATTCCCATCATGTAATTACCGCCATCAGACGAGACAAGCACGCTGCCTGAAGTCGGGCCCATATCGATAATGGGTATGTCTACAAGGTTTCCGGCAGCGTCCCATAGATACACAATAAAGCTAGAGCTACCAGAGTACATATATGAGAGAGTGTGTGCGCCCGCGGGCATTGTAAAAAGTGGGGTCGCTTGTGTATTTGAACCGGAAAAAACCGAGACATTACCACTGCTATTTTTGGGCATATCGACGGTAATATCCCATGATCCAGATGATTGAACGGATAGAATATAGCGATTTTCTCCCGTGCCAATAGGAACGGTTATGCTACTTGAGCCGATTTCATTTGCTACCAATTCGTAGTCCTGGCCAGTGTTTGCTTCTTTTAGCCATACTATGAAATTAGAAGAACCGGAGTAATTGAGGGTGAATCTCGTCAGGGTAGTTGGTAAAATAAAGCTCGATGTAACCTGCGTCCCACTTCCGCTAAAGCTAAGCTGATCGGGTGCATAATACGCAACCCCTTCATATCGATATGTAGCATAAGCGTTGTTATTTAAATACGTAGCCTCCGTCTGATTGTTCGTATAGAAGTGCACTCCCTGTCGGAATTTATAGAAACGATGCACGGGGACGAGACCAACTTCGGGCGCTGTTAGGGTATAATACGCAACCCCTTCGTACCGGTATGTCCAGCTCGCATTGCTAAGCACATTTTCATACTCACTTTGATTTGCGGTATAAAAGTGCACCCCTTGTCGAAAATTGTAAAAACGGTATACAGGCACGGACGCACCAACCTGCGAGGTATATTCATAGAAGGCGATTCCTTCATATCGGTAGACGTCCGGCCTCTGTGTAACAGTTTGTTTCTCGCTCTCATTATTAGTATAAAAGTGCGAACCATCTTGGAATTTATAGAACCTAAAGACCGGCGTTGGGTTCGTAGCGGGCAGTGCACGTACAGCTGGATGCGAAAATGAAGCCACACACATCCCGACAAGCACAAACCAAACAACAATTCGATACGTAAGTCTATATGTCATAGCACCATTTTCCCCTTCCTAGTTTATCTCACAATAATATAGGTAGAGACAGATAGATGCAACAACAAGTAGCACTTCTTAGGAGCGATTCATAATCTCTCAAAATTTTTTCAACAATAATGCAACAAAGGCCGGTACCACCATTTGCGGGCTAGTATCGAGATAGCCCTCTGGGTTGTACGTTTAGTGTTGAAAGTGAAAGAAATTGGGCAGCTAGCCTTCGCTAATAATCACGGTTGATAACAACATACCCCGCGGTAGCTTCATACCGGTACGTCTGATAATGGTAGTTGTTTACTGTCGTTGCCTCAGTTTGATTAGCGGCGTAGAAGTGAATGCCCTGTCGAAACTCATAGAACCTATATACCGGCACACACCACAATCCATTTGGGCACCCTTCTGGGGCTACAACGACTGAGCCAAACGATAACTCGTGGTAGTGTATATCGGGACAGATTGCCTCGGCGGCAGTAGTGTAGTGCCAGCTGTAAGCCATCCAGTGTAGTATGTTCACCGCGCTTCTCCATTTGAAGTACTTACGCTTGCGTAACCCCAAGAAACATCCGACTGCCCGTTATTGGCGTATCGAGAAAAACACGAACATACACTTGGCACTCAAGGGGTGGTTTACCGGATACCTCCGGATAGATCCACTTGCTCGAACCATAAACCCGTTAATAGTAAAATGGCTAGCAGCGGATGCATTAGGGTTAGAGAAAGCCCCTGCCAAAGCAAAGGTAAAAACGTAACAGGCTACCAAAATTTTCTACTTGATAACATAGTACCCGACGCCTTCGTACCTATACGTGGCATAAAGGTTGTCATTGACGTAGCTTGCCTCTGACTGGTTGGCTGTATAAAAATGAACACCTTTCCTAAAATTATAGAACCTATGAACTGGGTACGAATCAATTTGTTGTGAGCTATCTACATACGCGACTATCCCCTCATAACGGTATGTCCCGTAAAGTCGATCATTTATATAGCTAGCTTCTGTTTGATTGGTTGTATAAAAATGAGTTCCATTATTCTTGTTATAGAACCTGTGCAGGGCTAGACCTCCGTCGTAGGGCCCATCAATGGCAAAGCCCACGACACCTTCAAAGCGAAAAACGGTTGTGTAGTAAAGTTGTCGTTTTTCTGCGTCACTTGTCGTGTAAACATGTGCACCGGTCATGAGGTTGTAGTACCGGTATATGGGTACGCAGAATTCATTGCATGTTGCCGGGATAACCCGCAGGGCATTATTAAAGGTCTCTGCTGGATAATAAGACCCTGGTCCTCCATATGGCGAAGGATGGTGGCAGAAGCCAACACGCACATCATAGTAGCCTTGCGGCAAAAACACATTTTGGGCTTTTAAGTCGAGGCTCCAATACCTAGACGTGCCGTTGCTCGAAGTGCTTACCTGTCCAGTGGCCGAGGAGAAAGTCATCATTTGCGTGCCTTGTGCATAGACATTTGCAATCGTAACATCTACGTCCCTACCATCATCACTAGTACAGTACATACCTGACCCAGAAAGGGTTGGCTGCGGGTCACTGGTGACGATAGTATCCATCGTAATATCTCCGATTGCCGATACATTCTGAAAACGCATCAGAGGAGTAATAGTGAGGAAGAAGGCTATCACGAATGCAACTAATAAGTCCTTTAGTTCGTAAGCGGTAAATCGAGCCAACACGTAAACCCCCTAATAGCTAATATTATAGTAAGCAATACCTTCGTACCTATACGTATTGTACATGGTATTATTTACATTTGTTGCCTCGGCCTGGTTTGAGGTATAGAAATGAATGCCCTGTTTAAATTTATAGAATCGGTGGACCGGTACAGTGTTCTCCTGAGGGGTCGCGTAAGTCTGATATGCGATCCCTTCGTAACGAAAAGTATCAAGCATGTTGTTGTATACATTGACGAATTCTGCCTGGTTGGCGGTGTAAAAGTGCACCCCCTGGCGATAGTTATAGAATCTGTAGACTGGTATCATGCCAGGTAATATTGTTCGATAATCTTTTGCATAGCTGACAATCCCCTCATAACGATAATCCGCATAGTCAAGAACATCTCGCTTTTCATTTTCTGTGGTAGTGTAGAAATGCGCACCATTTTTCACATTGTAGAATCGATAAACAGGGACGCAGTAACTGTCGCACCAGGCGGGGATTATGGATATGGCGCCGAAGTGCAGATCTTCGTACAGGGGGTCTTGATAGCTCCCAGAATAACCACACTCTGAAGCAACGTAGACATCATACACACTTGGAATGAGCCCATAGTTGTTCGCCGCCAAGTTGAGCGACCAGTTTCCGTTGCTTACGCTGACCTGTCCGTAGTCGGAGAAGAAAAAATCGACATCACCGTTCACAATGGCCTGCGTTGTGCCTATACCCACAATAATATCGCTGCACCAACTCGGTAGAGTACCAGTTATCGTGGGTGAAGTGGCAGAGGTTATCTGAGCCTGCACACTTGTACGCCCCGTTAGTCCCGCTGCGAGCGTAAAGCGTGGATTAAGCAGAGACAATAACAAACTAAGTAATAATATGAAGCATGGAAAGGTTGTCTTAGACCTCGTTGTTAGGTAGCGCACAAGTGTCTTCACGCAATGATCCTCCTATATAATGATTGTATCATATATGTCAAGCGTAGCGTATGATTTGGGTCGGCGCGACATCTATCTCGTAGGATGGCCAATTCATGCTTGCTCGATGCGGCCTTAGAGTGCGCACATTATTACTTGTGCTGCTTGCGAGAGTTCTCGAGAGACAACTTGCTCCGCTTCCCAGGATTGTCAAAGTGAGCAGCCGCTTCGTACTCACCTAATTTGCTTGCATAGTTATACGCAATAGTCAGAACAAAATATTTTAATTTCAACAGAGTACCGTAGTTTCTATCTCCGCCTATGAATCTCCAGTCAGCTAGAGTCGGGCGGATCCACCCGAGAAGTAGCGATCTGCGTGATAGATTAAGCTTGTAGCCAATACTTTCGTGCAGCCCTACGTACTCGTCAAATTTGCGCTTACGGAATTCATTAGGGGTGTATTCATTCGAGTGCCATACGGCTCCTTGGGGAGCGTAGGCCTTAATGTATCCTTTATCCATCACATCATTAGCGAGAGCTTGATCCTCGGCGTATGCTACGTCGCGAAAAGGGATTTGCAGGACTAGATCTTTTCGAACGGCTGAGTTTACATCAGAGAAGAATGTATTGCCTTGGCCGACGCTACTATCATCCCAGAGAGACCCCTTACGGTGTAGAACAATTTGGTCAGCAACGCCAAACTGATTGAATACAGAGACGACCTCTCGTTTAATGGTTGGAATTGCATACGGACGAGGAACTTGTCGCCCAAAAACGCAACCGACTTGGTTGCTCACGAAAAATGGCTCAATCATATGTATAAGCCACTCGGTGTCTGCCGGCGTTGCGTCCTGGGTTAAAAACAAGATATAGTCACCGACTGCTTTCTCTGCTGCGCGCTGGCGTGTTCTTCCGTGGCCGAAGTCGGCATTTGGTATTTGATCGAACGTGATTGTGTCAGGGTAAGTAGCTTGGTATAGCCGAGCGATGTTTACTGTATCGTCTGTCGAGCCCGAATCGGTCAATAATACCTCCAGCTTGTACCCTACGGGAAGTTTCTGGGAGAGAATCGAATCAATCGATTCGGCCAAGTACTTCTCCCCGTTATACAGCGGGATAAAAACTGATATATATTTGCTAGATTTTTTTGACATAATGCCACGTCTTTTCGACGCCCTCCTGAAGACCTACGGCTGGTTTTACTGAAAATTCATCTGCAAAACGATGGTTGTCGAGGACAATTTTATGGACAAAAGCTGCAGATGCAGGGGTGTATTCTCGCTGAAGAGTCTGTCCGCTACATCGCTCGATAGCTTTAATAATATCGTTGACACTTTCTCCTCGGCCGCTTCCCAGATTGTAGACAGCATGTCGTGATGGCTTTGCGTAACTTCCTATGATCATATCGATAAGATCGCTGATGTATATGTAATCCCGGACCATGCTTCCGTCGCCATAGATTTCGAGCGGCAGATCATGTAATGCACGGTACATAAAAATAGGTATAACTCCTTGCTTGCCGTGGATATTTTGTCCCGGCCCATACGGATTTGCAATCCGATAAACGATATAGTCTAAGCCGTGAGTATATTTAAAGTAGCGCAAATAATTCTCGATGGTTAATTTAATGATGCCATATGGCGAGCGTGGTTGAGGCAGAGCATCTTCGTCAATGATTGTGGCAGGCTGATCCCCATAGACTGTTCCACCGGAAGAAGGGAAGATCACCCGCTTAACCCCTGCCTCTACACACGCTTCCAATAGCTCTATCGTTGCGCGTAAGTTTGTGTCAATATCGATGAATGGATCATTTGCCGACGAGGCAGGGGTAGTCGCGGATACCAGATGAAATACATAATCGGCCTTATCCAAGCTTGCTTGCACTTCGTCTCTGTTAAAAAAATCACCGGGTACGACAGTAATATTGTCGTGCGCGCTAAATACGTGACCCTCTCCATTCCTATACTCCGTGAACCTATCGAATGCGGTCACAACGGCAGCACTCTGTCTGGCAAGTGCCAAGGTTAGGTGCCTCCCTATGAAGCCGTCAGCCCCAAATACAACAATCCTAGGCATTTTTCCGCGTCTCCTTCTCGATAATCGATGTAAATTTACGGCCCGAATCATCCCAGCTGACATTTTTCACGCTTGCGGCAGCCATTGCGGCGTGTTCAGTGGCGTTGGATCTTGTGACAACTGCCGAAAGCATATTCGCAAGGGCCTTTGGGTTGTTCGAGCAGTAAGCTATGTAGGGGTTGTCGGAAACAAGGCGGTTATTCGGACCATCGTTCACTACTGGTATGACGCCGCATCTCAGGAGCTCAAGCGGGAGTAACGACATGTTAGTAAATGACAATACAAGCCCGGCCGCACAGCGATTATATACTGGGGATAATTGATCGAGCTCAAGCGTCTGTAGGTTGTTATAGGGAAACGGGATACTATACGAAGACACATCCCAACCGGCCAGGTTTATGACATATTCCGGGTGCATCTGATGAAATATATCAAGTGCCATAATACCCATCTCAAACCCGCGCCGCGCAGTGTATGGCCGTGCATAAAAGAAGATTTCAGTGCGTTTATTATTGTTAGTCAGTTCGTAGTTCGTTTCGTCTGACCCGAAATCAAAAAAGTCAGTCTGCATGCCGTAGTCGTCGTGCAGTTTTTCTGCTAACCATTTACCTGCCGTAATCCCATGGAAACCAAATCGATACGTGTTTTCTGCAAGCGCAGATAAGCTGCCGAGCGGATAGAAATAGGGCTCAAAGTCTTGGACAAAATAGTAGCGTTTTCCGCGAACTTTTCTTGCGTTGAATGAAGCGTAGGCGGTCTCCCAGCTTGTCGCGAAGATGCCATCAGCATGCTCCATTGCTTCACCGAATTCGATCCAGTGCATTTCAGCGTTTAGCTTTGGGTATGAATCACCCATCAGTGTTTTGATGTCTTCAACTCTACCCGGTTTGTGCTGTGTATAAACGTATATCCGGCAGGTATGGCCGGCACCCTCAAGATATTTGATAAAACGGAAAATGTTAAAGTGCCCGCCGCTGCCTTTGCCGGGCGGAGGCATGAGCCAGTTGAAGATAAGGCTGGTCTTTTTTGTGCCAGGCCAGCTTGGTAAGTGTTGTGTAAAATCTGCCGCGATCGCGTCGGCGTATTTTACGCGAGTGTCTATCATGTGCTTTTGGCTCAAGTCCGCATGATTCTTCAGGCGTAACAACATTTTTTCGATAAAACGGACGCCAAGAATAAGAAAAGCCAAAAAGCCATCTGTCCTGAGAATTTTAAGCGCAACTTTTGCTTTTCTAGCCAAACCTTTCAAGACCTGCATTACCCGTAATTTTACACCGAAAGTGACACTGCGCCAAATCGTGTGCAGTTACTCGCTACATCGTGAAAATGCTACAGAGCACTACCGGTAGGATAATTTGCAACAGTACTAGCCGAGAGAACAGATATACCCGAACCGCTCCCGCCATTCAGACTAAGAAATGTCGTCCAGGAAGAGAGCGGCTGCTTACTGCCGGCGTTAAGGCGATAAACTGTGGGGGCGGTATTTGACTTAATGAATGTTGTTGCGGTGGTACATTGGCTTAGTTGCAGGAACGGGAAACTCTTCGCGGAATAGTCCTGAGCTGCCATATTAGCGGCCGCGTCTTGAGCGTAAGCAGGCAATAATTGATCAGGGATGCTATAGCAGGTTGCTGGTCCGATTGCATAAGTGCGTTGTGTCGCAGCGTCTGTGTAGAAATCTCGGAGTATTTTGCCCGAATCGATTGGGTAAGAGGCGTCAAGTGTCGCAGGGTCATATGTCTCAATGCTTTGCCACGAATACCTATAGCCTGTAAACGAATCGACCGAAGGAATAGCGATCCGCTTGTTTCCGTTTATGACATAAACTGCCGGAGAGGAGGAAGTTTTTACTACTTGCCCAGTTGCAAGCTTGATACCCTGCTGCGAGATACTGGATAGGCTCGATGGATCTAGTGTCGTGTAGCTATTAGCTAAACCGAGAAGTGTCAGGTTGGCGTACGATGGAATCGGATTGCGCACGCCATTCTCCAGGTACCACACAGGAGCCATGCCTTCTGCTTTTACTGCTTGAGAAAGAGGTGACGAGGCATCGGGTAAAAGTTTCCATAGGTACGACAGTGACGAAGGCAGGAGGGTGGTTACAGAAAAACCGTAGGAGCCCGGAACGATATATTTTGCGTTTTTCGATAGCACATAATCTTTGTTAGAACTAGTGTCATGTGACAAGCATGAAAGTACATCACTCGGCACAATAGACGTCGGCAGGTAGGAGCTAGTAACGATATTGAGGCCCAGCTCGACCCGCGTGTTCATCCCCCAACAGCGTAGGGTATCCATATTCGGAAATGCGTAATAAGTGTCATTTGCATATGCATACACTCCGGCTGACGAATCCGACTTTAAGATGACAGGATTTGTACTAAGAGGGTTACCAGACGACGCGAAAGATGCAATTTGCTCACTCACCGGTATAGCATAGCTACCCTGAGACAGTGCACTGTATTTCGCACTATCAAATATCAACTGTTTTTGACCTCCGGATAGTCTAAAAAGTGAACCGCTGGGAACCCGTATAAAATTTGTCGCCAGTGCATCGGTTGGTAATGTTTGGAGGAAAGACAGGGGTAGATAAGATATTGTGCTTGTGGATAGGCTATAGTCAGAGACTAATGACATGTTTGGCACCGGGTATTTTCTACCAAGACTTACAAGGTAGAGGGTTGGGCCATCAGAATCAGTATCCGACGGAGACTTAACCAAATAGCTTAGTGTCGAGCTGAGACCACTGGCTGTACCTGGCGACGGGATAGTATCGGATAAATCCTGTGATATCGAAGCAATCGAGCTTGGATCAAACCCATAATCTTGGAGCATAGCCATAGATGGTATGTTGAATTTGTATCCCCCAGTTTGTAAATAGACAGCCTCGCCCGAGGGTGTTTTATACACGGAAGGCAGGAGCGGATTGCCGAACCAGTCAGTAAAAATACGCCAAAAGTTCCGGTTACCATAGGCACTGCAAGCATCACCAGTCCCATACAAATTAGCAAGTGCCGCAGCATTTGGCTGATAAGGGGTATAGTTATACAGGCCCGCAGTAGCGGTAGTTTTAATGAATACAGTGGAACTACCACAAGAGCTAACAGGATTGTAGAGTACTGAATTGTTTTGCTGTGCGACATGGCGATAGTTAGTCGCGTTTTCTCGGTAAACCTTAAATTGACGAGCGGCATTTGTGACCTGGTTGTAGAAACCAGCGTAGCTGGGGTCGCAGGGGGCAGTATCTGGGCATCCATACCCCATAGCATTACGATACTGGTTAGGAAAAGGCCATGTATCGATAGTCAGGGGTCCGGCAGACTCCTTATGAAGCAATACGAGCAGTGCACGCACGCTGATCCCATACGATGACGCCGCTGCTTTAATAATTTGTGCCGCACTCACTGCGCCGGCGGGTATGGGTGCTAGTTGTCCTGCGTTAACGGTGAGATTATTTTCATGAGTAGTCGGGTTTTCGTAGTAATCCCTGAGACAAATATAGGGAGCCGGGTAGCCTCGACTTGCGCCATACTGCGCTCGCGTGCCTCCACCATATTCGGACGGTTGTACGCCCCATGTATCGCAAGTGGGCACAAGATTATTTAGAAATTGCTGTATCTGTTCTACGGACCAGTCGTTGCCATTGTAGAATATGCCATCGTCGATGATTGCACCAGCCCGCCAGTTAGCAGCCATCGCAGCATGTGCGGTTTTAACTGGTACGAATGCGGTAGCCAAGACCAGTAAACTCGTAAGAATAAGTAGTATATGCCGAAAACTTTTCATCGTATCTGCACTGTCCCCTGTGCGCTAACCTTTTTGTCACCAGCATAGTAATAAATGGTAGCCGTCCATTCGCCGAGATATGAGAACTCGTAGGATTGAATTTGAGCAACACACGATGTCACGCCGTCCTTAGTGGTTGCGTCGAACTGCTTGGTTATAGGGCGGTCATTTGGGTTAGAAAATGTTACCACGCATGATCCATTTCCATCAGGCGGATTTGAGATAACCCCACTGACAAGTATACTGTTCCCGCTTTGAATGAGCTGAGTAATATCGATGGACGCAGCGGATGCTACCGGCACTTGGTCACTTGTTTGACTTTGGCCCGTTGTAGCTTGGGCGTCAGATTTGCTCGGCGAATTTGAATTTTTGGGCGAGACGTTGATGGTTTTCTCGGTGTTAGCGACAGGATTCGTTTTGGTAGCATGGTCAAAAGGCCACCAACCGAATGTATGCACACTCCAAGCCAGCAGTAGAATTATAGCCAAAAGGCCAAAAGTAAGGGTTTTGCGAGCGAGGTTGGGACGATACATGTGTGTTTGTTTCTGTAATATGCTTATGTAAATATTCTATCGTTTTTCACCTGGTTTGTCCAGCCCCCGGGACGTACTTTGAGTCTAATCTTGCGGACTTGTCAGCGCATACTCAGCAACATTTTGCGTTTCCACCGCCCACCCGCCTTGCACACCTTCTTTTGCGGTCAGCCATCCACTCCCATCTATGAAAGCCATACGGTTTCCGCCAGCTTGTATGCTAGTCGCGCCTGCAGTTTCACTGGTAAAAGTTTCATTTACATTCGATTTCGCATACATAACACTGCCAACTCGTATGACAATGAGGCTGGGTGTTAACACATAGTCATTGACGCTATTCGTTTGTGCTACCCACCCGCCATTGATTCCTTCTTTTGCCCAGAGCGTGCCAGAACTATCTACAAATGCAAGTCTGTTGCCTCCAGCCGCTATGCTCACGGCGCCCGATGAAACTTCAGTAGTAAATAGATCTCCTACGGCAGATTTTGCGTATATGGCACCACCTATGCGGACGGCTATCATCTGCGGCGTCACCACGTACTGGCTTGCTCCGTTGGTCTGGCCAACCCAGCTGCCAGTCAAGCCTTCTTTTGCCCACAAGTTGCCAGAGCCATCAGTAAAGGCCAGGCGATTCCCGGCAGCTGCAATAGTAACCGCCCCCGATTGTACTTGTGTGGTAAACGTGCCTCCTACACCCGGCTTAGCATACACTGCACTGCCAATACGGACTGCTACCATGCCGGAGGTTAGTCTATATTCACTAGCTCCATTCGTTTGCGGTACCCAGCCGCCATCCCAGTTTTCTTTGGCGTAGAGATTACCGGCACCATCTACAAACCCTATACGATTCGCGCCTGCTTTCATACTTACTGCCCCAGATGTGAGCGGTGGCTTCCAAGAGTCAAATAACCCAAGCTTTACCGAAACAGTACCACCAGAGCGAGTAACGAGGTACTGCTGTGAACCGCCATTGGGGTCGTGGAGCCAGCCGGTGACGGAATCGCCTAAGACTTTGTTTGTTATGGTTATATCACGAGAGCCATTTGAGCCTGCCGAACCATTTTGCTCAAGTATCGTGGCGGTGCCTGTACCCGAGGAGCTTACATTGATAGCTGATATGACCGCAGTATGCACATAACTCATAGCTACCACATCGCCTGGCGTAGGAAGCTCAGCGCCATTATTGCTTTTTGCTACCAATTTTGACCCACTATAATCAGTTACAATGTTCGCTGCCGAACCGTTTGTTAGTGTGTATGGTGCAATGCCGTATCTTAGATACATATACCTAAAAGAAAGTTCTACGCACTGCCACTCTAAGACGTTCACTCCAGCGCCAAAGTTAACCCATTTATCATAGCCGCCTTGGCCGTATGTACCCGGACCGCAAGCACTGGTGCCGTTAAATGATGCGCCCAATGCATAGGAGCCAGAATGGTTATTAACGTCACAATCACCTGACCACCAAGAGGGGAATGGACTGTCTGAGGCGTAGATGCTCGAGGAGAAGCATAATGACCCTATAACTATAAGGACACACGCAACCTTAAACAGGGAGAATAAGCCAATATTTCGCGTCATAAGGCAGCCTATAGTGCTTCAACTGTACTAAATGCATCGCGTAGCTTCTTCCCTTGGTCGATTTGCATATCAAGTACGGCCTGCTTGCTTGAACATGCCCCTTGGCTTGTATTAAAACTGTAATAATAGCTGCCAATTTTTTTACTGGTTACAACTTCACTAGATATATCCTTATCCCATCTATGGATAGTGCCTACCGCATAAGTACACTTTGTATCAGTTGTATCTTGATCAGACATGCTTTTTGTACCAAAGTTAGCGTATAGATGCCCATCGAAATCACTCTTTTTGATAGTATAGACCAAGTCTTCCAGTCCCTCAGGCAACGTCATCCTGATTCCTAACTCCGGTATATCAAACTGGTTAGTTGGCTTAGCGGTTTGAGCGGGGGGCTCTGTGGAGTTATTTGACGGTTGCTGAGTGGTTGTTTGCGTCTGCGTGGCTGTATTGTTGAGTCGGGTATTTTTTTTGCTGTGTAGGTAAGCGTACATTCCACCACCGAATAATAGACACACTAAAGCCACCCCAAACATAATTTTTGTGGGCTTTTTCATGAGAAAATCCTCCGTTAGGTATTAATCGAACACTACTCTCATCGATATATATTGTCAATGAAGGGCCGTAGTTTCGAACCTAATCGTCTGGGCTTGTCAGTACATACTCGCTCACATTTTGCGTTTCAACAGCCCAGCCTGCAATCCTGCGATCCTTCGCCTCACTGCAGTCGGATAAGTAAAAAAGTATTTCTTATACATGAGCATCATAGATATTGCATTGCTGACAAGGGAGGATATACTGAGAGCACAAGCGAGGTATACTAATGGATCAGCAAAAGGCCGACGTCAAATCGCAGGAAAATCAACCGCTATCACAAGAAGATGCGCACGTACAATCGCAGCAAGTACCTGGCCCACCGAAACGTGGAAATACCAAACGCAAAAAGATCTTAACACTACTCGCAGGACTATTTATCTCGGCAGCAATTGGTGGGGCTGGTTACCTCTTAGGTGCGCGTCAGGATCCTAAGACGACGAATAGTGTCCAGACTATAAAAACTCCTGAACTCGAACAAAAGGTTACGACCGAGATGACCGCGAAAGATCCTCAGCTTGAGCGCTTTATTACGCCGACGACCGGAGAATCATGGCTCACCGAGCCCAAAGCGATTGCTGGACAGGGTTGGTATACAAGTGAATACAAAGAAACCGGCTTAATGAAACTTTTTAGGGTACTTTCCTCGAAGAAGCGTATCTGTCACTTTACGTCGCCTTCGTAACTTTATGCCTCTATGCACTCGGTGCATGGTTCGTAGATGACTAATACTGCCATCTAACGTGTTTGTGGTGTTTGGCATGCCTGCGTGGCTTTGGTAGGTGAACAAGTACGGTAGGTTCGTGTGTAGACTCCGGTATGCAGCTCGTAGCCTGCGGTGCGTGTAGCTCGTACTTCCATCGGGGTGGACAGTGCGTTCTTTCAGGAACTCGTGCCACTTGGTGTGCCACGCTGTAAGCCAAGCTTGGAATGAGGCTTCGTCCGTCATGGTCAGAAGACTAGTGAGGGCTTTCAGCTCCTGTGCAGCGGCTGTCTTTGGGTTCTTGGTGAGGTAATCACGAATTGTCTTCTTTTGGTGAAACTGGCAGTACTGAACAGGTGCGGTAGCAGCTAGTGCCGAAACGACCCCTTTACGTCCATCAACCGTAAAACCAGTGAATGTCCAGCCAGCTGCCTGCATAAGATGGACACCAGCCACGTACTCGGCAACGGTCTCATAGGTGATGTCCTTCCAGTACAGGTTGCGTTTGAGCTCTGGCGAACGGAAGATAAGCGTACCGTCACCACGCGAGCGAAAGTAGGCGTCGATGACGAGCATCGTTGGTCGGGGAGTGAGCTCTTGGTACGGACGTGTTCCCGGTGTCTCATATGCATCCAATCTTGCTCGCATGACTGGGATACTGACGTGAGTGTCGTCTGCCAGCTGGGCAACCGTTTGTTTGCCCCAGACGTAGTCATACCATAGGTTCGCAGCTATACCTGAGCGAATACGGCGGCGTCTGTCTTGGAACTTCTTCCGCCAATCCCGGCAGAGATAGCGAGGACGACCAGACTGTTGGCCTATACGGTTAATGTGGTTACTGCTGCAACGAGGACATCTTTTTTCATGGCCTTAGCATGACAGAACCGCATGAAAAAGTACCCTAAAATCTTTCAATTAGCCAAATAGTTACAGTTAGGGTGAAGCACGGGACTCATGATGTGTTAAATTCTTGAATTGCGTACGCATCAAAGTAGCCCCACACTTGACTGACCGAAAGAGTAAGAGCCTCCCAGCTAAACGCTATAGCATAAGTAAGATAGGTTCAGT
>JBGAVA010000007.1:0-47931 GCA_044228355.1 Saccharimonadales bacterium (SeqCode)
CTTCATCGTCAGCGGCAAGGGCGGCCATGGGTATATGCTGACGTCAGAAGATCGAAAACTACGGGTTGGCTTCATTGTTCCCGTCAATCCGCCGACTGTTGCCAGTGCCGTTAAAGCGCTTAAGAAAGTGAAGCGGCGATTCCCCGAGTTCAGTACCATGACCACCGACAACGACATCCTCTGGCGCTACCACAAGGAGATTGAGCAAGCAGTCGGTATTACGATCTACTTTTGTCATGAGTATTCATCTTGGGAAAAGGGCGGCGTAGAAAACTTCAACGGTGTGGCTAGGCGATACCTCAAAAAAGGTTCAGACCTCTCACAGTACAGTGATGCCTACGTGAAGAAAGTCGAGGCGACCCTGAACGATCGCTACATGGCAGTGCTTGACTACCAGACCCCGCAGGAAGCATTGGATGAATACCGGAAACAGCAGCAAACAGAAGCAAAACCAGCTCACAAAAACAGTCAAAAAAAGAGATAGAGTGTTCGGCTTCAGGTGCGTAGAGCGTGAGGTTTAGTGTTCGGCTTGAGACCTACCAACGCCGTGGCATAGCGCTGACGGGTGTTGGCGGTCTGATACTTTTTTTGGCATTTGCGTTCCTGGGCGGCGGAACCGGTGAAAACGGCAGCGTGCTAGAACAAATCCTGGGCCAAGTTGCCAACCAGCAAACTTCCCAGACCAGCGAGCAGCCGGCCGAGTTCCAGGGTGGCGACCAGTACGAAACATTTACCAGCAAAGTGCTCGGGTCAAATAATGATACGTGGCAGGGGATATTTGCCGCGCAGCAGCGGAACTACACGTCGCCCAAGCTGGTTCTGTTCCGTCAGGCCACGCAGTCGGCTTGCGGCTATGCCAGCTCGGCTGTGGGGCCGCACTACTGCCCGTACGACCAGACTATATACATGGACGAAACATTTTTCGATGAGCTGCAGCAGCGGTTCGGCGGCAGCAGCGGTGACGTGGCACAAGCGTATGTGATCTCGCATGAGGTTGGGCACCATGTCCAAAACTTGAGCGGCACTATGGAGCAGGTCCAGGCGGCACAGCAGGAAAACCCCGAAGTAGCCAATGACCTTTCGGTGCGCTTGGAGCTGCAAGCGGACTGCTATGCGGGTATATGGGCGCGGTCTATCTCGCAGCTTGGCGTGTTTGAAAACGACCAGGAGATCAAGGAAGCGCTGAGTGCTGCCGCGGCCGTCGGCGATGACCACGTCCAGGAAACTACGCAGGGTCGGTCAAACCCCGAAACCTGGACACACGGTTCATCTGCCCAGCGTGTCAAATGGTTTACCACTGGCTACAACACCGGCCAAGCCGCCAGCTGCAACACGTTCGAGTAGAGGCTCTATACAATAACCGTAACTGCGGCTCTAAGATGCCGTGTAGCTATTGCGACTAGTTCTTGATGATAGTCGCTGACTATATCGTTTATCTCGGGCACTGGTATCCAAGAGGCTTCTTGTATCTCGCCAGGAGCATTGGGTGTTAAACTTGGTCTGGTAGCGTATAATTGCGTTAAATCGACCATAAATGGTGTATCAACAGCAAAAGCTTCATCTGTATTCCATGGTGTTCTCCCGGTGTTGTATACATTGGCTGTAGGGTCTCGGGTGAAAGACATAACCCCAGTTCCTCGCAGGCTTCACGCGCAACCGTAATAGTCGCTTCTTCGGGTACGATACGATCTTTGCCATACTCAGCCATACCACCAGGCAATACAAGACGCCCATCGACTGTTTTTACCAGTGCTATATCGCGGTCATATGTTACCACCAAACTTGTACTTGGGTTCGCTCCCAGGTCCCAGAAGGCTCCCTGACCAGTTATACCTGTTGCGCCGTGAGGATTCCGCTGCGGATTTTCGACAACACTGGGTGGCAGCCAGAAACCTTTTGCACGCATGGCACATATTCTGCGGAAATAGTGAGCAAAGTCTGGCTCGTTTGTATACCAAGGTTTAGCCGCCACCTCGTCCGAGACATACTGCGCTGGACTATAATCGTTGGGCAATCTTTCCCAATCCCGCTCCACAGGGAACGGTACACTAGGATACCCGGCCGCTTCGCGTGCTGCCTTCAGCCACTCAACATTTGACATGCAGCTATAGTAGAACAGATGAAACAAATAGCAAAATGGTACAGCATAATTGCAACAGGCTAGAATTATTTTGCTTTACGTGTCAGCGCAAAAATTAGTGCGAAAACAGCACAAATGAAGCTAATAATGCCAATCAGAATGATGGTCAACAAGAAAGCGTTTGGAGCGTAAGCATCACATCTATACCCGAGATCATATTTATAGACTTCTCCTGAACAGACCGACCACTTCTCTAGACTTCTGGCAGCACCTTGTGATGATGCATATTTTATAGTACCGAGAGTCGTAGAAAGATAAATGAGAAAACAAGCCAGCCATAGTCCAATGAAAAAGAGAGCAACTTTGATTTTTTTAAGCAATTTCATAATGCTTACTGTACAGCATCATGGACGAAGTTAGAACTTTGCTTGCCGTCGTCTCTTAGCTTGGTATCCGATACCAGCCATACTCAAGAATGAAAGAGCGTACAACTCAAATGGCGGGGCCTGTTTATACGTTATAGTATCAATCGTACCATTACATACGAATGATTCTGTAAATCCGTGACGCAGAAGGTAGGGTATTGCCCATTGCTTGACCTCTATATTAGTTCCATTGCCTCCAGGGCACAGCGATGATTCAATCTCACTGGCAGTGCTCTCTGGTTCGGTGGTTGATAGTGGTTTGACTGTTAATCTTATGGCTAGTCCTGTACTGAATACGAAAATAATCCCAAATACTAAATTCGATACTTTTTGCCTTGAGCTCATAGAAGCAGTATAGCAAAAAGAGACGCCTACTCTGACGTCTCAATTGGTCTCAGATTGGTACACCCGATACGATTCGAACGTACGACCTTTGGTACCGGAAACCAACGCTCTATCCAGCTGAGCTACGGGTGCATAACCAGGTGGAATTATACCATTAGTAACAGAGGTGTAAAAATACATCGTATGAACATGTAAAGAAATACTATTGCATATTAGCTAAAAATATAGTATAATCTTTATAGATTACATCACTTAATTACCTCATTACGGTAAGGAAGAAATAGTACACATGTCAACGCACTCAAGTTCAATGAATATCCCACATTCAGATGAAGGGATTCCCCTTGCGATAGTTGTCGACCCGAAAGCGGTGGTCGAACGCCAATATCCTGATGTTATGGGCGGTGGCGCTGTACCTGACACTACGTCGGCAGAAGTAATGGAAGCGTATCTTAGAGACCGATATCATCCAGAGAAGCCTTTTGAAACTGGTCTAGTATTTGAGCCGACTGGCAAAACGTTACCCAAAATCGAGCGCACTCCAGTGGGGGTTCGGAGATATCCAGGGCTTCGTATAGACGGATGGGCCGTATCACCTCGTACCGCAGCTGCCGCCTCAGCGGTTGGCATGGCTGTGCTAAATACTGCTGCAAACCTGCCAAACGTATGGACTGGCTTCAAGGATGGTGGTGATGAAGTGCGGCAGGTGGGCCATGGAGTTTATAGATACTTCAATCCAGTTCCAGACGTTCTCACTCCTGGGGCGGTCGTGTCTATCAGGCCAGGCCAGAAAGTTACTGTAACGGTCGACGCGGATGCGTCAAATAAAGCAGGTAAAGACAACGTCGATCCGTATGCGGTGCAGAAATTTGCTGACGGCGTGCATGCTCAAGTCCAAAGCGGCGGCAAAGTCGTCGAAGTCAGAATAACCGGTCGGTCATCTGACGAGCACTCATCAGATGAACACATTGGTGTCCCCGAGGTCACAAACAACGACTTGTCAGATCGCCGCGCAAAGGCATACGAAGATCCGGTGATTACCGCTCTCGGGACTAATGCTGTCAGACCAAAACTATCTGCTAACCAGGATGTTATTTCTCAGCAGTTGAAAGATCAACTGGTAGCCGATGCTAAGCGGCATGGTTTTTCGTCACTCACAGATGCAATTCGTAAGGTTGAACGTGGTTATCAGACGGATCCAACATTTCAAGAAGCTATCAAAGCTGCCTTTACATCAAAACGCGGCGTGAAGCTGGAAGCAGATATTGAAATGCCCGGACAAGATGTGGTTGAGGTTATTCCTGACAATCATTACGAACCTGGTGTGGACAATCCACCAGAGAACCCTGACCGCGATTATGACCCCAAGTTTGTACCATTCCTGGTTCCACCACTTCCTCGTTTCAAAAAAATCATGAAAGAGGCTATAAAACACGCATGGAAGTTTGTGCCGGGGAAAGAAATCCTCCAACCAATAATTATTAAAAATCCCCGAGACATGGCATGGGTACGACTGCGCCCGGAAGCACTAAGAGAAGACGGCTCACTTGTTGACATGCCGTGGGCTTACAGTAGGAAGTACGAACACCTCATGCGCGATGGGCGCATAGCTGACATCCTTCGTGCCCGCTTCAATAATGCGGCTGGTGAGGAGAAAGAACTTCGTATCATGTTTGTTGACAAGTCGCCTGCTGATGAAACCGTTGAAGCGTTTGGGGGACTACTCAAGCAATTTGCTGCCATGCGCGGCGGAGAGCTAGCAGACAAAATAACGGGTATTTTTGTCTTCCCTGAGTCAAATGCCGGTACATATCCAGAAAACCCAAAGCGTATAGGGGTTGGGGTTGATAAGCAGTATGAGCGCACGGTGCTTGGTTTCTGTGCTCCTGCACTTGAACTCGTTGAAATGCATATGAAGGAAACACTCAACCCAGACGAGCTGAGAGAGTATTTTGCAGAGTACATGGGAGCGCTGTGGACGCTCAGTCACGAAGTTGCCGGTCATGGTACAGATATTCGTGCCGGAAAAGTCAGACTCCATTCGGTGAGGAGTGAGTATTATGACAATGCCTACATTTCTAGTGACCCATGGGTAGGCCGTATGACACCCAACTACAAAGCAAATATGCGCCTACTCGACAGGACTCCTGCAAGTTGGTTCAGACGTGTGTTCCGTGGGCGCAGAAATGACGATAAGCTGTTGTTCGATGCGGAATTTCCTGTGCTTGACCGCAATGGCAATGTAGTAACAGTTTGTGACCGTGTTACGGCAAACGATCCAAGACTTCGCCATGCCACAAGGTCTCACATTGTCGATAGGGATCCGACTCAGTACGGTGGGACAAATCCAGCGGAACTACACGCAGAAGTCGCCGCTTCAGCGGTTACGGGCATAGATGTTCCGTACAGCGAAGCAGGTGCAAGGGTGGCTACATTACAGACAGCAGATAATGGTGACGCTGCCTCGTTTGCCCAGGGATATCACGCGTCGCACCGCGACCTCGCCACCTATCGGAATACAGTTGGTGCAGATGCACGGAGCATGCCGGTAACGTTTGCCGGTCAACCAGAGGTTGATATAACCTATACCAAGCCAGAAAATGATCCAGCCATGCGGAAGCACTACATACGAACTCGATTGCAGCGTACATTACGTCCCGAAGAGATGATTGCCATCTTGTCTCATTCTGTCGGTCGCCAACGACGAGGTTAATTTGCGGACAGGCATTTTTCATAGGTGATGAGCCTGTGCTACTGTAATGGGGTGAAAGTTACGAATTTGGCAGGGGTCGAAAAAGCGCTTCGCCCGTTTGATGAAATTACCAGTCAGATGAGCGGTAAGCACATTACGCTGGGCAGGACCGAGCGACTTATGGTGCGTGTGGGGAACCCGGAAAAACAGTTGCGGGTGGTGCACATCGCCGGGACGAGCGGCAAGACCTCGACAACATACTATATATCGGCGCTGCTCACCGCGGCTGGCTGCAAGGTGGGCTCGACCATCTCGCCCTATGTCGATAGCATGAACGAACGCATCCAGATCAATGGCCAGCCATTACCTGAAAAAAAGTTCTGTGCCTACTTCGGCGAGTTCCTAGACCTGCTGGCAGACATACCAGACACACCCAGCCGGTTCGAGGTGCTGATAGCGTTTGCCTACTGGGTTTTTGTGCAGGAAAAGGTCGACTACGCCGTGGTAGAAACCGGCATGGGCGGGTTAGACGACAGCACCAACGTAGCCGCACGAGCCGACAAACTGTGCGTTATAACAGACATAGGCTATGACCACATGGAGCTGCTGGGTGACACACTGGGGAAGATCGCTCACCAAAAAGCCGGTATCATCCACGATGGCAACACGGCGCTCATGTACGACCAAGCCCCAGAGATTATGCAGGTGGTTCGCTACTGGGTCAGCCAGCAGGAAGATGGCGAACTGCTTACCTTCGAGCAGGAGCGGCTACGGGCGGCATATGGCGGTGAGCTTAGCGCGGACATGCCGGAGTACCAGAAACGAAACTGGCTGCTAGCATTTGCGGCCTACAAATGGCTGGCAAAACGGGACGAGCTTACGCAACTTTCTGCGACTGAGTTGCAAAAAACGCAGCAATTGCAAGTGCCGGCGCGCATGGACGTGCGCGTGCTGGACGGCAAAACCATCATCATGGACGGCGCCCACAATGGCCAAAAGATGGCCGCCTTTTGGACGAGTTTCGCTGCCCAGTACCCCGGGGTAAAACCGACCGTTCTTTTTGCGCTGAAGAAAGGCAAGGAAGTGGCCGATATCGCCCCGCTGCTAAAAAAATATGCCGGCGAGGTCATGGTCACGACATTCACCAAAACGCAGGATCTGCCGGTAGCCTCCATGGAACCAAGTGAAATCACCAGCGTGCTGGAGGCGAATGGGGTGAAATACCGGACTATTCCAGATCAAAACGAAGCCTACCGACAGTTTCGGTCCAGCCTGGAAAACACAGGAGTCATAACCGGTTCGTTTTTTCTCATCAGTCAACTGCGTGAGCGCCACCGGGAGCTGAAATGATACGAGACATCGTGGCGGTAGACAGCCAAGGCGGCATGGCTAAGGACGGCAAGACGCCGTGGCATATCCCGGCCGATATAGCCTACTTTCATGAACGGACAAAACGTTTCGGCGGCAACTTGCTCGTTGGCCGTGGCAGCTACGAAGCCATGAAAAATGGCGTTACCGCACGAGAAGGTGAAGCTGCCTGGCCACCCGCTGGCCGGCACCTGTATGTCCTGACATCGCAGAGTTTGCCGGTGGCAGATGGTGTCACAGTGGTTCATTCGCTCCCAGACTTTTTAGCACGGATGGCAGTGGCCGGAAAAGATGTCTGGAACGGCAGCATCGCCGAAATCGAACCAGACGAGATTTACCTCACCCGTATAGACGCCGACTACGACTGCGACAAATTCTACCCCATGGAACGACTACGGCACTTCCGGCTCGTCTCAAGCCAGCCCGGCCAGTCGCTCCCAGGTGAACCGGCCTATAGGTACGAAGTGTACACACGTATAACCTCTGTGAAAGGAGAAGCTCCTCATGGCAAATGATGATATTGTCCTGCTGCGTGCCATTACGGCAGTATTTGTGCGGCGTCTGGTACGGAAGATAGCAGTAGTGCCCATGAGTATTATGGGTCTTTGTGTTGTGGTTGTGGCAGTGCTTGCCACGCTCGTCCATACGGCCTGGCTATTAGCGTATATCGTGCTGGTGCCGCTACTGGTTGTCTCGGTCGTGCTAATAGCCGTGACGTGGCGGGTAACTCGTACAATTTCACCGCGGAAGCTTACAAAAACAGAGGCGAGCTCCATCTTGGATTTTAGCGACAGGTTGCTCACAGTCGCTCAAGCGGTCAGGGCGCCGCTGCCAATCCTTGCCTACCGGCTTGTAGCCGATGCGGTGCGCAAGCGAGACATACGCGGCCTCCAGAAGCTACTTGCGGAATCAAAAGAGCTGCGGGATGAGTACACCAGGCTGAAATCAACCTTGAGCTGAATTGGCACTCTTGACATGAGAGTGCCAATTTTGGTACTATGGAGGTGCGCGGGGAGTAACCGCCACCGAAGTAAAAAGGAGGAAACACTATGACGCAACTCGTACCATTTGTAGATCCCTTTGCGGAGCTACAGGCCTTACAGCGGAGTTTTTTTGGCGATGATTGGCTGATGCCGACCAAGCGCATGCAGCTACCGACAACCGATGTCTACACCGAGGACGACAAACGGCTCGTGGTGGAAGCGCACCTACCAAACTTTGAAGACAAAGATGTCGATGTCCATGTGGACGGAAACGCGCTAGTTATCTCGGCCGAAAAACACGAGCAAGAAAAAGACAAGAGTAAGAAATACGTGGTGCGCGAAAGTAGCAGCAGTTTCTACCGCCGCTTGCAGCTACCCAAAGTCGCCGATATCGACAAGATAGACGGTGACATGAAGGACGGCGTACTGAAGGTTGTGGTGCCATTCAAGGAACTGCCGGCTCCCAAGAAAATCGCTATCAAAAAGAAATAACCGCCGTGCGGCAATATGATAAAACCCGGTTCGTCCGGGTTTTATCATGCCACAGTTTAGTGAACGCTACATGCCGGGCATGCTATGGCCGTGCTCGGTGCTGCCGCTAGAGTTGTACTCCCACAGAGCTTGCCACTGCTGCATCTGCAAAATCTCGGCTTCCTGGGCGCGCACAATGTCTTGCGCCAAGTCTTTGACTTCCTGGTGTTTCGCCTGCTTTTCGGCGAGCTTGGCCATGTCTATGGCACCCTGGTGGTGGACGATCATCTCGCTTAAGAAACGTTTGTCAAAATCATCGGCCGTTTTTCCCTTGAGGCCATCGGTCATCTGGCTCATGGACATATCGGCCGCCGTTGACGCGCTCGCAGCCGTTGAACCGGTCCAGCCCAGTTTGGTCGGGTTGAGCATGCCAAATATCATGGCGACGTGCGCAACCACCAGAAAAGCGCCGATGAAACCGGCGTGGAGCATGCGTTTTTTGTGCTGACTGGCTTTTTTGTAGAGGAGCTGCAGCTCCAGCAGGGCGATGCCGGCCAGTGGGACGACGCCCAGCAGGTACATACCGACGGCGATTATGTCGGCCGCACCGCGCCAGCCCCCATCGGCAGTAAGCGGGATTACCGCTGTCTTAAACAGATACAAGAATATCGCTGTAAAATACAGACCGGCCAGTATGCCCGATACGCGGCTGATGGTCTTGATCTTGCCGGCGGTTTTGCCAGTAAAAAGTAGGTACAGTTCGGATATGGCAAGTGTTTCGGCCAGTATAACTGGTATGGCCATATAAACGATGAGGTTCCAGGGCTGATGCGTCGAGAGCAGCTCCATATAATGAGTCATTTCCATGTGTGGTCTCCTGCTTTGGCCGCTTTATTGCAAAAAACGGCGAGTTACTTTTGAGGTTCAGATGTGCCTGGTGTGGAGCGAGTGCGCGTGCACAAACCGCCCCAGGCTAAGCGGGAGATTAGAGGCCGTCGGAACAGTGACCGTAAGCAACGATTTTATCGGGCGGTCGCCAACTGCTAAGCCCGTACAGTAGCTTTACGACCAGGCCAAGGCAGGCGAGTAGCGCCAGTAATGGCACGGCTGGCGTGCCGAGGAGTGCTGGGTCTAATTCGTCTCTTTCTGGGTCGGTGAGTTTGGCTGCGTTTGCGGCCGGGAGGGCGGTGGCGCAAAGGATCTGGCAAGTCGGTGAGGTCGGTGTCTGGGACGAGGTCTGCCCGTGTGACATGCCGGCGTGGTGGCTAGCGGTTTGCGGCAGGCTGACGGCATGCGAGAAACCTTGGCTAAATGCCAGTAGGCTTAGTACCAGCAGTGATTTAACGAAGCCGGATAGTCGAAACATACTAAGCATAAGTATACCAGGTCGCGGTCTCCGCACCAGCCAGCCATGGCCCACACGCACTTTTTTTATGTCATCTTGAGCCCTTCGGCTTTGCTCAGGATAAACTCCGTCGAAAGATCCCGTCCGTGTCCGCATCTAACGAGATTCCTCCACGGAGCCTGCCCTGAGCGAAGCCGAATGGGGTCGGAATGACAATGTGATAAAAGTGTATTTGGGTTAGCAGCCAGCCGCGTCGTCTCGGAATGGAGTAGGGAGTAGCTATAAGAAAAAAGCCCATCTTGCGACGGACTTTCTCCTCGCGGTTTCCATTGCTGGTCGCCGCACACTACCCCGAGGGGTAATGACCACCTCAACGATGGTATACGTAGTCTACGCCCCCACAAAAACATTTGCAAGCACAACCATTTTATGATGTGGATAACTTGTGGACAAACCCTAGAGATAATGCCTTCGCAGAAAAGCAATGCCGGAACCCGTTTTAAGATATCTCTCGTAGGTAATTGCTTTTGGCTTTGATGCAAATGCGGTGTACATGACTAAGGTCCAGGGTCTGTATTTGCTGGTGTGTGTGCTACGTCCAGCATTATGATCTGTAAATCGTTGCTGTAGGTTAGAGGTAAATCCGGTATACGTTTCATCGAAATGCTGACTTTTTGGCAGCTAGACATAATACATAGCAAATAATAAACAAAGTGTCCTCGTTCGCGCAAGGCTTCGGAGGACATTCTACTTCTTAACATCATTTATTCTACGAAGCTTTAGCGAAGTAGAATGGTACGCCCGGCAGGATTTGAACCTACGACCCCTTGGTTCGAAGCCAAGTACTCTAATCCACTGAGCTACGGGCGCGAGTCATCCCTGGTCTGAGTTTTTGTAAAAGCAAAAGGGACAAGGCCAGTATAACAGATTCAATTTTGGATGACGAGGATTATAACACCGAGGGTGCATACGGCGGCGGCAATGAGTTTACGGGATATGTTGGTTCTTTCGTCCCGCAAAAAGGTAAAGGCAAGCAGGGCTGTGACGACGATACCAGCCTGTCGGACGGGGGCGACCAGACTAAATGGGCCTGTAATGTAGGCGTAGTTCATGGCCGCATTGCCCACGGCATAGACGATCGCCAGTAGCAGCATGGGGCGGATAATTTTACCTCGGATGAGTTTTTTACAGAGGGGGATTTTACTTGGTTTCATGAGCAGCGAAGCTGAGCCGCCCAGAAAAAAAGATAGCCAAGTCCAGGTGATAGGCTCAACGCTGCGGGATACATAGGCCGATCCAGCGATGGCAACCCCAAAGATAAAACCGGTTAAAAGGCCAAGTAATACCCCATGTTTGCTTCTAAAAACTCGTTTACTATTGGCCAACATGCCGACACTGAGCAAAACTAGCAAAGTGCCAAGCAGTTGCAGCCAACCCAGTCTTTCGTCGTACAGCCATACCCCGGCGAGCATGATCCAGATGGCCTGTGTGGCAAACAGCACCGAAAAAGCCGAGGCGTCGATGTGTTTGAGGGTATTGGCGTACAAGACTGAACCAGCACCAAAACCGACTGTACACAGTGCGATAGGGAACCACTGGGCAGCAAACCCGTCGAACGACGCACCGTTTATTAGCATCCAGGGGAGCATGACGGCCGCCACCATGAGCTGAAATGTCCCGGCAAACGCCACGTCATCCGCCCGGTACCGATGCAAAATAACTCGCTGCAGCAGGATAGCAACAGAAAGTCCCACTACCGCAACCACAATATACATTTGCCAGGTCACGGGATAATCCTCAACCGAGCGGTTCGGAGGAGAGTCCGCCACAGTCCGCGCTGTCTGCTTACGGCAAAGCGATCCTTGACATGAACCTTGTCGTATACAGATGGCTGGTAGAAAGATTTGTATTTTCTGCGCAACAGGTCGTACTGTTTCTTAGGGTATATTTCCCAAAACTCTTTCTCGGGGTAGTATGCGTGCGCGTAGAACCACTTTTTGCCACCCAGACGAGCAACTGCAGTTTCAATATCACGATTGGCTCGTAAGAAATCGTCGTATGATGGTATGTGTTCGCCCCATACGCCCACATTGATAACGAGCGGGGTCGAGAGGTTGCTTGATATGAAGGGAGAGGTCGCATCGGTCTTTAGCGGACATAACCAAAGGGGGTAAATCGTATACGTCTTATCTACGTATTCCATAAATTTTGCAGCTGTTGCCCGCGGTAGCGCAAGGTCCTGCACTATATGGTGCTGCGACATGCCGCTCTCCTGAAGTGCTTCGTACAATTTTCGGGTATGAAGCATCCAATTTAAAGTTCTTCGCCAAAACGCGGTGAAGGGGATATTGAACACCTGGAATGCATATCGGCCGACCCAGAAGGCACCACGGTCATAGCGGAACAGATAATCGACGAGCGGAATTGATTCCGTGTAACGAGTTTTTGCGGCATCTATGCGTGCGGCGTGCAGATAGAACCAGTCGTCGCGCGCTCGGCTAAAACGGGTAACAGTATCCGACTTTGCATCGGTGAGCGTACCGACCATTATGACGCCGCTATTTTGAGAGAACATGATACCGTCTACATAATCATGATCTTTTACTGACTCGGTTTGTAATGTGGAGACAGCTTCATCAAAACCAGAGACAGGTATGTAGGTGAGCTCTACGTATTTTTTGGCTGGTACGAGCTTTAGTTCCACGGCAGTCATCACTCCGAGCGTTCCATAGCTCCCCGGTGTGCCGTAAAATAAATCACTACGTTGGTTCGGGCTGCACGTTATTACCTCGCCGTCGCCGCAGATCATCTCATACTTTGTGCAGGTATTATGAAATATTCCCCATCGAAATGAGCTGCTTTCACCAGCCCCGCCCTGTATCCCGCCGCCCACAGTAATACCAGGAAATTCCATGACCACCGGTGGAATGAGGCCGTGTTTGAGGGTTGCCTTGACTAGTTTGTCCATGGGGACATTTGGTTCGACCAGAGTGGTTCGTTTGACCGGGTCAATATTGAGCACGTGATTCAGGTTGCTGGTGTCGAGCATTTCGCTGCGTTTAAAAACCTGGATCCGTGTGGAGTTGGTGCTGCCATGGTAGATTTTGAAGGGCGTTTTCAGGCGGTAAAATTCCGCGACTTGCTCAGACAGTAACGCTACGCGTTTTTTGTGTTGATTCATGTAGCGATTGTATCATGCGAGGGGCAGGGTGAGGGTGAAGGTTGTGCCTTTGCCGGTGTTGTTGCGGACACTGATGTGGCCGTGGTGAGCGGCAATGATTTGCTTGGCGATGGAGAGGCCAAGTCCATGACCGGCGACATTTTGGCTACTTCGCGACGTATCTGCCCGGTAAAACCTGTCGAATATGTGGGGTAAATCAGCAGGGGCTATACCCGCGCCAGTGTCACTGACGCGTAGTTTGGCGTGCTTGCCACTTACGCTGGCCGAGAGCCTGACTGCGGACTTTGCCGGGCTGTATTTTACGGCGTTGTCGAGCAAGATAACGAGTGCGTCGGTGAGACTATCGCTGCTACCCATGACCGATATGTCGCCGACGCTGTTTTCGATGCTGATTTTTTTGGCCTGAGCAAGCGGGATGCAGTGGTTGACTGCGTCGATTGCTACTGTTTCGAGTGAAGTTGGCGCCAGGGGCATATCGTGGTTGCTCGCGAGCAGTAGCAGGCGGTCGGTGAGCGTCCGCATGCGGTTTACTTCGTCGAGGTTACTTTGCAGAAGGGTGCTGTAGCTAGCTTTGGTAGCAGACGTGTCGCGCAGGCCGACTTCTATTTCTGACTGCATGACCGTGAGCGGTGTGCGAAGTTCATGCGCGGCATCGCTACTGAAACGGGTCTGGGCTTCGAGGGCGGTTTCGATTGGCCGCAGTGTCCGCCGAGCCAGCAAGTAGCTGCCGATAGCACCAGATGACAGCACGGCCAGGTTAAAAACCACTAGCTGCGACAGTAGTCGCTGGCGGCTTTCGCCCATGCGCTGTTCGCGCCAGGTGCGTAGGGTGTCATCGTTCGCCCGCATGCCACGCATGGGTTCACCGGGCCGCGGAGCGCGGTAGCTCATGCCAAGCTCACGCGCGGATATCTGGAACACAATCATACTAAAAAGCAGGCTTATGACGAGTAAAATCAGCGCGTACCACGCACTGAGCCGGAGGGTCGCCGAGTGAAACAGCGGGTGCCTCATGCCGCCTCGCTGAGCTTGTAGCCGAAGCCGCGGACAGTATGGATGAGCGGCTTGCTTTTGAACGGCTTATCGACTTTGTTTCGGAGGTAGCCCACGTAAGCCTCCACCGTGTTTGGCAAAATATCGGCGTCAAAATCCCAGACGTGGTTGATGATGTTGTCTTTGCTTAAGACTCGGTCTTTGTTGCGCAGTAAGTACTCGAGCAGGGCGTATTCGGTTTGGGACAGGGATATTGTTTTGCCGGCGCGCTGGACGTTGTAGCTGATGGTGTCGAGTCTGAGGTCGGCTACCTGCAGTACAGTACCGTTTGTGGTCTTCGGGCGCCGAGTCAGTGCTCGCAGACGCGCTAGTAGCTCCTCGAACGAAAATGGTTTCACCAGGTAGTCATCTGCCCCGGCGTTGAGCCCCTCTACTCGGTCGCGGACGTGGCCTTTGGCTGTCAGCATAATGACGGGTGTTTTGATGCCATTGGCGCGGATTTTTTCACATATTTCCAGCCCATCCATGCCTCCCGGCAGCATGCGGTCGAGGATGATGGCATCGTAGTCGTCGGCCAGGGCAGCGGCGAGGCCGGAGGGGCCATCGTGGCAGATTTCGACGGTCGAACGTTCTTGTTCCAACCCGCGCTTGATAGCATGGGCTATCTTGGGCTCATCCTCTATAAGCAGTAGTTTCATAGTAGCTCCAGCCTAACCATCATACCTGAATTATACCTGAGAATATTCGGACTCGTGGAAATGTTCAGTTGTCAGCAGTAGAGCACGTGGAAGCCATAAAGGCGCCCTGGCCGTCGGCCAGTTCTACGAACGCTACATTCCCACGGCCAGATTGTGCCTAGCTAGCTTTACCGAGGGCGGGGAGGCTGAAGGGTTGTTGTAGGTAGTCTCTGTAGAGCAGTATGTCATCGTAGTGGTCGAAGGCGACCTGGTCTTTTGGCGGCAACTCAGCCAGGCTGAACCACTGCAGTTCGGTAGTCTCCCAATCTGGCTTGCCGGTTTGCCGGACGGCTTCTGCCACATAGACAAACGATATGTTTTGCCGGTCTTCACGCGGCCTTTCCGGGTAGTCTTTGATCCTGAGCAGCTTCAGGTCGGTGATTTCCCAGCCCGATTCCTCCATGACCTCGCGGGCAGCGGCCTCGGCGCAGGTTTCGTCGCGTTCCATATAGTCACCCAGCAGGCCCCATTTGCCGCCCTCAAGCAGTTTTGCGGCTCGCTTACCCAGCAGAACCTGGCCATCTTGCGCCACGATGCAATCCACCGTGACATGGCGCAGTCTGGCCGCATTGCCGTCCTCAAAAGCACAAGTTATCATAGCCAAATTATACGCTAGATGTGCCGGCTATGCACCGTTCGTATCCGAGGTATTTGCTAGAAGTAGTTGCGGCCTTCGAAGAGGTCAGAGACAGAACCGCCGGTGGCGATTTCGTGGAGGGCAGCGGCTATCATAGGTGCAGCCGGTAAGACAGTGAGTTTATTGCCCAGAACTTTCTTGGCATAGTCGACTGGTACGGTATCGGTGACGATGAGTTTGTCTATGGCATCGCCCTGCAGTCGTTCTATGGCCGGATCGGACAGCAGCGCGTGGGTGGCGCTGGCTATGACGGCAGTGGCACCAGATTTTTTCAGCGTTTCGGCAGCGGTGATGAGCGTTCCGGCCGTGTCTATCATGTCATCTGTCATGAAGCATATACGACCTTCGACACCCTGCAGCCGCTTTGGCCTCACGAGTTTACTGGAGTCATGTCGGTCACGAGTTTTTTGCAGGTGGCGCAAGCGTATGCCCAGTATGTCGGCGGCCCGCTCAGACTCTTTGGCGCGTCCGGTATCGGGCGAAACTATGGCAAATAGCTCTGGGTCGCGGTCACTCATTTCATCCTTCAGGCCCTCCAGGATGAGTCGCTCGGCCACAAGGTGGTCAAACGGGCCGTGAAAGGTGCCCTGAACCTGGGGTGAGTGCATGTCTATGGTAACGAGCCGGCTAGCTCCGGCGCTTTGCAGCATGTGGGTAACGACTGCGGCCGAGATGGGTTCGCGGCCCTTGGCCTTGCGGTCCTGGCGGCTGTAGCCCAGGTACGGGATGACGATGGTAATCTCGCGTGCCGAAGAGCGGTAGGCGGCGTCTATCAGCAGCATGGTCTCCATGAGAGCGTCGTTTACGGAAAGATTGCGTTTATAATCGTGGGCAAATGTTTGGATGATAATAACGTGCTTACCACGTACCGATTCACTGTACTGAACGTACATTTCGCTATTGGCGAATCGCTTGGTGTTCAGCGGGCCGAGTGTTAACCCCATGGCTGCGACTGCTTCCTCGGCCAACCGAGGATGAACAGTACCGCTTACTATGTATAAATCGTCTGGGTTAAGTTTGACCGTCATACCATTCATAGTAAGTGAAATACCTCCCGCCTTGATTACCTCTTATGCACACAGTATAGGCCAGCCGTCAGCTGCTTGCTGAGTGTTTTTTACAACGTCACGACCTTCGCACCAGCCAGCCTGCCGAATAGCAGAGCTAGCCGCACCGCTGGCTTCTTCAAGCTCCTGCACATTTTTCTTCTCCAGTACTCAGTCACCGTACCTTAGTACGGTTCCTTCCGTGCTTCGAAGAGAAAATGCACATGAACTTAAAGTGCGAAAGTCGTGAACGCTAGGTTTACGGGCGCAGCGTGCCGCCGAAAACCTGCCATGCTAGAAGCGTTTTGGCAACGAGGCTGAGGATTATGTACGCACGTTCGCCGTAGAGGTAACTGCGCCATTTGCCGATGCGCTTGTACTGGAGCACCATGTTGAGCGCAAAACAGCTGAAGAAAATGAAGATGGACACAAATATCCAGTACACGAAGGTGGGAGCGGCGCTGCCGTTCGCGGCCCCGAGCCACATGTAGAATGCCACGACCACCCAGGGGATGAGCCCGGCCAGTGTGCCGAGGTTGAAACTGAGCCAGTTAGTACGCTTGGTGGTTTGGTTGTGTACTTCCATGACGAGACCCAGCAGATTCATGATGGCGGTGAGGCCAAATATCATGAGCAGACTGCTAAAGTCGTATATGCCGACGAGCATACTGATGGCGACCATCATGACGCTGGCAGAAAGCGAGTATTCAACCCAGCGGAATTTGTTTATGCCGAGTTTGAGGTCGGCAGTATAGGTTTTGTTGTAGACCGTGGCGATGAGGAAATGAAACAGGGCAGATAGGAAAAAGAAAATGGCGATGAGCCAGGGCAGTTGCACGTTAAACAACTCGGTTGTGGTGGGCTGAAGCGACTCCGAGGCTTTATCGAACTGCAGGTAGCTTCCGCTCACGGGTATAGACAGTGACTTGCTGAGTACCAGCACAGCGGCAGCTTGCGCTAAGTGTAAAAACCCAGCGATGATATTTAGCTTTTTCAAAGACGCAGAGGTGATAGTTTTCATGTTTTTAGTGTAGCACGGTGTATGACAGATATTAAAAACACCCTCGAATGGGGGTGATTATTTGGAGGGCCAGGTGGGACTTGAACCCACGACATTCTGCTTAAGAGGCAGACGCTCTAACCAGCTGAGCTACTGGCCCACTAACGGGGAGAAGTGTAACAAAATACCTCTGTTTTGGCAAGGCTTATCAGAATAAGACTATTGGCCCGATTCTGAGCTAAGCCCTTTGAGTGCAATATCCCAAGCATCAAACGTGTCTGGCGCTTTGGGTACGCTCCCTGAGTTTCTTATAGTAATAATGTCAGTCGCTGCTATCAACGTCAGGCCAGTACCGACCTCACAGGCATCTCGCTGACCAACGGGTATAGACCATTGCTGCTGTAGTACCCCAAGCCATTTCTCTGTTATAGTTCCGGATGATGTAAGTGCGAGACTTCCGGCATTGAGCAGCTCTCGACTAGGAGATGGCGATTGTTCATCTTTCAAATGTTGATTATGGAAGGGTTCGATCACCTTACCTAGCGCAGACAATATCTCTGTAACACCCATTTCATCCGGTTCATAAGCCTTTTCTACAAGTATAATTCCCGCCACTACTCCGTAGCTAGCTGCCCTACGCGGCATTCGTGCATCGAGGTAGTTTCGATTTTGAGAACTATGTAGGGGGACCAATATATCTGCGATAGCACCCGCGTGTTTAGCCAAGCTAGGATGCTGGCGATCTAGGCCGAGTCGTAGGTTATCTATAGCCGTTGCTGGGGTTATCCCTAGGGAGTAACAGTAGTCATTGTATCCATTTATTGCTGCGGTAAAATCAGCGGCCGTCGGTGGGGTCTCACGTCTCGTCATGAGGACATTGTAAAAGATTTTTCCCTATTTACAAGCACAAGCAAGGCATTTATCTGAGTATCTTACACGCATGTTACAATAGGCGCATGAAAGAACTGAACGGGAGAGAACTGGCGGGGTTTATCAAGGAGCGGCAGGCGAAAGATGTGCGGCGGCTGAAGCAGTCGCTGGGCGTAGCGCCTAAACTCGTCATCGTCTACACGCTCGAGCATGGGCCCAGCCTGACCTACATGGGTATGAAAAAGCGCTACGGCGAGGACATCGGCGCGGCGGTCGATGTGCATTTTGTCGAGCAAAGTGAGGTCAAGAAGCTTCTCGAAACCTTGAATGCCGACCCGGCCGTGCACGGAGTGATCGTACAGTTGCCACTGGCCGACGCCAGTCAGACAGACGAAGTGGTCAATATGATTGCGCCGCAAAAGGACGTCGATGGGCTCGGCGAAGCGGCGCCATACACGCCAGCGACACCCATGGCCATCCTCTGGCTGCTGGCAGGCTACAATGTTGACCTCGAGAAGTCACGGATTGCGCTCGTTGGCCGCGGCAAGCTGGTCGGCGCGCCGCTCATCAAGATATTTACCGAAAGCGGCTACAACTTCGAGCTCATCCACAGCCAGACGCCCAACACCAAGGAGCTGCTGCTAGAATCCGATGTCATTATCACGGCCACCGGCCGAGCAGGATTGATCACGCCAGACATGATAAAGCAGGGTGCGACGGTGGTCGACGCTGGTGTGGCGGGCGAAAAGGGCAAAACCGTGGGCGATCTCGACCCGGCAGTCTATGAACGCGATGACCTAACCATCACGCCCACCAAGGGCGGCGTGGGGCCGCTGACCATCTGCGCCCTCTTTGAAAACACCATCCGCGCCGCCGAAGCCTCGGCCAAAAAATGATATGAAAATAGGGGTATTTGATTCTGGTGTAGGCGGTCTGAGCGTTGCGCGAGCTATCGAACACGCGCTGCCAGGACATAGCGTGCTTTTCCGCCACGACAACCCCGCGCATTTTCCCTATGCTACCAAAACGCCAGATGAAATCTTCGGTTTTGCAGTCCCGGTTATCCAAAGTCTGGTAGACGATGGTTGCCAGGTGGTCGTCATCGCCTGCAATACGGTCAGTACGACGCTGATAGGCCAGCTAAGAGCGCATTTTACGGTGCCGCTTGTGGCGGTCGAGCCCATGGTCAAGCCAGCTGCAGAACAAACAAAAACAGGGGTGATAGCCGTCTGTGCAACCCCGACAACCCTGGCAAGTGCTCGCTACGCCCAACTGAAGCGGCAGTACGCACCCGGTGTCACCGTGCTCGAGCCAGACTGCGCTGATTGGTCTAGCCTGATTGAGCATAACGAAATGAACGAAGCGCGCCTACGAAACGGCCTTCAGCCAGTACTAGATGCCCGAGCCGACGTGATTGTTCTTGGCTGCACTCACTACCACTGGATCGAAGACGAAATACAACGTATAGCACAGGGTAAGGCGCGGGTCATGCAGCCAGAGCAAGCTGTCGTAGGCGAACTCAAACGAGTGCTTTCACGCCTTGCTTAAACTGGTTGCCACGATCTTTATAGTTTTCGAACATGCCAAAACTTGCACAGCCAGTGGAAAGCAAAACAATATCTCCTGGTTGTGCGAATGAACGAGCGTTGCTCAGAATCTCGGACATGGTGTTGCCGCCGGTCATGAACTCATGAAAACCCGTCGTTTCTAAGGCGAGCTGAATTCGCTGAGCCTGATCACCAATAAGCAACGCTTTTCTAATCCTCGACTTGGCAACAGTGCGGGCCAAGTCGTCATAGCTAGCGCCTTTGTCGGAGCCGCCGAGTATGATTACTTTTGGCTGGTCGAAGGCTTGTATGGCGACAATAGCTGTTTCGGGGGTGGTACCAAAGCTGTCGTCGTAGTACTCCACGCCGTCCAGTTCGCGTACAAATTCCAGCCGATGCTCGAGGCCAGTAAATGTGGTTATTACACCGCGGATGGCGGTTTTTACTCTGTCGATTTCACCTGGGGTCTGAGGCTGGAGGGCATGCCATACGGTCGTGACTGCTGCGCAGGTGTTCTGCCAGTTGTGCTTGCCGAGGAGTTTTAGTTCGCTTGTGTGGCAGATTTCCTGGCCGTCTATCACGATGAGGTCATTTTTTACAGACGCACCGGGCGGGGCACAGTACGGCAGCTTTTGCCCTGGGCTACTACCGGCTATCTCCTTAGAGACTTCATTTTCGGCGTAGTAAATTGCGACATCGTCGCGATTTTGGTGCGCGAAAAGCTGCGCTTTTGCCCGTATGTAATCGGCCATATCGACGTGCCAATTCAGGTGTTCCGGAACGACCATGAGGCACGTGGCGATGTGCGGTGCGTGCTGTATATCGCACAACTGAAAACTGCTTAGCTCCAAGACGACCCAGTCATCTGGCTGGATCTGGTCTATAAACTCCAGCGGAGATCGGCCTATGTTACCACCCAGCCAGACTGTCTTGCCAGTGCCAGCGGCTTCAAGCATCTTGGCAGTTAGCGTGCTGGTGGTGCCTTTGCCCTTTGTGCCGGTGATGCCTATGACGCTTTTGGTTGGGCACTCCCGGAGAAATACATCTACGGCCGTTGTTATCTTACTTTCCACGTCAGGATTTTTTGCCAGGATGACGCTAGGGTTTATGCCGGCGCTCCGCACGATCACATCGTACCCGCCCAGATTGTCCAGGTAGGCACCCCCCAGCTGGCTTTGGTACTCTGGCGGAACGGTCAGATGCTCGTCTTGGTCGCAAACCGTCACGCTATAACCCTGGGCCAAAAAATGACGCGCACTCACCATTCCCTCGGTAGCAAACCCAACAATCGCAACATTCATCCCCTAATCATACCCGAAATATAGGTGTGCGAGGTCCGACCTATCACACTCATGCTTGCATCATATAACGGTGATAGTATAGTGTGATAGGTCGGACCTCCACCCGTATACTAAACTTGACAAAGAGGTGAAGCTAATCGCATATTGCCTAATGCCGAACCATTTTCACCTGCTGCTACATCAGTCTACTCCCGATGGCGTTACTAAGATGATGAGACGGCTCGCTACTGGCTACGCAATGTATTTCAACAACAGGTATTCGAGAGTCGGGGCGCTTTTTCAAGGAAAATATAAGGCGGCCAGGATAAACTCAGATGCATACCTGCATCACATCTCACGCTATATCCACCTTAACCCTGAACAATATAGAATGTGGCCATATTCCAGCCTCCAGTACTATAGGGGAGATAAACGTGTTCCAAAGTGGCTCAACATTTCTGATGTAATGAGCCTATTCAACGATGACAGGAAACAATACCTTGAGTTCGTGAGCGAATACCAGGATTCTATGCGGGAGTTAGCAGTACTCAAGTGGCAACTGGCAAATAACCCTGACGACGACTAGTGTGCGAGGTCCGACCTATCACAGTAGATAAGTGTGATAGGTCGGACCTCGCACGCCTTGGCAAAGCCGGGGGTTAGGCGGCGAGCTCTAGTTTGACCATTTCGGCGACTTGTCGAGGGGTCATTTCTGCCTTGACGATATAGCGACGGATGCCGAGCTCTTTTAGGCTTGGCGGTGCCTGTTCCTCGCCGGAGTTGGTGAGGATGATAACCTTGAGATCTTTGCCCCAGCTGGTTTTGCGGAGCTTGGTGAGCATTTCGTCGCCGTTCATCTCTGGCATCATGAGGTCGAGGAGGATGATATCGGGCTTCATATGTTCTATGAGCTCAAGACCTAGCTTGCCATTGGCAGCTGTTTCGACATCGAAACCCTCCGCTTCAAACTTGATACGGTACATGGTACTAATGGCTTGGTCATCTTCAACAATCGCAACTTTTGTCATAAGCATAGTATACGACAAACTTTTAGAGGACGAAATGAATCTCGCATGCTCGCGGTTGTCACTTGATGCCCAAAACCTCACGGACGATGGCAACTACCTGCGAAGGGGTGTGGTGTGCTTTGACTATGTAGCGGTCAACAGCCAGAAAGCGCAGCGAAGACGGGGCTTCGTCCCGGCTGAGGTTTGTAAGAATGATGACGCGGATGCTTGCACCCCACTCTTCGGCACGGAGTCTTGCTAGCATCTCGTCGCCCTGCATGCCGGGCATCCGGAGGTCTAGGAGAACCAAATCTGGCATGGTCCGCTTGATGACTTTCAGCCCATCGCGTCCGTTGCTGGCTGTAGCCACTTCAAACCCCTCGCGCTCGAACTTTGTCTTATAGAGCTGCAATATCGACAGCTCGTCCTCAACGATACTAAGTTTCGGTAGGATCATAACATACCCCCATACTACCAGGGGTTGTATTTTTTACCAAGTCCTGCTAGAATTGTTTCAGAAAGAACCTTACAAGATAAAATGCAGTGCAGCTTTGTGTGACCGTACAAGGCTTCACTGTTTTTTTACTAATAAATACATTTGCAAAAATTCAAATAAAGTAGTATTATCTAAAAATAGCACTATCATTGTAATCAGGAGACAAGGAATAAATTATGATTGACATGAAAGCTCAAGGGTTGGCTGCCGAAGAGGGACCTGCGAATAGAGGCGGTAGAAGTATTCCGCTTTGGGCACTTAGCTCTGTCCTGAGTGCTACCATATTGGTTGCTCCCCAGGTTCCAGGAGTAAGGGGCGCATTTCCAGATGTATTGAGGCAGACCTCAGATAAAGTAAATGGTTTCGTTGTTTCTGCGGTGCTTGGACAAGATCTGGCACCATTTATCACCGATGATCGTTAATAATATTAAAAAAAGAGAAAAGAAAACCTGATTATGTCCAAGACTCAATCGTCAGCAAAGAAAGCTAAAGCTAACAAATATATTGACCTCGCGCCAGCCATCTTGCGCCAGAGGTTGGTCATAGAGGGGTATCCCGAGAAATCTATCAGTGACAAAGATATTAAAGAGTATCTATCGAAGTTGTCAGACGTGTGCAAAATGAAAACCCTTCTAGAGCCCGTAACGCACTGTAGCGATACTTATGGTTGGGCCGGCTGGATACACTGGGAAAGCTCAGGGGCACATTTCTACGCCTGGGATCAGCCGGTACTATTTTTTAGCGTGGATGTGTATACATGTAAGGCATTTGATCCAACTGCCGCAGTTGCTTTTACGCAGGATTTTTTCAAAGCGGCCACCATTACTAGCAAGGAGTTTTGAATATGAGTGTTGAGCATGGAGGCAATTACCGATACGACCTAACGCCTATAGCATTGGATCTTTTGGAAGCCAATGTCACACGTTTTGCGCAGGAAGCTGCGCCAGACGCTAACATAGTTGGGGTAATCGTACCGCACGATGCGCATGTGGCGAATTTTGGCCGGACAGGGGAACAAACGACTTTTACCGAGATGGGCGAGGGCTACGATTTCCGTATTGGTATGGCACCGCACGAAGAACGTACTAGGTTTCTCTACACTGTTGACAAGAGGCCGATATTGCCTGAGCCGAGAATCATACATGTAAAGAGGATTGTTGCTCCAAGTCCAGATATTGGTCAACCTGGCTGGGATGGCAGGACGGGCATCGAAATGATAGACGATCGTCTAACCGCCGAAGCCCCAGAGGAGCATATGGAGCTGCCGGATCTGCTGACTGCATCCGGCCTGACGATAGCTAGCCTGAAAAGTGTCCTGAACGTCGCAACCAACTATACGACAAAACGCGTAGAAAAAGGCAAGAGCTTAAATATGGTAGGCACATTGCTGAGCTATCACTTATTAGTAACATATGGTCATACAAAAGGTGCCGAAGCGATAGTAGCATACCAAAATCGTATAGCTGAAATGTCATTGGGTAACTTTGGCGCTGAGAAACGTTTGCTAGGTGGCAGAGAATTTCATCTTCCGAAGACGAGCGGTGGGTATGATGATGGATACAAGGCGTTCATTATTCCAGGGACACCGACTAATCTAGACCTTTTCCTGGGACAGAAGCCAGAAAGCCCTGTGAGCCAAGTCCTTGCAGGCTATAAACTTACAACAGCACTAGTAGACTACAGTTAATCTGCTACAAGCATAAGCACCATAGTGGTACAATTTAGTGCGTGAAGTATACACCCTTATTGCTGTTGGCTTTTTCACAGATTGTACTAAACGTAATATTGCTGTATCGCAGACACGACAGAGTTAGCCGTGTTTTTACCTATTTTACGTTGTTGCTACTACTCTGGACATCAATCAATATTTTTCTCGACTATAACACCACGCATGTTATTGCGAGTTCAAGTCTTGAGGGCGGCCTAGGGCTTGTTAACATTTTGAACAAAGCAGGTTTCGTTACCGGCAGCATTATCCTCATGGTTCTTTATCAGTCTGTGGTTGTATCTCAAGGGCTTCCTGGCTCAAGAAGTTCACGAAAAGTACTAGTGCTGGGCGCTGGGCTCGCTATTGCTTGCCTCTTTCCGGTATTCTCGGGTAGCTATGACGTGTATCAAGGTACGTATAGGTACCACTATGGACCTGCCTCTCTCTTATTCCTACCTTACTTATTAATGCTGGCAGGATATGCCATCAAAATTGTTATTGCACGGCTGAAGTCAAATCAAACTCTCATAGAAAGAAAGCAAACATTAACTGTTATGGCGGCTTTATTTTTGTCTGCAATATGGGGGTTGATATTTATAATTTTGATCCCCACTATAACAAAGAATGATCAATCAATCTTTATCGGTTATTTGGCTCCGTATATATTCACCATATTAATGTATTACGCCATCATATGGCTTGGCCTTCTGAACTTTCGGCAAATCATTGCTCGGTCTATCGGTTACATACTGTCTTTGGCGGCACTGAGCTCCGTATTCATAGTTATCACTCAGCTCGTTGTGCATTATATCTTGCGAGGCAGTATTACTAATCGGGAAGCGCTACTGTTTTCTTTTATTAGTTTTGCGACGGCATTGTTATTTAGGCCCGCAAAGCAATATTTCGACAGGCTTACCAACAGAATATTTTATCGAGATGCATATGATTCCGAAGAGGTATTTAACAAATTATCCAGAGCCTTGGTAAGCGTACATGACATCAGGGATCTGCTCGATGAAGTGTCTGCGTTTCTGGGCGCAGAGCTAAAATTTACAAATGTTCACATCCAGCTTAAAGAATATAGAGCTACGTGGCCGTCACAAGTTGCCGAGAAGGATGTAGTATCGCTACACGAAGTTTACGAATCGCTAGCAAAAACACTCAGAGTGAATGAGAATGTTGTTGTCGCTGAGCTGATAAAAACTGATACTGATACAAAACTTAAGAACTTATTGCATGTGCACGATATATCTGCGGTCGTCAGACTTGCGCCAGTGAACAAACAGGCAAGAGAGGTACTGGGCTATATCTCCCTAGGCCAGAAGCGCAGCGGTGGCATGTATACTACGCAGGATATCTCTGTATTACAGGCTATTGCGAACGAGGTATCACTTGCCGTCCAAAACGTTTTGCATTTTGAAGAAATCCAGCATTTTAACGTGACGTTGCAGGAGCGGGTTGAGGAGCAGACGCGGAAGTACCGGACGGCCAATGAAAAACTGAAGAAACTCGATGAAACCAAGGATGAGTTTATCTCTATGGCCTCCCACCAGCTGCGTACCCCGCTCACGAGTGTAAAGGGTTACCTGAGCATGGTGCTCGAGGGCGATGCTGGGCCGCTCAAGCCCCAGCAGGAACAGTTACTCAAACAATCATTCATGAGCAGCCAGCGCATGGTGAACCTCATAGCCGATTTGCTTAACCTGTCTCGTCTCAACACAGGTAAATTTGTCATAGAAACAGCCCCAACAGACCTCCGTGTGATCGTAGACCAGGAAATTGCCCAGCTCCACGAAACTGCTAAAGCCAAAAACATCACACTGACCTACGTCAACCCAAAGACGTTTAGCCTACTGCCGTTGGATGAAGGTAAAATACACCAGGTGGTCATGAACTTCATTGACAATGCTATTTATTACACCCCGGAGGGTGGCCAGATAGAGGTTAGTCTTAATGAGACCCCATCGCACATAGAGTTCCGGGTGCAAGACAGCGGCATAGGCGTGCCCCGCGAGATGCAGCACAAACTATTCGGTAAATTTTACCGGGCCGATAATGCGCGGCGCATGCGTCCAGACGGCACTGGACTGGGGCTGTACATGGCGAAGAAAGTGGTGGTGGCGCAGGGTGGTAGCATCATTTTTGCAAGCCAGGAGGGCAAAGGCAGTACCTTCGGCTTCCGTTTCAGTAAACGACACGTGACAACCCATAATCAAACACTGCCGTCAGAAAAGGCATAAAACCGAGCTTTAAAGCACAAGCACTATATACAAAGCATCAAATAGCTTGTGTTATGTCTTGACACAAGCAAACACAAGTGCTATTATATCCATATTCCGTGCAATAGTTACCGTTCGTTGCTATTGCGCAGACGAACAGAGCTCTCTGTTAACAGTAGGTTTTTGTAACCCTAACATGCTATTTTTGCATGGTTATGTGAGAAGGTTGTTCAGCACCTGAATCTCAAAACCAATAATAACTTATTCCGAGCTTGCTCGGAATAAGTATGTGAACTTCTTAGTATCGTGACACCGTATGGATCCTAAAACAAGTTCAGGATGACGGTGCTAGGTCGGGTTTTGATATTCAGGTTCAACATATTGACAAATAGTAAAAAAATGATACAATGTACACTGATTAATTTATGTAAGGCACCTAGCGTCAAGGAGGAGCAGAAGATATGAGAAATATGAATAAAGTGATTGTAGCGGGGGGTGCGGCGCTTGCCGTTGGAGTTGGAGGTTGGCTTAGTACACGAGGACCAGGTGAAGGGGTGGACCTGGCAGCGGTAGCGACTCAGGCTGAGCTAGATCTAACAGTATCTCAAGGTGCTGAGTGTGTAGCTTTGGTTAAAAAACATGGTCAGCCCATGGCTGATGGTCAAGGCCCCGCGACAATAGAACATGACGGGAAGACCTATATTCGTTTTCGCGTTGGCGCGCGCGAACCTGGCGCTGGGCCAGGTCACTCTGGAAGAATAACGGACGGGCCGAATGTTCCGCTTGTGAATCGTACTACAGAAGGTATGCAGGCGAGCCTTTGCCAAGATCCTGGCGAAACAGGAATGTTTTTATCGGCTATGTTTGATCCGAATGCAAAGATTGGCGACAAGACAGTCGCAGATGTGAATAAGGATTGGATACCTCCTGAGCTAGCCGATCCAGCTAATATTAATGACTGGGCAGCCGCCGCTATGACAAACGACGTCGAAAAGCACAATAAAGCGCAAGAAATCATGGCGCGTGCCGCGACACTGTTTGGTTTATTGAATCAGGAAGGCATAAAAGATTCCAAAACGGTAGCGAATATGTACTTGCCTGACGGCCAAGGTGTTAGGGTCGGTGGTGTACCCGAATTTGGTTGGAATAAATTAAATCCGGCGTACGCTGGTAAATTCTTAGCTGCGTCGTACTTCTCAAAGACGGGAGGTTGTATTTTGAGCCTAGGTTTCAATGTCGGTATAGAAGAAGTAAATGGCGGCGATCAACGTTTCGCTTTCCTGCCATGCAAGGACAAGGCTAACCCGTCCCCGACTTCCGCAGGTTCGCGCACTACTTCGCCTGCTGTTCGCACAACCCCACCACCCGTCCGCACAACCCCGCCCGCTGGGAAGCAGGCTTCGCAGCGCCCCAGCGGGGTTACCGTGAAGACCTGCGACTCGGATGAGTACCTCGGGCGGGACGGCATCTGCCACGAGTCTGGATCCGGTTCTTCAACGACCGCCACCTCAGCCAGTAGCTCGACAGCGGAGGTCGGCAAAGGTGGCTCTGGCGCAGGTGCGACCAATACGACTGAGGCCCCCAAGACCTCGTCGCCGGCGGCGACCGTCCCGGTCACCTCGGCGCCAACCGTTTCGGCTGCCAAGCCGTAGCGGTAGCACGACCCGCAGCGGTCAGACTAGCACTCAGTGCGAACACTCGTGAGATTCACGGGCGTCTGGCCGCTGCGGTTACAACTGAATAGCAAAAAGGTAATCTCCCCCCAGGGAGGTAGCAATGCGTTACAGCTGCGCGAGGTAATGATCGATGTCGATTGTGGTGAGTTTGGATTGGCCTACGCCTTTCTACAAAACTCCCCCAATCTTCATCATCATTACCTCGCATTACCCATGTACTTAGAGTCAAGAGATATGAGACATGAGTCAAGAATGGATGATATGTTGACTGAAGCCAACTATGTAACTAGCTGGATTTCCGCCTGCGCGGGAATGACCTTAGCTGGAAATGTCGGCGAAGCCGATGCAGCTACAATCGCTCATTGTAAATTGCTCATTGCCAATGGAGTAGTGCTAACTGCGTGTTGTGTTCTGTAATGATCTGGCTTGCGGGAACCTTAACAACTAGAGTTAAGAGATATGAGATAAGAGTTAAGACTGTGTCGTCTTGAGTCCTAAATCAAGTTCGGGAAAAACTCCGTCGAAAGATCTCGTCGATATACAACGAGATTCCTCGACGGAACCTGCCCTGAGCGGAGCCGAATGGGCCTGGAATGACAGCATTAGCGAAGACGCTCATGTTTACTGTGAAATAATGTTGACAATGTATTATGTTTATGATAAAATGCATATGAATACTCTATGTGAGGTGGAAAACACGTAGAAGATGGTTATTTAACAACTGAGCAACCGATAGAATAATGATGAACGATTATGATTAATGATTTACGAAAGAAGGAGAACGCTATGAAACTTTTCAAGTTCAAGCATATCTCGAAGAGGGCAAAGCTGCTGAGCTTAGGCGTACTTGTTGCGCTAACAGCTCTTGTAGCTATACCAAACCTCACAAAGGCTGGGTATGGTCCCGGACGAGACACAAAGCCCTATACCGATGGTATAGCCGGCTTCGACCACGTTACGTTCAACTCATTCACTGGAGTTCCAGGGATTGGCGATGAGCGAACGTTTTTCAACGGTAGATACACAGATACTGGCACGGTCTACAGCGACCCTATGCCAGAAGTAAAAGATGGTGATGTACTCACGCTGATGGTTTATGTCCATAACGGTGCTGATGCTTCACTAAACGATCAACCTGATAATCCTGGTGTTGCTACAAATACGAAAGTCCGCGTGGCACTACCGACTACCATAGCAAAGACCCAGCAAGCAACTGCGTACGTTTCGGCCGATAACGCAACACCTGGTACCGTCTATGACACTATGGACTTTGGCGCTGCCAATGGCGGAAGCTTTGCGCTTGAATATGTCCCTGGTAGCGCTCATGTGCGTGGTAATTACATAGACACACAGGCAAGTGACAGTATAGTCACGACTGGTGCACTAGTAGGCACTAATGCGCTCGATGGCCGTGTGAAGGGCTGTTTCAAAGAAATGGTTTATGTCACTTTGAAAGTCAAGGTGAAGATGCCCCAGTACAACATCGAAAAAGAAGTTCGCATGAAAGGCCAGACATCTGCTGATTGGGCAGAGAACAAGGCCGTGAAGACTGGCGATACTGTACAGTGGCTGATTGCATTCAAGAACGCGGGCGCAACCCCGCTCAAGAATGTAAATATCATAGACAAAGTGCCCACAGGCATGACTGTTGTTCCTGGTACGATCAAGCTCATCAATGGAAACTATCCAGGCGGCTACGTGTATTCGGCAGATGCCCTGCAAGATAATGGCCGTACTATAAATGTTATGATTGGTGACTATAACCCCGACGCAGCCGGTGTTGGCTACGTGATGTTTGACGCCAAGATTGACCAACCCGAACCAACAATATGTGAACCACATAATTTGGTAAATCAAGCATTTGCGACTCCACAAGGCTTCGGTGCCATTTGGGACGATGCAAGTGTGACGGTACCTGGCAATGATTGTCAGACGCCGACATCGGTGTACAGCTGTGATGATCTGACCCTGACGCCGAACTACAGTAATCGTACGGTAAGCGCAGTCGTCAAATACACTGCCAAAGACGGTGCAACCTACAAGAGCGCAACCCTTACCTGGGGTGACAACAAACAAGATGTCATCACTGGTACAACTGCTAGTCACCAGTATGCTACCGATGGTACATACACAGTGACAGCCAACATGCTCTTTACGGTCAACGGTGTCGATAAGGCTCCAGCCGTAAACCCTGCATGTAGCAAGTCAGTTACCTTCAGCTCGACTGTCAAGACGCCTAGCGTCAAGATAGAAAAGCTGGTCGAAGGTGAAAAGAACAAGGAAGTTGAAGTTGGTAAGAACTACAACTACACCGTCAAAGTGACCAATGATGGCCAGGTTGACCTGACAAACGTCAAGGTCAGCGACACGCCTGCAGCCGACTCGAACATTCAGCTGGTTAGCGCCAATGGTGTCGGCAGCATTTCCGGCAACACGTGGAGCTACACCATCCCTTCACTGAAGGTTGATGACAGCCAAACGTTCACGCTGACTGCCAAAGTCACTCAGTACACTCATGGCAACCTGGTCAACGGCGCTTGCGTCAATGCACCAGAGGTTAACCCAAGTGAACCAACTAAGGACGATGACTGTGACAGTGCGACGGTGACCGTCAAGAAGCCAGCCGCACCAGTCTATAGCTGTGACGCGCTAACCCTGACCGCCGGTGCTAACCGCACTCTGACGGCCAAGGTTGACTACACCGCTAAGTCAGGTGCCAGCCTCAAGGTGGTTACCTACAGCTGGGGTGACAATACAACCCCGCTGTCAACAGATAAGACCACAGCTACTCACACGTATGGTGGCGACGGCACGTACAGTGTCAGCGTTCGCCTGCTGTTCAATGTCAACGGTGTAGACACATACGCTGCCGACAACCAGAACTGCGTGAAATCTGTGACCTTCACAACCCCCGTGACCCCTACACCCCCCAAGGTTCTTCCGAACACTGGTTCGGGTAGTGTCATAGGAGTGTTTGGTCTGGTGAGCGTACTAAGCGCTCTAGCCTATCGGTTGCTCCTGGGCCGCAAGCTTGCTCGAGATAATTAATCTCGCTAACAGAGCAAGACTGACCGCTCAAAAAGCAAAACCCCGTTTTCCTAAAAAGGAAGCGGGGTTTTTGCGTTGGGGATTTTGCGTGAGCGGTAGAGTATATGAACAGGCGAGGACTTGTGATACGAATGAACATATGAAACAATATGTTTGAATCTAAAAAAGGAACAAACTTTATGCGCATTCTTGCACGGCGTAATCTAAAACAAAAAATAGTACTGCTCGCAGCTTGTCTCGTATTCGGGGGTCTCGGACTCGGCAGCTTGGCAGTAGCGCCCCAGGTTTTTGCTCGGGCGATGGACTGCGATAGTAACGCCATTATCAAATGCGGATTTGGGAGTAACCAAGAGTTCGTCGACATCGTTAAAAGCAACGATAGCAGAAACGGGCATCGTGACCTGCAGGCAGTATTTGGCTATTTTGGTTTTGACTCAAGCGACTACAGTCGGTTCGTTTCAAGTGCGAAAGATGGTCTGTTTCACCGTGACGGTCGCGTGACCGTTGGCAGTCAGACGATAATTAACACTGGCCGCAGTCTCGGGCGTAACTATTTCAGCGGGAGCTCATCGAAGGTCATTAATGGCGTGACATACTACTACGGCGACCCAAATCTCCGGTTTGCCGCTGGCGTAGAGAGTATACCGGTAAAGGTTATGTTTGACGGCAATGGCAACGCCGAGTTTGTGGTACAGACACCCTGCGGTAACCCGATGTGGGGAACAAATGTCATTTCTAGTGCCACCTGTGACTCGATAAACAAAACCGATGTTGCCGGGCAAGCCAATACCTATGATTTTACGGCTTCAGCCCATGCCGCCGGCAACGCTGCGCTCACTCAGTATATTTATGACTTTGGCGATGGCAGCCCTCAAGTGGTCAAAACGAGCCCGACAGATCCAGCTAGGCATACCTACACTAAAGTGGGCGACTCTGTTGTCACTCTGACTGTGGTCGCCAGTGCTCCGGGCGGCAATACCATCCGTGCTACCGCACAGACATGCAAAAAGACTATCACGGTCTTGCCACCGCCCGCTCCTAAGGTGACCATTACAAAAGTAGTCAACGGCGAAAAAGCCATCGTGACAGACACGGGCAAAAACTTCGTTTACCAGCTCAAGGTAGCCAATGCGGGCAACGTTCCTCTTGCCAATGTAGCTGTGAGCGATGAAGCACCGCGCGGTATTCAGTTTATAAGCACCGACAAGGGAAGTGTAACTGGTAATAAGCTCGCCTACACCATCCCAAGCCTTGGCCTCAAGGAATCAGTCACGATAAACATTACCGCGAAAGCAACCATCTATACTCCAAAGGCAATCGTCAACAAGGCTTGTGTCGATACACCAACTGTGCCGGGAGCGCCCGATGCGTGTGGTACGGCCGACGTAACGGTTAATCCGCCGTTATGTTCAAAGCTTGACGGTCCAAACCCCAATGGGCTGACCTATACGTTTGTCGCAACGGGTAGCTACGGTGAGGGCGTAACGCTGGTAAGCGGAGATTTCGACTTCGGTGATGGCAAGGCAGTAAGTGGTGTTGCCGCAGCTGGTTCTACGGTCACGACATCGCACACCTATGCCGTATCGGGTGAGTATAGTGCTATCGCAACCTTGCATTTTACATCTGACGGCGTATCGTATACGGCGCCAACCTGCCGCGCTTCGGTGAAGCCGCAGGCTCCGCCAACTCCCGAATGCAAACCAGGCATCCCCGTCGGTGACATTCGCTGTAACCCATGTCAGTACGATGCTAGCATCCCTGCGAGTGACGCCCGCTGTGTTGCTCCAGCCGCAACCCTACCAAACACTGGCGCCGGAAATGTCATAGCACTGGCATCTGCTGCCTTGGTCGGTGGTTTCCTATGGTACCGCCACGTACTCTTCCAGCGTCACAAACGAGCCTATCTCCAAGCTGATTTCGGCACCTCACCACTACCACTCGCTGAACCACTTGAATCACCCGATCCACTCGCCGCAACCCCACTCGCCCCACAAGCCCATCGCCGTGGCTTCAGGCGGAAGCGTCAGTTTTAGAGAACCGGCAAATTAAAGACTAGCTTTTTGCCCAAAAGTGTGCTATACTGAGAGTAATTACGTTTCAGGGTAGTACCGACTGACCGCTCTAGACTCATATGAAACCCCGCCTGTCATACGGCGGGTTTTTCATATATCCCGCGCCAAATAAAAAACGCCACAACAGTGACATTCTTTATTTGGTGACCCCAAGGAGAGTCGAACTCCTCTTGCCAGGATGAAAACCTGATGTCCTAACCGATAGACGATGGGGCCGAATCGCTGCCGCTCCGATTTTCAATTCACATGTTTCATTTTTCAGTTGGAGAACAGCTGCAACATTGTAACATAACAGGGGCGGCAAGGGAAGGGTGATACAATGATATTATCAAGGAGGTCGCTATGGCAAAGCAAATTGACGAAGCAGAAGTGATAGAGAACAGAGAAACCTGGGCCAAGCGGCGTGGCCGGAGGAGTGGTCGACCAGGTAGGAGCCAGGGTGGTGGTAACACCGTCTACTCCATGGGTATGATCGGTGCGCTGGTGTACTACATCTCGGCCGCCGACGGTTTCTGGCCGGTCATCACCGGCATCCTGAAGGCCCTCGTCTGGCCTGCCTTCCTCGTCTACCACGCTCTGAAATCCCTCGGCGCCTAAAAACAGTCTTCACATACGCTTTCACCCGGGATGGGAATTTAACAGGGAAGAGTTTTACTTCATTTGATGGAGAAGGGGTTCGCAACGGGGAGGGAGGGGTCGAGCTCCGCGATGCGCAGGAGTTCATTGTATGTGGCCGTAAAGAGCTAAGATTAAGGGGGAAATAAAAAAGTTCCTAGTTCCTAGTATACTAGGAACTTTTTTGGTATGCTATTGTCATGAAAACTTCAGAAAAGATTCTCCACTTTCTCGATTCGCACGGTCTGACGGCGTCAAGCGAGCTAGTAAATGTACTCGGCATCACTGACCGAGCCGTCAGAAAGCAGCTGAAGCAACTTCTCGATACTGGCCAAGTACAGAAGAGCGGCCGCCCGCCGAAAGTATTTTATGATCTGGCTCGGGGGTCGGACGCGGTATTTTCGCAAACTGCCCTAGAAACTCTGCCCGCAGAAGCGCGGGCGTTGATTGAGCGAGAATTTCTGTATGTAACGCCACGCGGAACCCAAGAGGTTGGCGGGCAAGGGTTTGCGTATTGGTGCGGGCAAAGAGATTTAGACATCGTAAAGATGGCCGATCAGTACCAGAAGATATGGGAAAAATATGGCGACGCAAGGACAAATGGTCTAATAGATGGCATCCGTAAGATGCATACAACTTTCGATTCTGTATGGCCGGATGAATTGTATTATGTGGACTTCTATAGCATAGAGGTATTTGGGAAGACAAAGCTGGGGCAGAAATTGCTTTTTGCGAAACAAAGCCAAAATCGTCAGATGATGAACGAGATAGCCGATACAATCCATCCGCGTATCGTGGAGCTCATGAAAGACAAGCATATCGAAACAGTCGGTTTTATCCCGCCGACTGTTAAGCGTGAGCTACAGCTTATGAAACACATCGAAAAAAGACTGGATTTGCCTGCGAGAAAACTACGCATCGAAAAGATTAAAACGCCTGTAGCTGTGCCACAAAAAACATTGACGAAGCTGGAGGATCGGATTGAAAATGCCCAGGAAACGCTGGTTGTACGGGCGCCCGTAGGCACTGGTAACATTCTGCTGATAGACGATGCGGTCGGTTCTGGCGCAACCCTAAACGAAACCGCTCGGCAGATACGCCGGGCAAATCCGAAGTGTGGCCGTATAGTTGGTCTTGCTATTACGGGTAGTCTCAAGGGATTCGATGTGATAAGCGAGGTTTAAACTATGCTGCATCTCACCTGGGATAGGGATTTTACAGGGGTGGATTTTACTCCGTTGGTGCCGTAAACGGGTTCGCGAGGGGGAGGGAGGGGTCGAGTTCGGCGATGCGCAGGAGTTCATTGTATTTGGCGACGCGGTCGCTGCGGCTGAGTGACCCAGTCTTGATCTGCCCGGCACCGGTGCCGACGGCCAGGTGGGAGATGAAGACGTCTTCGGTTTCGCCGCTGCGGTGCGAAATGATTGTGCCGAACCCGGCTTGCTTAGCTGTGTTTATGGCCTCGATGGTTTCGGTGAGTGTGCCGATCTGGTTGACTTTCACCAGGATGGCGTTGCCGGCTCGCTGCTCAATGCCCTGCTTGAGACGCTCAACATTGGTGACGAAGAGGTCATCACCGACAAGTTGGGTGCCAGAAAGTTTGGCGGTGAGCGCTTGCCAGTTTTCCCAATCGTCCTCGGCCAGACCGTCTTCGATGGAGACGAGTGGGTACGACCCGGTGAGTTCGGCGTAGAGATCGATCAGCTGGGCGGAGGTAAGTGTTTTATTTTCTCGGGCGAGGTGATAGCCGCCGTCTTTGTAGAGTTCGCTCGAGGCGACATCGAGCGCGAAAGCTACATCGGTACCGGGTGTGTAGCCGGCTTGCTTGGTGGCAAGCTGCAGGAGTCCTAGAACTTCGGCATTTTGCATAACTGCTACAGCAAAACCGCCCTCGTCGCCCACTTGCGTCGAAAGGCCTTGGCTTGCCAGATGTTTCTGGAGCGCGTGGAATATTTCGCTGCCCATGCGGATGACGTCTGCAAAGGTGGCTGCACCCACGGGTATGATCATGCCTTCTTGGAAATCTGCGCCGCCCAGAGCGTGTTTGCCGCCGTTGACTATATTCATCATGGGCATGGGCAGGCTCATGGCCGGCTGGCCAGCAATGTCGTTCAGGTGTTTGTACAGAGGCAGACCGCGCTCGAGCGCGGCGGCGCGGGCGCAGGCGAGGGAAATGGCTAGGATGGCGTTGGCACCGAGGCGGGATTTGTTGGGCGTGCCGTCTAGCTCTATCATGGCGCGGTCGAGGGCGAACTGGTCGTCGGCTGGCCGACCCTTAAGCGCCTCGCAAAGTTCGCCGTTCACTGCCTGGACGGCTTTCATGACGGATTGGCCGCCGTACGCCTTCGGGTCACCGTCACGCAGCTCGCAGGCTTCGTGGCTGCCGGTGCTGGCGCCGCTGGGGACGGCGGCGCGGCCGGTGACGCCGCTGTCGAGCACGACGTCTGCCTCCACGGTGGGGTTCCCGCGGCTATCTAGAATTTGCCTCGCATGTATGGATGAAATGTTCATGCCACTATCATCGCATACTGCTTACGTTTACGCCACACAAGCAGGGAGCAGGCAACAGACAAACAGATTACAGAAATTGAACAGATAACATTTGGCAGGCTTCTGACATCCGAAATCTGCGACATTTCGGTCATCTGCTACCTGTTATGTCTGCTAAATCTGAGCTATGCGTTTTAAAACGCTTATGGCATACTGTAGCCATATGGCACTCATCTATTTTTACGACACATCCGAGCTGGACAAGCGGCAGCTCGAAGATGGTCTCAAAAGCACGGATCACCGCTGGAAGTATGTAGAGGAGAGCATTGCGCTCGATAACCTCGACCCCGAAACCGAAGTTATATCGGTGTTTGTGACCAGTAATGTCACCGCCGAGATGATCGAAAAACTGCCCAAGCTGAAGCTCATCGCCTGCCGTTCTACGGGGTTCAATAACATCCCGCTTGCGGCGACAGATGCCCGCGGCATTACGGTGGTCAATGTGCCGACATACGGTGAATCCACCGTGGCGGAGTATACCTTTACGTTGCTGCTGGCGCTCACCCGCAAACTTGCGCCTAGCCTGGGCTTTTTGAACCGCGAAGTCGAAATCAGCAGCCTCATGGGCAGCGACCTGCACGAAAAAACCATCGGCGTGGTGGGGACGGGGCATATCGGCCAGCACGTCATAAAGATAGCCAAAGGTTTTGAAATGCGCGTCGTCGGGTTTGACCCGTACGGCAAAGAAGAACTGGCGCGTGACCTTGGTTTTGAGTATGTATCGCTCGAAGAACTTCTGAAGGTGAGCGATGTGGTGACGCTGCACGCGCCCTTTACCCCAGAAAACAAGCATCTTATCAATGCCGAGCGCCTCAGCCTCATGAAGCCGACCGCCGTACTGGTCAATACCGCCCGCGGTGAACTTGTCGACGCCTCGGCTCTGGCAGACGCCCTCATGCACGATAAGCTCGCCGGTGCCGCACTAGACGTCCTGGAGGGCGAACAGCTCTTCAAGATGGAAGAAGAGGTCGGCCTGCTGCGTAGTAACAAGCTGCCGCCAGCAACCGGCGCCCAAAGTGTGACCCTCATGGCGCTCAACAAGCTGCCGAATGTCATTCTTACGCCGCACAACGCTTTTAACACCGAGGAAGCTATTGGCCGTATAAACAGTACGACCTGCCAGAACATCATCCGTTTTTGGTACGGCGACGTGCCAAACCAAGTCAAGCCCATAAAGCCCACGGCTGGCCGTTTGCTGCTGACCCGCCACGCCGAAAGCGAGTGGAACGCTACCGGCAAATGGACTGGCCTGACCGATGTACACCTGAGCGAAAAGGGTTTCCACGAAGCCTCGCTGCTGGGGATTGCCCTGCGCGACCTCGATATCAAGCTCGACAAAGCTTACTGCTCGCAGCAGGTTCGGACGCTCGAGACCATGGAGGGCATGCTGAACGCCTCGCAGCAGTTCGAGGTGCCGTACGAACGGGTGGCGGCCATAAACGAGCGTGATTACGGCGAATACACCGGAAAGAATAAGTGGGACATGAAAGAACTGGTCGGCGAAGAAGAGTTCAATGCCATCCGCCGTGGCTGGAACCACCCAGTGCCGAAGGGCGAAACGCTAAAGATGGTGTATGAGCGCGTCGTGCCATTCTACACAAACGAAGTTGTGCCGCAACTGCTAGCCGGGAAAAACGTACTGCTCGTCGCCCACGGCAATAGCCTGCGTGCCCTCATGAAATTCATCGAAAACCTCAGTGACACCGACGTCGAGAACCTGGAAATGCCGTTCGGCGGCATCATCGCCTACGATATCGACCCAGAAGGCCACATGCTCGCTCGTGACGAAACCCGCATAGACACCCAACCCCCAAACGCGTAAATACTTAAACCAAGCTATGCTTAAAATTGCTTAAACTTTTAAGGTATAATTGGTTTATCGTGAAATTGTTATACGTGGATGAATCTGGAGATACAGTACCTATATCACAAGGGGGCAAGAAATTTTTTGTTTTGACCGGTACCATAGTCGATGAACACCATTTCCACAGCATAGAAAACAGGCTGCGCGATATCAAGCAAAAGTATTATGGCAATCCTGACATAGAATTTAAGTCGAACTATATTCGTAATGCCAACCCAGATATTCCAGAAGGCAAATCACCATTAAAGTTGCATGACAGACAACGATACAATGAACTTGAAGCAGATTTGACCAGTTTTCTGAAAGAAATAGAGGTTATCAATATCTCTATTGTCATCGATAAGCCAGAGTATTGGAAGCTTTATCCTGCGCAAAACCCCTATAACACGGCTTATGTTTTTCTTGCTGAGAGGTTTAACAAACATCTGCAAGACACGAACAGTCTAGGTATGGTTATCATTGATCCTAGGGAGGGTCGCGTAGAGAAAGCGTTTATTGGCGACCATCTACGTGACGTTCATGCCACGATGCGCCACCGCACGTCATTTTTTACGGGACTGTCCGGCAAGACGGATCGCATTATCGAACGCCTACTGTATTCTGCGTCAGAGGACACGGTTGGGATACAAATTGCAGACATGTACTGCTACCCCGTGGCTCATATATACGAATACAATAAAAAGGGTCATTCGTACTGGCGATTCTCAGAAACGTGTGAACCAAAGCTGCGTAGAAATGTTGAGGGCAGTTTTATGGGCTATGGCCTAAAAGTTTACCCGCATACGAAAATAGATCCCTTTTAAAGGATCTATTTTCGATGGGCGCGATTTCTCGCGACCAAACTCATAGTAACATGGGCATTGTGCTTATGCCAAGTGCAATTTTGCAGGTGCCTGTTCATGTTCGCTCACCTCGACGCTATAGTTTCTTGATAATCTATAATCCAGGGGGTATAGTAAAAGCATAAGAATAAAAATGTAACATATCTTACTATCTGAAAGGTGGGCGACCAAATGTACAAATATCTTAAGTTTTTCGAGGAACTCTCTATCGGGGATATTCCGCAGGTGGGCGGGAAGAACGCTTCTCTCGGCGAAATGTACCATCACCTTCGGCCGCAGGGTGTCAACCTACCGAACGGTGTGGCCACCACGGCCGATGCCTACCGCTACTTCCTGAAAGACGCGGGCTTAAGCGACGGCATAAACCGTGAGCTAGCAGGGTTGGATGTCACCAATGTGCACGAACTCGCCAAGCGCGGCCAGGCTATCCGCGAGATGATAGTTGCGGCCGAAATGCCACAAGACTTCCAGGATGAAATTCTGCGCGCTTACAAAGAACTCAGCGAAAAGTGTGGTCACCCCAAGGGCGACCTTGTCGTTGCCATCCGCTCCAGCGCTACCGCCGAAGACTTGCCAAACGCCTCGTTTGCCGGTCAGCAAGCCACGTTCCTGAACATATCGGGTGAGCACGATGTGCTGCGCTCGGTTAAAGAGTGCATAGCCAGCTTGTTTACCGACCGCGCCATCGTCTACCGCGTGAGCAACGGTTTCGACCATATGAAAGTGGCGCTTTCTGTCGGTATCCAGCAAATGGTGGCCGTGCGCAGTGAGTGCGCTGGAGTCATGTTTACCATAGACACCGAAAGCGGCTTCAAAAACGCGGTGGTCGTCAGTTCCATTTACGGCCTGGGTGAGAACATCGTCCAGGGGCATGTCAGCCCAGACGAATTCATTGTTTTCAAACCGACCATGGCCATCCTGAAGCGACACCTCGGCACCAAGAAAATGAAGATGATTCCCATCGGCAATAGCCGCACCAAAAACATCGATGTGGCAGTGCACGACCAAGAACGCTTCAGCATCACGGACGATCAAGTCAAAACCCTGGCGCACTGGGGCATGCTCATCGAGCAGCACTATGGCCACCCCATGGACATAGAGTGGGCGCTCGACGAAGATGACAAACAGCTCTACATCGTCCAGGCCCGCGCCGAAACCGTGCAGTCGCGTCGCGATGTCAATGTTGTGGAAGAGTACAAGCTGCAGGAAGATGGTCGTGTTATCGTGAAGGGCACGAGCGTCGGCAATAAAATCGGCAGCGGCAAAGCCAGCAAGATCATGAGCGTCAAAGATATCGACGACTTCAAAGAAGGCGATGTCCTCGTGACCGAGATGACCGACCCAGACTGGGTACCCATCATGAAAATTGCCAGCGCCATCGTGACCGACAAGGGCGGGCGCACCTGCCATGCTGCCATTGTCTCGCGTGAGCTCGGCATCCCCTGCGTGGTTGGCACTGGCAATGCCTCGCAGCTCATCCACGACGGCCAAGACCTAACCGTCAGCTGCGGCAGCGGCGGCGATGAAGGTACCGTCTACGAAGGCATACTGAAGTTTGAGGTGCAAAAAACCGATATCGCTAACCTGGAGCGGCCGAAGACGAAGATCATGATGAATATCGGCTCACCGGAACATGCCTTTAGCTATTCACTCTTGCCAAACGACGGCGTTGGGTTGGCCCGTGAGGAGTTCATCATCGACAGCCACATCAAAATCCACCCGCTGGCGCTGCTGCGCTTCCCAGAGGTTAAAGACAAAGCCGTCCGCGCACAGATAAAAGAGCTCACCAAAGGCTACGATGACAAAGCGCAGTATTTTGTGGACAAGCTGGCCGAAGGAGTAGCCATGATTGGCGCTGCCTTCCACCCGAACGATGTCATCATCCGCTTCTCCGACTTCAAGACCAACGAATACGCGGGCCTCATCGGCGGCACACAGTTTGAGCCGAAGGAAGAAAACCCCATGATCGGCTGGCGCGGCGCGAGCCGCTACTACAGCCCAGAGTACAAAGATGCCTTTGCGCTCGAGTGTAAAGCGCTCAAAAAAGTTCGCGACGACTTTGGCCTGACCAACATCAAAGCCATGGTGCCATTCTGCCGCAACCTCGACGAAGCCGACAAAGTACTCGCCATCATGGCCGAAAACGGTCTTCGCCGCGGCGAAAACGGCTTCCAGGTATACGTGATGTGCGAAATCCCAAGCAATGTCATCTTGGCCGAGCAGTTTGCCGAACGCTTCGACGGATTCTCGATAGGCAGTAACGACCTCACTCAGCTGACCCTCGGCGTCGACCGCGATAACCACACCGTGGCGCACGATTACGATGAAAACAACGAAGCTGTGAAAGTTATGATCCGCGAGGTTGTCCGTGTGGCGAAAGCCAAGGGCGTCAAGATTGGCATCTGCGGCCAAGCGCCGTCAGACTACCCCGAATTCGCCCGCTTCTTGGTCGAAATTGGCATCGATAGCATATCGCTCGCTCCAGACACCATCGTCAAAACCACCATCGACCTCAAAAAAACCGAAGACCGCCTCGGCCGCTAGGTTGCAGCAGGGCTAGTAAAGGGAACTAACGCATCTCTGGGCCGCGTGCCGCGGCCTTGACTAAAGCGTGATTTCTTGCTATGCTCTCACTAAGACCTTCGGCAGTGGTTTTTGCACCACACAGCGGGAGGCCTTTTATATTCTGAGGAATAAAACCGGATGATATACTTGAACCCATGGTCAAGAAAAGAGGTGAGATACGGATCCCTGCAGGCGTTAATGTTTGGAAACATGAAATGGACGCAGCAAAGGCTCTTGCAGAAGCGGGATATGTTGTTGAATTCTTGCTGGCGAAAGACACAAAAGGAGCAAAATCGCCTGACATTTCTATGGATGGTTTGTCGTGGGAGATGAAATCGCCAAAGACAGATAAGCTTTCTGCTATCGAACGTAACCTAAAGAGGGCTACGAGACAGTCTCCAAATGTCATTATCGACTCTCGAAGACTACAAAGACTTCATGATGAGGCAGTGCAGAATTATCTAGTTCGAAAGTTACGACAACAGAGAACAATTCAAAGGCTTTTGTACATCAACCGCCAGCATAGCGTGATTGACATAAGTGAGTTACTTTGATACAATAGTGGTATTGAAGTCGCCGGACGGAGCAGTATGTTCTTTCCCCGGCGACTTCTTGCATATGCAAGTTATATTTGCCCTACGAATACGCACCCTTCAGCCTACTGGTGATTTTTGTCACAAATCGCAAGTAGTGTAAACTATAAGCAGTATGACAACGCAACATCACGAGCACTTTGTGCCGCTGAAGCACTACAAACGCACCAAGATCATCGCCACCGTCGGCCCGGCCACCGAAACTTACGCGGCCATACGGCGGCTCATAGAGGACGGTGCGAATGGTCTCAGGCTCAACTTTAGCCACGGCAGCCACGAAGACCACGCCCAGAAAATCAAACTCATACGCAAAGCCAGCCGTGAGCTCAAAAAACCGGTCGCCATCATCCAGGATTTGCAAGGCCCCAAAATCCGTCTCGGCGAATTCGACGATATTATCACCGTGCAAAAGGGTCAAACGCTTAAACTCGGTTACGATGCCGACTGGCTAGAGACGGGCATCATTCCCACGCAGTATGACCTGAGCGCCAAGGTCAAGCGTGGCGAACGACTCTACATATTTGACGGCAAAGTGCGCACCAAGATCACCTCTGTCAGGCAGGGCATCGTCTACTGCGAGGCCGAAAATGACGGCATTCTACTGAAACGCAAGGGCATCAACCTGCCAGATACCGACTTCGGCGGCGACGTTATCACCGAAAAAGACAAGGCCGATCTGGCCTTCGGCAGCACACAGGACATCGACTATGTGGCCATGAGCTTCATCCAGTCCGCGGCAGATATCGAAAACATGCGCAAACTCATCAAAAACCTTGGTGCCGAGCGGAAAATCATCGCCAAGCTGGAGACCAAACTAGCCATAGACAACATCCGCGAGATCATGGAAGCGACCGATGTCGCCATGGTGGCCCGCGGCGACATGGCGGTAGAAGTCAACCCAGAAGTCATGCCTGTCGCCCAGCGGCAGATCATCAGCCTGGGGTTGCAGTACGGCAAGCCGACCATTGTGGCTACCCAGATGCTCGGCAGTATGACCGAATCACCCGAACCATCGCGTGCCGAAGTTTCAGATGTCGCGACGGCAGTCTACCTTGGTGCCGATTGCGTCATGCTCAGCGACGAGACCGCCATGGGCAAATACCCGCATGAGGCCGTGAAAATCATGAAGCGCATCATCAACTACTCGCAGCAGCATGGTGTCGTACGGGTCACGTTCAAGGGTCAGACTGAAAAGCACCCGACGCGCCAGCTTGCCATCAGCCGCGGGGTTATCAGCATGGCAGAAAGCATCCACGCCCAGGCCATTGTGGCCGAAACGAAAACCGGTGCCACCGTGCTCGATATCGCTTCCGAGCGGCCAGACGTACCCATCATAGCCGTCACCGATAACGACCGAACCGCTCAGCAGCTGGCCATCGTCTACGATGTAAAAAGCTACGTGCGGCCAGTCAGCGCCCATGCCGCCCAGAACATTACCGATCTACTCCTGCGAGAACACGTTTTCAACAAAGGCGATATCATCATGATGGTGAGCGGCCAGCAGCCCGGCGTTGTCGGCACGACCGATACCATCAAAATCCGCCAATTGGATTAGTAGTTGGTAGTTTGTAGTGCGTAGTTTATAGTATAAGCATGATGTGTGGTATCTAAAAACTATCCACTAAAAACTATAAACTTTTTTGGGGTGGGCAATGAGTTTCAGTAAAAAAACAATTCGAGACATAGACGTCGCTGGCAAGAAAGTGCTTGTTCGGGCTGATTACAATGTGCCGCTGGATGACAAGGGGCAGATAACCGATGATTACCGTATCCAGCAAAGTGTGCCGACGCTCAAGTATCTGCTGAAACACGGCGCGGCACTCATATTGTGTTCGCACCTCGGCCGTCCAGACGGCAAGCCTGACCCTACGTACAGCCTGTTTCCGGTGGCCAAATCACTTGGGATGCTCCTAGAAACAGAGGTGGAGTTCGTCCCGGATTGCGTGGGCGAACGCGCCGAAAAAGCAGCCAAAAACCTGCAGCCAGGACAGGTGCTGCTACTCGAGAACCTCCGGTTTCATGCCGAAGAAGAGGCGAACGACGCCGATTTTGCAAAGCAGCTTGCTGGCCTGGCCGACCTGTTCGTGCAAGATGGTTTTGGGGTTGTCCACCGAGCCCATGCTAGTACCGAAGGTGTCACGCACTTTTTGCCCGGCGCCGCTGGCCTGCTGCTGGAAAAAGAAGTCGATACCATCACCGAAGCCATGGAAAACCCGAAGCGGCCGCTGGTGGCTGTCATCGGCGGGGCCAAGATAGCCGACAAAATCGAAATCCTTCAGCGCTTTCTCGACATAGCCGACGCCGTGGCAGTCGGCGGTGCCATGGCCAATACCTTCCTGCACGCCACCGGCCTTAAAGTCGGCAAGAGCAAGCTAGAGCCAGACGACCTGCCGCTCGCTAAAGAGATCATGCACAAGGTGGCGGAGGTGAAAAAAGAGCGAGATTTTGTATTTTACCTGCCGCAAGACGGTGTGGTAGCGAAGAAGCTTGACCCAGCCGCTCCCACGCGTATCGTCGACTGGAGTGCCCACGTCATCGCCGACGTAGAGGCCTATCCGAAACGCCCGGTGCATGAGGCCAGCCAGGTCGCCGAGGACGAAATGATCTTAGACATTGGCCCGTTCAGCGGCGCGTTCATAGCCGGGATGATCCAGTTGGCTGAGACGGTCGTCTGGAATGGCACCATGGGCGTCACTGAAACCAAGAGCTTACAAGGCCCAGTCGGCCCAACCGCACACGGCACCGAACTCCTGACCGAAGCCATGCTGGGCCAGTTTGGTAACCGACCATTTAGCATCGTGGGTGGCGGCGACACAGTCGGGTTTGTGCAGGCGCGCGGCCTGACAGCCAGCTTTAATCACGTTTCTACCGGTGGTGGCGCTAGCCTGGAACTCATGAGCGGCCGCAAACTGCCCGGCGTCGAAGCCCTGGAGAATAAATGACCAATAACCAAGCACCAATGACCAAACAATGCATAAATTCACAAATGACTAAGGGTGATTCATTTGGTTATTTAGAAATTTGGTCATTATTTGGTCATTGTGATTTGGTACTTGGCCATTCCCAAAAGAAAGTTTACACTTAAAGCATAAACGGAATTTGTATGGATAAGAAGCTACTAATCGTCGGCAACTGGAAAATGCACCTTAGCGTGCACCAATCGAGCCTGCTCGTGCATCGGCTCCACGAGCGTATCGCTCCTCACCGTGATGTCGAGGTAGTGCTGGCGCCCAGCATGCTCGTCCTGCAGCCGCTGAGCGTCGAAATAGACCGCCGCCGTTTTCGCCTGTGCGCCCAGGATGCGTACTACAAAGACGAGGGGCCGTGTACTGGCGAAGTCAGCTTCGCTATGTTAGGCGACTTAGTACACTACGCTATCATCGGCCACTCGTGGCGTCGCCTCAACTTCGGCGACACGCTCGATGTCGTTCGCGATAAAGTCCAGGCGGCCATCCGCAACGACATAGCGCCCATCATCTGCATCGGCGAAACCAAACAAGAGCGCGATGCCGGCGAAGCCAAACAGGTTGTCCACGATCAGCTCACCACGGCGCTCATGAACCTCACCAGCAAAGACATAGAAAACGTGGTGCTCACGTACGAACCTGTCTGGGCTATTAGTACAGCCGATGGCATCATCGCTAAGCCGCATGATGCCCAGGAAATGATCCGCTTCATGCGCAGCCAGGTGAGCGAATTGTACGGCGAACGGGCAGCCGCCAACATGCGCGTCCTGTACGGTGGCAGCGTCAATGAACATGACGTCCATAGCTACCTGGAGCTACCAGAGGTTGACGGCGTTTTGGTGGGTGCAGCTAGCCTCAACTACCACCAGTTTTCGGAAATAGTCAACATAGCCCATCAGGTGCAGACTGAGAGGAGATAGCATGCCAGCTTCAAAGAAGCCAACCAAAGTCATGGATGGGGTTCACCCCGGAGACACACCACCTCCATCCTCTGGCCGTCCGGTCATAGTCACCAATCGTCCCATACTCACGACTGACCCCATGCTGAGTGCCGATGCTGCCGATACCGGCGAAGAAAAGCCTTCCGGAGAATCCGCCGCAACCCCGAGCGGGGTGCCAAAGTTCACTCACGAGGCCAAGGACATCGCACCGCAGCAGGCGGCAGACGAAACCGCCGAGCCCGAATCTGAGTCCAAACCTGAGTCCGAGTCTGCACCAGAAAAACCAGAGGTCCCTCCGGCCGAAAAGCCCGAAGGCGAAGCCCTTTCGTATAAAGACAAAATCCACATCACGCCCCCAAATGAGGTGAAATCCACTCCTGATGAAGAGTCATCCGAGGTGAAAGACGACGGTGACGATTCATCCGAAGATGACGATTCTGCGGCCACACCAGAGCAAGCCGAGAGAGCAGAAGAAGACCCCAAAACTGCTAAAGAGCACGAGATCGAACGTCACATCGCCGCCGGCACTTACTTTGTCCCAATCGGCCAGGCAAAACGCCGCCGCATGGCCATCGCCTTCATTGTATTTCTGGTGCTCATCGCCGCACTCATCGCCCTGAACATCCTCCTCGACCTAGACATCCTCACCCTAAACCTCCCCCACACCAACTTCCTGAATAACTGATCATATTCCTGAGCAGATAGAATGGAGCATGGAGATAAATGGCGCCTAGTCCGGCTTTAAACACATACTCCCTCCTTTTTCATGCTATAGCATAAAAAGCAGAAAACTAGATAGGAGTACGAATTGTTAGCGTGTTGTCTAAATAATCCACGGGCAGTATAAAGGAATATGAAATCGAAAACCTCTGACTCAGCAATTTCCCAAAGAAGCAGGCATCCTCTATGATTTGGTTTTGAGATGTTCAATGCTTGTGGTTTTAAGTGTTGTTTTGTATGATTTATTCACAAACTAGTAAAAATAAATAAAAAATAATGATACAATATATAAGTATGCAAGCAAAGTCACTAATTGTCAAAAAAATAAGAAACGATTTAAACCCTGAGGTTATTCGGAACATTTCCCTGGTCCGGAATGGGGAAAGTATTAAAGATACCTTTTTTAGCGCCGTTGGGGATTTCAAATTCCTTGATACCCGTAACGATGCCGCTGGTTTTCGCTTCGTCAGGACTAAGGCTCCTGCCCGTCGCAAAAAACTTAGCTAGCTGATGCTTATCGAGCTTAGTCCTAGATGATGTTATTGTTTCAATTCTAAGTTCATCTTTTTCAAGCTGGCTACTTAGCTCTTTTAGCTGCGCACGACTCATCTGTAAATTTACGCTGATGTTTAGACTGACGCCGTGTAGAAGGAAAGAAGTGGCCGGCGATGCCATACGTTCTTCGCCCGCAAGAAAAACTGTGTTACCGATAGAGTCCACCTGCCCGATATTATGAGTAGTCACCTTGATCGGGAGACCTTTCAGGTAATGGTACAGAGTAATACCGGCATTTACGCTGCCACCTGGGGTATTGATGGCCACATATAGATGAGTGATTGACTCCTGCGCGATGGTGTTATCTAACAACATCATGAGCTGTGCTGTCTGCGCATCAAGAATAGGTCCCGTTATTGTAAGGTAAAAAACTTCGTTATCCATGGACATATTATATCATTTTAGTTAATACGTTATCAGGAATTACGCATTTAACTTGAACTAGTGCGCCGTCTAGGCGCACACTATCTTCCGAAAGGAAGAATAGGCATGTC
>JBGAVA010000008.1:0-45118 GCA_044228355.1 Saccharimonadales bacterium (SeqCode)
ATCTATTCGGCCAGCAAACGACTCAGGATAACCTTGATCACTTAGTGCAACAGAGCCGGAATAATAACCAAGTGCGAGTTGGTCAATGTGGCGTTCAATATGCCTAGGCTTGTCTAAATTAGGGTCAAGGCCGGTGTGTATTTTTATTAAGTACCTACCATCCCACGAAAATGCATAGTCGCACCCCGAAACTCCGAATACCTGCTCAGCGTCTTGATTACCGTAAAAATTGGCAATCACAAATTTGTATTTAGAACCGTTTGCATCAAGTGAAGATGATGAAGGTAGCGTTATTTTATTGGCACCACTTGTTGTTATGCCGTTTAATATGCCTCCACCACCAACATCATCACGAATTTCCATACCAGACTTAACGGCTAATGGTGCGGTTAATTCGGTAACCGTTAGAACACCTTCAGCCTTTGGACTGCCGCCCCAAATACCCTTGTCTTTGTAATACCAGACAGCCTTTCCAACACAAACATCAACACCAACCAATTGCCCATTTATGACCGTGGCGGTTGTCGCCGGTGTCGCTGGCGCTCCAACCACATCATAGTCAAATGTATTTGCTGTGACGTTGTATATGACTTTAACGCCGTTGTATTCGGCTTGGTCTGCCCCGGTAATAGTTACCGACTCTCCATTATTATAACCATGCGCAATTTTTGTAACCGTAGCAACGGTTCCGACCCTGGTTATCGACGTAAGATTTTGTAATGCTGTTGTTCTTGACCTGATAACGACCTTACTCGTTGGGTCTTTGTAGTGCACACGAAGCCTGATTGAATCGACATCAGTTGTGTATGGTGCATTTATTCTTGGCTGCTGCCTATAACGTAACCTAACGCCAAAATTAGGACTATTTATTATGTCGGGAGTAAGAGCAAAACCCCAGGTATCTCTCTCCCCTCCGTACGTAACAGAGGCTAGTGCGATTGGCCATAAATCTGCCTTTGATTTATTTTGACCTCCATCGGGAACACCAACTAAACCGACATAGCTATCACTAACTACATTGAATGGTGTGGAATTTCTTCGGTTTATTATGACCTCAACGCCCAACACTATGGCGTTGGTCGGTATAGATATCGATGTAAAACCAACTATATCAAGATTGTCTGAATCGCCGGTCCCGGTTAACGTGTAAGAAGCGACAACGCCATCATCGACGAAAACGTTTGTATCGTTTGTCCAGTTCGTGCTGCTTGCAATTACTGTTGCGCTGGCCCATGTTGAGGGCGAGGGAACTGACACATAAGCGGAGTTTAACGATTCATCTCTATTAGCTCTGGATAACACTTTAAACTTATTATCGCCGAGGTTGAATTGAATCTCATGACCTAGCTCGCAGCGCTCCCATGCGTCCGCTAAAGTGTAAACGCCAGTATCTCTCCACATTGCTGCGATATCGCTTCTCGCCCTTGTCGTTAGGGTGAGTGGGTTATTAACCGTTGTGGTTTGGTTTCTACATCCTGTGGGAACCTTTACGCTAAATAGATTAGCCCTGCCGATCCCAGCGCCGGTATACGCGCTAAAATAAATATAGCCAGCAGCGTTCGCCCCAGCCCAGGTACCAGATGTTAAGACGATCCTTTCAACTACAGCTTGGTGATAATCCCCGGTAGGAGCTACACCATTTTTATAAACTCTTATTTCATCGCCAAGTGAAGGCTCGGCATTGCCACCAGTGAATGCCCATTTTTCAAGGTCGGTAATAACGTGGAGTTTATCTTTCCAGTAAAATCCGCCACATGTATAACCAAGCATTGAAGCGAATATGTAACTTCCACCAGTTTGGCGGCCGCTCTGATAAGTAAGTGTGTGGAACGTTTTGTCAAAGTATCGCCCCATCGTAGCCAACATGTAATATGTGTTCAGTGATGAGAAGCCTGGAACGGATGGGAAACTCGTTATGTTTGATGCTTGGGATATCGTTGATTGAACAGTATTTGTATTTGCAGTGTCGTCCAGGATGTCATTGATCTCAGGCAGCCTTAACTCTGTACCCACCAACGCAAACGCATTCGCACTATTCAGAGCATCGTTAAAACTATACGAGACCACACCTCTGCCGCCATAAGTTGGCACGGTCCCTGTTCTCGAATCAAAGAATCCGCCGCTACCCCAAGTCACCGTGTTCACCAAAGGCTGATATGAGGTTAAATTACCCTCGCCGCCTAAGTCATTCCTCCACAAAATCAGTGGGTCGGTAACATCAAAAACACAACCACCGGAGTACGATCTTATGCCCTGTATCTTTTGGTAACCAACGCGATTTGCACGTTCGAAATTCTCGCATTCGATCAATGCCCCAGGTGACGTGCTCTGACGTGGCGAGATTAAGTCCAACCCCCCATCTGCGATAACTATAGGCTCTATCGCCATGACGTAAGCAACCTTGGTGTTTGCTCTCTTACTAATTCAGAGAGCATCGCTTGCTTCATCTGCTGCGCTACGCCGCGCACCCTTAATGACTCACTTGTTCCGCCAAAATACTCCATCGCCTGATACACAATAAGCATGTGGAATTTGCTTGGCATGTTCGGCGTACTACCGTCAGCGGTTAACTCTGTCGGCATTGTTTTGTGCGGGATTGTCAGCACATACGGCTTGTCTGGATTTGGATATAGCGTTATTTGACCAGGCTTCTTCTGTGTGTAAAAAAGCGGCCTCCCACTATTTACAACAGACTTGTTGTAGTAACCGTCGAACCTATCCTGCTCAACAAAATAAACGGGTCGTTGATCTGAGCCACCAATAGCTCCATCGTGGCATAACAAATACTCACCACAACTTCCAGACTTAAATGCAGATATGCTATCTGCCAGAAGAGCGACTGTTGACGCAACAAGAGTGCCAGTTGCTGGCGTTGCAGGAGATCCTGATACATTGTAGGTAAACGTATTTGCCGTTTTAGCTGTGATCGTAACAGTCCCGTTGTACTCAGCCTGAGACGCCCCGGAAATGACCACACTCTGGCCAATTTGAAACCCATGATTTGTTAATGTTACCGTTGCTACAGAACTTGATCTTGTGATTGAGGAAGGTGATTGACTTGCGGACTGGACCGACAACGAGTAATCCTGAGTGCCAGCAACAGTGTTAAGTGTTCCTGTAGATCTCATCCACAACCAATCACCACGCATGCCCTGGATATCAAGCCAGGCCTGAGCAATATATGTTGTTATCTCTAACAACGTGCCCTCTTGACCGACAACCGTTGTTGGCGCGGCACCAGGTGCACCCGGCCCTACGCCAAGGTGCAAATGCGCCCTCTTACACAACTCAAGATACGTCATGCCGCATCTTTCTCTAGGTCATCAATCAACACATCGCCGTATAGGAAAATATAAATTTCCTCTCTGATCTCATCGTTCGTTAGTCTTCGCATGTTGCCGAGGTCTTTCTTCTCGAGCGGGATTTGCAACTCACGAGCGACAACAACTAGATCCTTGTCGTTTAGTGATGCTATAAATTCTGGGCCCTTTTTTTGATACCACTCTGACAATGACCCGCATAAGTGAGCGGTTTCAGGATCAACTTCGTCTTGCGTAAAAAGGTTTACACGCTGCTCTTTAAAGTATGTTCTAACGCTTTCCACAGCCCCATCATTAATTGTTTTTTCTTGATGCGGAATTACATATTTGGCATCACTGAGTAACAAATATATTGGCTCAGGAACGCAAATAGGTTGGTTATAAATTATTTCAGTTTCATATCCATTGAATGAAACTACCCTTTTCTTTTCGCGACTAACACCAGGCGTGGGGCTTAACGTAATACGTCTTCGTCTGCCTTCCCATGTACCGACTGGTGACAGGTTGTAGTCCGGCACAATCTTGCCCTTATTCGTGTTCTTTATCTGTTTTGGCCGCAGGTCGCTGCTAGATGTAGCGTTGTCCGACTTCTGACCAAAGCTAGACAATAATTTTTCGCGCTTAGTTTCCCAGTTATCCTTTGCTGAAAACTTAACACCAACCTCCTTGGCAAAAGCCCCAAGCTCTTCTTCGGTCGATAAATTAAATTTATTCTTTAGTGCATCGTCTAACGTGATTTTATTTGTCATGTATAGCTCCAAAAAAAAAGGAGTGGCGAAATGCCACCCCTTTGATAAACGTGAAACAATGCTTAGGGAACAATAATCTCGAAGAATCCGGTTATTGTTCCGGCAGCTTCTAACTCACCAGCGCTGGCTGACAGAATAATGTTTGCGCCATTAGTTGTTGGGCCAGCGGTACCTGATGGCGTGCCGGTCACAGCGGACGTTTCCTGTAACCCAGTGCTTGCAGCCAAGTATGCAGACAATGAACCTGTGAATCCGAAGTTGAATTCAAAATCATTATCGGTATCTAGATCAGCACCGGCGACAAAAGAATACGCATGTAATCGCGCGCTCTTTGGTAACGGGCAAATAATAAGCTGATCGGTCGTGCTAGCCGCAAAAGGAGTTGCAGTTGTGTTGGTAAATGACCAACGAACAACAATGATCTCGCCCTGACGTTCTAAACTTGGGCCTTTGTACTGGATACCAATGTTTGATGTCTGCTCAACCCCAGTGCTTGTCGTACCACGGCCAGAAAACTGGCCATACAGGTTTGAATAAAATGTACTCATGTTTTTTCCTCTAATTACTCTTGATTAGGATGGGTTAGCAACAGAACCGACTTCGATACGAACAACACCGGCTTGTCGAAGAATTAACGCTGCGTCATACCAGCGGCATGCCACATAACCTCGCTTGCCAGAGATGTCGGATTTGTCGATTTGATCTGGGGTTAACATGTTGATTTTGATGTTCCCGTAACCACCCTTACCTGTTCCTTTGAGAGATACGCGACCTAGGGAATGCTTCGAAAAGCAAAGTAGTGGGTATACATCTATGTTCACGCCATTACTTGCGCGCATGCCAGTACTACCAACGGCAGCACCTGCACCCAAGAGAGGCTTGAAGTGTGGAGACAACACGACATCAAAGTTCCTGATTGTGCCGTGGTGATGCGGCAGCTTCTCTTTGATTCCACCAACTTCTGCGGCTTCTTTATAACCAGCAAGACCACGGAAATCAGCTTCAAGGTCGGTATGTCCGAAGATCACATAACGAGGGGCGACAGGAACAGTACCTTGCTGCAAAGCTCCAATTGTTGCCTCATTAATAAACGGCGCACGATTGGCTTTCAGAATGCGAAGCGCTCTATCCAGTCGACCCAAAGTTAAACCACCATTTACTGTACCTCTTGAGGTGATTGCGTCTGAGTTAAATAAAACATTATCGCCCGTGATCCACTGCGCAAAACCGTACTCTTCGCGGGTCTGTAACGCTAAGTCACTAAGGTTACCCTTAGCTTCGCCCATCAAGAATTTGCCATACTCTCCGAGTTCGATTTGTTGTGAGCTGAAAGCGTAGCTTTCTTCAAACTCATACATTGTGGCGGTCATATTTTCGATAGTGAACTGACGCGATGCCTTATTGATACCTTCAAGTGACGGTGATGTATCTGAATCTGGAACAACTGAACGACCGAACACAATTGTGTTAGTTGAATTCATCGGGCATTCTTTAGTTAGAACGTACGGATCAGCGGCAAGCTGTGGACCTACGCGTTCTAAAAGCTCTTTTACAGCGAAAAGTGGTGCTGGGTTTAGGTTACCCGTACCGAGAGTTGAAATAGCCATTTTTTTTCCTTAAATAGTTTGATTAAACGTAAGGATTCTGCGACTTCATCACATGAACCCATTGGTCTTCTGGTAACATTTTCGATATGTCCTCACGCGCTACGTGCGGTGTAATGCCCCTTATGTTTGGCGCAACACTTCGAGCTAGCTCGGACGCTCTTTGAGATTTCTGCTTAGACGAGTTACTGTCGGCTGGTGTTTGGGACGGCTGCCTATGCTGTTTAAAATCATCCATGAGCGCCTTTGAATCTTCTAAGCTTGAATGGTCAAAAGACGCCCGTAGATATTCCGGTAGCCCCCACCAAAAAGCCGCGAATTCCGATGACATGTAGCTAAAGTTTCCATCTGGATTAAGACGGACATGCTGCATCCAATCGGGGTGCTCGGCGGTCAGTGAATCAACACTAGACTTCCACTCTTTTTCAATCAGCCTTTGTTCTATCTCGCCAATTCTTGATACGACATCTGTTGGCCCCGCGCTGACTAGCTTCTCTATCTGGCTTTTTAATGCGGTCACTTCTTTCTTAGTGAGCGCTTGCTGTTTCTCAAAAGTAGCCGCCAATTCTGGCCATTCTTCCTTCAGCGTCTTGAATGACTCGGACTGAAAAAGCTCGTCCGCCATCTCTGATGCTTCGGATTTTTGCGACACAACTTCGTTCGTCGCGCTAGTAGCGGAACGAACATTCCCAAGCTCGGACAAACGTTTATTTGCTTGTGCAAGCTCTCGTTTTAAATTTGGCACCATCCCAACAATCGACTTAATTTGATTAAATTCGTTTGTTGTTATGTTTACGTATTGTTCTTTTGGCTGAGGATCTTGACCTTTCGCCTCTGGTGCAACGCTTTGCTCTACGACTGCTGGTGATGGTTCACTTTCTTTATCGACAACATGTGGCTCTGTCGGCTCATTTTTGACGTCATCAACTGTCGAGCTGTCGCTAGACGGCTGAGACATTATTCTTTCAAAAATATCTTCTTGGCTTTCTTGAGTAACGTTGTCATCGCCTATCATTTTGCACTTTTCTCCAGTTCTAAAAGCTTTTCCAGCACGTTAATTTCTTTCCTCAATGCAGCATCAAACTCAATCCCATGGGGGATAGTCATGCACTCGAGGTCGTCTCTTGCTTTTTTCAGGCGCAAGCGTGCCCATTCGCGAACTGTTATCCAGGTCGCTGATTGCTTGTCTATTTGCATTGTTATTGAGCGATTCGAACCGGAGTTTCGGTTGCTATCTGCTCTCGCCTTGAGCGCGCCCTATCCGCGATCCTTTGCGCTTCAAGTTCTGCATTAACCCCATGCCCGAACCGAACGTCATCAGACTTGATTGCGACCTCTTCCATTTTCTTTTGCAGCTTCATCGACTCTAAGAACTCGCGCACCTGCGCATCACGGTCTTTCATTTGCAACTTAGCTGCCACTTCTTGAACGCTCACACGTTCGTCTGCAGCGGCGCGCGCCATCGCCGAATCATTATTTAATTGTGCAACAAAAACAGATCCTTGCTGCCTTATCTTCTCTCGCATAAGCTCGAATTCTCGCTGCTCACGGTCGTTCAGAAGTTGAGCATCGATCTTCATTTTCTCAATTTCAAATTTAATTGAGTCTGGCGATACCGACTGCTGCGCCTGCGCCATTATTCTGTCTGTCTCTTCTTTTGAGTTAAGGACAGTTTCAGGTGACTGATCGATGTCGGAAATGATCGTTTTTAAAATACGCTCTCTGTTGATGTATGCGCTATTGTTGGGGTTGTCCGCCATAGCTAACAATGTCATGTTGTGCTGCAAGCGCATATCCTTTACAAGCAAATGAGATGCGCCCTTTGGTATGACATCAACATCGCAAGCACAATCACAGTCGGCACTAAGCTCTAATTCTTTGCGAACCATCCGTGGCAATAGCTCCATCGTCACGTTCGTATCCCAGGCGCCAACGATTTGTTTTTGCACGATATTCGAATCATTCATCATCAGCGCCATGCCTGAGCTTGTAGTAACCGCAGCACTTGGGGCTCCCTGCGTAAAGGCGGGAAGCATTGTGTGCTCATCAGCGTTCGACTTTGCCCTATCGTAAATCTCGAGCGATGCAGCGATAGTGTTCGGCGTTACATAATGCGATATAGCGTTTCTTACATCGTTTGTGTTTTTTAATAAAACGGTTCTTGGCTCAGTAAACGTCATGTCTATCTGTTTTCCATCTTCCGCCTCGACCATGTCCTTAACAACGCCGAATATTGGTGCTGCGCTCATCGAGGCGTTATACAGTGCTGCACTCCACGCCGTATTAGCCGCTCTCTGATCGTGCTTGCAAATATAGGGAACTCCGTGCCCAAAAATTGAATTCGGGTTTCGGTCAAAATTCCACACATAAAACGGAAGTTTTACGGCCTCTCTAATGATCGACATTGCTGCCCGAATAACTATGCCATCAGAGAACCAAACCTCACCATGAATTGTTTCGCTAGTTTGCGACTCATCTTCAATGCCAAAATATTTAAAGCACTCTTTTGGTACAGGTCCAACATACTTCCATACCGGATAACGCCCCTTGAGTACTTTTGTGTTATCAACATTGTCACGTGTGTACATCGGGCTAGCCGACAGCTTTCCGAGCGTTGGATCTTTGAGGGTGAGCTTTTTAATTTGCTCACTATCGAACCCGATGCTCTCTTGACCGCATAACAATAGTAATTGCGTCTTGGTCATCAAATGCAGGCGAAACGCATGCTCAGATTCTGCGATACTCCGCGCTGGCTGCGGGAAGAAGTCCCATGGGTCAACTCTCTCTACCGCCTGAGTCAGTATTGATTCTGTTATTGATACGCCAGTCTCTTTATCAAAACGCTCTTTAGTGATAACTTTCGCGAACGGCCCCTCAATAATCCCAGTGCCGTATAAACACCCATCAAATATCGCTTCACTGCCATGCTTCTGGTAATTGCAGCTTGAAAGGCGGTCGGATATTGATCGTTCGAGCTTATCGACTCTCTCATTTTCAGCAGACAAGGCCTCTGTAAACATCTTGTCAACAATCTGCTTTAGCTCTTCTCGGCTGCCCGCTTGATTCATGCCTATTGCAGCATTTGTTACATTTTCCTTTATCTTGGTTTTCGTAACAGACGACACTTCCAAATCAAAGTTCTTGTCGAAAGTTGGGAAAAGAATGTTCTGAGCTCTCGCCGATATAGCTTTTGTCTTTGTGCGCGTTATGTTGTCAACGGCTCTAAGATGGTTGTAGCGCTCAGCAACGTTACTCTCCCTGGCTTCTGAGATCGGCGTAAATCCTTCGTTATATTGTCGCTCAGCCTCTACCCAATCCGGCTCATATTGCGAACGCCACGAAATGGCTTCATCTTTCTGCCCCTCAAGTGACTGTCCGAGAGAAAGTAAAAAAGTCTGACGTATCGCAGCTAACTCTTCCATTTGCTCAGGAGTAATCTCCACAACCTGAGCCTCAATTTGAATATCTGCTTGATGTATCATGAAAACGCTACTTTCCCTGCTGTAATTCTGGACACCGATGTTTTCGATCTGGCTATGCTTGGCCCTTTGAGCGCTACATAACGAGACTGATCCATTAAGTGATCGTTTGTTTTTATTGGCTTGCCGGTCTCGTCTACCGAGTACGTCCGGAACTCCTGAAGCCATTGCTTGCACGTGTTGAATACTTTGTATCGGCCTGATACGAGGCGCTCTGTCAGCGCACCTATCCCGGCAATAACAGCCTTGTCCGGCAAAACAATATTGAGGCCGCACGACCTATAAAGATCGAGCATCTTTTCGCCATCCTTGAGTCCTATTGATACGGTATCAGCGAGCCCCGGCATGTCGTCCATACCGGAAAGAATCTTTGTCCTAGACTTTATTCTTGTGGCGTGGATTGTGTAGTCGATTTTTTCACCGCTACTTTTATCTAGCCCACCATCTTTGTAGTCAGACACTAAATAAAGTATGTCCCTGTCCGGGTCATAAGCGTGTATGCCAACAGCCGTGTGATGGAACCCACTATCCATCCCATATACCCACTTGAAGTGGGATGGAATTTGTATCGGCTCTATTACAAAAACCTTTTCGTCGATTGGATACACAGCACCGCCTGTTCTTGTTGGGTCGCCATACTTAACTGCGTCTCGTAAATAGATCGGCGTATTCGCTAAAGCGTTTTGCTTCCACTCATCTGTCAAGTGCGGAACATCATCCCAGCCCGCTCTAATGATTACGCGAGATGGGCTAGGCTCATCTAAAAACATCTTTACCGTTTCGGTCCTACCCTCGAGCGGCGTAGCTGTAACCATCACGAATGCACCCTCTCGGTTACGTGTGCGCTGCACACCCTGTGAATAAATATCGACAGGAGGCGGCTCATCGAACCAAACAATATCTTTCTCTGTGCCGTAGAACGCACTTAGCTTTTGCTCGTATGATTTAAACGTTACGTAGCTATGCGCTCCGCTCACGTGATGTACGCGAAATGTGTCTATCGTTCCCGCTGGTGCAGACACGCGCTTAATGCTTTTGATGTCTATCCAGTCCACCGGGATTACACCACCACCGCTAGACTCTTCGTACGGCCTACCCAACAACTTTGTTTGCAATGTGTCGCGAACATCTTTTTGAGTTTTGCCAACAACCCACACATCAATCGGACGATCAAACGTTTTACCTTCCCACCAATCCGGATACACACCGCGCAGATGCCAGGCAAGCTCATAGCCACCCATACCCTCTGTTTTGCCAAGTCCATTCCCACACATCGCATACCGCGCAAACACCGACTTACCGGCGCGGAAAAACTCCATGTGCTTTTCGTACTTACTCCTCGCAGGGAATCCAGGGCAATCCACCTCTGGGTAGTACCTAAATAGCTTGTTGCGCTTCCGCTTTTCGATCAGTGCTGCGAATATCGATGGCAGGTCAGACAAGCCCTGCGGATTTATTTGCCCTATCATGCTCGCCAGCGTTTAATAACACCGTCGTAGTAAATAACAAGCATAGAGTCTTGGTTTATCGTTATATTTGCTGCGCCGTTACAAACGAATCTATTAGCCACATAGCTAAGTGCAGATGCGTGCAAAATGGTTATTGCTTGCGTACCAACGTTGATTAGCCTTTTAACCCCACCATCCAGACCCGCTGACATGCCAGATATGTTTATTGGCACTGTAGACGATAGCCTGATTGACGTTGCGTCATCGAAACCATTCGGCGAGTAATCATTCTGGTCCGCATCTATAGCAAGCGGCGTGATTGTTTTATAACCGCTCACGGCAAAGTTTTTAATCATGCCGTGTAACGCTGATCGAGCTGTTACGTCTAACCCGCTCGACTCTATCGACTCACCAACGATACTCATTAGTCGTCATTAATACCGCTGCGGTTAAGATTAGTAATTACAGAGTTGATCTTTTCAGCTAATGACTTAATGTTGTCATTGATTGCAGTCTGGCTAAATGCCGCGCCAACATCGGAGATTGTATTTGATGCCGTACCTGTCGCAGCGGTTAACGACGTAATCGAGCCTTGACGAAACATCTGCTGCAAAGCGCGCCGCGTAAACTGGCATGGGATCTGATTGATTATTTGTTGCACTGATAAGTCTGAAGCGTTGCCTACTGTTGACATGTGTTATTCCTCTCTGCTTGTTGGTGTTCTTTGTCCGATTTTCACCGGCATATACATTGCTGCGAACTGGTCAGCAAATTCGATTAGCCCGGCATCTTTGAGTTTTGACACAAACTCATTGACTAGCTCTGACTCAGATTTTGCGCTTAGGTCGCCCTTTCCTTTCCCGCTATCTATTTGCTCAACCTTATCTGTCCAGTTGTGCTGCTTAAGCGCAAAAATAGGGCCGGTTGCGCTATACCCCATGTACAGCATTCTTTGCGCATACGCCGATATACGAGTCATCACTATCGATGCCGCTTTTGCGTAATACGGGTTAGAAACCATCTCGACAAGGTCGTCTTCCGATATGCCACACGCTAACGCAACACCGGCTCTATATATCGGATACCTACACGAATCACACAAATCCATGTAATCGTGGGCTGCGTTCTTGAATGCCTCTAAATCATCTTCTGTGTCTGAATACGTTCGATAGTTAGCATCTATTGATTCAGATAATTTGTCTGCTATTTCTAGCGGTAGAGATGCTGACTGCTTGTTACTTTGGCCCTGCCGTTGCGCGTCATACAACGCCCTATTTTCAGCGCGCTTTTTTTCTTTCGCCGCAGCTCTCTCTAACTTCCTACGCTGCACTTCTTCCTGCGGGACAGGCTGCCTGGACATTATTTTGCCGCTATGTATTGTCCGTAAATAACGTCAACGCCAACCGGATTGGTTGTTAGTGCTTTCACGAGCTCGTAAGCGCCTGTTGGTAAGTTAATCATTGTTACGTTGGTCGCGGCATCAAAAAAAATGGACGACCCTGTGCTACCCCTGTACGTTACATATCCTGCAGCGCAGGCGATATTAACAAGCACCGTTTCAGCGCCGCTTAACCCGTGGACGATGACAAGCGTGTTTACGTAATTTGTTAAATCCAACTTTAACGATGCCGCACTTGTTGTTGCTACTAACTCTGTTTTGTATGCCATTTCTTTGAGCCTATCTAATAATTAAATTATGCGCCCCACTCAGCCCGCGCGTAGCTCATGATAGAGCGCCAGTCCTCGCGCGTAAGAACTCTGTCGTAGATAAGCAGGTGCATGAAATAAAAAGCGCCCTGATCTGCAGCGCCGCCAATCGCAGATCCTATTGCTAACTCATCCGTGCCCGTGTTTAGAACCTCAACGTTTGAGGCACATTCTTCGCCGTCGACCAGCACGCTAACAACAGCGCCGTCGTATGTGTGACCAAGGACTTTCACACCCCACCCAGAAGGGCCGCTGACAGCAGGTAAATTCATGCCGACCTCGCTGCTCGTGAACCACCGGTTGGTCCTATGCACCGTAAGCCCCCTGGCTTGCAAGGCTGTTGCGCTACCATATTGCACAATATGCTGATGATCTGACGGACTTGCCCCGATGGGCTGCACACCAAAAACAACACAAACAATCGTGCCCGGCTGAGTTGTGCTCGGGAGACCGCTTAAACCCGTGACGTTTAGCCTATCGCCCCCCGTAAACCAAATGACATCACTGCCGGATGGCGATATTCCGGTTTTGAATGTCGGTCTATCTGAGCCGCTTGCAGTTAGTGTTAGCGCGCCAACGTCTGGCGCAAGCGATGTAACAAAGTCATTATTGCTTAATGTTGAGCTTAACGATTCTGCCGAGTAGCGAAGAACCAACCCGGATGTTGGTATAGAACCACCATCGTTGTGATTTTGCGTGTTATTAATTAAATCCCAATTCGTGCCATTACTCGCTAGTTTAATCGAACCATAATGCGCCGATATCGTTGCCGTGGCCGCACCATCGATAGTTTCAGTACCGTCCGCATCGATGGTGATGTTGTTGGTGCCAGCTCCGCCGCTAGTATCTTTAATTTCATAAACTCGACCCGCAATGCCAGCAGCCGTGGGTAATGTAATGGTGCGTGCTGCTGCGGTACTGGTAACGCGAATCAGATAATCATCACTCGTTATCGTATAGTCCGCAGAAACATTGGTAGTTTTAATCGCTTGCGAGCCGCTCACTTGTAAATGCGAATGCGGTGTAGTGGTGCCGATACCTAAGTACCCTCCCGAAGTGATCTTTATTCGATCTCCTGACGGCCCTCCGGCCCCATGTTTGAAAAATAGACCATTCGATGGAATCCATTGAATTGCGTCCGTGCCTACAAGCTGTTGACCAAATGTAAGTACAGACTCACTTGTTGAAGAAAAGCTGGTACTTCCTCCAATGGTCAACGCGCTCGAACCCCAGGTTAGCGAAGAACTCCCGGCGATCTCATCACTGCCGGAGCCGAAAGCAACTTGTGTGGCGGCAAGAGTCCCACCAATTGTACCGCCTCCACCGCCACCGGATATCACTAGATAGTTAGAAATAACATCCCACACAACATCGTTAATTTTTCTTAGCGTTACAGCAGACCCGGGAGCTATTGCAATGGCCACGTTACTTGCTAATGACCCGATACGCTCATTTAAAGAAGGATAAAGTAAAAGCGCATTAGCCCCTGAGTTTATAACTTCTATCTTATCTAACTTATGAGACGAAACCGGTAATATTGCACCAGCATTTAATGCGACTGTTGAGAATTTCGCAACGTCTGTATTGATTCGATACGCTGTAGCCTGTGTTGATCCAGTTGCTGTTAACCCTTCCATTACCTCACCCATCACAGCCGCCGCAAGGCTATCTGGAACCCCGGCTATCTGTAGTTTGCGTGTGATTGCCATTTATACAATTCCCTTTTATTTTCCAAGTATTTTGGTAGCAACATAGTGATTAAACAGATACACCGCGTACGCTCAAATCGCTGTAAACAGCCGTTCCAGTTGCTGCTGTATCTGTTAGAAGATTTGATGTGATTGTTCCTGCTAACGCTCCTGCAAGAGCTGTTGCATCAGCAGACAGATCAATTCGCCCGACGAACGCCCACTGAGATTCTGATGCCGGTCTGTTTGTGCTTGTTGAGTACCAAGCCTCAACAGAGGTCAATGATGACAAACTTAAGCGCACCCATGTTCCTGACGTGCTTGCACTCACCGTGCCAAAGCCGACCCAACCTGGTAGCCGCCAAACCGTTAGCTGGCCATCGCCCCTAAGTTGCGCGTGGAAGCCATGCCGTGACGCATCGTTCATTCCGATATCAGCCCAGATATGTGCGGGGTCTGTAGTCGTACCGCTGTACGCAATCTTGCAAATAATCTCTGAGCCAACAGCTCTTCTGTTGTGAGCAAATGTCGCTGTATTACCAACCGTCATACTCAACGTTTCAGCCGTCGTATCTAACGTAGCCCCAGCCCCAAGTGTCCAGTTGTTTGAGCCGACAAGAGGTGATCTGTTTTCTAGCAATGCAGCGGAATCAGAAATATTTCTATGTTTTCTTATCCAGCCGCCGGTCGCAAAAATAGCATTCTGTGACGCAATGATTGCAGCATCATTTGTTACATACTGTGCGGGGGTTGTCCCCGAAGTTGTGTATGTGTTTAAAGCACCAGTTTCCTCAAATATTGAAGACCCATTTAAAGTTCCCAAGCCGTTTGTGCAGTCGGTTAAGTTAAACGAGACATTTCCGATTGATCTAATCAAGCCGTTGTTGTTACCGACCACCACGTCTTTTATTGACGTGCAATTAATTACTGAGTTAGCGCCAAGAACTATATTCCCACCAACAAGCACCGAAAACGCCGAATTAGCAGTGCCAGAAGACGCGCTCAGGTTTAATTGAACCCCAGTTGTTATATTGAAGAAACTTGAATTGAGTGATTGAGCAAAACTTCCGCTGAATGTTGCCGTTAAATTCTTAGATACAGTAAGACGTGATGAGTTAGACACGCTAAAACAGCTCGTGCAGTTACTAATGCTATTAGCAGTCCCTGCCGACCAAAAACAGCTTGAATTACTTGATGCGTTTATTGCCGTTGATAAATTAGAAAAATCAACATCAAGCAAATACACATTTGAGTTAATAACTCTAAGACCGACAACGTTTGTTGTCGATGATGTAATTGTTAGCTTATCTAAAACATAGACAGCATCAACATAACCAAGTCTGACTGTTGTCCCGAATGACGTCGGACAACTAATAATTGTCGTTGCAGCACTAGCACCGGTTATAAATACTACAGAGTCACCGTAGGTCGAATCTCTATAAGAGCCGACGTACTCACTACAAACAACTTCCTCAGAGTATGTTCCAGCACCAACATTTATGCGCCAAGCACCGCCGTTGGTTGCGCCGCGAATATGATTTAACGCTTTGTTTATTGTGAGGAAAGGCGAAGAAACAGAACCGCTGTTTACGTCGTTACCAGCCGTCGAAACGTAAATCTCGTTGATAACAGCAATCGATGCAATCGATGCAAGCGATGAAGAAACAATATAGTTTGAGACTACAGCCCAGCCGCCATCGCTAACTTTTCGAAGCGTTATAGCTGAACCTGCTGCAACACTAATTGGCGAATTAAGCGGTGAAGTCCCTATACGCTCATCAACGCTGGGATAAAGCATCAGAGCATTGTTACCAGCATTTATAACTTCTATCTTATCTAACTTAACCGACGATACTGGCAATATAGCGCCAGTTTCAATTGGCACTACAACGAATCTTGAAACATCAGCATTGATACGATAAGCGGAAGATTGCGTTGATCCTGTTGACACAAGACCATCTGCTATATCTCCCATGATCGCCGCTGCAAGGCTGTCAGAGACGCCAGCTATTTGTAGTTTTTTAATGATTGACATAAACCTTAATGCTTTGTTTGTGCATTACTTAATAACCCCGGCTGTTTTCCCGCGCTCTATACACTCAACGCATGACGCACGCGCAATCTCGCACTCGTCGAGAGCTGCGTCAGCTATAACCAACATTTCTAGCGCATCATCAATAGATGCTTTACCTTCTGCGTCTGTGCGTAATGCAGCTAAATCGTCACACTGTGTTTGACACTTGATCGAGCAACGCAAATCAACCGCGTCTACGATCACTAAGTTTTTCGTTGACGACGCGCACGCGCTCATCATCAATGCGACAATCAACACTGATAGCTTTTTCATTAGATAGTGTTCTCAGTTTTGCGATTGCAGCTTCTTTGCTTGTAACAATACGAGCGAGCAAGTCGCGCTCATCAACGACAGCTTTAGCAGCTTGTGCATCAATCGTGCGCTGTCTTGTCGCTGACAGCACGCTAGCTGCAACGTATGCGTTAACAGTAGCCCTAAGAGCATCAGCCCTATGTTTATGCTCGAGCGCTACAGCTCGCTGAAACTGATATGTGTTTGCAAAAACAGAACAGACTAATAACGCGCTAGTGAGTACCAGCGCCTTTAAAATCATTGCGACTCAATCTTAGCTTTGCGCACTCTGTCGTACATAACGTAAGCGCAACACAGTAAAACTATGATCGTTATAGCTGCGTAGATATAAGTACCGGGGTCTAGCACTGACTTAGCTTCTTGAGCTGCGTCGAGCACCGCTGTTACGCCAAGCGCAGTACCACCTACACCGGCTAAGCTGCTCGCTCTAATCGTCTTAGACTGAGTAACAACCTGTTTCTGCGTGCGCGTTATTCCAGCCTGTCTTAAAGCTTCAACATATACGCCATCAGCTATCCATTCGCCACCCGGTAGCGGCCCCTTCCCGTTCTCGTGACGCACTGTTCCGCGCACGTAAGCATTTAAAGTGTCGTAGTCGTGCAAATTAAGCGGCGTATCGTCGCGTACCGTGAAAGATAGTTTTGTACTTAAAAATAAACACAACGCATCGATATAGGCTTCCGTGTTGTTTTCTGAATCCGGTGCATAAACTTCCGTTATTTTGCGAACCGTATTTAAGCCTCGGTCATACTTAGATATGAGATCGATTGCGAGAGCACGAACCCCCTTAGTTATGTTCGTGAACTCATCAAAAACGGTTTGCGTTAGCGCGAAATCTTCGACGCGACCTTGCCACTTAATGCGCGGCTTTTGTAATTTCAGGTTGCCCGGATTATTCAGCCGAATACCCAGCGGCAACTTAGACTTCGTCATCTGCCGCCTCATCAGCTAGCAATTTCGAAATAGTCTTGAGCACGCTTTTCTGCTTCTTGCTAAATACGCGCCGACTGTCGCTACCACCACTGACAATGATAATGACCACCACAGTTGAATCTTCGTCTTCTTCGCTCATGTCTACAGCCCCAATTTTCGCATCAGAATTGTGTTAGCGTTTTTGTACAAGTCGGAATAGCAAACAAGCAATTTGTCTGACACCTCGCAAAGCTGCATGTCGCACTTATTGAGCGCTTCGTTATCGACACAACTGCAGCCCATCAGCGACCCTATTCTGTCAACGTACTCTTTAATCAAAGCGCGCCGATCTTTTATTAGCGCGTAGTATTGATTGTTAACTTCTTGCTTATCGCTCATTGCTTGTCTACCTGAGCGCGCAGCACATCGACCCTCCCGCGCAGTATTGATACCTCACGCTGCAAGTCTGACGTTTTCGTGCTTTGCAACTCTCTATATAGCTCAATCTTTTCATTGGCTAGATCTAGTTGCTTGTCAGATATGACTATCAAACACAAACTAAAAAAACACGCGAACATGCAAACAATGCAGCAAATAGATTTGTAATCTATCGATGTAACACTACCTGCCCCAGCAATCTTTAGTAACGTTCTGTCGGCGTCGGCAACAACACGCTCGAACGCTTTTATGTCTCCGAGAAATTTTTCGGGATCGAATTTGACATCGTCATTTAGCATCGATGCTACTTGTTACTATCTTGACAAGAATATTTGATTGCCTGATTAGCTCATTCATCAAGTCCCTGTGCGTTGACATTGATGCACGCATTTTCATCATCTCAGCATCAACAAGCGCAGTTGTTTTGCTTAAGTTACCGACAACGACATCAAGCCGGCCAATTCTGATTGTTAACTCAGTTATCGAGTCGCCTACTTTTGACAGTCTTTCGTAATTGCTACGAATGTTGTTAGTGCTATCTGCTGTGAGAGATGTCATCGACAAAATTACACTGTCAACTTTTCTTTGTAAGCGCAAATAGTCGTAAGTTATTAGACTCACGAGCGCAGTAAAAAGCGTCGCCGTTGGCCAATTCTGCTTTACGAAATTTAGCAACGTAACAATATCTGCTGTCATCAATAGTCATTTCTTTAGTTCCGCCGCCGCACCGAAGCGCGCGCTAAGCACTAGCGCGTCGAAACGTACTAGCGTTGAGTTGTAAAAAGGGGAATTAGATGTCGCGCGAGCATCGCCCAACGCGACTTAGTGTCAACTCGACAGACCCGGGGGGTGGTCTTTAGCGTCAAGCTCACTAACGCGCACGAGACTAACCACAAAAACGAACGGGTGTCAACCCGACATATTCACGCGCGCGCGTTTTTATTGTCAACTGTCTGCATGCGGAAGTTTCCGCATTTCAGCATCAGCAGCTTGTCAAGTTGATAAATAGTGTCACTGTTACACAGTTAAAAAAAGAATGGTGTCTATGTTGCGTAAGTCGTTGAAATACGAACGATTAAATAGTGTCTATGTTGTTTAGCTGCGTGTGCGTTCCAAAATGGAACACGCCACTAACTATTTTGATTAATCATGCTCACTTTTTGCTCAAACGATCACTATCTTAAAAATAACTGTTGACGTAACGCGTTACGCTGTGTAATCTACACACATCGCAGCAATTCAGCAGCGACAGCAAGCCGGGGAAAAGAATATGAGCACAACAATTGAAATTTCGAAGATCGAAGAGAACGATGAGCTTTGCGGGTTTATTTGCACGCTGTCAGACGGACGGATCGTGCAAGTGCAATTTAGTCGTGAAACCAACAGATTGCATGCTAACTACAATACGCACACTGCGCACATCGATGACGACAACGAGTATGGCTTAAATTTAACTGACTCAGAGCGAGATCAATTCAATGCTTTTTTAAGATCAAGCGATTTAGTAAAAGCTAAAGGACTAGAGATTGATGCTGAGTATGAGTTATCAACACAAGCAGAATATGAGTTATTAACACGACAAGCGGAACAAACAAAATATGAGCTATTAACACAAAATGACTAACGACAAATCACGCTAATTAAATATTAAACCGGGGACAAGAAAATGAAACTGATAAATCTAAACGAACAAAATCGTAAAGCATCGCGAACAATTAACAGTCTTATTAAGACCCTCGTTTTAGACAAATACAATGCTAAAGACGAAACTGTTTTAGATGAAAGCTCAATGAGCGCTTACGATCAAGACATATATGACGCTCTTTGCAAATCTAGATCTCTGCTAGAGCAAGAATTAAGAACTCAACTTAAAGAAGCAAGACTCCAAGACATATATGACGCTCTTTGCAAATCGGGATCTCCGCTGGAGCAAGAATTAAATGTAATCGCAAAGCTGAACTCTAAAAAAATATGAACGACAAATCACACTCAAACGAACTGACCAAGCTGCGTATGCGAAAGCTGCGCAGTAAGCGTAAAGAGCAAAAGCTTAAGGAAGTAAGACTTACGTTAACTGCTGAGCAAGCAGAGTTAGTTAACAAGTACGCTGACATGGTCAAAAAGTATACAAACGATAAAGATAGTGCTTGACGTAACGCGTTACGCTATGTATTATTAACTCACTAACGCAATAACGCGAAAGACAAACCGGGGAACGAAAATGAATATCTATAAAAAGTTTTTGAATGAACAGCTAAACGACGGCGTTAATTTGAGTGATGCGCTTAAAAAAATAGCGATAGATTTTGTAGAAAATACTTGTGAGTCGCAGCTATACAACGAAATGTCGCTTCTCAACTTAACGCACAAATGCAAAATTTATGGTCGCATTCATTTCGATACAGACGAAGTACATAGTCATAAAAATAAATATGCAATACCGGGTTGCTCAATTGAGCTATCGTCTTTTGAGATAGACGAAGATTTAACGCTAAAAATACATAAAACGGTCTCTGTCGGATTCAATTCAAATAAAGACGTAGAAAGATATGCGGGGCACGACTACATTGCGGCGTCTGTAAACAACACAAAACAATCGACAGAATCTTTTAAAATAAAAAACGCATCGGACATCTTAGACATTATAGATTTAGTATGCACAAGAAGCATTGATGAGCAAATTGCTGCTATAAATGATATCAATAAATTCGAAAACGGCGAGTCTTTTGCAACTTTTATAAAAATTAACAACAAAGTAAAAAACGGAGAAAAAGTAAAATATAGTGAATTTGTAAGCAATAGTATATGAAATAAAACCGCTTAAATCTTACATATAGACACACACGTGTTAACGATTTAACGATTTGCTAACCATATCGAGCATATCCTCGAAATGGTATGCTACGACTTTAGTCTTGATCTTTAACCTCATTGAGATGCTGGCTTTAAACTGTTAATTCTCAAACATATCAACTGTTGCCGCACGGCGTTTCATTTTCTTGACCCTGCGCGCATACTCAAGTCTTGAGTTTCGCGCAACGGTACGTGCAATGGCTTTGCCGAATTGCCCAATTACATCATAGACAGTTTGAAAATCGCCTGCTTTCCTAAAACTATTTTCGAATTCCCGTTGTGCGCGTTTGCCTTTGGCTAGATGGACGTCGGTTTTTGCTAACACAGATGACTTGCTCATGGTTTAATCCTTTTCGGTTTCTGTTGGCCCTTTCGGTTCTGCCCAGTGCGTTACTGTCGCTATCATCTTGAGATCGGTATCGTGGTCGTACCAGATGCCGTCTCTAACATAACCCAGCGTCCAAAACAGGCCCGCAAACGGTCTAGGAAATCGCACCCAAAGCAGCACCACGCCTTCATCTTCTGGCATCTTTTTAGTGACATCGTTCCAGCGTAATTTCTCAATCATCATCCCACCGTCCCGTATTACGCATCGTCAGGCTCTTGGCCGCCTGGCCCATCAATAGACAACTCGCGGATTAACGCGGCTGCAAAATATGATTGCAATAGATTCCCGCGCAAAGCTAACCCCCACAAATGGGCTTGGATTTGCTCGAACTTTCTCGCTTTCTCATTTTCTGTCATTCTCATCCCCCATTCCCCGCAGTACACCCGACACTAGTTCCCGCTGTCCCTGGCTGTGCCGTAGTTCCACCAACATTACCGCCGTTGCCGCTCGCACACGATCCGCCGTTATTCGAGTCGTCGTTGCTATTGCTGCGATTGTTGTTGTTGCTATCTCGCGTTGTCGTCTCAGTAGTTGTCATCGTTTGAGTGCCGCTTATCTGATCGCGCCCGGCCGTGTCGCCAACATGCTGTGTGCCGCTCACGTAATCGCCGCCAACCTCAATTCTTGGCCCTGCGTTTGCGATGCTTTGCGCTGCTGTAGTCGTGTAGCCAATTGCGCTATCTAAAAAATTATATTGCGCTAACTGCACATCTCGACTCGTCTCGACTTGTCTATAGTTAACTGCTGCGCCCGTTAGTGTCGACAAAATCGGCACTATACCAGTGAGCACATCGCGAAATTTTGATGCGCCGTCTCGTTCAAAAGGAATTTGCACTTGCTGCGTTTGCTGCTGCTGATTGCTATTAGTTGATAGCGCTGCAAAGCCAGCAATTGCTACTCTGCAAGTATCGTCTGTGCACGACTGTGCTTGTGCTAAGTAGCTAGTGCGCGCACTCTCGAGCTGTTTGCGCTGCTCTTGCATTTGCATCTGTCGATCGATGTTTGCTTGACGCCACAGGTCAACGTTTCTCGTTTGAGTTCCGGCGCATGCTGTGAGTGTTAGTGCTAGTACGATAATTAGTAGTTTCATTTTGTCACCTCCCTAAATTTTTGCTCTGCTTGGTTAAGTGCGTCGGTAACTATTCTGTGCGTAAAATCGTATACGTCGTGCCATGTGTCATTGATGCTTGATCTGTGTCGCCCTACTTTTTTTGCGAGCCTTTGCATTGATGACTTTGTTACGCCTGACCCGTCGCATTTGTCGCACTCAACAAGCAACCCGTCGCCGTTTAGCACGTTCTTTGTGCCATTGCAGTTCTTGCAAACCCGGCGCGTCCTAAGGTCGTCGAGTATTGTTCTGCGGATGCCGATGTAGATTTTCTCTACGTTAACGCCACGCTCAGGCCACATTTCGCTCTTAGCTGCCGCATGCATGGCTCTTAACTTTGCGAGCACCCTGTCTTCCTCTGAGCTCACGTGGTTTTTAGCTACGCAATTTTCTTTCGCGATCTGATATGCGATACGTGTTTTGTGCTCCTCGTGCATGCGTCTAGATCGTTCTGCTTGCATCAATGTTGCTAGCATTTGCTCTACCGAAACGCTCTCTAGTTTGGCGATATCTGGTGCGTGTATGTAGCACAACAGCGCGGCCCCTAGCTTTGCTTTTTCAATTTGAGCTTTTGTAGGCTCTTCGTCTTTCAGGAAAGGCCAACTAATCGCACTTAGCGCATGCGCAACATCAGCAGCGGTAAACGTTGGCGCACAACCTGATCGCACACTAAAGCTCATAGTGCGCGGGTTAAGCATTGTCACAAGCTCTGATGATGCCATCTTACCCCCCGTTTTTTATTTTTTTTCGCATGCTGTGCGCTAGGTCGACAGCATCATTAATGCTGGCCACGAGCCGTGGTGGCGCACCCTTCCAGTTTTGGTTAAACGCTATTTGCGATTGGCTGTATTTACCATTTTCAAACTTAGCCTCAACAAGCTCGTTGATTAAGTTATAACCGACCAGCAAATCTGAAACTCCTATATTTCTTTGCGAGTAAGAAGGAGCGCCGCTTAAATCAATAACACTAAACCCGAATGACTCAAAAACAGTCATGATTTCTGAGTGATTAGCGTCTGTACGGTATTTCCTACGCATGGCTGTCAAAGCCCGACATCAAACCTGGTCTCTTTGTGTTTGCGTAACCAAGCAGTTGCATACGTGCCATGCGCTCATGCGTGCGCATTAACGCTCGAAGTATGTACTCGTAACGATCTGCTTTAATCGTTTTGTGAGCGCGTCTGTCGAGCCAATCGTGGCACTCACTACACGCATAGACCCCGTGTATGTCGGAAGGCTTCATACCTATTCCGCCCAAACCAAAAAGCCTTACGTGCGCTAGCACAACAGCATCGTTATCTAGCTTGCAGACTCGTGGCAATTGCAACGTGCACTCTTGCTTGTATGCTGATTCGCGTAGCTTGCTCATGCTGCCTCGCTCATAAGTTCGTACTCGTTTGGAGACGGCACGTAGTAGCCAAGCTCTGCCGCGCGCATCTGGATAAACTCGTAAAATTCTTTGAATGTCTTAGTGTCCATTCTTGAGCTTCTAAGAGCCGGCCTAGCTTTAATCACGCCCATCACTTCTACGTCCTCCCAGCCACCGAATTCGCCCAAAAAGTATTCGTGCAAATCTTCTTTTGAGTTCCCTGTCTCTTCAGAAATCGCTTTATACGCGACACCCCACAAAGCACTGTTCTGCATGTTCGACCTCTTTTTTTTATGCTTCTGAATGACCACGTCCCACGATTTTTCACAATCCAGTTTTGTCAGTACGGACAACAAAAAATCACGCTGTTTCGCGAAGTAGTTACCTGCGTGCAGCGTAAAAAGTCGTTTTTCGTTGTGGGATTTTTCTTTCATGCTTGTAGGAAATCAGCTCGCCTTTGTGTAGTCGCTAAGATTGATTACGTCCGCTATTTTGCTCATCTCGCGCAGTCTTACGTTGTCGTTTGATGGGCGTGGTAGCTGGTCTTTTATTGGTTCAACCTTGGGCAACGCTTCACGAAAATCAGTTGGCTGTGGCCATGCTTTGCAATTCAATCGAAGCCTTTTGAATGCCTCATTAATCCTAGGCTCATCGCGTTTTTGCTCCCATTTTTGGGAACCCCACAAAGCTTCTGCCCAATTCATGACCGTGATGTTCATGAAGTCATGAGGCGGCTGATAAGCCAAGCCCTGGCAAAACATCTTCTGAATTTGATCTATCAAGATCAATACAAACCATGCTTCCACTCCCATTTTCCCTATTAATTCCGCCGCCAAATCCACCGTTGTTCCGTTCTCTGATCGCATTTTTTAACCTCTGAAGTTGCATGATTGCCGACGCTGCTTTGCTTTGGAAAGCGCTTGGCCCTGCCCTTGCTTGACTGTTTTGCAGTTGCGTAACATCGCGCTCAAGCCATTCGTGCTTGAACCCTCCCCACCCTCGCTCACAGCAAATCCGTACAACGTCCGCCAAACTCTTTCCGCAGTTTCCAGCCTCTCGCTTGATTCCGTCGATAGCGGTTTTTGTTGGGGTCAGTCGTTTTTCTTTTCGCAGTGTTAACCAATCTGAAGCCAAATCTTCTGGAACATTTTCGGAAACCAGATGCGCAAGCGCATCGAAGCGCGAAGCGCGTATATGCTTTTTGCTTTTAAGTTGGTTATTGGTTATTGGTTGTTGGTTATTGGTTGGGAGCTGATTACGTTCTGATAATTGATCTGATTTCAGATCTGATTGTGTTTCTGATATCAGATCGTCTTCAGATTTCCAGCGCGCTTCGTTCGCCTTTTTAGCCCTTCCTGCCTTGGCTTTGTAGCGCTCAATCTCCTCATCACAGCGCTTGTTTATGTAACCTGCTTCTGATTTCAGAAAGTAATCAGATAAGATTTCAGATACGGATTGCATGTGATCCTGCATGCCGATCAGACGCGATGCTTTTGCAACATCCAGAGGTATTGGCTGCTCAGTTGTGTAGTACAAATCTAGCAAGCGTCTGTAAGCTAAATCTTGCATCAGCGTAAGATAGCGTGAGTGTGTAGCGTAGTCGCCAACGTGGAATTGGTAGTAGTTCATTCAATCAGCCCTTTGCTACCGGATAACCCAGAAATGTGACGTCACTCAGCTTTAATCTGCCGCTTGATTCCCTTTGCAGCAGCCGATCGATGTGCTCGTAGTCGCTCTTGTACAAAATCACTTGCTTTAGATTTTTCGAACGCTCAATGAGTCGTCGAGTGATGCTCAACGTAGCCCTTGCTCTCTCATCGAGTCTGTAGATAGATAGCTCTTTGTGACTGTCGTATCTCACAACTCCCCCATTAACATTCTTTTACAAAAGTTCACAAAACTTGACAATTTTATTATTTACTGCTATGCGGCAGTTAGGTATTGTTTGCTGCAATTTCTAGCAGTCTGTGTGTTTTTTTTAAAAAGGTCCGGCCTAACGACTTCCAAATACATGCGTCGTGCTTTAGGTATGCCTTTTCTTTTCCATTCGCTTACCGACGGGGGTCGTATGCTGAACATCTTTGCCACGACAAATGTGCCGCCAAGTTTTTTAATTAATTCTGCGTCGTTCATGTAGCAAATGTTAGGTATATCTAACTATATTGTCAATAGGCATTTCTAACGCCGCGTTTGTTAGTCTTTCCTAATGAGCACTCTTAGCCAACGTCTATTAGCCGCCATGAGCGGGCCGCCAAAAATATCCCAGGCAAAACTTGCGCGCGCATGTATGGTTTCTCCGCCATCTGTTGTTGACTGGGTGTCCGGAAAAACAAAAATGCTTGACGGCAAGAACTTGGTTCTTGCTGCTAATTTTTTGGGGGTTAATGTTGACTGGCTAGCAACCGGGAAAGGAGAAATGCGCCCAACGCCAACCCAAAGAAACGGCTACTCAGTCGTTAGCTCGGACGACGACGACAGCGGCATACCTATTAAGTTTTCTGACATACGCGGCTCATGTGGTGGAGGGGCGATTAATGGAGATGAGCTAGACCGAGCGCCGCTAATCAAAGAGCCATCTTGGTTTAGGCGCTACAAAATAAAGCCCAAGGATGCCCTGGCGGTTTGGGCCGACGGCGATAGCATGTCTGAGTACATTGTTGACGGCGACATAGCGATATTCGACACGTCAAAAAAGACGCCGAAAAGCGGGTGTATCTACTTAATCCAGCACCCAGACGGCACAAAAATAAAGAAGCTACGGCTAGGGTTTGATGGCTCATGGATACTAGAGAGCAATAACCCGGACAAGCGCAGATTCCCCGATGAACGCATACCGCCAGAACAGTCTGACTTGCTTGTTGTTTTGGGCGAGTTTGTTTATAGGCAAGGCGGGTAAAGTTAAGCAATACTTCTGATAAGATCGCTCAGAGAATGGGGGATTTTATGAAAAAAGGGTTTCTAATTGCCATCGATGGCATAGATGGAGTCGGTAAAACAACACTAGCAAATCGCATCATTGCTGCCTTTCCTAGGGCGGTTAAGTCGCTGGTAACGAAAGAGCCAACAGATGGTGAGTGGGGCAAAAAACTAAGAGCCTCAGCAAGCAGCGGCAGGCATGACAAAGCGACCGAACTACAATTACTAACGCTTGATCGTAAAGACCACATTAACAACGTCATCGCCCCTGCGCTTAAATCTGGTGATATAGTTGTTCTTGATCGTTATGTGTACTCAACCGCCGCTTATCAAAGCACCTCAAACGCTGAAGCTCTAAAAATTCTTGATGATCAGTTCTCCTTTGCGCCGGTGCCGGACTTAACATTTATCATTGACGCCCCGGTTGATGTAGCGCTCTCCCGCATAACATCTCGCGGCGACACAGCGAATCACTTCGAACGCTCAGACACACTAATCAAATGTCGCGAAGTATTTCTTGATGTGGTTTGCAAGAGGCCTGAAGTTTACTCTATAGACGCTGCCCAACCCGCTGATATGGTTGCGTCGCTTGCGATAAATAGCTTTCTCATGGCTTACGCGGAAAAGGTCAAAAAAGACCTTGGGTTTACTGAAGAAGCGGCGGAAGCACTATCGCCGCTATTCTCGGCACAGTTCTAGCCAACACACCACGCTTACTAGGCGAATTCGTGTGCCGACAGGGCGGGTAGCCCCCCATATATGGTAAAGTTCTGATGACATCCAAATTTATTGGCCTGTAGCTCAATTGGTTAGAGCAAAGAACTCATAATTCTGTGGTTCTCGGTTCGAGTCCGAGCTGGCCAACCACATACCAAAATCCACACGGCCAACCGCCCACCAGGAACTTAGCTGCTGCTCGGCACAGGCTAGGTGCGATTATTCATCAATCGCATTCTATTTCCATTGTCGCCGACCAAATGTATGGGTCTGAACAAACTTCTTCACCGTCAACGGTCACGTCCCAACCAATCAAATATCCATTATCACCAACTATTTTAGCTGCGTTAGCGGCCACAACAATTGTGCAGATTACCCCAGCAAAGAACCCAACAATAAATGCTTTCTTCTTCATTTTTGCCGCTCCAACACTAAAATTATTGATGGTAATTATTTGACTCTCTTGGTTCCTGCCTTACCTGTGTATGGATTCACATTACCTTTGGTCGAGAAGTTATCGTATCGGGTACTGTTAGATCTAGTCCTCATGTGTGGTGACACGTATCGTCCACTCTTCGCTCTGTACCCACTGACGTGCTCGGCATTATTGCTTTTGTGTCCATAGGCTTTTTTTGAAAACCCTGGCTGCGAATACGCAAAAGCCAGCAACCCAATAACAACAAACATAAAAACTTTCATTTCCACCACCCCCTTAATTCAGCCGCATAATTGCGACCCGATGAAGATTACTTAAAAAATAATACGGGATGCCGTTGACACTACAAACGGGATGCCGTAATATTCTCCCCACAGCAAGGAGAAAGCAATGGACATCAACGATCAAGTGCTTAGTCTGATTCGCAACTGGGCTGGATTAGTTAAGAGATACGAGACTGCGTTAAAAACGGCAGAAGAAATGGCTGTGATATTTGAGCGTTTAGGTTACGTTTTAAATGCTAAGGAGTATTCGGCAATTAAAGCGTTAAATCATTTTATCAAAGCCGACCTCTCGGACGTTGTTGAAGTTAAAGGCGCTAGAGACCCGTTCTTGTTCGAGTTGCGACTAATAAGCGCTGCACTTGATGATCTGTTGTCAGTTATTGCTGACGGCATGTTGACCAGGCGAGTGTCTTTCTACAACTCAGATGAGGCCAGTCATGTCTCTGCATGAATCTACATCACAGCTTCTTGAGCTCTACGACGAGTCGCATGATGCTGAATACAAATACAAGCTCGGGCTGTACGAGATCAAATTACGAGCTGAGACGGCAACTGATCCAGCATGGATTTCTGAGCGACTCTATGAGTGGAATTTTAAGACGATCGAGCATCGAGTGTTATTGCTCAACATCATGTCGGCAAAAAAAGATTCTGAAAAAGTAGAGCTAATAAACGACATACAGCGGTTGCTTAAAGTTGATTTAGACGAGTGCGTGAACAATCTAATCAAAGACAGATACTTTGAAATCATGACACAACGAGCGGAGGACTTATGAGTACAAATAAAAACGACAGAGTTCTTGTTGATGAGCGCGAAACAGAGCTGCGCAGGTTGGTTCGTAGCGAGTGCAAAAGACGCGGAGTTAGCGATCAAACAAAGCGCGATGCCGAAAAAATGGCACTTATCGAACTCGACGGCGGCAGCTCGTTGTTTCGTGCGCTACAGATAACAAAAACATTTTTAAGCTACGCAGGGCACTCTGCGGCTGATAGCACGCCAAAGGGTGCAGCATGAGTACGCACGATGATTGGCAAAACGCTGTGCTCCCTTTTTTGCAGTCGTACGCAAAGAAGGCAAAGAAATCTGGGATCACCTTTTTGTCTGAAGACTTTGTGCACGCTGCAAGGGTTGCTGGTCTCCCACAGCCACGCGACTGTAGAAACTACGGCGCAGTAATACGCCAGGCGGCTGCTGCAAAGATCATACGTAAAGTTGGGTATAAGCCAGCTCGTACATCTAACAGTAATCCAAAAACACTATGGGAGGCAGCATGAGTACAACACAACAATTACCGCAAATACGCTTACATGATCTTGTGCACTGGTCTGACTATGTCCCAGGCGAGCTGGCAGAAAAAAACGTATTTGCACTTAAAGCGTATCGCGACAGACTAAATAAAAGTAACGAGTTAAACGATCAGCTTCGGACAACTAAGCGTTTTTTAGACGGGATCGAAGCGAAAAAGTGGGTGTTTGGAAAGTAAATATAAATTTTGAGCCGGGGGTTACGTAAATGAAAGTATATAGATGTATTAACAATGTGCAGGCCGAGCTTTCCAAAGACGGGATCGGCAAGACAAGAAAGAATCAAAAGCAGGGCTACAATTTTCGGGGCATAGATGACGTCTATAACGCGCTTGCTCCTTTTCTGGCTACCCATGGTTTGTGTATTTTGCCACGCGTATTGGCCAGGTCTTGCGAGGAAAGACGAACAAAAGATGGCGGTGCCATTTTTTATGTGACTGTCGAAGTTGAATTTGATTTTGTGTGCGCAGAAGATGGCAGCACGCATGTTGTTAAAACATTCGGCGAGGCTATGGATTCTGCTGACAAGGCGACTAACAAAGCGATGAGCGCTGCATATAAATATGCAGCATTCCAAGCTTTTGCAATCCCAACCGAGGGCGATAACGATGCAGACACGCACACGGTCGAAGTTTTAAATGAACGTAAAGCATTAACACCAGCTAACACAAAAGTTTGGGAAAACGCAAAGGTGGCGTATGTGCGCGATGGCAATTTAGATGCTGTTTTAACAAGATTTGACGTTAGCGTTGAGCACCAAAAACAACTAATCGCAGAATGCAAAAGCCCTGGATTGTCGGCGTCTGGGTTAGTCGCATGAAGTACTACGACGTAAAACAGGGGTCGGAAGAATGGCACGAGCTTAGGCTAGGGAAAGCTACAGCGTCTAATTTTGGATGCTTCATGGCTAACTACGGTAAGGATTTCGGAGAACCAGCAAGGCGCTACGCACTACAAATAGCGTTAGAGACATTAACTGGCAAAAAGGCTGAGAACGGATTTACGAATGAACATATGGAACGCGGTATAGCGCAAGAACCAATTGCTATGGCTCTATACGAAGACATGTTTTTTTCTGAAGTTAAAAACGGAGGTTTTTTTTGCCATGTGACTTATGGCGATTCTCCGGATGGGCTTATTAGTAATGATGGCGCTTTAGAGATCAAATCAGTAATCGCTAGCACACATTACGCAACACTAAAGCGCGGCGGTTATGACCCAGCATACAGATGGCAGCTTATTGGACATTTGGATTGCACAGGGCGCGACTGGGTGGATTTCGCAAGTTACTGCTCAGATTTTCCGGAAGATAAGCAACTGCTTGTTTACCGAATTTATCGCAATGACTGTGCTGAAGATATCGAAAAATTAAAAGAACGACGCTCTGAGTTTTTAGAGCTAGTGCAAAAAACAATAGCTGAACTTAGGGAATAAATAATGAAATCACAATCCAGATTTTACATAGTAACTATCAGACATACAGCGGAGAGGCGTTTAGTGAAAGCTAGTAGTAAACACAGTGCTCTATCTCATGTAGCAAAAGACATTCTCTATGTTCATGCGGCAAGGGTTGATGAGTTATACGAGTTAGGGCTGAAGGGTGTTCTGATCGAGAAGGCAGGAGAGCCTAATCTAACCAATCCTGTTAGCGAAGATAGCGAATAAGTCTACGGGCCAGCGTCAGAAGGCAGGCTTGACGTGGCCGTGGTTGCGCGCGGCCTGGCCCACCAAATTTAAGGGGAGATAATTATATGAAATACGAATACAAAGTAACGCAACCGTCTCTTCCTTCGCCCGATAAGCGCAGCAATCCTAGCAGCGCGATGATGGACTACCGAGATATGAATTGGTGGATGAATAACATGTCCGGGCAAGGGTGGGAATTCGTCGGCCATGGGACAACTCAATTGCCTGGCAACATTGTTCAAAGTTGGTGGGTTTTCAGGCGTGAAAAAAAAGATGTCTAACTAGCATTAGCAAAACTTGCCTGGCCCACCAATTAAAGAAGGAAAATAAAATGACCGAATACCACAAAATACAAACCATTTTTAAGCGTGACATGACAACTAAGCATAAGACACTTATGGAAGGTCAGTGGTCGCTGCCTGAGTTCGAATACTTAGCAGATAATGAGTGGCTGTTCGAAGAGAAGGTTGACGGCACGAACATTAGGGTGTTTTTCCATAAAGCAACTTCATATGGCTATGGCGTCAGCTTTGGCGGGCGGACAGACAAAGCGGTAATTCCAAGCGCTCTATTTGATCAACTGGGGGAGATATTCCTACCAAAAATTAACAAAATGAGCAAAATGTTCGACCATTCGGTTGTGTTTTACGGCGAAGGATACGGGGCGAACATTCAGTCGGGAGTATCGTATCGTAAAGACCAAAGCTTCGTTCTGTTCGATGTGCGCGTTGGCAACTGGTGGTTGCAGCGCGACGCTGTTGCAGATGTCGCAAATAAGCTCGGGATTGAAGTTGTGCCGAATATAGGCAAAGGCTCGTTATTCTGTGCTCTGGACATGGCAAAGAACGGATTCAAGTCAGCATGGGGCGACTTCCAAGCGGAGGGGATTATCGCGCGGCCAAGGGTTGAACTGTGCACGCGAGGTGGTGGGAGGATTATCGCAAAAATAAAGTGTCGAGATTTTCAAAAATAAGGAATAAGTTTATGTCACGCGGAGTTAACAAAGTTATTTTGGTCGGCAATCTTGGAGCCGATCCCGAGGTTAGAACAACTCAGAATGGGTCAACTATCACGAGCATTAAAGTTGCAACGTCTGAGGAATGGATGGATAAGCAAACGGGACAGAAACAGCATCGCGTAGAATGGCATCGAGTCAAATTCTTCGGCAAGCTCGCTGACATAGCCGGTGAGTATCTGAAGAAAGGAAAACAAGTCTACGTTGAAGGCTCTATTCGAACCGAAAAATACACAGACAAAGAAGGTGTTGAGCGCTACGCAACCGACATTATCGCCAACGAAATGCAGATGCTTGGCGGAGCTGTAGAACGAGGCGAGCAAAAGCAACGAGACAGTAAAAGCTCGCGCGTAAGTAATAACGATTTCGACGATGAGGCTACGTTTTGATGAACGATGAGAAAAACACAATTAAATGTTCAGAACATATTGAGCTTAGACTTTTTGGTGCGTCAGAAATTAACGGTGTAACCCCACCAACTCTAACGTTAACGATAAGCGAGCAAATTCAATATTCAAAAAAAAATGGATGCATACGATATGGTGAACTGAAGCGAATATATCAAAAACAAGGACAAGAACTAGCTGGCTGTCTAGTTTCCGCGCTTCCTGGAGGAACGATTGATGTACTGCTGGTTGAGCTTATGACGCGCAGGGCGTCGTTGCTTGCTGTGTCGCTATATAGCTGATTTCGACGATGAGGCGCCTTTTTGATGAACGATGAAGGGATCAAATGGTCAATCGATGATTTAAAAGGTTTTGCGGCAAGTCTTTGTGTGCAGTTTTACCAATATTACACCGAAGTAGAGGCGGCCGAAAAATGCCCTCTAGTGTGGAAGGCATGGGTTATAGGCCATGAAATTGAAGAAGCACAGATGATGTCGCAACGTTTTGAGGATTAGTTTCAATGCTGATGCGGCGTGGAAAGCAGACACGCATGGTACTGAGTTCCAGCCTTTGTACGCTTGCGTCGAGCGAATCGGAAAATGTTTCGCTTTCTAGGATGTACGCTTGCGTAAGAAATCAAAGGCAATAGCCGGGTTAGCGTCCGGCCATCAGCACCTATTTAAATGAGGAAATAACAATGGTTAATTTTTGGCACACTGCAAACTTAGCGTTTTCTGACGAAGAGCGCGAAGCATTCAATAAATGGAAGTGGGAAATATATGATTCTTCTGAAAAGCTAAGCAGCGCAATTAATCATTTAACTGACGAATCGCGGCTTTCATACATCGCCGAGAAGTCTCGCGAAATGCACAAAATTGTGTGCGCGGTGCCTTTTCTTTCTGGAGAATGAGGGTTAGAAATGAAAGATTCCAATCGTTAACATGGATATAGCAATCAAAAAACTGGAAGCGCTAATGGATGCACCACCGCCAACATGGGACAACTGTAAGCACAAGTGGGTATCGCTAGTGGATTCGATGTGGAGCAATGAGCGTGTCGAGGATGTTCGCTGCGACACGTGCGGTTGTCCTGGGCAGCGAAGCATTGATACCGGCGATGTGTATTGGCCTACAACTTGAAGCATTATGAACATGAAACCAACTAACTACGACGAGCACGACCTGACGCCAGAACACACGCTACGCGGCAACGGCCACGACTCTGGCGCACCGATTCACCCGCAAGTGGCTGCGGCCTATGAGTACGTGGACGCTGTCGTTGACACCGCTGACATTGAGTTTGGCGGCGCTCCGGCTTGGCATGGGTGGGCGCTGCGAGAGGCGTTCCTAGCGGGCTGCTCGCATGCAGAGACGTCAAACTAGCTTTAAACCAACGGAGAACAAACATGCCAAACCATTGCCACAATGACCTGTACATCAGCGGCCCTACAGACGAAGTAGCCGCGCTGCTTAAATTGGTTGGTGCAGATCAAACGCCGCCAGCCTTTGACTTCAGTGCGGTTATTCCGTACCCGGAGAACTTTCGCAAGCTGGACGAAGACAGCAAGACGCTCGGGCGTGCCGCCTTTTATGAGTGGTGCGTTTCGAACTGGGGCACCAAGTGGGACGCCTACAAAGTGGCGCGACGCGACTACCTGGGGCCGTGCATCACGTTTCAGACGGCATGGGCTCCGCCGGAGCCGGTAGTCGTTGCTCTGCACAAGTTGTTCCCCAAGTGCTCGCTGCATTTGGAGTGCTTCGAGTGCGGCGCGGGGTATGCAGGCGGCTTCTCGTTGCTTGCCGAGGACGACTGGTACGACGATGAAGAAGCGTGGGAAGCAGGAAAGAAGACCGCCGAGTGGCAAAGTGAGTATTGCGGCTACCGAGGCGGCTAACTAGCTTTAAACCAACGGAGTAAGAAATGAGCGAAGAACAAAGACACAAGGAAACGACATGACTAAGTTTGTGATTTACGACCGAACGGAAAGCCTAGCGCACAGTGTAGCCAGCGACGCAGTTACGTTCGGCTGCCTTCTGGTGTGCATATTGTTCAGTCGGTACATGGGTGGCGGCGTGTGGGAGTTCCTTACGCTGATGATGTTCACACTCTGGATGTTTTGCCGATTGCCTTGGGAGCGCGTCACTCGGACGACGAAACTCCGCAGCAAAGCGGAAGCGATGGCTTGGGCCAAGTCACTTCCAGATGACGACGCCAAACTGGCTTTAAACCAACGGACCGAACATGACTAGAAAAGAACGGATTGAAAGAATGTTGCACGAACTGCGGTATGAAATTCAGGTTGGCATGATGCATGGCGACATAGACGAAGCGCTTCGATTTGATTGGGTCGTGCCAGTGAGCAAGGGGGTGCCTGGTGGCGTTGTATGGTGTCGATTCGAAACGCGCCCAATGCACCGACAAACTGCCTTTAGCCTGGGTGCGCCGCAAGAGCCACGATTGAAGGTGGTGAAGTGATGGCGAAATTTAAAACGTAGCGAATGTTAATTGTTGTAATTTTGATGCAGTCGTAACGCGCTAAATTACATTGAGAATTTTCTATTTTTGTTAATTAATTAGTTGGGCTATTGCAAATGAACAACGACAGGAGCGAGCATGAAGATACGCGAACACATGACTTTCAACCGACGCGCGTGGCTGCACACGCTGAACCAAGGCCCGGCCGTTCGGAGAAACAGGGTCGGGTTTGACTGCATGCGCCTGGGCTGGTCGGAGTGGCACAAGACCCCCGACGAAGAACCAATTCTTGATGAGCGCGGGCGCTGGCTTGAGCGCATCACGGAAGCTGGACAGAACGCATTGGTGGCGAACATGACGAACGCTGCACTTGATACCTAATTAGTTTTAGACCAACGGAGAAGACATGGAAAATAAAGAAGATTTAACCTATTTAGATGTTCACTTTAAAAGGCTTGATATATGCGATTGCTTGTTCAGCCCGCAACGCCACCACCACGCGCTCAGTAACGCAAAGAAAGTTGTTAAATTGGCAAAAGAGCTCGTAGAGTTAATTGCATTTCTTGAAAGCAAACCAAAACGAACTGCGAAGATAAAATGAACAACGAAACTAAAAACACAATTGACAAAATAGAGTATGTCTATCTAACACCAATTGAGTATGTCGAGCTTAAGAAGATAAGTTTGTCTACGTTTTGGCGTCGCGCGAAGAATGGCGAAATCACTATACATCGAGATAGCCCAAGATGCCCGCGCGTGAAAGTACCTAAGAAAGCCGCTTAGATATTACTTGCAGCACGTAGGACTCAAACATTGTTATTGCCTCGCGCTTTTCGTCCATGAAATCATACTGGTTGTAGTGCTTTGCTCCTACGCTAGAATCTATATGATTCAATAGCCTGTCTCTTACCTCTTTTCCTACCTTTAGCATTGCAAGCTTTGTTTCAACTGTTCGTCTGAAATCTTGCGAAGTGAATTTCTTGCCGCCGTTTTTTGCTATAGCAACATTCAATTCATGTGCTGCAGTAGTTGTGCTTATGTGAGCTTTGCCACCCCTAGCGCCAAATAAAAAACCACCACCGCAGTACGGCTTAAGTAATTCCATTGCTGTATTACATAGTGGCACGTAGTGTAGCTTTTTGTTTTTAGATATGGATTCAGGAACAATCATTACTTTGTTACTGAAATCTATCCTGTCGCTCGTTAGAGAAAGCACCTCATTAATTCGTGTTGCAGTTAATAACTGCACCTTAAGCGCAGTGGCAACAGACTGCCTCATGTAAGAACCCAAGTCATACCATAGCGACGATATTTGATCGTCGGTAAGATGATTTGTTTTTGGCGCTACAATAGGTTTTCTCATCCTAGCCGCTGGGTTTACAACATCTTCACCGCGATCTATAGCGAAGTTCCACACTTTACTAACCAATGATATTACCTTGCGCGCCTGCGCGAAATTGCCTGCGCTGGTAATCGCATCCACGACATTAATCATATCGACTCTTGTTTTTCTACAAGCTTCATCGTTACCCCATGCCGGGACGACGTACTTATTCAACATTAACTCATCGGCACGCCAAGACCTTTTGTTTTGCTTAGCATGCGTTTTGATATACAGCTTGCATAGATCGGAAACTGTTAGCTTCCCTTTCGTAGCCGTTTTGTCGACAGTTGGCAGAACACCGGAAGACCTGATGGCCCGCAAGTTAGAGTGCATTTTAATCGCCTCTGCAAGGGTCAATTCCGGGTACTGCCCCAAGGCTTCTTGGACAAGCTTACTTTTCCACCTCGTCCGATAAATCCAGGTTTTTACACCGCTTGGCCTCACCAGAACCATAAGCCCGCGATAACCATCAATATGCGCGTAGTATTTATGTTTTTTTGGCTTGAGGGATTTGACAGAAAGGTTGGTTGGTTTGATTGGCATCTTGGGTCATACAAAGGTCATACTTTTGATATGATATCGCATGACACGCCGTGACACTATGCGATGCTGAGTGACACTGTATATTGTTGTTATTACTTAATAAATGGCGCTCTGTGGCATTCGGTGACACGCTGTGATATTGTGGCTCAGGGGACTGAAAATCCCCGTGTCGGCGGTTCGATTCCGCCCCCGGCCACCACTAAAAATAAGGGTTAAGACCAGTAAATCTAGCATTCGGTATGCTAACATGGTCATACAAAAGGTCATACTAAAAGTATTATCCCTGACGCTTATCGCTGAAAATACTTAAGCCTTCGCTCAGCGTAACCCATGTTATTTCCATCAGGTATACCTGGGCGCGCTGGCAGTGGTACCCTTCCTACCCCTGACATCCTTTGTGGCTGCTTGTTGGTGGGAGACATTGGTTTGCTCATATCGCCCTGGACCATTTCATTTTGATAAAGCTTTCTCATGTTACTGTACATAGTTAATTTCCTTCGTGGCGTTGGTTATTTGTCATTCATAGCTGCCGGGTTTGTTTGTGTTTGTATTGCCGCAATTGCTATAGGGATAGGCATGTTTTTTATGATAATTTGGCTGCTGATTAAAGCAACAATTGATTTTACTTACGGTCTAGCTCGCTCAGTTGTCGGTTAAATCTTTGCTGAGTTTCTGAACGCTTCATCTGCAACTGCTTTATCCGGAGCTTCTTTTGTATGAAAGAAATGCTATCGTCGCCATACACTGCCATCATTTCGCCCCTTATATTTCTTAACTCCTTTTCCGTTCTTCTATAACTCTTCAATAGAGTGCCGCCAGTCACTGTTACTGCATCGCTTTTGCTCTTCTTAACCCTAACATCTGCCATATCCAATATTTCAGTATCTGGTGTGACACCAGACTTACCCATTGCTGATGCTCGAATACGGTCTAGATCCCTCTCTATTTTCTCACGAGCATCATAGTAAGTGGTTGCATTTATAGTTGCTTTATCGACACTACTAAAAAACGAACTAACGATTGGGACTTCTTTTGCCGTAACGTCTATGCCACCGATCAACGATTCGGCTAGCGATGTGCTTTTCACAACAGTAGAGCCAAGACCACCTGTAAGCTTTTCTGCGATGTATTGCAGATCTTCTGGCGACCAATCCAAAATTGCTGGGGCCATTGGCTTTATAAAATCATCACCACCGCCAAGCCTATTTAAACCTTTGGCTAAACTCTTGAACACTTGCGGACTATCTACCTTCCCATAGCTGATTCTTGGTTTCTCATACTTAGCGTACGCTTGCTCTTGGGTTATTGGTCTGCCGAGGTCATCCTTGTTTGTTCTTAATGCTAAACCAATGTTCGCCCAGTAAGGCAAAATCGAACTCCATCCTTGCGACTCAAGCGGCAAAGGAGAAAATGCACCGGCCACACCGGCGGTCATGTCGCTTACAAATTCTCCGCCATTTATATCGACACCGTTTGACATATCATGAGCCAATTTCGCCGCCCTGCCGCCAGCATACGAGAACAAATTAAACCCATATGGCATTGGTATTTTTACAGTTCTAACAGTCTTCTTGCCGTTTGATACAGCAAAATACGGGATCACAATATTGCGCAACTTTTCCCAGTCAGGCACAGAGTCCCACAAGCTTTTGCCTGTCTCGTCATCCTTAATGCCCATGGCCATAAACGCAAGAACCCCCTGAAGCGACGCTATGCCGCCAAGAACAACAGACATTTTCCCAGGGTTATCTTTCATCAGTTTCAATGTTCTGTGTCCACCCTGGACTCCAGCATTAAAGAACAGGTACAGCGAATTCAATATTGTTGTTACCTGCCCGCGACGATTGAAGTTAACAGTTAAATCCTTCGCATATTGTGCTGCCTTTTGCCTAGACATGCCTTCTTGCCTAAGCACGGAATAGGCGGCAAAACGCATTGCATTTTCTACTGCATCATTAGCGTCTTCTATAGCAGCGACTATGGATGAATCTCCGATCCATTTACGCATCGCAGCAACAGGTTTGCCGGATGCAATCAAGTTAACCCCAGTCTGAAATTCTGTACCTATGCGCTTTTGTATGTCTTCGACTCGCTCGGAAATTGCAAGAGATGTTTTGCCTCCATCCTCTGCGTATTCACGCGCCATCTTAGACAAGCCTACCTCAGCATCTTTACCCCTAACGTCTCGCCATATCGCGCGCATTGCTGGGAAGTAAGCCTTCACAACCTTTGCCGCGGTTTTTACCCCGTGCTCTGCAGCAATAGAAGAAGAACCTAGGATGAAATCCCTAGTCATGTTAACCGCAACGAATGATGGGTTATATCTGGTCAGCACAGCAGAGAACCAGCGATTGAGGCTGCCCATAAAATTAAATACAGAGTTAAGTTGCTCAGCATTTAATTTATTGTAAGCATTAGCCATGCGCTCATCTTTAAGCAGCACTCGATAACGCCTACCTTTGTACGGAACAATCACCACCCCAGGCTCGTTATCTACACTTTGCACGGCACTATAAACTTCTCCGGCAGCTTCACTAAATGCTTGCTCTACCTTGACAGGCTCTACCTCATACGCAGAAGCGTTTGGGTATTCGAGCGCCATTCGTAAAAGCCCCTGATCGACGTTGGCCTTTTCAGAAAGAATGATTGCCCTTTGAGCATCGGCGAAAACTTCACCAAGAATATTTTGCGCGCGATTGTCTTCACCTCTTCCAAGCGCCCTTTTTATTGGGTCTTTTACGCGCCTAATGCCTGTACCTATGCGCTCAAATCCGGGCTCAATACCATCCTTACCGCGCAATGGAACATAGTATTTATAAGATGCCTCCATTGCGTCGAACTTAGCTTTATCAATAATCCCAGAATCTAACAGAGCTTTCCTTGTATTAGCCGTTACGCTGTAAACGCTTTTAGCAAGCGATTCTAGGTTGGCCATGTCCTTAGCGTTTATTGTTCTATCAGAACGCATCCCATTGGTTTTTCCATCAAGGAAGTCTTGCGCCTCCTTCGTCCCCATGCCTGACCCAAAATCTGGCATGTCTGGATTAATTTTAGCTACGCCATCATTGCGTTCTATAGCATGCTTTGCCTCAAGATAATCCTCCAGAAATTCTGGCGAAACCCCAGTATCTTTCATTTTCTTGATAAGCGGTTCAGCATAGCGTTTCTCTAGTATCGCTATCCTGTCACCCGCTTTCCCGCTTGCTAGATTCTCTAATGTATATACATCTGATGCTTCGCTTAGAGCTTCTTTCTGTGCCTCGATGTCATCACGAGCATCGCGGAAGACAAGCATCCTATCTTGGACTTGCTCTCTTAGTTTTGTAATGCGCGCGCGATATCCTTGCCCTCTAGTCTTGGTGGCATCCGACCAGTCCCATTCTGCTGGAATGTTCGTTGGCATAGACTTTTGCACATAATCTTTTTTGTTTTTAGACTCGACAAGAGCTTCCTTAGGAGTGCGCCGCTTGCTGAACAAAGGTAACCCATCGGCAGCTTTTTCGCGCATGGCTTGGGTGATGTCGAAGCCTGGTTGTTTTGCAACCTGCTCGCGAGCCCAGGCGTTTGCTTCATCACGGGTCTCGAAGGTGGGGCCTTCCTGGGTGACGAAGTAGCGCCCAGTTGTTCTCGATAGAGTCGCCACGGGTGTCGAATCCTCCAGTGCAATCCCGGACAGATTTCCGCCGCCAATCTTGCGCAACACATCCTTGGCCACAGATGGAACAATCTTGTCGTAGAAGGCTTTCATGCCTTCGCCGCCTACCTTGAGGCCGTCTCCTTTCAGCTCCCCGAATGGCTGAGACAGGATGCTCTTGGAAAGCTCCTTACCAATCACGTCCTCCAGCGGCTTGCCTGAAATTTCCCCGAATGGTCCGCTGCTCCTGATGATGTTTCCGGTGTCGTTGTCCACGAACATGGTCTGAGCGCCGCGCTCGGTCAACTCAACACGCACGCGGGTGACGCCTTTGGCGACGACCGCTTCATCCCACTCGATGCGGTCTACAGACTTGCTCAGGTCATACCGTCCCGCGCTCTGCTCGCCGTTGATGAACGCCACACGGTCATAACCACCATCGATGGCCATCTTCACCACGCGCTTTAGCGCCAACGCCAGCCATTTGTCGGTCGCTGTGACAAATGGGGCGGCAGGGATAGAACCGGAGTTGCGTTTAGGGTCTAACGCATCGAACTCATCACCTTCGGTATCCGTTATATCGTTTGCCAACCATTTATCGCGTAATTCTTCATAACGTTTTTTCTTTTCAGGGGAGAAGTAAAACCCCTTCTTCTTCCCATCCTGCCCCCAATCACTCTGAATTTCCTCGACGAACAACACACGTTTGCCATCTACATCAATACGGTCATTTAAACGGATATGGGCGAGGACGTTTGGTTGATCCCAGTGGGTTGACTTGTAGGGCTGTGGAGAATTATCAAGTGTTTTTTCTATCTCCTTTACTCTTAGATATTTTTCATCGTTATCTTCCCAGCCAGGCTCTTTTTTAATGGTCATTTTTTCAGTCTGCAACGCGACCCTTTTTGAGTCAGGCAATGTCAGCAACACTTCACGATAATTGTCCCCGCCAGGTAAAGAGTATTGGCTATATTTTGCCTTATCTGATGAAAGAGATACCTCGTCCAACTTCACCCCATTGGCATTTAAGTAATCTAGGAGTTGTTGTTTAGCAACCTTGCCTTGCTGTAAATCAAGCCATTCGTTGACGCCAGACCATTCGACCTCATCGGCTTTAACAATACCTTTGTTAGTAAGTCCTACAATTGTAGATTTCCATCCTGGTGATGTTGCCGCATTCATTGGCAAGGATTCAATACCGCGCGTCAGTGCTGAATAGAAAGCACCACCATCATCAACTTTAGAACGCCGCTTGCTGTACCTAATGTCTGGGTTCTCAGGAGAGAACTCACCCGAGTTGCCAGTGGCGGATTTGATTTGGGTTGGCTCAAGAGGAACAACCAGTCGTCGCCCCTCAGCTTTCAGCATGTACCCGTCGTATTTTCCAGATCGTAGGATAGTCTCTATGGCATCTCGGTTGAGATCATAGAGGTTGACCGCGCTGGTCCCCATCGAGTTTTCCCATCCGGGCACTTCTTTCGAATAGAGTGGTCTTTCGATCTTGATGTAAGCCTCGATGATGCGACCTGTCTTCGCCGCAACCCTGTCCTCTTCGGTGAAGCTATATTTCGGCTTTTTCGGATAACTCTTGCGCGAACGATCGGCTGTATCTGCATCGTCGCTGAAGAAGAAGCCGACCTTATCGAGGCCGAAATTCGATCCAATCTTGGTCTTGTCGAAGGCTACGAAATGTTCATCAGAGCCGTGATAGACCACCATCGGCCTACCGTCAGCATCAACAACTTTAGAATCGCCGAACCAATTCCAAAAGTTCCGCACACCTTCTTCAGTGTCAGCGATTGGCTTGCCGTTACTATTCGTAGTCGAACGCTCTACCCCATCAATATTAATTGTTGGTGGTAATCCTTTAGTTTTTACAGTCGACCGCATGGTGTCACCACCATTAACCCGAACACGCCCTGACGCCGCCTTCTTAGTCGCGCCCTTGGCGATCTGCACCAAGAGTTCAGGCGATGCGTTTAACTTGCTCAGCGGGATGCCAAGACGATTAGCGAATGCCTTGATAGCGTCCGTAATGCGTTGCATCAGCGGCGCTTTAGTGGCCCAGTTGTCCTCGACATAATACGCGAGCGCTTCTTCGTCAATATTAGAAATTGCCGTATCTTTAGGTACAGAATCATAGGCGGCCTGTACTTTCTTGTTTGAGTTGCGCAGAGATTTGAAACGTTCGATGGTTGGCGCGAAGTCCTTACCCAACACTCCACGCATCCCATAGTGAACGCCAACCTCATGCAGCACAACGCCTGTGGTGTTGCTGTCGATGTTGCCAGCAACGATATACACATTACCATCAGGCGTTACGAACCCCTGGGTGTTTTGTGCGTCATCAATAGACTTGAGTATTGAATCCGGCAGATCGTCCACCGAATCAACAATGTTAAACCAAGGTTGTTTTTCTAGCTTTGTGGCGACCTTATTGCCAAGGTTTCTAGCTATATCGGATCGCACCTGATCCCGCGTCATGCGGGGTTTAGTTATTTGCGCCTGTTCTTGCTGCGGTACTGCAGCGCTTTGCTGAACCTCTACTTGTCCAGCTTGACCGTCACCGGCTCTTTGAAGATCCCGCCCTTGAACGTTATTGATGTCGCCCCCTGGGGCAACTTGGATAAGCCGTCTAGGCGTTGGTAAACGCTGTCCGCCAACTGCTCTGGCGTCCTCTCGCTTGCCTGACTCAAGCCTACGTTGCTTGTCTGATTTTGCTGACTCGTCGGCTTTTGCATAATTTTCTCCAACTCCAAAACTAACGCCTATGCCACGATATACATATTGGCCGCTAGGCGTGTCAATAGTTACCTCAACATTATCTAATTGATCCTGCAATTCGGTCATGATTTGCTGAGCCGAATCTGGATCATCGAACGATACAGCGAATTCATCACCAGACAAATGATAGGCACGACCGCCTCGCGACTCTACGCCCCTAAGATGCTCTCCTAGTCTTGCCAGAATAGCGTCAGCGGCTTTGTGCCCGACAGAATCATTAAGCGCCTTCAGGCCATCCATATCAATAGCCGCAACAGCTCTTGATGGGCGTGTTGCAAAATCATCATCAAACTGACGCCTATTTGGCAGCCTTGTTATGTCGTTTGATCTTGCCTCTACCCTATATTTTTCAGCCTCCGCCTTTAGCTTCTCATTTTCAGATTGCAGAAATCCAACCGGATCATCTACTGCAGCAGTGTTGGCGACGGGTGGCACTGTAAAAGTCTGACCTTGAGAGCCTTGTTCAACTCCAAATTGTTGAGCGGTCCTCTGTCCAACTTCAAGACTGTCACCTTGCCGCAAGCTCTGGTCCATTCTGGGTACAACATCTTTTTCAACTTCAATGCTATTGCTTGGTTCTCCATTTCTAGAGCCATACTGTCCAGCATCATTGGAGACTTCTTGATTGATCGCATTTATAGCTCCAGTCAATTCGGCTATTTTCTGTTTCTCGCTCGTCTTGAGCATTCTATTTTTTGCGGCATTACGTATGTTTGAGATTTGCGCAGAAAGTTCTGCTACATCGTTTACACCACTGCCAAGATTTATCCTTTGATCTTGCTGCTTGGCGACTTGATTTTGAGTCTGCACCGCTGCGGCATCACGTATTCTCGGGATGTCTTTTTGGTAATTGATAGTGAGCTCTTCGCCTCGTTCAATAGGGGCAACAGGCACAGCGGTAGAAACACCATCAACAATCGCCACGTTGGTGTTCGGGGTGTCAGAATGATTTACAACCTGACCGGCCTCAGTTCTGTTTGTTCCAATCGCAAGCGTAACGCCTGAGTTACTATCAAGGCTCCGATTGGCTATCAAGCCGTTCCCATGTATTGCGGATTCGCCAATAGATACGCTATCAGCCTCAGATTCTGGTTGTGCCACAACGTCAGTATTAACCCTACTATCGGCCAACATTCTTTGCGGGTTGGTTCCAAGTGACGAAGCAACGCCAGCAAATCCTTGTTCTGTCGCCGTTGTTTGGCTTGGTTTAGTAGCCACAGCATCAACGCTAGGCGTTACTTCTCCTAGTATTGATTTGGCGTCAATTCCCCATTTTTCGGCGATACCATTTGCTATTGAAGCTACCTGAGACGCACCAAGACCTACTGAACTATCGCCGCTATTTTCTCGCAGTAAATCCAATTCTTTCTTGGCAGTGATATCGAAGTCGGCCTGAGCTTGTCTCAACAACAGGCCATCAATTCCTTTCTGCACTTCAGGTGACTTGGGAGGCGTAGGATTGTTTGGGCGTGAAGCAGCTTCAGCCACTTGCTGATCAATAGACTCCACCAGCTTTTTCTGTACTGCCTGCTTCGCAAGCTCAGCACCACTATCGGCAGCAATATCCCCAGTTTCTGTTTTTCTTCTAACCGAATCTCTTAGCGCGGCAACTGAGCCAAACCCAGCCCCCATAACACCGCCAACCACGGCGGAATCAATGGCATTGCTTAAAAGGCTATCGCCAGTTAATTCCTTACCTAGCATCTTGTAGTCAGCGACATCTTGAGCAACGCTCGTGAGCGTTTCGGATGTGGCTTCAGTCCCGGCCTGCGTGCCAACCTTTTTCAGAGCTCCCGATAAACCCTTGCCGGTAGTCTTAAGAAATGACCCCAGTGGGAGCGCCTCAAACGCACCTTCTGCGATTCCGGTTACAGCGGCATTCTTTGCCGAATCAGCAACACTAAAACCTTCAGCCCTATTGCTTCCGTATTTCTGGACGCCTGATCCTGCAGCCATTGCCGCCGTACCAACACCAACACCTGCTGCACCTGACGCAAGACCTCCGGTAGCATAAGATAACGCCATCAGCGGAGCGGAATTAGCAGCGCTGACCGCTATCTTCCCTGCCCCGCTACGGCCACGCATGGCATCGGTCATATCTTCC
>JBGAVA010000009.1:0-41889 GCA_044228355.1 Saccharimonadales bacterium (SeqCode)
ATTGCGACACTCTCCTTTCATTAGTTTAGTACCTAACGAAAGTATACGGGTGTCGCATTTTTAGTGGGAATTTTCCGCGGACCTTGGAAACGTTGGCGCTGTGATTCGGCGTCGAGAGATTTGTTGACTTGGGCGTCAGCGAGCTTGTTGAGTTCGCGCGGGACGTGGTCGAACGTCACCTTGCCAAACTTTGGCAGCAGCTGCTGAATGGCATCGTGTATCGGCCATAGGTCACGGTTTTTAACTTTGAAGATTCGTTTCATCTGATTTATAACGAGCAGACTGTCCATATACACATGCACCTCGCGGGCCTGAAACTTCTTTAGTGCTGCTTCCAGCCCAAACCGAAGCGCCTGGTATTCGGCTTGGTTATTGGTAGTCACGCCCAGGAATATGCCCTGTTCGTGCAGGACTTTTCCGCTCATATCGAGGAGGACGAAACCGCTGGCCGACGGACCCGGGTTGCCGCGTGAACCACCATCGGCGTACAACTGCACCTCTGTTATATGTGTTGTTTTTTCCTCATCATCACCTGCCGTTGGTTCCGTTGGTGCTCCGTCTGCCAGTGCATCGATTTCCCGCGCCAATTCCCAGTCCCGATCCGTAATCCCCTGCTGCGGCTCGTGCGTACTCAGCCAAAACTCTACGACATTCCACTCATTTTGCCAGCGCGGATGATGCCCGAGTCGGTTCACAACCCCACTCACCTGCTCCATGAATGCCCAGGCGTGATGGAAGTCGGCAAAGACAAACTGTTTGTATAACCCGTGTTTTGTTTCGGTCCACATGGCTATATCTTAGCAAACAAAAAAGCTTACCCAAAGGTAAGCATAGGTCTTCTTGGGTGACAGGTGATGGGAGAAAGATACATCAGTTCATCATCCAAAGAGAGAGGCCACCGAAGAAGCCTCTCTCTTTGGTCGGGGTGACAGGACTTGAACCTGCGACCTCACGGCCCCCAGCCGTACGCGCTACCAGACTGCGCCACACCCCGATGTGTGTAAGCTAATTGTATCAAATAATGCCTTGTGGTGGGCCGTGAGTCTCACGGTCACCTTCGGCGACCTCGCAAATTCGCGCCAGCCCAGCTGTCACCGGAATATTGCCTTGCACCCGCCACTGGCGGCTCTCACCCCAGCCGTACGCATTTGCCAGACTGCGCCACACCCCAACAACATAACAGATGGGATTATACCCGAAATACCAAGGTATGGCCACTACGCCCGGTGCTAGCAAAACTCGGGTAATAGAGTTAGTCCGAGAATAAACTGGAAATATCCAAGCATAAGGATTATTATGGGGTCACAAGTGTAACTAACGGGGGTACGTATGGCACGGACAACAAAATCAGATAGAAAGACAATAGATAAGGTTTTCGTACTACTAGGCACAGCGGCCACGGTGTTGTTACTGGTCATCGGTTGCCTAGCCTGGTACGGGTACAGCTTTGCAACAACTATGGTTCGGGACGAGCTGAGCGCACAGAAGATATTCTTCCCGCCAGCGGGCAGTCCCGGTCTACCGGCAGATGAATACCCCGACCTACAGAAGTATGGCGGCAAACAAGTTGTAGACGGCGAAATGGCCAAGGCCTATGCCAATGGCTTCATTGGTCGTCACCTAGATAAAATTGCTGGCGGTAAGACCTACGCAGAAGTTAGCTCTGCTGCAATGGCCGATCCGACCAATGCCGACCTACAAAAACAAAAGACCTCACTTTTCCAGGGGGAAACCTTACGCGGTATGTTGCTGGGTGATGGCTACGGCTTCTGGACATTTGGTATGATTGCCAAATGGGTTGCCCTTGCATCGTTCTTGGCGGCTGGCTTTATGGCCCTACTGAGCCTGCTTGGATTTAGGCATTTCAATAACATCCACCGCTAGAGACCCGCTCTGCTAAATAATCTTAAAGCCCCGACATGTCGGGGCTTTAAGCGCTGAGCTGCCAACGTGATTAGCCCTGAAAAAGATTCAAGGTGGGTACCCGCACGCTGCGGCCAAGGCCGCAGACAAATATTAGGTTCCCGTATGATTAGTATTCAGATAATCATATGTTGGCCACCCCTCACATACAAGTACATGAGAAGCCTACCCAGCCATAGTAGTATACCCCACAACTATCTATCCTGCGTACGACGAACGCCTAGTAATAGTATGTTTGACTGCACAGGATTAATCCATTGCTGCGTTATACGTAAACCTGAGGCAGTAAGTAGGCTTGCTAGTTTTTTCGGTGTATATTTTCTTGAACGTAACAACAGTAGCTCTGTGCCCTCCCTCAAGATAACCGTTTGGGAATGATGTCTCAACAAAATATCATGTTCGATATCTGCCAATGCCTGAACCTCACCATGAGGAGCCCAGATAAATCTGATGTTCTTCAGGGGTATACCGATACGCTTCGCCGCCGAGCAAAGTAGTTGACGTTCTTCCGCAATATCGTAGGTCTTCACGAGCTGATTAGGGTCTCCCTTCGGAACAAGTCCATTGCCTACGATTAAATAATCCTGGGGACTCATAGCATCTGCGACCCCCTTGACTAGCTCGTGTGGATGTAGATAATTCCCGATGGTATTCCCCAGAAACAAAAACAGGTTTATATGCTGCCCGCTACATAGCTTCTCCACGATATGTTTTGGGCTCTGAGACTCGAAGTCAAAAGTAAAGGAACTACATTGAAGCTCATTATGAAATGCATGCTGAACTCGCATGAGTGCTGAATCAATCATCTGTGAACTAATATCGACGGCTGTATACCTGAGAAGTACTTCTTCTTTGGAGAGGGCCGAGCAGACTATTTCAGCCGGGCCACCGTTTCCACATCCTAGATCAATCACATGGATAGTCTTGTCTGGATGAGCGTGTTTAATTTCCTTTGCAATCTGATGAATACTATCTCGCAATAGAATTGCTTCACTGTTCGTATTCGCCCCCGTCTTGGTCCATCGCTTTGTAAGCTCTGACCAGAAATGTGCCCCCTCGCCAATATAAGCATACTTACTCGGCAGCTCAAGATGTAGTGCGATCGAATAGTAAATTTCCGAATTTTCTATACTGATTGTCTTCATTAGCCACTATTATCGAATATTCTATCTGGCACGTAAAGTATTTTTACCTGAACTTTGGTCTTGTGCGGCAATGGTTTATAAAAATTCGCCACCCTAAACAGATACGCGAGCTTGTGTTAATAGAACCCCAGCGCTATACTTTTTGCATGACTATAGTATTTGTACAAGCAGGCGGAACAATTGATAAAAATTATCCCGCCAGTGACAGCCATCATGGTTATTATTTCGACGTGGGCGAAGCGAGTTTTCTCGATATTTTGCAGCGCGTAAACCCAGATTTTTCTTACAGGACAATCACTGTCTTGAGAAAAGATAGTTTGGACATAAGCGAAGAAGAGCGCGCTCAGATAGCCGAAGCTGTGAATAATATACCGCAGGAAAGAATTGTTATCACACACGGCACTGATACCATCAGAAAGACGGCCGAGCGACTATCTGAGATTAAGGATAAGACCATAGTACTAACGGGCGCAAGACTACCTGAAAGATTCTATGATTCAGATGCCGAGTTTAACGTCGGCATGGCCGTTGCTGGGGCACAGGTTCTGCCTCATGGAGTCTATATCGCCTTATTCGGGATACTGACACCCTGGCAAGAATATAACGGAGGATAAATATCCTATCGCTAAGTATTTACGACCGTTAGGTCAAGTAGTTCAGTAGATTGCCGTTTATATTGCCGATTATGGTGCCGAGGCCGCCGAAGAAGACTAGGGCGATGACGATCATAAATCCGTACGGTTCTATACGCTCCATGAACTGCTGAACCGGTTCTGGCGCAAAGGCATACAGCACACGCGAGCCATCGAGCGGCGGGATGGGAATCATATTGAACACAAACAGCCCCACATTAAGCCGCATGAAGAGCCCCAAGATATCCGCGGTGAAACCCGAAGGAGTAAATAACCCCATCCCAAGTGAAGTTAAGACGGCCAAAGCAAGGTTCGAAAGCGGCCCAGCCAGGGCTATCATGGCAGCGCCGAACTCATCGTACTTCACTCTGCCTGGGTTAAACGGCACCGGCTTCGCGGCCAGTATGAGGACCTGCCACACCACCCAGGTAAACGCCGGCAAAAGCACCGTCATGAACGGATCGATATGGCGAACCGGATTTAGAGATATCCTTCCCTCGTCTTTAGCGGTCGAGTCGCCAAGCTTATAGCCCACATAGGCATGCATAAACTCATGCACCGTCATTGCCACCAGCAAACAGGCAATCACTATCATAAAACTAATCACTTGCGCCGCATCCATTACCCTACAGTATACTCGACTTACGCAAAATCGCACCGCATCCAGAGTCATCCACCGGTGATCCAGAATACACTTTATCTGGAGGAGGTGAACCTGTAGGTTCATCGACGAGAGAAAAGTGGCTTATGGACGCTGGTGGTAAGTCTGGGGTGGTGGGAGTTTTGCGTGAGTCGAGTCTAGCAGCGTTGACTTCAGAGGTGAAACTCTGTACAATACCAGGTCGAATCAAGCATAACTCGGAGTCACCCATGCAAAAATGTGATCTTACCGGCAAAGGCAAGCAGTATGGCAGTAATGTCAGCTTTTCGCAGCGCCACACCAAGAAAGTCTGGAAGCCCAACTTACAGACCAAAACCGTTGAAGTCGACGGCAAAAAAGTAAAACTGAAAGTCAGCACCCAGGCCATCCGTACCCTCAAGAAAAAGGGTCTTTTAGCGTAATATACGCCCAGTATTTTGTAGTTTGTATTTGGTAGTTAGGGACACATGCAAGGTTCATACACGAATTTGAATGCGTGGACAGAAAGTTACGACCTAGCGCTTCGTGTTTACCGCTGTACTGCTTCGTTTCCTTCGGCCGAGAAGTACGGTCTAACGAGTCAGATGCAGCGCGCTGGTACTTCCATACCCTGTAATGTCGCCGAGGGTTACGCGCGCATATCCCAAAAAGAGAAGGTGCAGTTCTACTCAATTGCACGCGGATCTGTCGCAGAATTACAGACACAGCTAAGACTCGCGAAAGATCTGCAATATATCACCTCAGATACTTTCGACAGTTTACTTGGGTCTTCAACGCTAGTTTATAAGCTCCTTAACGGCCTCATTAAGGCGGTCCAGGCCAAGTTGTAATCGTCGCCCCCCAAATACTAACTACCAACTACTGATTCCTACGCTTTCTCGAGGATGACGAGTTGCGTCGTATCTGTCACTTCTGCCGGTTTGAACTGCAGTTTCTTGGTCGTTTCCTTTGGCTCAATCCCGAATGCCTTCAGCGCATCTTCTAGGGTCTGCTGCGGCACTTCGTACTTCAGCTCTTTGTCGTCGTAATGTGTTGGCACAAATATCTTTGGCTCGATCTCCTTTACGACCTGCAGCGCTCCGGTCGGATCCATGGTGTAGCCGGTGCCGCCGACAGGCACTAAGAGCACATCGACCAGCCCTATATCTTCAAGTTTGGAATCGCTCAGTTTTGGATAGATGTGCCCGATAACGAGCACCTTGACGTCTCCAGCCGTGACCTTATACATAGTTGCGCTTCGTTCCGACTCCCCGTCCATGTGCGCCCTGGCCTGAATGCCACGCACATTGATACCGCTCACCTCGTACTCACCCGCCATATCTATGGTCATCTTGGCACCCTTGACGCTCTCTGGGTGAGGCGACGTAAACAAGCAGACATCACCCTCGCGGGAGACAGATTTTGCCCCCAGACTAGCCAGGTTGTCGTCAAACACCAGTCGAACTTGCTTCGTCGTAATAACAATGCAGTTTGCACCGTAAAATTGTATATCCATGTAAAACCCCAGTTTGTAGTAATTAGTTGATAGTGGATAGGAAACTCCCCTAACCGACCCCTATACTATAACCTACAAACTAAAAACTATAAACTACGCACTCAGCAGGCCGGGCTTATCCAGCAGTATTTGTTTCTTTGAAAGCAGAACATTTGAGATAAACCGGTCTTTGATCTGTGCTCGGTACCGGAACTCATCGAGCGAGAATACGGTATAGCGCAGTTCCTTGCCCTCTTTTTCTTCAAGCTCGGTGACGTACCTCTGCAAGGCATTACGGTTGACATTGCCCACTATGAGTACGTCAACCCCACTCGTCTCATCCCGAGTGAACTGACCCATGAGGGCGGCAATTTCCACATTACCCAGCTGCTTGAGCTCGGCAGGTTCTTCGACCTCTGTCTGCACGGGAGTCGGCACCACTTCCGGAACTTCCGCCGTAATGTCCGCTGGCTCCATGACAGGAGCAGCAGAGGCTTTACGCGTCTTGCGCGGTTTAGTCCCGCCAAAGATTTCTTGCAGGGGCAGGTAGTAGGCGTACTTCTGGTTCACTTCGTAGTAGACTTTGTTGTTACTGGAGTCGCTGGTTATGATGCCGATATTCAGTAGATTGGCCAGCTCGCGCCGAACCGAGTTTATCTGCTCGTCGATTTTACGAGTAATCTCGCGCACGTAAAAAGAGCGGTTAGGGTTTTCGTAAAACAAATGTAGGAGTTTAACTCGCGTTTTAGAACCAAATAACTGCTCAATCATAGTGCACCTCCCTTATTCAGTGCTTGCTATAGTGTAGCAGGTTTTGTGGTGAACAAAAAACCTATTTGTTCAGAAATGTTGTCACAATATCTACAGCGCTACTGGGGTCGGTGACCCATTGAATACTATTATTGCGCTTAAACCAGGTCCGCTGCTTCTTGGCCAGCTGCATGGTAGAGGTGATGATTCGTGCCGTTATATCTTCCAAGCTTGCCTGACCCTCGAAGTACGCCTGCCACTCACGGTAGCCTATGGCCTTCATGGGCTCGCAGTCCCAACCATATCGCCCGCTCAGCCTTTTTACTTCCTCTGCCAGGCCTGTCTCGAGCATAGCCGCTACCCGCGTTTTCACCTGGGATGCTAGCAGCGCCCTTTCGTTTTTTAGACCAATCACACAGGTACGCTCACGTAAACTAGAGCGTTTGGCAGGCTCGCCGTTCGTCTCAATGAGCCTAATAACACGTCTTGGATTTGCCGTATCTACGCGTGATAGATCCAGCCCACGCTGCTGGGCAAGATCGCACAGTGCGGCAAGCGACATTGTATTTAATACATCTCTTTCGTAGGTGTTAGGTAGCGCACTGAACCGGTAATCATACAGCACGCTATCGACATACAAACCACTCCCCCCGACCAGGATGGGCAGCTTTCCGCGGGCCGAAATATCGGCTACCGCCCGCTCTGCCAGCTGCTTGAACTCAGCCGCCGTAAACCCCTCGGCCGCATCGGCTACGTCGAGCAAGTGATGCGGCACGTCTGCTCGGTCTTTTTCACTTGGTTTGGCCGTGCCGATATCGAAACCTTTATATACTGTCATGGCATCGGCACATATAATTTCGCCGTTGAACCGACGGGCGACTTCCATGGCGAGCGCAGATTTGCCACTAGCCGTTTCGCCCACAATCACTACAAGCGGCGATTTGGTAGTTGGTAGTTGGTAGTTGGTAGTTTGACTCTGCATATCTCCTAAATACTAACTACTTGTCGCAAAATACACTAGTCCCCTGGCCACCACAGAAGCTTTTCGACCTCGACTCTCATGTCTTCGGACACCCTTATGCCTTCGGCGCGCAAATGCTCTGCGTGGGCATGGCGGCCGCCAGGGTAGCCGCTCGCCAGTCCGCCCTGCTTATTGACCACTCGCTGCCACGGCAAGGCCGGATCGCCGAAGTGCGCAATCCCGCCCACTATACGCGCCGCCCGCGCATTGCCACACAGCGCCGCAATCTGCCCATACGTCATCACCCGCCCCCGAGGAATCTGCGCTACCACCGCCTCCACCCGCTTTCTGAATCCTGCTTCAGGTACAATGGGCCCCTGCATATTATGCTGCCCTGGGAAACTTTGTTATCTGTTCTTCAAGATATTCCGCAAGCTGGCCATGGTCCCTCAACTTCACAACGTTGGTCGGAGTAGCGCAATCCACGTGTGCTGGATTTTTACCGAAAAGTACCGTTTGGATACCGCGCTCTGCCATTGCAATAGCGTGCTTGCTTTCATCGTCAATAAATATATCTGGCATACGAGGTAACACATGGAGGCTATCTGCCTTTGTCCTAAGGTGTGCGTCTATATCATTCTGCCAGTCGATCAGTGTGTGCAGAACACCCCGAAATGGCCCCAGGGTATTGGCAGCCCAGGCTTGAGTAATGCTCGCATAGTCAGTTCGTCTCGACGTAAAAATATCGGCCCGAATTTTCTCTCTCCTCATAACCTCAAGTGTCAGTTCTGCATCTTTCATGAGAGGTAACTTTGGCATCCATTCTCGACAGAACATCTGCCAATATCCCTGCGCCTCCTCCTTGGCGATCCCCCAGAGAGCTGGTATATTTTCGTGGTAGTCTCGAATACCCAGGACTAGGCCGAGCACTTCATTCCCAAATCGAATAATCTCGTGCGGCGTAGGGGCCCATACGCCGTCTAAATCACTTACAACGTATAGTTCTTGCTTTGACATATCACAGACTGGTTTTGCTCACGCGGGATTTGGCTTCGTTGGCGACGGTTTTGAGAAATTCTTCGGCTGTGTAGCTACGAACGTCCTCGTGGACGACTAGATCTTTGCGTATGCGCGGCGTCAGCTCACCGCCCCCAACCTCTTTTTCACCGATGACGAGCGTGTACGGTACTTTCCACATTTCTGCAGCGCGAATCTTCTTGCCGACCGATTCGTTTGTGTTGTCTACCCCTATCCTTAGGCCGAGCTCCTTCCCTGTCCGCTGCAAATTATCGGCAAACTCTACAGTGGCCGGCTCCTGATTGACGCTCAGCACCCGCACCTGCTCCGGCGCACACCACACCGGGAATCTCCCAGCCGTATGCTCTATGTAGACGCTCAGAAACCGCTCGAGAGAGCCCAGAAGCGCACAGTGCACCATAACCGACCGTGCCGTGCCACCATCTTGCGTCGCGTATTCCAGCCCGAACCGCTCCGGTTGCACAAAGTCTAGCTGCACAGTCGCGACCTGCCACTGCCGGCCTATGGCGTCTGTAGCCATGAAATCAATCTTCGGCCCGTAGAATGCCGCTTCACCCTCCTCGACGTAATAATCCAGGTTGTTTTCCTGAGCCAGCTCCACAATCTGCTGCTGCGCCTTTTCCCAGAGTGCTGGGTCTCCCAGGTAGCCCTCTCCGTCGTCTCGGAAGCTCAAACGAAATGCCAGCTCCATACCGAAGACGTCATACATGTGATTTGCCGCTTCTACGAGCTCACCGGCAACTTGTTTGATCTGGTCTTCACGCACAAACGCATGACTATCGTCTTGGGTAAATGACCGCACGCGGCTCAGGCCGTGCAGCTCACCTGTTTTTTCGTCACGGTAATCACCGGCGTTTTCCATGAGCTTCAGCGGCATATCGCGGTAGCTCCGCGGCTGAGAGGCGTAGATTTGCACGTGGTGCGGGCAGTTCATGGGGCGCAAGACAAACTCATCGCTGGTTTCTTGGCTCTTGACCAGAAACAGCTCATCGCCGAACTTGTCCCAGTGCCCACTCGTTTTATAGAGATCCGTTTTGGCTATGACCGGTGTCCAGACACGCTGAAAGCCATTCTTCTCACGAAGTTCCTGCGTAAAACGGCCGATCTCCTCACGCAGCACGGTTCCGCGCGGTGTAAACAGCGGCAGGCCTGAACCCACCAGGTCAGATATGATAAACAGGTCTAGTTCGGCTCCCAAACGCCGGTGATCGCGCTTTTTGGCTTCCTCCAGCATGTTTAGATAGCTTCGCAGGTCTTTCTCTGTCTCGAAAGCCACGCCGTAGACGCGCTGCATCTGTGGGTTGGTGTCTTTTCCACGCCAGTAGGCTCCTGCCACGCGCATGAGTTTAAATGCACCGACTTTATCGGTTGATTCTACGTGCGGCCCGCGGCAGAGATCGGTGAAATCGCCGTTACGATAAAACGACACATTTTCGACCTTACTTTCGCCGTCCGATGCAACACCGAGCGTAGCCGCGTCCAGATCCTTTGCGATGGTAGTACCTGCACGCTGAAGGTCATTCAGCAGCTCTTCCTTATACGGCTGCCCGTACTGGCGCGCCCACTCCACCGCTTGCGCCACCGGCATCTCAAACCGCTCAAACGGCTGCGCGCTGGCGATGATCTCGCGCATTTTGTCTTCTATCCGCCCAAAATCTTCTTCGCTGAGTTTCACATCTGGCCCAAGGTCTATGTCGTAATAAAACCCGTTCTCAACCACCGGCCCCACGCCCAGTTTCACCTCTGGCCACAGGTCTTGTATGGCCGTAGCCATGATATGCGCCAAACTATGCCGCACGGCATACAGGTTGTCATGATTTTCGCTCACTCTAGCCTCCTTCTTAGTCATTCCGCCCCTGCCTACCGGCAGGCAGGCGAAGTGGAGGAATCTTCCGTTTAACCGAAGATCCTTCGACTACGCTCGGGATGACAAAGCCTTAAAAAATAAAAAACACGCTTCCGAACAGTAGTAGTTCTCTTGCGTGCCTCGGGTCCTTCCTGGCTTTGGGCAAAGAAGGAGGTTCCACCTGGGGCGTTTACTCTTGCGACTCTGGTTATCGTACCCTGTCGCCACACCGACGAAGCTCCGTGGGTGGTGAATCCACATCACAGCCTGTCTATATGATAGCAGAAGTCACCTTGCCGAGAAACCAGCGTTGGTCTACTGGGCCTTTTTCCGGCGGATAGATAGTACGACGCCAGCTGCAATCACAATAAGTGCCGCATTTATAGCGAAACCTTTCGGTACAAGCCTGAGCGCATCTCCCTCGCAGTTTACATAACCTGTTCCAAGAGCCCTGTATGGTGCGCCGTACGTATGCAACCGAAGTCTAGTGGCGGAATTTTGCTGCTTCGCTTCGTAGCAGCCCGTAATCGACCGGGTCTGCCATAGTTTAACGGTATCATCTCTGTCGAAGGTGTGCACGCCTCGCGGCACGCACGAAACAGCCACTAAAACGATCAGCCCTAGTGCAAATATTCTCCAGTATCGCTTCATACTTCAGATTCTACTACTTCCGAACGTAATCTGCCATATGCCACACGCCAACAGAAAGGAGTGAGCCCGGCAGTAAATAAAAAATCGGACGCTCTCGCAAAGACGTCCGATGATTTAGTTCGGTAAAACCTCTCGGCAAAACCTCACCTCACACGCTAGTATACACGGCCTAGCAGCATGATGCTAGTACTTTTTTGGGCATTTTCTGGGTAGCCTGTGGAAAAGTGGATAACTCATTTTCGGCACTTTTATACCAAGCGTGCTATACAGTCTGTAACAGTCTATTTTCGGTGTCACGCTGCCTTATGACAGTTGAATAATCCACAGCGCTTTGCTATAGTCTTTATGTTCGCTGGGCGACTAGCTCATTTGGCCCCGAGTGTAACGAGTAGAATAGTATTCCGCCGTGGCGCTCTAGCCAATGCACTTTTCATCCGTAGCCATGCTGTACGCAGCAATACACCAGATGATATCTGGGCGATTAGCTCATTTGGCTAGAGCGCCACATTGACGTTGTGGAGGTGGTAGGTTCGAATCCTACATCGCCCACCATAGTAAATACCCCTGTTCAAACAGGGGTATTTACTATGTGAATTATGTGAGATTCGAACCTACGAACGAGCGTAGCGAGTGTCGTTTGAATCCTAAGACAAACTTTGCCCGCAGGAATGTATTCCGAGGACAAAGTGAAGGCTCCAGCCCTGCTGACATCGCCCACCATAGTAAAAAGCCACCTTTTGGTGGCTTTTACTATGGTGCTAACGAGTAGGAGAGAACCGTAGAAGTGAGCGGCAGCGAACGAAGGTTCGGTGTAGCACAAGCTCTCGCAGGAACTAGTTCCGAGAAAGCTTGTGCGGAGAAGGACGAAGTCCGCCATCCTACATCGCCCGCCGCCCGAGAACGCCCCAGCGCGAGGTTTGTACCGCCACTATTACAATGGTGCCGGAGAGAATATTCACCGCGTTCCGCCCCTGTTATACCGCTTATGTATGCAATGTTTTGGCTTGACTTGCAAGTACTATTTCGCTACACTGTTCCCCGTTAAACGAGGTGTACTATCTGAGTACTAAACAACCAAGCTCTCTGCAGAGCTTCCAGTTGTTTTATGAAGAACTCCCGAGCGTAAAACGCGTCGCACGCGTCCGCCGGGTCAGGACTGCATAAGTTCGTCCACCTTTCATAGGACAATGCCCCGGCCAACCGTATAGGATGGCCGGGTTTTCAAGTTTATCCACCTTTATTATGGCTTTTCCACTAGCTTTTTATACAGCGTTATGACAACATGTAGACATGGTATGTATATATTGTGGCGGCGAGACGGCAGTAAAAAACTCCCGGCCGCAGAAACGACTCGGTCATATATGGCGCCGGCGGTTATGCACGGTGTGTCATGCCACCTTTACGACACACGAGATCCCCGACCTAGCTGCCAGCCTACTCGTTCTAGGCGCATCTGGCTCTTTAGCGCCGTTTCAACGCGATAAATTGTACTCCTGCGTGGTTCGGTCACTTGGACACCGCGATGACGCTGTAGCGGCCGCTAGTGCCCTTACCGCGACCATCATTGCCTCTCTCCTTAGGCAGCATGGCGGTGCCAGTATCGCCCGCGAAAGCATTGTCCAGACTAGCCACCTCGTTTTACAGCGGTTTGATCGGGTTGCCGGCGTGCAATACGCCGCTTACCATCCGATACCGTGAGTTCCGCTATAAGCTAGTTGTGTTCTTGCCTGAAGCGTTCTGAGTGACTACGGCTTTATCGGTCACGTCAAATTTCGAGATATAGCGTCCCAGCAGCAATCTTGTCTGGGAATACAACGCGGCAAAGGCATTAAAAACGATGGTCGTAAGCGGCAAATAAGCCCACTGAAGCACCATAAAGACCGAGCGATGCCGTTTATACCGAGCCGGCTTGGGCGGCAGCGTTTTAAGCGACAGGAACACCGTGACAACCGCAACCAGCAGCGCCACTGTTTGGATACGGCTCACCACTATTGGCAGCTGCAATGCCCCGTAGCTTTTGGGGTGGAATAGCACGGGAATGAAGCCGCCAAAAAGCACCAGCAGCGGTCCAACCGCCCAAGTAACGTGCCCTTCCAGCAGGCGCCAGAACTTGGCCAGCAGATCAATCTTCGAGATGGTATTGCGGCGGAAAAACCCCATGTGCGCCACGTACGCCACGTCGGAAGCGCCGTAAGTCCACCGTCTGATCTGTAAAAACTGCGCTTTCACGGTTTTCCAGTAGGTGTCGGAGAGCACGGCGTCCTGATATATGGGCAGGTGTAGCGGCAGCACCCGGTAGTTTCCCTCAAACCGGAAATAGGAACGCCAGAATTGATGGCCGTCCTCGACTATGGTTCGCACGCTCCAAAAATCGGTCTGCATGAGTGCCACCATCGGTTGGCCGTGTGAGGAAAAATTGCGAAGCGCGTGCGAACGCAGCGACATCATCAGGTGAGAGAGCGAATTGCCAGTGGCGAGTACTCGCATCGGTGCCGGCGGGTCCCAGATGTTGTTCGAAAACTGTGCCACCGGCTGAAAAGAGGTGTGCACCGGGTCTGGGCAAACTATGTAGGCATACGTCAGTGCTGTTAGATAGTGCTTATCCGGACGATTATCGGCATCGAGCGTCGTGACAACCACCCGTAGCGGGTCGATAGCATGCTTTTCTAAGTAGCGCTGCAATTCCCGGCCAGCAAAAGTAACATTACCGCCTTTCCCGATAATTTCACCGGGGATATTTGCAGGGTGTTTCACCGCCAATGTGTCGAGAAACTGGTTTTTGTACGTTTTGGCGAGGTCTATAGCCTGAAGCTCGGTCGCCTTCCCGGCGCGCCCCTCGTAGGCAAGAATGCAGATGACCTGCTTCATGTTGTAATCCGAGCGCAGCAGGGCTTCGAGGGTCGGAACCAGGATATCCCGCGATTCTTTGTAGGTCGCAATGATGACAGCGTGAATAACGTTGTCGGGTTGCATGAGCAGTGGGCGATTTTGCGTCCCATCCACCGCCAGATGGTGCCAGCGCGGGCGATGTGCTCGTTTTGGTATGCTCCCCTCGCCCAGTTCACGCAGCAGAGCCGGCCATGGCAATTTCTGGTGTTCACGCATGGTGTGAAATGCCTGCATGGAGCGGATTGCTCCGGCTACACCCCGAGAAAAATTGATCAGCACATAGACAAACATAAAGAGCGCGGCCAACCGGACATCTATGATACTAAGGACAAATGGCAGCGCAAACATCCCCCAGCTGATTGCCCCCGGGAGCATCTCAAAGAAGCGATAGTGCCCCTTACGTTCATTTTCAAATGGTATCTCTAGGTCGGTCATGGTCAACGCAAGATCAGAAGCGCGTTACTGACGATAATCAAGAAAATGAGGAGCGCCATAGAAAGCGACAATGTAGCCAGAGCCAAATCACGGCGAACCCTATACGTCCGGTATGCCAGAAGGATACTGAACACGTAGATGAGCAATGCGGCAGCTATGAAACTCATCACATCCCACACCGTACCCTGAGTATAGCCGTCTATGCCGAGCGAGGAGCGGTACGAAATGATGTAGTTCACTGTGCCTCGGCTGGCATTGAGCTTGAGACCCACTAGTACTACTGCCGCAATGGTCAGAAAAGTATCTATGCTCACCAGGAGCAACGCCGAACGATCTTGAATGATATGCTTGTCAGTTTTCATAAGAAGCTAGGGTTGATTATACCAGAAAAAACCGCCGGGATAGTGCTGGTGCGGGTGGGGGGAGTCGAACCCCCGTCTCAGCCTTGGGAAGGCTACATAATGGCCGTTATACGACACCCGCATTATTGTGATGAGACTCAGCATCTTCAGTAAGAAAATGATGGAGTTGTTTGATAAGGTACTTGTGTCCCGAACCGCTTTTAAGAAACTTTTCGCGCATAACTGCATCCATTTTATTGCAGTAAGCCTCGTAATAAACGAGTCTGTATTTTGCGTTTTTCGTACTGGCGACACGTTTTGCGGTATGATCATGCATTCTTTTTTTCAAGTCAGAAGAATATCCTATATAGAACCTCCCCTTTTCTGAATATAAGACGTACACATAAAACATTCTGTAATGAGTATGTGTCCCCGTAAAATGATTTGCAAGCAAATCATCACGGGTCTCACGTAAAATAGCCCTGTTTGTTAAAGATGCGCGAGTTCAGTTTACCTACACAGCCTGTGGCGGTGCCACGTGATAGCCCGCAAGGGCTATTTTACGTGGAGCCACCTTGGGGATTTGAACCCCAGACCTTCTCGTTACGAATGAGATGCTCTACCAACTGAGCTAAGGTGGCGTGTTTTCGCAGGTGGTATTATAACGAACTGCTACGGTATCGTCCATGGGAATCACCCTTGACGAGGCAGCCGAACTCAGTACAATACAAGTTATCATTAACAGGGAGAGTGGTATGCTAAAAGATTTTAAAAAGTTTGTTTTGCGCGGAAACGTCGTAGATCTAGCGGTCGCCGTGGTAGTTGGTGCTGCATTTGGGGCGGTTGTGACATCTTTGGTTGAGAATTTTGTGACACCACTTATCGCCGCCGTGGGCGGGCTGCCGGATTTTACGGGGCTGAAATTTACCATCAATGATAGCGCGTTCTACTACGGCAGAATCCTTAACGCCATTATCTCTTTCCTGAGCATTGCAGCGGTAGTCTTCTTCTTTGTGGTCATGCCCCTGAATAAACTCATGGCCAAAGCTAAACCAAGTGATGAGGTAGACAAGCCGAGCGAACGCGAATGCCCAGAATGTCTCAGTGGCATCCCTGCTGCAGCCACTCGCTGCAAATACTGTGGTGCTACCAGCAAGCCAACGGGCAAAGAAAAATAGCAGCGTTTTAACTCGACTTACGCAAAATCGCACTATATCCAGAGTCATCCACCAGTGATCCAGAAGACACTTTATCTGGAGGAGGTGAACCTGTAGGTTCATCGACGAGAGAAAAGTGGCTTATGGACGCTAGTGGTAAGTCTGGGGTGGTGGGAGTTTTGCGTGAGTCGAGTTAACTTCGTTTCCTACAACCACCCCTTAAAATGGGGTGGTTTTTAACTTGGAGCGGTCTCGTCGGTGAGAACCCACAAAGTAAAATGACCCTTACCTTTCCGCGTGAGTCATTTTACTTGGCGCTACATTGAGACGGATTTCCGAACAGTATTTACCGAGACCGAACAGGAGCAGGCGAAATGCCTTGTAGGCGTTCAATGAGCGACACTGCGTCGCTAGACGTCGCTATATGCAATCCAAGCTCACGTTCCGCAACTCTTGCCGCTTGTTCCTGTCGGACGACTACTAAGTCCGCGAGAGCATTAGCGGCAACAGACGCATAATCACCTACTTGAACTGCTTCAGCCGTTTGAGCTGCTCGTTTAGCGACTTGACCAGTAGAAGGAGGATAGATATGTTTCGAAAGTCGCATACCATCCAGAGTAAGCTCTACCGTATAGCTTGTGCGCGAGCCGTCTTCGTCATCCCAAGCCACAGTAGCTAGGTTGATTACATCCGAATCATCAACATTTGCTTCGCCATCAGGATAACGAATAAAAAGATTGCCTTCATGCCAACGGATTTTATTAGTCGCAGAATGATTTTTCAACCCTTTTAACCCTGCAATAGGTGTGACGTCAGTAGTTATCCTGTCTACTTCGCTTAATACAACCTGAGCTTGTTCTGGAGTAGCGTGAGCTTCAAATCCTGAGTCATGTTCTGTCATATATGAATATTATGGTAGCATAGTTTTAATTATAAGTCAAATTTGGTGCGCTTTGGCCGGATACGGCACGGCTCTCGCTTATCGGAGCAAGCTCCTGCACGCTCAAACCTGTACGAACCGGCGATCTACGCTCGCTCTGCTCGCTGATCGCCGGTTCAAGCCAGCGGTCAGACCACTAAAAAAGCCCCACCTTCGGTGAGACTTATTTAGTGGCGCGCCCGACCGGATTCGAACCGGCGATCTCCTCCGTGACAGGGAGGCGTGATAGGCCTCTTCACTACGGGCGCTCGTCGCATCTCAACAACGGTTTCCACTCAAGAAAACAAGCAGAAGCTTCTTTTCTTGAGCTCCAACCTCAGTTGGATGCTCCTCTCAAATCTCCATTCAGTCGCTTCGCTCCTTGGATTGGAGATTTGGGTCAAGCTGTGTCTCGATGGGCGAGACAAAACTAACAGGGGTAAGTGTAGCAAGCGGCGGTATAAAATGCAACTATTCGGGGGTTTTTACGCTTATAAACCGTTTCGGGGGATGATCTTTTTCGAGCGGCTGCAGGTAGGTTTGAATATCTTTGAACTGAATCTGGATATGGGCCGCTTTATACTTCCCGTTCTCCACGCCCAGAAGTTTCACAATCTCAAAGGCTGTCTGTGTCGTAATAATATCGGAAACTTCTCCTGGCTGCATCTGGGAAAGCGCCCTGACGATAACTGGCGGTACTTCTTGGCTGCTAAACGTTATGGCCGTATCGCCATACTGGCCGCCATTTGCCTTTGTGCCGGCATCATCCGATGATTGCGCGGCAATCGCTGTGAAGTCTCCTCCGGCCCGAAGTTGCAGCAAAACGTTTTGCGCCTGTCGGTAGGCTTCGGTATCGAGCTTGGCGGCAACCTTTTGCGCAAGCAGCTCCTGCTTTAGCTGACGGCGAAGATCCTGGACAGACCAGCCGAAGAACTTCTTGGTGACACTGGCTAATTTTGTATTGTCATTCCCAAGCTGGTTTTGGGTCCGCAATATCGCAATGGCGTCATTGATTTCGGAATCTTTCACAGATACGCCGTTACGAGCCGCCAGCTCCTTGACATATGCGCTGTCAATCACCTGCTGCAAGGCCTTTGGCCGATAGGTCGCCATCTGGAATTTGCCAGAATTCGTCTTGAAATCAACCTGTTGCTGTGTTTCATAGTAGTGCATATAGCGCCGAAGCTCGAACAGGTAGCTTTCGTACGACACCCAGCGACCCTGAGCTTTCGCAACAGGAAAAGGTATAATCTGCGTCACTCGGTACATGAACAGTGATGTACTCTGGAACCGGTACAAACTCAGACCGGTATAGACAAAAAACGCGATCAGTCCGAGCGATAATATCGAGGCAGAGACGATGACAATGCGGTGTTTGGAGTGCTCCAGCGGATATTTGTACTTGCGAGCGCCCTTGAGCACCTCTTCGCGGTGTTCGGCCACTGTTTCATTGGTGATCCTCGGCACATTCTGGAGTGCTTCCTCGGTCTGCTCCTGCAAAGATGGCTTACGAAACCGCTGCGCAACCTGTGGCACCACCGCTCGCATCTTGCCCATGCCCGCCCTACCTGACCGCCCAGGAAACTGCAACCGTTTTGCTCCCTTTGTAACTTTTCGCACGCTTAATCCTCACTTTGCGGCAACGACGTTGCGGCAACCCCTTCTTTACGTAATATCTCTAGAAGACGTTTTTGGGTCTTTGCCGGGTGGTGTATGTAGTGAATCAGCAAATCTCCCACAAATGTCTGCATCATTATAGTACCATAACCGAGTAGTGTTTCCTGAAGTCCTTTTACCTCGTAGTTGACCATTTGTATCTGGCTCAAGCCCATATCGACCACGCTGCGATGGAAAAATCCCTTTTGCGTAATCTGGATAAAACGCTGAGTAGTCACTATGAAAACGCTAAAATGCCAGCTCATCCAAGCAGGAAAAAAGAGTACAGCGCTAAGCACCACGCTTGCCAGGAAACTCAGATAGAAAAACGTCATGGTCGGAGGATTCGTACTGTTGCTATACGTCAGAACAAGCGTATACAGCGGCCCGACAAGCAGCCCAAGCGAGCCAATGACAAGCCCCTTGCGCATGACTATCGGGTGCTTACGGAACACATACAGCACTTCCTCGTCGTCAAACTGGTCGTCGAAATATTTTGCCTTGCCGCTCGCCGTCACTGTCGCCATAGTATTTTTGGCCATAAGCGTATTGTACCAGAATTTTTTAGGGGAAGACTAGCGTGCTCTCCGTTTGTATACTGACTATTTCATGGCGGGTGTTCCATGACCAATGTGCCAAGCCGCTGCTTCGCAGCCGTTTCTAACGGCAGCTGAAAGATCAGGATCCGCTAGCAAGCTGGCAATAAACCCAGCGTTGAATGTGTCACCGGCGCCCGTAACATTATCGGCCGACGTGATTTGGAACGCAGGAATGGTCCTTGTGTTATCGCCGTCAAGATAATGTGCTCCATTTGCCCCATCCTTTACTACTGTCACAAGCGATGGCGCTTTCGAGCGTACGAGTTTAAGCCCATCGCTAATAGTATCCGTGCCCCACGTTTCCAGGAACTCAACTCTGCTCGGAAGATAATAATCAGCCGCCAAAACAGCAGCGCGAACCTCCGCAAATCGTTCCGTCGGTACGCCCGGAGTTATCCGACCATGATCAATCACGACCTTGGTCCCATTATTTCGGGCTAGACTAATAATATCGAGAAAATTTCGCGATAGACCATCAAGTTTAAATAATGTTCCCATATACAAAAAGGCTGCCCGTGGCAATACTTCTTCAAGCTCCGGGATAATGAGCGCTGCTTCAAGTGCCTGATTTGCATTACCGATACTAAAGACAACGTGATCGCCATTTTCCCCGACCATGTTTAACCCAATATTTGTACGTCTGCCTTTTGCGGGAATTAAGCGCCCCGATAGACCCTCCTTTGCTATCAACCGCTCTGTCAAATCACCGATAGTATCCTCGCCTTTCATACCAAGAAACAACCCTGATCTTTCTAGCCTTTTCAATGTCCGCAGAAAATTGATAGCCGATCCGCCAGGGATACATTGGTACTGATTCCCCCGTATTTCCTTCTCGACTGGTATACCGCCACCGTTAAATGGTAGATTGGATGAGTTAATGTCTAGGTAGCAACCACCGAACGCAACTACATCGTATTTCATGTTTTACGTTTTCCTATCTCAACACATTGTTAGGATCGAATTGGTATCCCGAGCTGGAATCGAACCAACATCTGCTCCTTAGGACGGAGTTATTCTATCCGTTGAACTATCGGGACGCATCGAGCACAAAATGTGCTCAGATTGCTTTGTTTCAACCAACCACAGTATACCAGATGAGGGTTGCCGAAAATACGCGTGCGTAAAGACGAGCTTTGCCTTATTTCTTTCGTGGCTGAGTGAACATATCATGGACGGATTCGTAGTCAAAGAGTTCGCTGTCCGAGAACCAGTGGGCTATTTCTTTTGCTGCCTCTTCGCTTGTAGCCGAAGCGTGCACCAGGTTTGCCACGCCCATACCAACAGACGCCGCCTGCCCGTACGTGACGTGGGCATAATCGCCGCGGATAGTACCAGGGAGTGCAGTCTTGGGCTGGGTGTCGCCCACCATCTTTCGCACAAATTCCACCGCCTCCACGCCTTCGAGCACCATTGCTATGACCGGACCAACTTGCATGGCTGCTAGCTGGCTCTCGAAGATCTCCTCGCCTTTACGAGTCTTCAGCGTACCGATGCCTTCGTAGTGACCATGGAGATGTTCGTAATCTGGACGAACCATTTTCATACCTACTACCTTGAAGCCGGCCCGCTCGAAGCGGGTCAAAATCTCACCCACTATACCGCGCATCACGGCATCTGGCTTAAACACAACGAGGGTTTGTTCCATGTCTATTCCCTTCTTTCTGCCCCCATTTTAACAGATTACACCAGATTCCATCAACCAAATGTCCGCCCTACCGCCCTACCAACTTTTTGTGACTATAGTCATAAAAAGTTGCTATCACCAGGTTGTGAGATTAGCAGGTGGTGTTGGGGTAGTTACAGGGCCTGGCTTGCTGGTGTGTGGATTAGTGCTAATGCTACACTGTTAGGTATGAAGTTTACCAAGGCCAAGACCGATTTCCTCGAATACCTTGAGATCGAGCAGAACCGCTCGCAAAAAACCATTCAAAACTACGACCATTACCTGACTCGGCTGGCCGACTACGCCGGTGACATAGCCGTTTCCGATATCGACCAAGAGCTGATCCGCAAGTGGCGCCTCTGGCTTAACCGCCTCGGAACGAACGTCAGCGACGAACTGCAAAAAACCACTCTGAATTATCACCTAATAGCCCTGCGCAGTTTCCTAAAGTTCTGCCACAAACGCGGAATGGAGTGCATGCCACCAGATGTAGTAGAGCTATCCCGGACGAAACGCCCCCAGGTGACGTTTCTAAACGAAGATGAGCTAGCCCGCGTCTTTGAGCAGCCAGACACGGCCACAGAGGCCGGGTTGCGTGACCGCGCTATCCTGGAGCTGCTGTTTAGCAGCGGCCTGCGTGTATCTGAGCTTGTCGGCCTCGACAAAGACCATATAAACCTCAAACGGCGTGAATTTATGGTTCGCGGCAAGGGGCAGAAGGACCGCCCCATCTTCATCAGCAGCGAGGCAGCAGAGTGGCTCCAGCAGTACCTAGACAAGCGTACCGACACCACCAAACCCCTTTTCATCCGTTACGGCGGCCGTAAGACGGTCGACCGCAGCGGTAACTATCACCGGCTCACCGCCCGCAGTATCCAGCGGCTTGTCGCGCACTATGCCCTGCTGGCCGGCATAACCAAACACGTCAGTCCGCACACCATGCGCCATTCTTTTGCCACAAATTTACTGATGAATGGAGCCGACCTGAGGAGCGTTCAGGCCATGCTGGGCCACAGCAACATCGCTACCACCCAGATATACACCCACGTCACCGACCCCCACCTCAAAGCCGTCCACGAAAAATTCCACCATAAATAGATACGGTGGCACTAGTCTAAGGACATTGGTTACTATAGTAACCCGGGTATGCTGTGAATCTCTTACACACTGTCGCTCCGGACTGAATGCCGCCTAGCGGAACATTGTTACCGCCCAGTTTGTGTAGAGGCACCCTCACCTTGATACGGCGCAGGACATCTTGTGCTTTGCCGGTCACGTCTATGATAGCTTGGGCATCCTTGAACCAAACATTAGTAGCACCGCTTTTGCCATCGACGATAAGCCCCTGAGTCTCCCGATAAAGCGTAGATACATGTGCTGTATATGATTGAGAACTCGTAGACCCATTAAGAAGTATGGTGGCCGTACACTGCCCCGTAGCGGCGACGCACGAAGCAGCAACTCGATTGGCCTTGGTGGAGGTAAAATTACGCCCGACGCTATCGCCAAACGTATACGCTGCAGCCCCTGAACGAACAGGCTGCATATAGAACGTAGACGTCCCGCCAGCCAGCGCAGCAGCAGAATTCTGACTGGAATTCTGCAAAAGGTCTACTCTAAGCGTGGCATAACCACAGCTATTAGCCCCGGTGGCTGGATGCTGTCCTAGAAGTGAGCATGTCCCAGGGTTGGTGTTGCCGCCAACGGCAACGGACCATTTAAACGTCAGTTCCGTGGCATTCACTGGGTTGCCTGAGGCATCTACAGGATTAATCGGCACCACACTCGTCGACTGCGAAGTCGGAGGGACAGTTATATCTGGAACGATGGAGCTCACAAAAACACAGGTGTATCGAACAAGTGGCTCTGAGTTGATAGTAACCGGTTGGTAATCTGAACCGTTGCAACTTGTCTGGCTAGGTATAGGCAGCCCGGCATTTTGCGCTGTTTTAATCTTGGTGATAACGTCATTGACACCAGATTCGGCGGCATAAAAAGCTTGTGTACTCAGCTGACGATCCAGGGCTTGACGACGATTTCGGTTCGCTACCTGAGTGAAACCCGCAACAATGAGAGATATTACGACCATCATAACTATGGTGATCATAAATGATACTAACCCTCGCTCGTCATTCTTACCTAAACTACTCATGCTTATCCTCATTATACCGTATCCTTTTTAGTTCGGTGTCACTCTTTTTTCCACGTTTGCGGTCAAGCGGCTAACTGCACAGTACTGATTACCATTACCCGGCTTACAGGCTACATCTGGGCGGTTGATAAAGTTCGTTGAGGTATAGCTCGCGGTCACCAAACATCCTTGGGGCAATGAAGGCGCGCACAGTACATCATCGTCACCATACGCTACAGCTAGCCGCACCTGATACATATCTCTAAATCCTGGCAGTTTGCTAACACTTAGGAAGGTAACGCGCATACGGTTGCCTAGGAGTTGCCTGCCCCCAGTCATAGGCTGGTTTTGACACGGATCAATAGTTTTCGGAGTAACATACACGCCTCGCTGTCCAGAAGATCCCGTGAACATGACCCCGTTAGCATCAAACATGAAAACCGAACCGCCCGCGCAAAAAAAGTTGTTTCCGCTGCTAGGGGTAACTGTAGCTGTACCGAATTGAATGGCTTGTGTAATATTATCCATGATAGCCCTGCTGGTATTTTGCACCGTAGAAGCATGGACGCCTTTATAGTATCTATTTGAAAATGAAATCACACCCATAGTTATCACGGTCAGTATGACCGAGAATACCATGGTGGCAATCATAAGCTCTACTATGGTAAACCCGCTCTGCTTGCCATAAGATTGGCGTCTGTTCATATTGCTACCCTGTAATACACCGTTACCTGGCCCGTTCCGCCGCCCAGCTTATCCCAATTCACCCTCACCCTGTAATCGGCTGGCGATAAACCTGTCGGATTATTTTTAATTGCAATAGCATAGTTCACGCTCCCCACTACCGGTTGACACGTGACATTGGATACCGGGGTTACAAAAGCCCCATTGTCTGGATGAAAGCAGCCGTCGGCTGTCGGTTTCGTCACAGCAGCCCGCAGCAACTCAACCTGCTGCTCAACCAGCTTCTGGGCATAACCCTGCTCTTGGACCTGCATAATGGAGGATACATTTTTATTGGTTAATGCATACGCTGATGTTAGTACCAGACTTACTATGCCAATGGCAATAAGTACTTCAATTATGGTGTCGCCGCGGCTATTAACAGGCTTTGATAGGCGTTGCTTTATGCGCATACGACCCCCGCTTTTATCTTATAGCTGACAGCTAAGCCGCTCGAAATCATGATCAAACCTGACTGGTTCGTGCCATTGCTGCGAAAACACATTTCCACTCCTTCAGATATAAGCGGGAAGCTCGTAGCCCCTGACACCTCATTATTTATCGAATCTGCATCCACGGGCGCGGAGGGCCAGTAGTTGAATCCTCTTAGCTCAAGTCTCTGTGCTCCACCCTCTTCACCGCCATAGCTTTCGAAACTGGCAAAACTACTCATGAAGCTCACAGCAAATACGCTAGGCGTCCAAGCGCCCCCTACCCTTCGGGCCTGCACAAACGTTAATCCATTCGGAATTCGGACCTTGTTTTCGGAATCCGTAAAAGAGTTGCTCGGGTTCACTGCGCTGCGTGCAATAGCCGTTACCATTGCTTCGCTCGGATTACGGACTTCCGTTATACCATCGGATAGCACTCTCCGGCCGGCCAGTGAGAATACGCTGTAGTTATCGACGTGCTGCGGACCTCCAACAACAATAGTTTTGCCTATAAACGTACACTCTCCGTTCCCCCCTTGTTCATTCGTACCTCCTGTAATATGCAGATTGGGGCCAGGTCCTACGGTAGTACATTGGAAGTGGCCGTTCGATGGGTAGTAGCCATTTGAAGCCTCGGTAATCACCTGCTGAAACTGTTGCTGAAGATTGCGTATCCCAACTTGGAATTCTGTCTTTTGTTGGCGGCCATTTATGGCAATGGCGGTTATAATGAACAAACCACTCGTTACCGCTAGCACTATGAGCGTCTCAACGACCGTAAAACCCTGGGTAGATGCTCGTTTACCACCCCTATTCATAGACTCCAGTATACCACAAGCGTTATGCGCGCAAACTACAGGAATAGCCCCGTATACCACTCCGTAAGCCTATCACCGTACAATACCACTGCGAGGCAACCTGCTAGGAGGTACGGGCCAAAAGGAATATGCTGGTGCAGCCCATTTTTTTCCTGCAGCAAAAGTGGGATGCTTACCATGGTGCCGAGCAGCGATGCAACAAAAAGCACCATCATGGCCTCCAGCGGGCCGCCGACTATGAGCCCCAGTGCTGCTGCTAGCTTCACATCACCGCCGCCTATCCATTTCCCCGCCGAAAGCTGGTAAATCCCCCAGAACAGCCCAAAAAACAGCCCGGCACCGGCCACAGGCAGCCACAGCTCGCTCAAGCTCTGCCGCCAGAGGCTTGTTATGACCACCTGGCTAGCAGCTAGGGCTATGAGCGAGAATACAAGCCGGTCGGGTAGCAGGAACCATTTCACATCGTACACCGCCAGAGCCATAAAAAACACCAGATACACCAGCCCGTACAGGAACCAAACCAAGTGAAGTCCACTGAGAGAAAGTGGCCATCCCAGGTAAAATATGACGAAAAGTAGCCCCGTCAGCAGTTCGACAAGCGGGTATTGCACAGAAATGGGTTTTCGGCAGTACCGACACTTGCCGCGCAGGCTCAGCCAGCTAAATACCGGTACCAGGTCTTTTACCCCGAGCACGTGCTTGCATTTCGGACACATGCTGCGCCCAGTCAAAACCGAATAACTCGCCTGTCTGCTTCTTTTCTTGTATGTTGTCTCTTGTCTCTTGTCTCTACTTCTTCCTTGCTCGTGCAGGCGCCATACCAGAGCGTTTATAAAGCTCCCAAATATCACCCCGTAGCCGAAAAGTATAACCAAAAGCATCATTGCAGCCATAATACCACACAAAAGACCCGCGTTCTGCGGGTCTTTTGTGTGGTATAGGATACCTAATTATCTATACACTTATACTGCGGAGTTCCGCTCGAGTTCTCTATGGCGTACCAGACAGCTGCAGCACGCACGTTTGCATTCCCTGTACTATCGCAACGATCCCGTAAGTCAACACTGATAGTTCCGACTGGAGGAGTATGGTTAGCGGCACTGTTTACAACAGTACTGCCCTGAACCTTTGCGTTGGTAGCTGTTGTCCCGGCGGCGCCAGAAATAGCAACCGTACCGGTTCCAGCAACCAATGTAGGCATGGCGCCGTCATTGTTAGACTGGAATTCAGCAATACCACCAGACACGCCTGAAGCATCGCTCTTCATGGCAGAGTTACGACCATTGCGTTGCAGAGCTGGTACCGCTAGGAGTACGACCAATATGATTAAACCAGCTATAGCCAGCACGATCAGGACTTCGACGATAGTGAAACCCTGTTCTTTACGTTGTTGAAGTGTCTTTCGCATAGTGCAAGTGCCCCTTTGCTCCTTAATTTATGCTTATGCTTACAAATATACGGTTCTATGCCGGCATATGCAAGCCTTTCGTCGATTAATATGGCTACAGCTGTAAGATATCGCACAGTTACGGCTATCCTGCCAGGTTATCGCTCCCGGCTAAACCATATATTGGCAAGAGGACAGCGGCCACAATCATGAAAGCAACAATACCAAGAGCAACCATCATAACTGGTTCAATGATGGAAGAAATGTTATCTACTTCAGTATCGACTTCTTTCTCGTAGTAGTCTGCGACCTTAGCCATCATCTGCTCCAAGGCGCCAGATTGCTCACCGATCCGCAGCATATTCGGTACAAGCGGTAAGAAGTTTGGGTCTCCTTCTATACTATCGGCGAGACTTTTTCCACCCTTCACCTTTTCGGCGGCATGCATAATCGCATCGTATATATGCACGTTATTGACAGCTTGGGCGGAGATATTTAGCATCTGTAGGAGCGGTACGCCGCTTGCCACCAGCGTTGTTCCGGTACGCGCAAACCGCGCCATATACACTTTCATGAATAATCGGCCGATGGGCCAGGCTTTCATTTTAAATTTATCTACGACTTGTTTACCTGGACCAGTTCGTGCCCAACGAGTTGTGAAAAAAATCATGAAGGCCAGCACAATGATTATGACCCACCAATAGCCTATGACAAAGTCCGATACGGCCAACATCATCCTGGTGAGTAACGGCAGCTCTTGACCTGGCATGCCCTCGTAAATGCTCTTCACTTGAGGCAATACCTTAACTACCATAAATCCGATTACCAATATCATCACGCCGAGTACTACCATTGGGTAAATCATGGCGCCGCGAATCTTGGCGTTTAGGTCGGCTTCTTTTTCCTGCTGCACCGCCAAACGGTCGAGTGCTTGGTCTAGGGTACCGGATGACTCGCCGGCAGCGATAAGGCTTAGATACACTTGGTTAAACACGCGGGGGTGCTTGCCCATGGCGGCCGCTAGAGTACCACCTCCTTCGACGTCGCTGATAACTTGGCTAGTCACTACCTTCAGCGGTTTGCTAGTCGACTGATTATTGACACTCCGGAGCGCCTGGAGTAGCGGCAAACCGGCATTTATGAGCGTGCTCAGCTGGCGGCTAAAGAGGACTCTGTCTTTTGCTTTAACCTTGCCTTTGAAGTTACCGAATGCACCACCCTGAGACTCAAGCTGAACATCTGTCGCGACGAGCCCTTGGGCGCTAATGAGCTTGGCGGCGGCGTATTCGCTATCGGCTTGGACGGCCGCTTTGACCTGTTTGCCTGTCTGCGGATTGCGCGCCGTGTAGCTGTAGTTCAGCATGCCGTAGCTCCCTTTGGTCGGTGAATGAAGAATGAAGAATGAAGAATGAAGTAGTTAGCCCCGTAGCGTAAACTCTTGACTCTTGACTCTTGACTCTTGACTCTCATGGATTAGTCCCTCATGAGCCTATCGATTTCATCAACGTCAACAGCAAAGTTACGAGCTTCATCATAGCTAATGCTGCCGGCGTGTATCAGCTGCACCAGTTGTTTATCCATGCTTTGCATACCGAATTCGGCTCCAGTTTGGATAACAGCGTCTAGCTGATGCGTCTTGCCTTCTCGGATGATGTTACGTACAGCAGGCGTCGCCACGAGTATTTCCGCCGCCGCGATACGACCCCCTCCTATAGCCGGCACGAGCCGCTGCGAACATATGGCCATGAGGATGTTACTCAGCTGAGCGCGAATCTGCGGTTGCTGATGCGGCGGGAACACGTCGACCATACGGTCGATAGATTGGGCGGCACTGTTGGTGTGCAGCGTCGCAAACACAAGGTGGCCCGTCTCGGCGATAGTGATAGCACTGGCGATCGTCTCAAGATCGCGCATTTCACCTACAAGCACTACGTCTGGATCCTCACGGAGACTGCTGCGTAGCGCAGCGCTAAATGAGTATGTATCGTAGTGTACTTCGCGCTGGACGATGATGGACTTTTTGCTCTTGTGCGTGTACTCGATGGGGTCCTCGATGGTGATAATGTGCTTGCCCTGTTCCATATTAATCTTGTGGATCAGTGCCGCTAGGCTAGTAGATTTACCGGAACCAGTCGGACCCGTCACCAGTACCAACCCGCGCGGGAATTCGGCAAATTTACCCACCACAGGCGGCAGGCCAAGCTGCTCGATCGTCAACATTTCGTTCGGGATAAGGCGTAGTGCTGCAGCCAAGTTGCCGCGCTCATGAAAGGCGTTGACACGGAACCGACCTAGGTCGCCGAATGCAAAGCTGAAGTCGAATTCCTTGTCCTTAAGCAAGATTTGCTTCTGGTCTTCGTCCAGAATGGCAAAGATGAGTCCCTCGACAGTCTCTTCAGTCAGCACATCTGCGTCGCTCACCGGCAGTAAAGATCCGTCCACGCGGAGCATCGGCGCCAAGCCAACCTGCAAGTGAAGGTCGGAGGCCTTTTTCTTAACGACTTCCTCTAGCAGCAGTTCTATACGTAGTTGGCCGGGCATTATTGGGCTCCTTTCAGTCGCGGAGATAAGATATAAGATATAAGAGATAAGAGAGGTTCACTACTCTCGTTTCTTGTATGTTGATTGTGTACCATGTTTTCCACCCTTTTCTTAACTCTTAACTCTGTAGTTGTTTAAGCGCTATCAGCTGATGCCACTCGGTTTACTTCCTGTACAGTCGTCTGGCCCGCGAGAGCTTTCAGGTAGCCATCTTGGCGCATCGTCACCATGCCCTCTTTCTCAGCCTGAGCCTGGATTTCAGAACTGGTCGACCGCTTGAGGATAAGCTGCTGTATTTCTTCGCTTACCTCGAAGACTTCGTACAACCCCATTCGACCCTTGTAGCCGCCCGGGGAGCCAGGGCTGTCTTTGCCCTTAGTTAAAGTATAAGCGCTATCGGTGGCTAATGGCAAGCTCTCGTAGCCCAAGTCTTTAGCTACTTCTGGCATCTGAGCAGCATCTTTTGGCAGCATGCCGCCGAGAGCTTCCTTTATGGCGGTGGTCTCGGCAGCGGTGGACTGGTATTGCTCGCTGTTTTTGCCTATCCGGCGCACGAGGCGCTGACCGATGACAACATGCACCGTACTGGCTATCAGGAATGGTTCTACCCCCATATCGAGTAACCGCGGCAATATTCCGGCGGCACTATTGGTGTGGAGCGTACTGAACACTAAGTGCCCCGTCAGACTAGCCTGCACCGCCAGCTCGGCCGTTTCTTTGTCACGAATTTCTCCCACCATGACAATATCGGGGTCTTGGCGCAGGATTGACCTCAGACCGCTGCTGAAGGTCAGCCCGACATCGGCATTCACCTGTATCTGGTTGATCCCCTCCATTTTGTATTCGACGGGGTCCTCGAGCGTCACGATATTGACTCCGTCGTTCTTGACCTCCTGCAGCAGCGCGTACAGGCTGGTCGATTTACCAGAACCCGTCGGACCGGACGTCAGTATCATGCCATTGGTCCGTTCTAGCCCCGCACGAATAGCGCGCAAGCTGCGGCCGTGGTAGCCCATTTCCTCGAGTTGCAGACTAGTACCGCTTTTATCGAGCAACCGTATGACGACCTGCTCACCCCATATAACCGGGCTTATCGAGATACGAAGGTCTATATCTTTGCCGGCAGTATTTATGGTAAATTCACCATCTTGCGGTATACGGTGTTCGTCAATCTTGAGATTGGAGAGGATTTTTATACGCGAGACGAGCGGTGGTTCCGTACTCTTTGGCAAGTTCATTATCTCGCGCAGGATGCCGTCAACACGACAGCGAATCTTCAGACTTTCTTTGAGCGGCTCGATGTGAATGTCGCTGGCCCGGTTCTTGGCCGCGTATTCCAGTATGGTGGACAACGCTTTACTGATAGGCGAGTCCTGGACAATGGTTGTAATAGTATCTGCTGCATTATGGGATTCTTTCTCTTCCGAAGCGGCTGTACCGGTCTCCATTTCATCGCCCATTTTGCCAATTGCATCGACAAAATTACCAGAAAAAGTTGCCGCGTACTGGTGTAGGACTTGGCGTATACCTTCTTCACTTGCAGCATACACTTTTAGAGGCCGCCCGATACGGTTACTCAGAAAGTCGACTGCCTGGACGTTATCGGCGTCTAGCATCGCCACCACCAGTCGGTGTTGCATTTCACCAAGCGGTACCGCCATATAGCGTTCAGCGACGTCCTGAGGGAGCAATTCCAAAACTTTCGGATCTATCTTGGCTTCGAGTAAATTAACGTATGGTATCTTGGCGACGTGTGCGATGGTTTTTGTCAGCTGCTCATTGGTGACTTTGCCGCTCGTGACCAAAAGCCCGAAGAGTGGTGTCGAAGAGTCTTTCGATTGCTTCTTTAGCTCGGCCAGGTCAGCCCTGGTAAGGACACCATCCTCAACGAGCTTATCCTCAACTTGCGTCTGAGCTGTGGCAGAAAGTACGCTCACAACACTCCCTACTGTTTATCGGCATTAAACGGCGTCTGGTTGGTGCTACTGAGCTGATTATCCAGTGTAGGATTTATACTGTCAGAATTGAAATATTCACTGCTAGGCTTATCGAAGGTGGGTGATATCACATCAACCACCTCAACACTTTGCTGACGGTTTTCAGGCGTAACGAACAACTTGTTGGACAGCAAGAAGGAGACTATGGCGCTCAGGAAAGCAACAGCGATAATGACGCCTATATCTTTTTGCTTCATTTCACCACCTTTGTAGTAATATTCAGCGACTTCGCTGGCTGGAAATACGTCTGAGCACTAACTGCGAGGGTTAGCCCTTCTTTGTCACCAGAGATATCAAGGGTCAATAGCTGTACGGGGCGAATAGATTTTTCGAATACTCCCACCACGTTTTTTACCCCATCGTAATTGGAGGAGAATGCAAGATCAAAAGGAATGGCGATAGGCTTTGGGCTAGTACTCGAGCTATTGGCTTTCTGCGCAACCTCATCATCGGTGCCGGCAATAGAGTTAATTTTGACATTTTGACTTGCCAGCAACACCTCAAGACTCGTGGCTAGAGCTGGAAAGTCATAGCTGCTTGGTAGTGCGTCTAGGATGATTTTGGCATTATTACCATCCTTTGGACCGGTGCCATTGGGGCTACCGGCCAACACATTAGTGCTAGTGCCTACAAAAGCATCGTAGGATTTCTTTAGCTTCTTTGCCACTTCTTTATCTGCGATCAGCTGATCGCGTGCTTTGCGCTTCTCTGAGATGACCCGGTTCTGGTAATTGGCTTGACTTATTAGCGTCTTGGTTGCGACGGCCGAAAACACAAACAAAAAGGCTGCAGCACTGACCATCACGACAACCATGGTATTTGCTTTATCGATTAGCGTGCGTTTCGAAGATAGTTGTTCAGCCATATTTATGTCTCCGTCTCGAATAGATTGGTTTGATTGGTCTGTATGCCAGAAGGAACAATGAGGGTAACCTCTTTGGTGTCGTCGAATATGTCGGGGCTATACTTGAGTGTAATCGTAAACGTCGCTCCCTTGTCATCGCGTCCGAACTTGCTCAGCACCACATCACTAAACGCTTTCGGCGGAACAACACAATTCTGATCCTTGTCGATGATATAGCGCACCGGCACAACTTGCTGCTTACCATCCAGGTTTGGACAAACATCGCTAGCCGATTTCGGCTTGAATTCTGGACCAACCCTATATGCGGTAGCCTTGAGAGCATCGGTATATATCCCGACAGCGTCTAGACTTGGGGCCTTACCACCGATGGACATGGTGGTTTGGGAAAAATCAACGGTAAGCTTATTCAGATTCGCTTGATCTGGAGTAACCTGAGTTAGGTAGCCAAACAATCTGCTAGCTACCGGCTTAGTCTTGTGTAGTGTTGTTAGTGAGCCTAGTTGGTTTTGAACGGTCAATATTTTGTCCAGATTCTTTACTTTCTTCAGGTCATTACTATGCTGTTTTATATCAGCCTGGAGATCGTTCAGACTCTGCTTTTGTACGACATTTACGAAGAAAAAGGCAAACAGAAACACCATTATGGCAATCCCACCCACCACAATCGCCACAAAGAACATCAGGTATTTTGTGCGGCGAGCTTTTACGAATTCGAGTTTGACGTCTGGTAGAAGGTTAAACTGAACCATTATTCGTACCTCTCCGCCAGCCCCACGGCCACACCAAACTGATTCGAAACGGCCAGCAGCTCATTTTGCCTATCGGTTGCGAAAGCGACATTCCGCCAAGCGTTACCGATCTCCACATTGACGCCGAATTTATTGGCCAGATACAGTGGAAATTCCGGTATGGTCGAAGCGCCGCCTGTCACAATCATACGTTCGATGGGAACGTCTGGGTAGCGGGTCTGGAAAAACTTCACCGATTTGTCTATTTCGCTGACCAGCAAATCTATGGTGCCGATGATAGCCTGGTACACCTGCCCTTCCAGCTTGTCCTTACTGACGCCAAACTTATAGACGAATTGCTGTGCCTGCTTGTCATCGATGTTCAGGTTCTGCGTTGCCGAACGGATGACAGCGTCAACCCCCGTTGGGATAGACCGCGTCAGCCGCGGCGCGTCAGCCATGGTAATAACCAGGTCGGTGCTCAGTTGCCCCATATCCAGAACGAGTTGCGGCGCCGTTGTGCCCGATGGCACGAGTGCTCGCGAAACCGCCAAATTATCTGGCTCAAACGCAATAACATTCAGGCCGATGGACTCGATCATATCCAGCCGCTGCTCAACGAAACCATTCGACACACTGCTCAGTAGTATCTCGATCTTTGTCTTGTCTTTGGGCGAATCACCTATAACCGCCCAGTCGATTTTGCTTTCTGCCGGAGGGGTCGGTATGAGCGATTCTGCTTGGTAGCGAATGGCCTTGCCCAGTTCGTTTTGGGGTATGCGGTCAAAATCGGTGATTGTTGTAAATACTTTGCTGCTCGGCAAACCAACGGCAACGTTGCGAGTCGAAAGACGCGCTTCCGAAACTAGGTTCGACAGTACCTGAGCCAGCTTATGCTGGTCGGCTTTGCTATCGCTCTGCGCTAGCTTGGTGTCTATGGGAACATACGCGTACTTCACTAGGCTGCGGGTCGGCCCCGTGCCACGCAGCTCAACCACCCGTATGCCGGTTGTGCCCATATCCAGTCCGAAGAACGATGATACCCCACTCAATATACTCATGTTACCTCGATTATAACATGAGCGTTATCGCGCGTTGCAAGTTTTTTCTTTTTCGTAAGGTGCTTAGCCCCGCACCGATGGCTATAAAACTGGCGGCAAGCTAACGTATGAATCGTACTTCACCGTGCTGTTACCTGAGTTACTACCGTCCGGCGCTAGCCACAGCTCAGGGCTATAGAAGAAGTTTTCCGCCGGTTCCGCCAGTGCACTGCCTGCAGCCACCAAAGACCCCCAGGTTCTACTGAGTATTAGCTTGTTAGCAGCCACCGCACCATATACAGTCAGCCTGTTTCGGCAGTCGTTATAGCCAGTAGCGCTCGTCGCCAGGTTTATGGGCGTTGAGCCGTTTGTGCAGCTGTAGAAATTACCGCTTCCACCTGAGCCGCCAGCATAGTACACACCGTGAAGTTCAGTGACGCCTCTATCGACATAGATGTTACCGTTACTAACAAGTAGTGTCAGCCGAGGTATATCAGCCGTGCTACTGCCATAAGCACCGTATGTTACATTGCCCGTGATGGTCGCATCTCCAGAGCTAGCAACTATGGTAACCTGCACACCAGTGGGTAGCTGACCATAGAGTGAGATGCTGCTCGTTGCGTAGTACACGCCGTCTGTCAGCGAACCAAGGTTAACTGCTCCAGAGAGAGTACCTGTCTGTGTCGGGTTATTCGGTACAAACCCGGTAAAGGCGTAGCCTCCGCCGTAAGTCGTACCCCCAGAGGTCGTGTTAGCAAAGGCGAGGCCGTGGCCAGATTCTGCCGCAGTGCCGCCAGGTAGCCCGCTACCGGTGACGAAGTTCTGTATGCTCCCTGCAGCCAAAGCCGCCAGCTGTGTTCCCGCCCCGGCATAACCGAGCGTTCCTGCATTGTCGCCATTCCAAGAACGTATATCCCCTCCCGACAGTATATCCCCGCCCGTCACGTCAAAGAACGGCCTATAGCCGGCATATCCTACTGCCGGGTTGCTCCAGCTGCCATTATTTCCGTTCGGACAGAGTGCAGTATCAAGACCTGCACCCGTCAGTTTCCATTGCATTTCATAACGGCCAGGCTGCAGGGCAGCAAAAGAGATAGGAGCGCTCGTAATCGTACCGGGATTCGTGCCAGCCACAGTATAATTAACCCCTGGGTCATCCACCAAGAGCGTTGCGGTTGGTAACGGACCTCTGACTTGAACGGCAAGAGCCGGATTGCTTCCTGCGGTGAAGAGCGACGAACTCCAGTGGGATATGTCGAGTGAAACAGTAAAGCTATTTACGGTATTAACCAGCATCTGGGCGGGGAAAGTATGGATACTGCAAGTTGCGACAATTTTCCGAAACACCCAACGCAATCTATATGTATGGTCCCGCGAGAATGTGTGCGTGAAGCTCATCACGCCTGCCGCGGTCGTATTGTCCGCTAACCACGCTGACGTACAGGTCGCATTCGCTGCGTCACATATGCTATGCCCCACTAATTGCCAGCCCGGCGGTATGCTGTTTATCGCAATTGTCCTAGAAATACTTGTGGCCGTTCCCATGCTTATACTACTGCCATGACCAGATCCTCCGTCAAAAAAGAAAGGATTAGCCGTAACCGAACCGCTGTTAGTAACGCTTACGGCAACTGGGTTCAGTGCGGCAGGCGTACCCCCGCCATATATACCCGCCTTGCTATCGTCTATCTTTGCACCCTCAAGCTTCGCCGTATTGTTAACCGGTGGCGGCGGAGGCGGGGCAATAACTCCATAACAGAACCAGCTCACATTTGTACCGAACGAAAAACCGCTCCGGATGGAACTCGGCAGGCTATTGAATGCAGACTGAGCAGTAGAAACAGGCACATATGGGCTGGACGACTTGTAGGCGCTAAACGTTGGCGGACCGTAATATACGCTCTTATAGTCGTAGCCCCTTTGCTGATGAGCTGCATTGTCTATAACAAAAACCGCTACGGAGCTAGTGTAGCCGTTGCATGTCGACCGTACCGAGCTCCATGAAGCACCATTCCGAAAACCCGCCGATGGGCCAGAGCTCGTGACAGGATAGATTCGCCATCCCCAACCATAATAAGTAAAATGCCCCGCTGAGCTACCGCCACCGCTACCGCTACCACCCGAACCTATGCCACCGCCGCTCTGAGCGTAAGATACACTGCTTGCTAGAAACACCGCGCTCACAAAAACAGCTGCAGATAACATCAGCGCCAGAAAGACCATCTTCCTCATAGCGATATCATACCAAACCACAAGCGTCATGTGAATAAATAAAAACCCCAGGTGAAACCCAGCCCTGTCATTCTCCCTCTCCCAGGTGAAACCCACCCCCCTGTCCCCTTCGCCCTCCGCCCTTCGTCGCCTTCTCCATCCACGCCCAACCCTACGAATAGCACATCGGTAGGTGGTAGATGGTAGATGGTAGATGGTTGTTGCCAGTTGATCGTTTGTTGATACCCGAATCTCAAAACCCTCACAACGTCATTCCCGCGAAAGCGGGAATCTAGCCTGTTTTATCTAGACGCCAGTTTTGGTCAGAATAACGACTAATCCTGTTGGCGGGGTTTTGAGATTCAGGTTTGTTGATAACTTGATCAGTTGCTCGTAGATCGTTCCCCCCGCCCCCCCCTCTTGACTATTTTCATACCAAAATATATACTTTGGTATATGAATACTTCGCAGGACACAACGACATTTAGTCTCAAGACCAAAAAGCAGGTAAAAGACCTCGCTCAGCTACGCGCTCGTCAGCTTGGCGTACCGCTTGGTACGCTGGTAAATGCCTTTTTGCGTGAATTTGGCCAGACTGGCGAGGTACGTTTCGCGGTAGCTGAGCCGCTATCTCCAGAGCTCGCCCGGCGTATTGCCGACATGCAGGCGGAAGTTGCCCGAGGCGACACCTACGGTCCATTTACACTACCCGAAGCAGAAAAGTTCCTAGACGAAATCCCTTATGAACCCGCCACTAAAGATTGAATATACTAGGACCTTTCGCAAACAATACGCCCGGCTCAGTCCCAAACTACGCGGCCAATTCAAAGAACGCCAGAGGCTTTGGCTCGATAACCCACATCACCCAACCCTGCGCCTACACACGCTTACCGGTGAATACTCCGGTTTCTACAGTATAAATATCACCGGCGACATGCGTGCCCTTTACCAAAAAGCCGGCGACAGACTCGTCATCTTCGGCTTCATCGGCACCCACTCTCAACTCTACAAATAACCGTTGCTCGTTCCCAGTTGCTAGTTTGTTGATAACTTGATCAGTTGCTCGTCGATCGTTCCCCCCGGCCACTATCCTCTGTAATGGTACGTTTTTATGGAATGTAACTCCATATACTTTACTAATTACATGGAGTATGATACCCTATACACATGATTACTCATATTCCCCGCATATACGACAACCTTGTCCACCACATCCGCCCGCGGCGCGTAACGGTGTTGTACGGGCCTCGGCGCGTTGGCAAAACAACACTCGTAGAACACGCCCTATCCAACCTGCCCGCTCCGCACATGCGCGTAACCGGCGATAACATCATAGTCCGCAATCTCTTTGAATCACAAAATCTCTCGGAACTCCTCGACTGGGCGGCATCGTATAACACTATTTTCATAGACGAGGCACAGCGTATACCGGGCGTCGGATGGGCACTGAAGCTACTCATAGATGCCCGCCCCGAGCTGACCATCATCGCCACTGGCTCTGCCAGTTTTGATCTGGCGGGCAAACTCGGTGAACCGCTCACTGGCCGGCAAACACCGTTGCAACTATTTCCGGTTTCTTTGGTAGAACTAAAGGCCCTTCATAACGACCACGAACTCCGCCAGTCGTTCCCCACCATGCTTATCTACGGCATGTACCCAGAAGTGCTCACCGCTACCACTCAGCAAGATAAAGCGTTTATCTTACAGGAGCTAACCGCTTCGTATCTGCTAAAAGACATCCTGGAAATAGAGAAAGTTAAACGTTCGCAGCTGCTAACCGATTTGCTCATACTCCTGGCTTTTCAGCTGGGCAGCGAAGTCAGCCTGAACGAACTAGCAAATCGACTACATATAGATGTTAAAACTGTTGCTCGTTACCTAGATTTACTACAGAAAAGTTATATCATCTACAACCTGCGTGGACTCAGCCGCAATCTGCGCAGTGAGGTCACGCGTACCAGCAAATACTACTTTTACGATGTTGGCGTGCGAAACGCGCTCATAGATAACTTCAACCCCCTAGAGAAGCGCGACGATGTAGGAGGTTTGTGGGAAAATTTTGCGGTTATGGAGCGAGTGAAGGCTCTGTCGTACGAAGGCTCGTTTGGGCACAGCTATTTCTGGCGGACATGGCAGCAACAAGAGATTGACCTCATAGAAGACCGTGGCGGACAGCTGCATGCCTACGAATGTAAGTGGTCGGTAGCAGCCAAAAAGCCTCGTGTGCCCACCGCCTTCCGCCAAGCCTACTCTACTGCGACCTACACCGTCCTTAGCCCAGCGACCCTGCTCGACACCCTTGCCTAACATTTTAACTCCGAACCCTATACCCTGCTTTTCGTCGACGTCAGTACCACACCCAACCCTACAAATAGCACATCGCTAGATGGTAGATGGTAGGTGGTAGGTGGTATATGGTAGTTGGTTGTTGGCAGTTGATAGTTTGTTGATAACTTGATCAGTTGCTCGTTGCCCCCACCCCCCAAACACCCCGTCTCCCTCCACTCAGTCTCCGTTCAAAAACATCCAAGCGGTCTGCGGCGTCACTGTCTGCCACTGCGTTTTACCAGGGTACGCTTCAAGCCACTCTGCAGGAGGGGCGACGTGCTTGTCTCGCCATTTTATCTCATAGCCATATAACTGGCCGTCGCGCTCTTCTATGAGGTCAATCTCGTTCTGTTTCCATGTACGCCAGAAATACTGGTTTGCATATATTCTATTATAGGTGCGCTTTTTCATTCGCTCTGTCATCATAAAATTCTCCCACAGCCGCCCCACGTCATCACGCAAAGACAATTGATTGAAGTTGCCTATGACGGCATTTCTGACTCCTACATCGTAAAAGTAGTACTTTGGCATACGCGTGACTTCGCTGCGAAGGTTACGGCTAAAGCCGCCCAGCCGGAAAATAATGTAAGACTTCTCCAGCAAATCCAGGTACCGCGCTACAGTATTTTTGTCTATGTTGAGTGAGCGGCCGAGCTCTGTGTGAGACACTTCACTCCCAACTTGGTGCGCCAGCAACACAAGCAACTGCATCAGTACGCTCGAACCTTTCACTTCCTGGTAAGCCAAAATATCACGCAGCAAGTAAGAATCGATCAGCTCCCGTAGAAATTCAGCTTTGTGCGCACGGCTTTCGGCAGTCAACGCATTTGGGTACATACCATACACCAGCCATTCTGGGAGCCACTGCACAAGGTCATGCTCTGGAGCAATTGCATTGTGCAAAATCTCGGTGACGGCCACCGGGTACAAATACCTCGTGGTTTTCCGCCCAGTCAGCGGTTCGCCCACCTGGCCGGCCAGCTCAAATGCAGACGAACCCGTGACTACCACGGCTACATCCGGAAAATGGTCATTGATGATTTTTAGTGTCTGGCCAATGTGCGGTATGGCCTGGGCTTCATCTATGGCAAGTACCTCAGTACTCCCGAGCAGCGAGCGCAGGCGTGCGCTATCTGGTACCTCAAAGGCTTGCTGTGTGCTCACTTCATCGCCACTATACAAAAGTGTTTTCTTCTGCGTCTCCCCCAAAAACTCTCTTAGCAGCGTCGTTTTACCAACGCGGCGTGGCCCTAAAACGACAAGTGTTTTGCCGGGGGTGAGCTCGCTGCCCATATCCAAATAGCGTTGTATGGTCTGATACATACGTCCATACTACACCAAACTCACCGAAATTGCAATATTTGGGTGAGTTATACTCACTGAAATTCAAGTATTTAGGTGAGGACTTTCGTTATAACACCGCCTTAAGCACTTCTTTTAGGCACCCTCCGTAATAACGTTATTATCGCTACTCTCTCATACCTCTTGACTGCAAAAGCCCAATGATCGGTCTTCCTCTACCATCTTTTAGCCCACACCCAACCCTACAAATAGCACATCGGTAGATGGTAGATGGTAGGTGGCTGACCCACGCTCACTTTTTGATGTCATCTTGAGCGTAGTCGAAAGATCTCGTCCGTGTTCGCATCTAACGAGATTCCTCCACGGAGCCTGCCCTGAGCGAAGCCGAATGGGGTCGGAATGACAGCGTGATAAAAAGTGAGCGTGGGTCAGGATAGGTGGTTGTTGCTAGTTGCTAGTCTGTTGATAGTTTGTTGATAACTTGATCAGTTGCTCGTTGATCCTTGCCTCCGGCGGTCATTGACAAAGCCATACATTACACATACAATGTATGCATGTCCACTACATTGCTCAGCATCAAAACCGACCAAACGACCAAGCAAGACCTCCAGCAGTTCGCCGCCGAACTCGGCATATCCACGACCGCTTTCGTAAACCTTGTGGTCAAACAAGCCCTGCGCGACCGCCGTGTCATCCTCAGTACAGTGCCAGAACCAAGCCCGTACCTGCAAGACATCATGCGCCAGGCCGATACCGACTACAAAACAGGCCGTGGCATTACTCATACCCGCAGCCCCAAAGACGCCCTGTCTCATCTGGGTAGCCTCATGGACTAGACCGCCGTGCATATAGATTTCACCAAAGAGTTCGATAAGCAATTTGCCAAGCTGCCGCGCCCCAAGCAACTCCGCGCCAAAGCAGCGTTAGCGCTGTATCTTGAAAACCCGTTAGCACCGGCACTTCGCATACACCGGTTAAGGGGCGAATGGACGGGTTACTGTTCCATAAGCGCCGGTGGAGACCTGCGCCTCCACTTTCGTATTGTCTCGGCCGACACTCTGCTATTCGTCGCCGTCAGCACCCACTCTCAACTCTACAAATAGCACATCGGTAGATGGTAGGTGGTTGTTCCCAGTTGCTAGCTTGTTGATGAGTTGATAGTTGATAGTTTGTTGATAACTCGATCAGTTGCTCGTAGATCGTTCCCCCTCAGCTCCGCTCTTCGCTCCTTCTTCTGCCCCATGCCCCCTCTTACCTCTTATCTCATAACTCTTATCTCTACTCCCCGCGGCCAGCCTCAATTAGCCTCCAGAAATTATCCTTATGTATGCTCACAAAGCCAGCCTCTGGAAATTGCGATGAAAACCGTGCCGGTGGCTTCCGTTTAACTTTATTCCACTTTATCTCATAGGCATACGTTTGCCCGGCGTACTGCTCCACGTAGTCAATCTCCGAATCGGGGCTGCGCCAGTAGTAGGTAGGACCATACATCTGATAGTTTAGTCGCGCCTTCAGGCGTTCCAACACGCAGAAGTTCTCAAAAACCCCGCCCAGTTGCGACGTTTCTGTCACGCGCATGCCCAGCTGCCCAGCAAATGCTGCTCGTACTCCCAAATCATAAAAATACACCTTCCGCTTCCGGCTAGCGAGTAGCTTACGCGGATTACTACTGAGTGGATGTAACCGAAACACCACATAGCATTGCTCTAGCAGGTACAAATACCGCTCTACAGTCGTCCGGCTGACTTCCAGCATACCAGCCAGCTCATTGTATGACACTTCCTGCCCAACTTGCAGCGCCAAAGCCGTCAGCATCCTGCCTAAGACTTCCGGATTACGCGTGTCTGTGAGTGTAAGGATATCTTTATAAAGATAGCTTTCCACTATAGCCTGCAGCCGTTCGGTAGCCTCAATATCGTGACGTAAGATAACTTCTGGGTACCCGCCGTACGTGAGTGAGCGTTCCACGTCAAACAGCAACCGGCCGCGTTCATTAACTGCCAGTTCTTCAACGCTAAGCGGCAGTAATGTCACCGTATGCACTCTGCCGACCATGGATTCTTTTAGCTTGTCGGATAGCTCAAAACTAGAGCTGCCCGTGGCAATTACTTGCACCTCTGGGAACATGTCAACAAGCAATTTCATAACTAGTCCGGCATTTTCTATAGCCTGCGCCTCGTCTATAAACACAGCTTTTTTGCCGGCCACAAGCCGCCGCAGCGCCTCGCCGTCAGCCGTAAACAACGCCGCTTGTTTCGGATCGTCGGTCTGATATTCGGCTATACCCCCTTTGTTATACGTTTCCAGCAGCCGCTTGGCCAGGGTTGTTTTGCCAGATCTGCGCGGACCGTATATGACTATAGCCCTGCCACGCCCCAACTTATCCCGTAGGTATGGTTCGATACTCCTAGCTATATACGTCATGCAGTCATTGTAGCAAATCGTTCACAAAAAGTCAATAATAGGCCTATTATTGCTCTTGCAAGTACAATAATAAGCCCTCCGCTGCATCTTGTTTCTAGCCGACAGCCTATCCACAAATAACCGTTGCTCGTTCCCAGTTGCTAGTTTGTTGATGAGTCGATAGTTGATGGTTGATAGTTTGTTGATAACTTGATCAGTCGCTCGCTGGCCGTTGCCCCTCTCCAACAAAAAAACCTCCTCCCCG